>NZ_JBITIP010000018.1:0-150872 GCF_044459125.1 Nonomuraea sp. NPDC050383
TCAGAGGCATCGCCACCCGCTACGACAAGCTCGCCGTTCACTACCAGGCAAGTGTCACCATCGTCTGCCTGTTGCTATGGCTCACATGAGATCCAGAAAACAGGCTCTAGGAGCCGGCAGGTCCGGGCCCGCCGTCCGTCATCGCGGGACCGGCGCCCAAGACTGCCAGGGAAGGCACTACACCTGGCTGGAGCAGGGAAACAGCCGGAACGTCGCCGGCGAGGTGCTGGACGCCAACGCCGATGTGCTGCGGCTCACCAGGGACGAGCGGGCGTACCTGCACGCGCCGGCCCATCCGGCCCGCAGGTGCCGGGACCACGCCGAGGCCCCGCTCCGGCCGGGCCTGCAGCGGCTGCTGGACTCCCTCGTGCTCACCCCGGCCGCCCCTAGCCGAGGGCTTCGGCCCGCAGCACGTCATCCCGGAGAATGCGGACGAGATCCTTCGGCTCGGCATTGTGGCTGGTCTGCCGCCGGACCTCTTTCCGGATCGCGTCGACCACCGGCTCCGACAGCACGACCTGAGCGAGCGACTTGGCGGAGGTCGCCGCCCGCGCCTTCCACAGATCGTCGATCAGGCGACGCTTGAAGGCGTCCTTGCTCAGGTAGAACAGCGCGTCCGTCTTCGCCGCGAGACCGGCCTCACTGAGCAGGTCCACCTCCAGGGCGAGATCGATCACCACCGGCAGCCCTCCGGTCATGTGGTACACCTGCCAGACCTGACCGTTGGTGAGGATCATCCATTCGACCCCTTCATTCACGGCGTACATCTGCACTTGACGCAGGTGTCTCACGTTCAGCTTCTGGCTGCAGCGCTTGACCTCGATGAAGGCGACGAGTTGCTTGTCGATACGGATCCCGTAGTCGGCGAACTCGCCCTTGACCTGATATTCGGTCGTGAGTTCCTCATATTTGTCGTAGCCGAGCCCGTCACAGAGAAAGTCCGTCACCAGCAGCCGGGTGTCGCCCTCGTTGGCGTCCCTGGCGACGAGGTCAGCCAGGGGCTTGGAGTAGCGGCGGACGGCCGCCCGGACGCGGTCCCGCGCGTCCATCTCCCACTTGGGGGCGGCACGCGGAGCGGCCGGCTTCCTGGCGGTCGCCTCGCTCGTGGCCGCGAGCGAGGCGGTGGCCGCTTCGTCCGCCTGCCCGGAAATGACCGATGCCTCGACCGCCTGCTCGCCCATGTGACCGCCCTGAAGTTCTCGTGACAACGAAGGCAGACTAAACGCTGACGTCACATCGACGCCGGACAATTCGCCGCCCACGACATCTCAAATTCATGACAAAAACTAAAGCCTCGATACGCGAAAGGAATTCGCAATATCAGAATGTCATGATAATTCGCCATATCGACGGCAGGGTGGTCAGGCGGGCCAGGACGGTGAGCGGCCGAGGATGGCGAGGATCCGGTCCAGGGGTTCGGCGTCGTCCTTCACCGGCAGGCCCGGCCGGAACGCCGCCCCCGGCGCCAGCCGGTTGGCCCCGTCGGGGACCGCGCGGGCGACGCGCAGCGCCGGCTCGGCCAGCTCCGCCTCCAGCTCGTACGGCCGGCCCAGCGACCGGGCCACGTCCCAACCGTGCACGACGTAGTCGATGAGATGAAAGCCGATGGCCGACGCGCCGGGGAACGCCGCGCCGGGGCCGAACTCGGGAAGGGCGAACTCCCGCTCCAGCACTCCCTCCTCGGCGAACGCGGCGAGGACGTCGCGCGCGGCCTCGGCGTACTCGGCCGCCGGGTCGCCGTCGGCGGTGAGGGGGCGGACCTCCCACACCGCGAGGTCCGCACCGTGACCTCGGGCCGCGGCCGCGAAGCCGCGGTGCTGGGCCGTCATGTGGGCGAGCAGGTCGCCCAGCGTCCACTCGGCGCAGGGCGTGGGCCGGTCGAGGTCGGCCACGGTCACCCGGGACACCACCTCGACGCTGATCTCGACCGCGCGCCTGTTCAGGGCGGTGATACCGGTGACATCGGAAGTCGTCATGGCGCAATCATAAGCATGTGCCTACTATAAGTCCATGCATATGTTAAACGACGGCATATCGTTGGGGCATGGCGGAGAGCAGCGCCCCTGAGCAGACGGCGGCCGGACGTCCCGACCTCGCGGCGATGATGGCGCCCCTGAGCCGCGCCCTGGTCGCGGCCGAGCTGCCGGTCCTGCGGGCGCACGGCCTGTCCATGTGGGCGTACGTGGTCCTGCTCGCGCTGGGCAGGCAGCCGGTACGGAGTCAGAGCGCGCTCGCCCAGGCCATCGGGGCGGACAAGACCCGCATCATCGGCGTGCTCGACGGCCTGCAGGAGCGCGGGCTCATCGAGCGGCGGGCCGACCCGGCCGACCGGCGCACACACCTGCTGTCGCTCACCGCCGAGGGCCGGCGCGTACGGGACGCCGCCCAGGCGGGCATCCAGCAGCAGGAGGACCGGCTCCTCGCGCGCCTGCCCGCCGAGGACCGGGACGCCTTCCTGCGCGCGCTGCAGACGCTGTCCGCACTGCCCCGTGAGGAGATCGTCGGGAACGGCGCCCGCCGCCCCCGGACATCCCGGTAATCAGGACCGCGGGATGCCCGACTCGGCGCGGTCGGCGTCGATGAGGCCGGTGAGCAGGGCGACGACGGCGGCGGCGAGGTCCCGCAGGGCGCCGTCCGGGGTGGCCGGCTCGCTTTCGAACGCCTGCCGGACGGTACGCGCCAGCAGGTCCGCCCGCCGCTCCAGGCCCTCGGCCGGGCCACTCGCCTCCGCCCGCAGGAAGCCCTCGAACGTCGCCTGGTAGGCGTAACCCACCTCGTCGGCGTCCATGTCGGCGCGGAGCAGGCCGCGCTCCGACAGCAGCTGGAAGTAGCCGCGGGCCATGGCGGCGTGCCGGTCGTCGCGGGCGGCGTCACGCGAGGTCGCCAGCTTGCCGAGCAGGTCGGGGTCGCCGAGAAGGAACCCGCGCAGCAGCGGCCGGTTCGCGATGGCCACGAAGTACGTGCGCGCGAAGCGGTGCAGCAGGCACACCTGCGGATCGTGCCCCAGCGCCTGCCGGAGCTCGTCCATCGCGTACAGCACCTCACGCCCGAAGACCGCGCCGAACAGTTGCTCGCGGGTCTTCCAGTGCAGATAGACCGTGCCCTTGCCGATGCCGGCCTCGGCGGCGACGTCGTCGATGGTGACCCGCCGGTAGCCGTGGCGGGCCAGCAGGTCCGCGGCCGCGTCGAGGATCCGGGTGGCCCGTTCGGTCCGCTGCTGCGGGTCCCGCAGTCGTTCGGCGCTGGCACTCATGGCGCCATCATATGACCAGATAAGAGTTCTGGTCACATCCGTGTCAACCTCTTGACTGATTTTCATTTTTAGTCATAAGTTGATGGCACATCGACGGATCGACAGGAGCGCGACATGACCACCCCCTCAGTGCTGATCTCCGGAGCCGGAGTCGGCGGCCCCACGCTGGCCTACTGGCTGGCCGAGCGTGGATTCCGTACCACCGTCGTCGAACGGGCGGCGGGCCTGCGCACCAGCGGCAACCCCGTGGACGTCCGGGGCCCGGCCGTGGAGGTGGCCGAGCGGATGGGGGTGATGGAGCGGCTGCGCGAGGCCGCCACAGACGTGACGGCGATGAGCTTCGTCAACGGCTCCGGCCGTCAGGTCGGCCGCGTCAACATGCGCGCCCTGCAACGGGCGACAGGCAGCCGGGAGGTGGAGGTGACGCGCACCGACCTGGCCAGGATCCTGTACGAGGCCGGCCGGGACTCCGCCGAGTTCCTGTTCGACGACACCATCACGTCGCTGAGCCAGGACGGCGGCGGGGTGGAAGTCACCTTCGAGAAGGCCGCGCCGCGCCGGTTCGATCTGGTCATCGGCGCCGACGGGCTGCACTCGACCACCCGCCGGATCGCCTTCGGCCCCGAGGAGGACTTCGTCCGCCACATGGGACTGTACGTCGCCACGATGCAGCTGAACGGCCCGGCCGATCATGGGAAAGACGTCGTCCTGCACAACGCCCCCGGCCGGATGGCCTCCGTCCACCCTGTGCGCGGTCGCGCCCTGGCCGCCTTCATCTTCCGCAGCCCGGCGGTGCAGGGCTTCGACCACCGCGACATCGAGCAGCACAAGCGGATCGTGACCGAGACCTACGCCGGCGACGGCTGGCGCGTGCCCGAACTCCTGGACGGCGTGCGCGCCGCCGACGACCTGTGGCTCGACGCCGTCAGCCAGGTACGGCTCGACCGCTGGAGCAAGGGCCGCGTCGCGCTGCTCGGGGACGCCGCCTCGTCGGTGTCGCTGTTCGGCGACGGCTCCACCCTGGCCATGGCCGGCGCGTACACGCTCGCCGAGGAGCTGGCCGCCAGCCCCGCCGACCCCCGCTCAGCCTTCGCCCGCTACGAGGCCCGGCACCGCACCCTGGTGGACCCCAAGCAGGACAACGTCGCGATGGCCGCCTCCCTGATGGTCCCTTCGACCCGTACCGGAATCGCGGCCCGGAACCTGGCGACCCGCCTCTGGCCCGCCGCCGCCACCGCCGGCCGGCTCCGCAACCTGCTCACCCCGCGCCGCGATCCCGCGCCGGCGGCCGCCTGACCCGGGCCGGGCGGTCCTCCTCAGGCTGATCCGGCCGCGTCCGCCCGAGCTGTTGTGGCGCCCGGCATCACTCCTGCTACCTTGAGGCCCTTTGGTCCCGTAGTGGTTAGAGGTACGGAAAGTGCGAAGGTACGGCTGGACGATCAGTGGCGTCATGGCAGGGTGTCTGCTCACAGCATGCTCCGCCCTCCCGGGCATGGGCGGAAAGGCGAATCCCCCGGCCGGCACCCCGGGCACACCGAGTGCGAGCAGTGCCCCGACGCCCGCTCGCGCCATCTCGGACCAGGAGGCCGCCTCGGTCCTCGCCGACTACGTGAAGCGCAACAACGCCGCCAACAAGGCCCGCAGCGCCAAGCTCCTGGCGGGGTACGAAGGCGGCTCCAGCTACACCATCGACAAGGCGAGCTACGCCTCCAGCCGCATCTTGCACAAAACCATCACGTACAAGCCGTTCGGCTACACGAAGCCCGTCTTCCAGGCGCCGGCCGCCGGGCAGAAGCCCTGGTTCCTGGCCACGGTGCACTGGCAGCGCAAGCCGACGACCGCGAAGGAGCCGACGTACCTGCTCTTCGCCCGGCAGGGGGACGGCTGGCGGCAGGTGTACGCCCCGGACGCCTTCGACGGCACCACCGCCAAGGAGTTGCCCGAGATCTCCGTCGACGCCGCGGGCCTGGCCAAGGAGGTCGGCCCCGCTGACGGCACCGGCCTGATGATGTCACCGGCCGATTTCGCGGAGAAGTACGCCGCCCACCTGGCCGGCAAGGGTACTGCCGCCGACAAGAGCCTCTTCGCCGCCGACAACCTCACCACGAGCGCCGCGAAGACCCGCATGCGGATGAACCCGTACGCGAGCATCACCACGAAGGCCCGCCCGGCCACCCGCTACCCGTCGTACACGCTGCGGACCGCCGACGGCGGGGCACTGACCTTCACCACGATCGAGCGCACCATCCGCTACGACGTACGGCCGAGCCCGCAGCGCAACTACGTCCTCCAGAAGGACAGCGGCTTCCTGCGCGGCAAGTACTACACGTACATGGAGGTCACCGACCTGTTCCAGGTGGCGGCCCGCATCCCTCCGAAGAAGGCCGAGCCGGACCAGGTCGAGGTGGTCGCCTCGTACTCCGGTCTCGTGGCGGGCAGTGGCCGCTGACCCCGCTCATGCACAAGGTCCAGGCCGGTCCCGTACGGGGCCGGCCTGGACCTTGATCAGACGAGTCAGACCAGGTCGAACCGGTCCAGGTTCATGACCTTGTCCCACGCCGCGACGAAGTCGTTCACGAACTTCTCCTTCGCGTCGTCGCTCGCGTAGACCTCGACGAGCGCGCGCAGCTCGGAGTTCGACCCGAAGACCAGGTCGGCGCGGCTGCCGGTCCACTTGACCTCGCCCGTGGCGGTGTCGCGACCCTCGAACGTGTTCTGGTCCTCGGAGGTCGCCTTCCACGTCGTGCCCAGGTCGAGCAGGTTGACGAAGAAGTCGTTCGTCAGAGCGCCGGGGGTCGTGGTGAGGACGCCGAGCGACGACTGCTGGTAGTTCGCGCCCAGGACGCGGAGGCCGCCGAGGAGGACGGTCATCTCGGGGGCGCTCAGGGTCAGCAGGTTCGCCCGGTCGAGCAGCAGGTACTCGGCCGGCAGCCGGTTGCCCTTGCCGAGGTAGTTGCGGAACCCGTCGGCGGTCGGCTCCAGGGCGGCGAACGACTCCACGTCGGTCTGGTCCTGCGAGGCGTCCACGCGGCCCGGCGTGAACGGCACCTGGACGTCGAAACCGGCGTCCTTGGCGGCCTGCTCGACACCCGCGGCACCGGCCAGCACGATCAGGTCGGCGAGCGAGACCTTCTTGCCGCCGGTCTGCGCGGCGTCGAAGGCGTCCTTGATCCCTTCCAAGGTGCGCAGCACCGTCGCCAGCCGGTCGGGGTCGTTGACCTCCCACGCGCTCTGCGGCTGGAGGCGGATGCGGGCGCCGTTGGCGCCGCCGCGCTTGTCGCTGCCGCGGAAGGACGAGGCCGACGCCCACGCGGTGGACACCAGCTGGGACACCGTCAGGCCCGAGGCGAGGACCTGGCCCTTGAGGTAGGCGACGTCCTGGGCGTCGATGAGCTGGTGCGTCACCGCGGGGAGCGGGTCCTGCCACAGCAGCGTCTCGGCCGGGACCTCCGGGCCGAGGTAGCGCGCGACCGGCCCCATGTCGCGGTGGGTCAGCTTGAACCACGCCCGCGCGAACGCGTCCGCGAACTCGTCGGGGTTCTCCAGGAAGCGCCGCGAGATCTGCTCGTAGATCGGGTCGACGCGGAGCGAGAGGTCGGTCGTCAGCATCGTCGGGGCGTGGGTCTTCGACGGGTCGTGGGCGTCGGGAACGGTGCCGGCCCCGGCGCCGTTCTTGGGCCTCCACTGGTTGGCGCCGGCGGGGCTCTTGAACAGCTCCCACTCGTAGCCGAAGAGGATCTCGAAGAAGCTGTTGTCCCAGGTGATCGGGGTGTTCGTCCAGATACCCTCGAGACCGCTGGTGATCGTGTCGCCGCCCTTGCCGGTGCCGAAGGTGTTCCTCCAGCCCAGGCCCTGCTCCTCGATCGAGGCGGCCTCGGGGTCGGCGCCGACGTGGTCCGCCGGGCCGGCGCCGTGGGTCTTGCCGAAGGTGTGACCGCCCGCGATCAGGGCGACCGTCTCCTCGTCGTTCATCGCCATCCGCCGGAACGTCTCACGGATGTCGCGGGCCGCGGCCAGCGGGTCCGGGTTGCCGTTCGGGCCCTCCGGGTTGACGTAGATGAGGCCCATCTGCACCGCGCCGAGCGGGTTCTCGAGCTCCCGGTCACCGCTGTAGCGCTCGTCGCCGAGCCAGGTGGTCTCGGGACCCCAGTAGACGTCCTCGTCGGGCTCCCACACGTCCGCGCGACCGCCGGCGTAGCCGAACGTCTTGAAGCCCATCGACTCCAGCGCCACGTTGCCGGCGAGGATCAGCAGGTCGGCCCACGAGAGGTTCCGGCCGTACTTCTTCTTGACCGGCCACAGCAGGCGGCGAGCCTTGTCGAGGTTGCCGTTGTCGGGCCAGCTGTTGAGGGGCGCGAAGCGCTGCTGGCCGGCCCCGGCTCCGCCGCGGCCGTCGCTGATCCGGTACGTGCCCGCGCTGTGCCACGCCATCCGGACCATGAACGGGCCGTAGTGGCCGAAGTCGGCCGGCCACCAGTCCTGCGAGGTGGTCAGCACCTCGGCGATGTCCCGCTTCACGGCCGGGAGGTCGAGGCTCTTGAACGCCTCGGCGTAGTCGAAGTCGTCGCCGAGGGGGTTGGCCACGGCCGGGTTCTTGGCGAGGATCTTCAGGTTGAGCCGCTCAGGCCACCACTGGCGGTTGCCGCCGCCCTGGGTCGGGTGCAGGGCGCGCCCGTGCGGGACCGGGCAGCCGCCTCCGCCCTCCGTCTTCGGGTCGGTGACGATTGCATCATGGTTCTCGGACATGGGAATCCTTCCGGGCTACGCGGATCAGGGTGCTCAGGAACTGCTGGCAGTGGAACAGCGGGGGCACAGGCCCCAGTAGATGACCTCGGCCTCCTCGATCGAGAAGCCGTGGTCGTCGGACGCGGTCAGACAGGGCGCGTGGCCGACCGCACAGTCGACGTCGCCGACGGCGCCGCACGACCGGCACACCACGTGGTGGTGGTTGTCGCCGACGCGTCGCTCGAACCGGGCAGGGCTGCCGGCCGGCTCGATGCGGCGTACGAGTCCCGCCGCGGTGAGCGCGTTGAGGGCCTCGTACACGGCTTGGAGGGAGATGTGGCCCACGCGATCGCGCACCCCGGAGGCGATCGCCTCGACGTCGAGGTGATCGCCGTCCCGAACGGTGTCGAGCAGCGCGACTCGGGCGGCCGTCACCCGCAGGCCTGCACCGCGCAGCTCCTCGGCGGTGGTCGGTGTCCTGGGTGCGGTCATGGTGCCCAACATACCGCCATAAACACGAATGATACAAGGTAACGAACACTTCAAGTCTGGCGCCGCGCACGTGGAACCGCCGTACGGCTACGGGTTCCGCCGGCCGGAAGGGCGTGTCGTGGCCATGGGCAAAGACCCGGCAAACCTCAGGCGACGCTTCAGGGCAGGGCGGCGGCGATCCGCTGCCGGAGCAGCGCTTCACGGTCGGGATCGGTGCACAGCGTCACGGTCAGCCCGGCGTCGGCGGCGTCACCCAGGACGGCCAGCAGGACGGCGAACTGTTCGGGCGGCTCGCCGCCGAGCAGCTCCTCGGCGTGCTCCACGATCAGGACTCGGGCCGCGTCGCGCAGGCAGTCGGTGAGGGCGTCCCAGTTACGGCCGAAGTAGCCGGGCAGACGCAGAGCCCGCGCCGCCTCCTCGAAGAAGGCGGCGCGGGTCCGGCACGCGCGTCCGTCGACGACCGCGGGCGCCGGGCTCGTGGACACCGTCAGCCAGGGCGGCAGCGGACCTGCGACGGATCTCATCGGAGCCCCTGGAGCCGGTAGAAGTCGGTGTAGTGGTTCGGCGAGAACCAGGTCACGCCGGTGCTGCGGTTGACGACGATCCGGTACGCGTCACGAGCGGCGCCCCGTGCCCGGGAGTACACGTCGTACTCGTAGTAGGTGGCCCCGCTCGGGAGCCGGCCCTCCCGGTTGTAGAAGCGCCCGCCGGTGTAGTTGTACTTCCCGTCCGGCCAGGAGTACCAGCCGCTGCTGGTCGGATAGCCCTTGCCCGCCCACGTCGCGTCGGCCGAGCGCGCGTCGGCGCACCGGGAGACGGTGCAGGAGTCGTGGACCGACGCGTCGGCGGGGGCGACGCCGGCCACGCCGGTCAGGGAGGTGATGGCGACGAGGATGACGGCGATCCGTGCCGGCCAGGAACGCCGGGAGGGTTGCGGGGTGCGCACGAAGCCTCCTTGCGGGGAATGCGAGGGGACCGACACCGTCAGAATCCCCGCCGTGCCGGGTCGAACAACGGTAAGAACCACCAAAAGTACGGTGAACTCTTCGCGCGCGGATCAGAGTGCGGATCAGCGTGCGATCACGAACGGCGCTGTCTCCGCGCAGGTGCCGATCCCGCTGGGTAGATTCGGGGCACCGGGAGAAGGGCTGGTGACACGATGGCCGACACCGATGAGCGGGACCTCCGGTTACGGACGTACTGGGACCGCCAGGCCGTGACCTACGACCGGCAGATGGCGTTCGCCGAGCGCCGTTTCTTCGGCGACACCCGCGAGTGGCTCTGCCGGCAGGCCTCCGGCGAGGTGCTGGAGGTCGCGATCGGCACCGGCCTGAACCTCGGGCACTACCCGGACGGTGTCCGGCTGACCGGCGTGGAGTGGAGCGAGGCGATGCTCGCGGTGGCCAGACGCCGCGCCGGGTCGCTCGGCGTGCCGGCGGAGTTCCGGCAGGCCGACGCGCAGGCGCTGCCGTTCCCCGACGCGTGCTTCGACACGGTCGTCTGCACGTTTGCGCTGTGCGCGATCCCCGACGAGTCGCGGGCGCTCGCCGAGATGCACCGGGTGCTGCGGCCGGGCGGCCTGCTGCTGCTGGCCGACCACGTCGCCTCGTCCTCCTGGCCGATCCGGGTGCTGCAGGCGGCGGCCGACCTGGTGAGCGTTCCGTTGCAGGGTGAGCACTTCCGCCGCCGCCCGCTGCCCCTGGTCCGCGCCATGGGGCTGACCGTGGAACGGCATGACCGGTTCAAACTCGGCATGATCGAGCGCTTCGCCGCCCGCAGACCCGCGGCCTGAGTCGAACTGCCGGTCCGGGCCCGTCGCCCCTCACAGCGTGGCCGGTCCACCTGGTGCGCCGGCGATCTGGGTGACGAGGAAGTCGAGCCGCTCCGTCTGAAAGTTCGGGGGGATGCGGCCGCTGCCCGACAGGGCGGCCATGCCGTGCAACGCGCTCCAGGTGACTTCGGCGAACAGCTCGCGTCGCGGGTTGTCCGAGCGGAAGCAGCTCACGAACTCGTCGAAAGCGGCGCGCAGCGGGGGCGGCGTCTCGGCGTGCGCGAACTTCACATCGGTCGGCAGCACGAACATGGCCTGGTAGAGAGCGGGCTGCTCGGTGGCGAACTCCAGGTAGGCGCGGCAGACGGCGTGCAGCGCCTGCGCCGGCTCGGGGGCGGCCAGCCGGACATCGCGCAGGCGCGCCGCGAGTTCACCGAAGCCTTCGATGGCGACGGCGCGCAGGATGGCGTCCTTCCCGTTGAAATGGCTGTAGAGCACGGGCTGGCTGTACTCGACGCGTTCGGCCAGCCTTCGCGTTGTCACCGCCTCCCACCCTTCGGCCTCGGCCAGTTCGCGGGCGGCCGTGATGATCAGCTGATGGCGTTGGGCACGTTCACGTTCGCGGCGTTCGGTGATGGCGGACATGGCAATATCATAGCAACGCTAGAGATCATGTCCACGATAGGAAAAATGTCGCTGGTGGCGTTTCTATGATCGGTCCTGAACTCGCATCGCCGGCACGACGGCCGAGTGATGGCCGCGGGTGTCAGGATGCGGCACCGAGTCCGAACCGCAGAAAGTAGCCGATGTATGCGTGGACACGTACCCGACGAGCTGCTGGAGATAGCTGACGCGCTCCTCCCGGGAGCTCCCCTCGACGCGGCGCGGCTGGCCAGGGGTGGCATTCACGACGTCGTCCTGCTTCCCGGTGTCGCGGCCGTGCGCGTCAGCCGGCGCCCCGCGGGGGCCGAGGCCCTGCCGCGTTGTACGCAGGTGCTGCGTTTGATCGCCGCCGCCGGGCTGCCGTTCGCCGTCCCCGAGCCGCTGACGCCGGTGAGGATGTTCGGGGATCGAGCGGCTGTCGCCGTGTCGTGGATCGACGGCGCCGGGCTGCGGGAGGGCGAGGGCGATCCGGGCAGGATCGGCGAGCTGCTGAGGGCCGTGCGAGAGTTGCCCGTCACCCCGGAGCTGCGCGCCCTCCTGCCCGCACCACGCGAGCACCACGGCAGCGACAACTGGGCATCGATCCTGGCCGACGAGGTCATCCCCCTTTTCCCGGCGAAGTGGCGCGACGAGGGCCGGAGACGCCTGGAGGAGGCGCTGGCCCTCGAACCCGTCCCCGACTCCCTCGTCCACGGCGATCTGGTCGGGTCCAACGTCCATTGGAGCGAGAACGGCAAGCTGATCGGCGTCCTGGACTGGGATCGAGCCCACCTGTTCGATCCCGCGATCGACGCCGCCTTCATGGCGTGGCACGGCTGGGACAACCTCCGTCAGGCCGTCGACGGCCAGACCTACCACCGTGCCCGGGTCTGGGACAGGACCTTCGGCGTCGACCACCTGGTGGCGGTCCTCGAACTCGCCGGCAGGCCGCTGGCGCACACCGAGAGCTACGTACGGCACATCGTCGCCTGGCTGGAGCAACACGCCCGCTGATCGGACGCGCAGGCCGGCGGATCGCTCCGCCCCGGACGCGCCGGGATCGCGAGACGCCCACCGGTGTTCGCGGCCCCGTCAGGGTGTCGTGACCTCCAGGTCGCCGGAGTCGCTGGACAGCGCGATCGTGCGCGGGGCCGAGGGGGCGCTCGCGGCCTTGATGTTCTTGCGGCCGGAGTCCGTCCTGGCCACGATGTTGTACGGCCCCGATGGCACATGGATCACGGTAGTACCCGAATCCGTGGCGGTCGTGACCTGGTCGGGCCGTCCGGCGAAGGCCAGGTTCACATCACCCGAGTCGGTCGTCGTGACGACCCGCCTGCCCGTCAGCTCGCCGGCCTCGATCGCCCCGGAGTCGGTGCTGGCCTCCACCTCGCCCGACAGACTCCTCAGCGTCAGGTTCCCCGAGTCGGAGCCCACCTTGACACGGAGTCCCGCAGGCACCTCGACCTGGTAGTCCACGTCGCAGGACGCGCCCCAGGCGCCCCACCCCCACGTGGTGGGACAGGTGAACGTCAGCTTCAGCGTGTCACCTCGAACCTCGTGGACGGTCTCCGGCTTGTTCTTGAGCCAGCTCAGCCGCTCCGTCACTCGGATGCCCCGGCGATCCGACCCGACCACTTCGACGGTCCCGGAATCGGCTTCGACGTGCAACGCCGCCACCGTGTCGGTGACGTCGTACGACACGGTGTCCTCAGCCGGCGCACCGCTGGTGCCGCACCCGCTCAACATCGCCCCGAGCCCGAGAAGGCCCGCGACCATCGCTGCTCTCTGCTTCTTCATGATGTTCGATTCTGGATGATCCGGACGGATCACGCCCGGTTCCCCGTGCGGCCGGTGACCACCGGAGGCAGGGCCTCAAGTACGTCCTGATGGATCGTTTCGTGAGGGTGTTTCACACGTGGCCACCCATGAAACACCCTCACGGTCCACGACCACCCCGGCTGCCCCCGCGGGTACGCCGGCCTCGCACAGCCGCTGGTCAGCCGAGCTGCGTCGGGTCCTGCACCGGGACGCACGGCTTGACAGCGCCCTGGATCACCGATGCTTTGAGCTGCGACTTGACCGGCCCCTTCGGGTTCTCGGTGAACTCCAGCGCCACCGTCTGACCCTTCCCGACATAGCGGGGATCGATGACGAAACCCTTCGGCCCCGGCCTGGCGACCTTGTAGTGAGCGGACTTGCGCCACTCCTCCGGGGTGTCGTACCGGCCGCCGACGAGCGCGCCCCGGTCGTTCTGGCACTTCGTGTAGGGCTTGAGGTACGTGACGTCGGCGGTCACGCCCAGATCCTTGAGATCCTGCTCCAGCTGGTCGGCGTCCCTGAATTCCTTGAGCTCCACCGTGATGGTGCCGTTGGTGTTCTTGCTCACCGCGTACGCCGGCTCAGACCCGGTCAGCAGCGGCAACGCCACCGCCCCCACAGCCGCCAGCCCGGCCACCGCCGCCCCCGCAAGCAGGCGGCGGCCGACGCGGCGGCTGCGTTCGTTCCGCGCGGTCATCTCGGTCTTGAGGTCCATCAGCAACTGCTCCTCGAATCTCATCGTGGGATTCCTTCCATGACGAAGGGCAGGTCACGAAGTGCCTTGCGGGCGCGGTGCAGCCGCACCATGGCGGTCCCCGGCCGGATTCCCAGCGCCACCGCCGCCTCCGACGGCGTGAGCTGCTCCAGCACCACCAGTTCCAGGACAGCGCGCTCCCCGTCGGGTAATCCGGCCATGGCCTCGAAGGCCGCCCTGGCGGGCCGTTCCGCGTCTATCTGCTCTTCCAACCGGGACACGTCGTCGCCGTCCAGCGGACGCCGCCCGCTCACACGATGTGTGAGCTGGGACTCCCGCAGCGCCCGCCGCCGCTCGGCCGACAGCGTGTTGCGCGCGACGCCGTACAGCCAGGCGATCTCGCTGCCCTTGCCCGGGCGGTACGTGTGCGCCGAGTCGAACACCGCGAGGAACACGTCGGCCGCCAGGTCGGCGACCGTGTGCGGGTCGTCGACCCGGCGCGACAGGAAACGCGTGACCGCGTCGATGTGCCGCCGGTAGAAGGCTTCGAACGCCACGGGGTCGGTGGCGAGCTTTCCCCGTATGAGACGCACCGGCCTTGCTCCCTTCGTCGATCTACACCCGTACTTGGTGAGAACCGGCTGAAGGCTTACAAATCAACGGGCGGTCGTACGGACCCGAGTGGAGCGTCGTCGTTGGCGTAGCGGACGCGCGACTCGCTAGCCTGAGGCACGATGAACCATTTGAGCACGTCGAGAGGCGAGTTCCGTCTCACCCGTTTCCCCGAGGACCCCCGTGATCAGCTACGCGCGTGGGACGCCGCCGACGAGTACCTGCTGCGGCATCTCGAGGGAACCGACGGCGGACCCACCGACCTGTCGGGCACCGTGGTCGTGCTCGGGGACCGCTGGGGCGCGTTGGTCACCGCACTCGCCGATCATCGTCCCGTGCAGATCACCGACTCCTACCTCACTCAGCAGGCGACCCGGGCGAACCTGGTTCGCAACGAGGTCCCCCCGGACGCGGTACGGCTCTGTACGACCATGGACGAGCCGCCGCCCCGGATCGATGTGCTGCTGATCCGGGTGCCCAAGGGGCTCTCGCTCCTTGAGGATCAGCTGCACCGTCTCGCGCCGCACGTGCACGCGGGCACCGTCGTCGTCGGCGCGGGAATGGTCACCGAGATCCACACCTCGACGCTCCAGCTGTTCGAACGCATTCTCGGGCCGACCAGGACGTCGCTGGCGGCGAAGAAGGCGCGCCTCATCTTCTGCTCACCCGACCCCCGGCTGCCCCGTGGCGCCAGCCCGTGGCCGCGCAGCTACGCGCTGCCTACCGACATCGGAACGGTCTCAGGGCTCACCGTCACCAACCATGCGGGCACCTTCTGCGCCGACCGCCTCGACATCGGCACCCGGTTCTTCCTGCAGAACCTGCCACCGCTCGGGGGCCATGAGCATGTCGTGGACCTCGGCTGCGGCAACGGGGTGATCGGACTCGCCGCGTCACTGGCCGGCAGCGGAGCCAAGGTGACGTTCATCGACGAGTCCTACCAGGCGCTGGCTTCGGCGGAGGCGACGTTCCGGGCGAACGCGGATGTGGACGGCGGCGCGACGTTCCTGGCGGCCGACGGCATGTCCGGTGTGCCGGCGGGCACGGTGGATCTGGTCCTGACCAACCCGCCGTTCCACACGCACCGCGCGAGGACCGACGCGACGGCTTGGCGCATGTTCAACGGGTCACGCACGGCACTACGGCGCGGCGGCGAACTCTGGGTGGTCGCCAACCGGCACCTCGGCTATCACGTGAAGCTGCGCCGGCTGTTCGGCAACTGCGAGGTCGCCGCGAGCGACCCCAAGTTCGTCGTCCTGCGCGCCGTCAAGCGCTGACTGTCGACGGATCGGCTCGACGACTCCTCCCGAGGTTGCCGCCCAGACCGCAGCAGGGCGCTCCGCTCCCGGCACCAAGTCCTCAGGACTGGAAATCGTTGGAGAGGTTGATCCGGATCTCCGTGTTCCGGTATCCGGCGCGCAGGAACGCGGCCGCCATCGGCGCGTTGCCCACATCGGTGGTGGCGGTGATGCGCGACTCCCCGTTGGCCGCGTGCATGCGGGTGATCTCGGCGAGAATCTCGTCCACGTATCCGCGCCCCCGGAACTCCGGGACCACCCCGAGATACCCCACGTTCACGCTGTACGGCGTCGCCGAGGGGATCGCCATGCCCACCACCTCGCCCTCGTGCGTACAGGCGATCCGCCACCACTCCCGCTTGCCCGGCGCTCCGAGATAGAAGTCCATCTCCTCGCGCGCGGCCGCGTCCACGCCCTTGGCCGCCACGCTCGTCCGGGTATGGAAGTCCAGGCTGCCCTCGGCGATTCTCGTGAACACCGCCAGGAACTCCTCGTCGGACGCCTCGGCGAACCGCAGCGCCCCGGCCGCCGGGGGCACTCCGTCGGCCGGGGCCCACTCGAACTGCAGCCGCTCCACCTCCCCGGTGAGGCCGGCCGCGTGTGCCGCCGCCCGCCGCCATTCCACGGCCGCCGAGGTGGCCGGATCGTCACGCCAGCCGCCGGCCGCCTTGATCGCGTACTGCACCGGCCGCGGGAACACTGCCAGCGCGGCCCTGATCAGTTCGGCGGCGACCTCGGTGCGCTCGCCCACCGCGGGATCCACGTCGAGGCAGTCGAGCGCGACCGGGTACGCGCTGTCCCTCGGCCCCCACCACAGCGCCCGTCCGACGACCCGGTCACCGACCTCGGCGATCCACGTCCACTCCGGCCGGTACATGTTCTCGGCCAGTTCTGCGAGGTAACGGTCGGCGGCGATCCAGCCGACGGGCTCGGTCACGACCCACTCGGTCACCCGGTCGAGCTCCGCTGGGACGATCGCACGGTAGGAAATCACCTGAAGAGGTTAGCGGACCTTTTGTCGCACCCAAGGCTGAATGTCCGATGCCAGCTGCTGGTCCTCGTGACGTGAATCACCGTCACCGGCGCCTCATCGCTGTCACAGAAGCCGGCCCGATTCCGTCATATGAGTAGGCAAGGTTAGGGGGCCATCATGCGTTCGTTGCCGGCCAGACGCCGCTCGTTCCAGTTCTCCCACTGGTCTTTCATGTTCGCGGAGATCGCCGTCTGGTCGTTCGTCGTTCTGGCGGTGACCGGGGCTGTGTTGATGGTGTTCTACGACCCCGGCATGTCCCAGGTGACCTATGACGGTTCGTACGGCCCGCTGCGCGGACTCTTCGTCAGCAGGGCCTTCGACTCCACCATGCATGTGAGCCTGGAGGTGCGCGGCGGCCTGCTCATCCGCCAGGTCCACCACTGGGCGGCGCTCGTCTTCGTGGCGGCCGTCGTGTTGCAGCTGCTGCGCATGTTCCTCACCGGCGCCTTCCGCCGTCCGCGCACCGGGCAGTGGCTGATCTGGGTGATGCTGCTGGCGCTCGGCATGGCCGCGGGCGAGACCGGCAACGCTCTGCCTGACGACATGCTGTCGGGTGGGAGCCTGTGGCTGATCGTGTCGGTGGTGCAGTCCATCCCCGTGGTGGGGACCTGGGTGCTGTCGCTGCTGTTCGGCCCGGACTTTCCCGGCGACAGGGTCATCCCGGTCATGTACGCCGGGCACCTGCTGCTCCCGATCGTCATGGCCGCGCTGCTGATCGCCCGGGAACGGCTGATGCGGCGGCACGGCCACTCCCGGTTCGCCACCTCGCTCCCCACGCGGCGGAGCGCACGCCCGACGATGGCGGTCGCGACGACGGGCATGCTGATCATTCTCGGGTTCGGGTTCCAGATCGCCCCTGTCTGGCTGTACGGCCCTGCCAGGCCGACACAGATCTCGGCGGGCTCGGTGCCGGACTGGTACATGGGGTTCCTCGACGGCGCCCTCCGCATCATGCCCGGGTGGGAACTCACCATCGGGGACCACACACTCAGCCTCGCGGTCCTCGTCCCCACCCTGGTGATACCCGGCCTGTTCTTCACCGCCCTGGCGGCCTACCCGACGGCCGAGCGCTTCCTCGCCTCCCGACGCGGCCGCCGCGACACGCTGGGCCGCCCCAGGACCAGGAGCCGTACAGCTCGCGAGACGCCGGCGCACGACGTTCTCGACCAGCCTCATGAGACACCGGTGAAGACGGCCGTCGCCGTCGCGGGCATCACGTTCTACGGCCTGCTGTGGGCAGCCGCGGCCAACGACCAGATCGCCCACCAGTTCGACCTCACCGTCGACGCTGTGACGATCCTCTTCAGGTACGCCGTGGTCATCGGCCCCGTCATCGCCTTCGTGGTCACCCGGTGGATCTGCTTCGCGCTTCAGGAGACAGATCACGACGTGGCCGAGCACGGAGTGGAGACGGGGATCATCACGCGGTCCCCGGACGGCGGATTCCACGAACGGCTGGTGCCGGCGCGGCAGGAGCGGCGAGAGCCGGCGATCACCTCAGGGAGATGACGGTTGGGTGAGACGCTGCCGGGTGTGCGGTTGGTGCTCGGCACGGTCACCAGGGCTTTCTGGCGCCGGTAGAAGTCCCCGGACTTCCTCTCCCCGGCTACGGATCAGGAGGTCTCGCAGTCGGCTGCCCGCCAGGCGTCTGGGGCGCGGTAGTGGTTGCGGTGCCCTGCCTGAAG
This sequence comes from Nonomuraea sp. NPDC050383, assembly GCF_044459125.1. Classification (NCBI taxonomy): domain Bacteria; kingdom Bacillati; phylum Actinomycetota; class Actinomycetes; order Streptosporangiales; family Streptosporangiaceae; genus Nonomuraea; species Nonomuraea sp. NPDC050383. The sequence continues at coordinate 18,024 of NZ_JBITIP010000018.1, forward strand.
GACCGCGCGCAACTGGGCGAGCCCCTTGATGCCCGGCGGGAGATCCAGTCGCTGCAAGAGAGCACGGGCCGCATGGGGCTCAAGGTCGCCATGGAAGTCGTGGTAGCTGCTGAGCAGGCCCTGGAACAGGGCGGGATGGAGGGCCGGTACTTCCACGACTGCCTGGTAGACGGGGTGTTTGAGCGGCCAGGGCACGGGACCGGAGATCTCCAGAACTCGTTGAGCACGCCGAAACAGTGGATCTTGAGTCAACGCGTGCAGCCGATCCTCGGTCAGCAACTGCTCGATGTCGTTGCCCAGCACTTCGGCGAAGGCGACTTCCACCGTGCCGCGGTCCTCGAACCAGTCGACCCACAGCGAATAGGTGACCGGCTCGGGCGACTCCGAAGCCTCCAACCGCCGACGGTAACCGTCCCACAGGGTTTCAGCTCGCAGATCTTGCGCAGCGACTACGGCGAAGCGAATCTCGCACGTCACCCAGTAGTCGTCGAGAAGGTCCAGGAGGCCGAGGGCGAGTCGTAGCCGGCCGGCCGCGTCGAGGTCAGGGTCCTCCAGCGCCACGCTTGTCCACGTGTGGGCCACGTCGTTGGCCGTGAGCAGTTCTTCCACCGATGGTTCGTCACTCGCCCATACGCCTTCCCGGACCTGGGTGACGCCTACTTCTGCCAGCCAGCGCCGCGCGTCCTCTGCCGCCTCGTCATCCACAGTCCAGAGTGTCGGCCATCACGCACCGGCATGGCGATCAGCAGTACCGGATGACGGGTGCGTACGAGGGTGGGGAGGAGTGCCGCCTACGTTGCGCATGCCCTCTCGTAATGAAGCGCCTTCAAAGCCCGACAATCTTGACGGTTTTCCCGCAGAGCTTGCTCATGTCGTCTTCGTCGGAGGTGAGGATGAGAACCGGTTTCATCGCACGAAGCGCCGTAGCGGCCACGACAGCGTCGATGGCGTACTTATGGCCGTGAAGCCGACTGCCGCGCAGCAACTCGATCGCGCGCGAACAGATCTCCTCGGTCACCGGCTCGACCCTCAGCCGTGACAGGTACCACTTGAGGCGTTCAGTTTTCACACGCACGTCTTGAGCCTCGATCGGCGTCATCGCACTGACGACGACCCGAAAGTCGTTGTCCTGCGCCTCCCGTACGATCGCGGTCACCCGCCGGTCGGCCTCACACCACTTGACGAGCCCCTCGCAGTCCAGGACGACGGTGCCCGCACTCAGCTTGCTTCGTGCGCGCGCCACCCGTCCTCCTCCAGGAGCTCGGGTGCGGACTTCACACTGCGGAACAGCTCAGCCGCCTCATCGCGAAACGCCTGCGGGATCGGACCCGAGGCTGCCTCGTTCGCCTGCAGTGCCTCCTCCAGCAGATCACGCTCAATCTGACGTTCCACGGCCGCATCCACGTACGCGGAGAATCCGCGCGCTCCAACACGCTCCCTGACCGCCCGGATGTTCCCCGAGCGCAGGGAGACGCTTACCTTGGCCGCCGGACCATCCCCCGGCCCGAAGTCCCGCTCAGGCATGCTCATACGCCTAGTTTACTACTCGAAGTAGCAATCCATCCTGATGTTGAGCCTACTCCTCTGCAATCGTCAGCCCGGTCGCACAGAACCACTCGGACGGGTCACCCAACTTGACTTTGGTGCCGCCGATCTCGCAGTAGCCGTCCGGGCTTCGGAGACGCCACGCCGCAAGCGCCTCCGGCTGGTTGTTCAGAAAATCCCATCTCTCCGCCTGCAACGGAGTCAGGATTTTTCCCGAACGCCGAGGGACTGGGGAGCACCATGGAGGCCAGGTGGCTCTGCGGGCCGGCGAACTCCCCAACGGCACGGCAGTACAAGGGCTGTGATCTTCGCCGAAGACCGCCTCGCCCGGCGTCCTGGGACTACGAGCGCTTCGTCGAAGCGATCACGTACCAGGACGGCCGAGTGTTCGCCGACGCGCGCGGCGCGACGGACCTCTACAGCGACGAGTCCAGACGCCGGACGTTCTCGACCCTCAAGATAGTGCGGTTCCCGCCGCTACGCGGCGGGCTTGACCCTGTAGAAAAGATTGTCGCCGTGACTACTCTCCGCGCCCGGAAGGGGGGTGGCCAGGACGGCTCCAGCTCTGCCGACCGAGCCACTGCTCGTAGTCAGCACGAATCATGTCCCGCCCGGCTGGCCGGCCGTCACGATCGTCCAAGAACCCTTCAAGCATGTCGAAGAGAGTCCTCACAACGACCGCGTTCCGCTCGTCGTCCATCCGATCGCGAACAAAGCGCAACCTCTCGCCGGGCAACGCCAGCATGAACACCAGCGCCTCCCAGACGAGGTTGTCACCGCCGTCCACGCGCACGACCAACCATTCCCTGAAGCCGTCGAGGAAGGTGTGACCGCTGCCCGCGTGGAAACCGGCAATGTACGTCGTGAACAACCGGTACGAGCCGTCCAGCCCGTACGCCCCAGGCCGCCTGAGCACGTCCTCCAGGTGCTCCCGGGGCGTCCGTAAGAGCACTGCTCAGGCCTCGCCAGAGGTCAGGCCGACGGGGCAGGCCACACCCGTCCCGCCGATCCCGCAGGAGCCGTTCGGGTTCTTGAAAAGGTACTGCTGGTGGTAGCGCTTCGCTTCAGGTCGCAAGTCAGAGCGCTTCCGGAAGAAGGAGTAGCGCGCTGGTGTGGTTCGGCCGGACCACCGTGAAGTGACGGCGGTCAAGTGTGGCCACCTCTGAGATCTTGAGCCGTTCGGTAACCGCGATCACGGACGCGTCCACTGCGCCCAGGGGAAGGCTCGCGTACATCTCGACCAAGGCGCTCATGCGATCCAGATCTGACGCGATGAGATCCACAAGCGTCAATCCCGCCCCGAAACTCCGCAAGAAAGCCGCTTCCGCCTTACCGCCCTGTCGCCTTTCGACCAACTGGCAGACTTCTACGACGACAGAGGACGGGACCAGCAATGGACCAGGGTGCGTCCTCAGCAAGCGTGCGCATACGTCGTGGTGCTTGTCTTCGTGGTTGAGCGCCGCAACCAGTGGGCCTGTGTCAAGGACGATCACAGGCGGTGATTGTCCTCCGACTTCAAGATCTCTTCGCTGCGTTCGGCAAAATCCGGCTCAGCCGCCAGCATGCCAATGAATGGCAGGTCGCGGACGGCCGGCGGCTCATCGAGCTGATCTTTGACCAAGCGCAGCAGAGGCGCGACCTTCTCGTCGGGGAGCCGGTCCACCAGGTGATGAAGTTCCTCGCGCATCACGCTCATGACATCAGTGTATAGACAGGGCTTCCCAGGAGCCCGGGACACCTTGTCAACATCTCAGCGATGTGCTCAAGCCTCGCCGGAGGTCAGACCCACCGGGCAAGAGACCCCGGTTCCGCCGATCCCGCAGTAGCCTCCGGGGTTCTTGAAGAGGTACTGCTGGTGATACTCCTCCGCGAGGAAGAACGGGCCCGCCTCGGCCAGCTCGGTCGTGATGTCCCCGTACCCCGCCTCCGACAGCACCTTCTGGTACGACTCCCGCGACCCCTCCGCCGCCTTACGCTGCTCCGGCGAGTGGTAGTAGATGGCCGAGCGGTACTGCGTGCCGACGTCGTTTCCCTGGCGCATGCCCTGGGTCGGGTCGTGAGCCTCCCAGAAGACCTTCAGGAGGTCCTCGTACGACACCTTCGACGGGTCGTACACGACCCTGACGGCCTCCGTGTGGCCCGTGCGGCCGCTGCAGACCTCCTCGTACGTCGGGTTGGGCGTGTAGCCGCCCTGGTAGCCGACGGCCGTGGTGATGACGCCAGGCGTCTGCCAGAACGTGCGCTCCGCGCCCCAGAAGCAGCCCAGGCCGAAGTCGGCGACCTGCGCGCCCTCCGGGTACGGCGGGGCGATCGGGGCGTCGAGGACCGCGTGCCGGGCCGGGGCCGGCATCTCCTCCGGGCGCCCCGGCAGGGCGTCCTCCGGCCGGACCATGCTCGTCTTGTTGCCGCCGAACAACCAACCCATGGTGCACCTCCGCAGACTCTGCCTACGATACAGAACGCCTAACGCTTAAGGGTCGCTACATAGTCCCGCATAGCGATACACATTTGTGTTTAAGCGTGGTAAGGCACGACTATGGGGGACATGCCTGACGTTCGCCGCGGTGTGCTGTTCGGAGTCGCCGCCTACACGATGTGGGGGCTCTTCCCCCTCTACTGGCCTCTCCTCAGGCCCTCCGGAGCCGTCGAGATCCTCGCCCACCGCATGGTCTGGTCGCTGGTCGCGGTCGTGGCGGTGCTCGCGGTGCGCCGTCACTGGTCGTGGATCAGGACGATGGCCCGCCAGCCGCGCAAGCTCGGCCTCCTCGCCCTCGCCGCCGCGATCGTCACGGTCAACTGGGGCGTCTACATCTACGCCGTCAACGCCGGCCACGTGGTCGAGAGCGCCCTCGGCTACTTCATCAACCCCCTGGTCAGCGTGCTGTTCGGGGTGGTGCTGCTGCGTGAGCGGCTGCGGCCGCTGCAGTGGGCGGCCGTGGGGTTCGGCGCGCTGGCCGTCCTCGTGCTGACCATCGACTACGGCCGGCTGCCCTGGATCGCGCTCACGCTCGCCGTCTCGTTCGGCGTGTACGGGCTGATCAAGAAGCAGGCGAACGTGGGCGCGGCCGAGAGCCTGACCATCGAGACCCTGGTCCTGCTCCTGCCGGCCTTCGGCTACCTCGTGTACCTGGAGACGGCCGGGCAGGCGACGTTCGGCCACACCGGGACCGGGCACGCGGCGCTGCTCGTGGGCGCCGGCATCATCACCGCCGTGCCGCTGCTGTGCTTCACGGCCGCCGCCATCCGGGTGCCGCTGAGCACGCTCGGCCTGCTCCAGTACATCGCGCCGGTCCTGCAGTTCCTGTGCGGGGTGCTGGTGGCGAAGGAGACGATGCCGGCCAGCCGCTGGATCGGCTTCTCGATCGTGTGGCTGGCCCTGGCCGTCTTCACCTACGACAGCATCCGTACGGCCCGCGCCACCCACCTCCGCAACCGGGAGGCGCGGCCCGTCACGGCTCAGCCGGAGCGCTCCGCCACGTAGTCGCACAGCGCCATGAACGCGGCCTTGGCCGGGATGTCCGGCAGGGCGGAGATGTCGTCGCGGGCCCGGTCCACCCAGGCCACCAGCTCGTCCCGGGCCCGCACCATCGCCGGATGCTCCCGCAGCAGCGTCAGCGCCTCCTCCACGTCCGCCTCGGCCACCGGGCCGGACAGCAGCTCCATCAGCCGCGACGGCGTGCCGGAGGCGAGCGCGTACAGGACGGGCAGCGTGTGGACGCCCTCGCGCAGGTCGGTGCCGGGCGTCTTGCCGGACTCGGTGGAGGTGGAGGCCACGTCCAGCAGGTCGTCGCCGAGCTGCCAGGCCACGCCGATCGCCTCGCAGGCCCGGCTGAGCCGCTCCTCCACGTCGGCGGGCGCGCCCGACAGCAGCGCGCCGAAGCGGCCCGAGGCGGCGATGAGCGATCCGGTCTTGTCGGCCAGGACGCTGATGTAGTGCGTGACGGGGTCGTCGTCGCCGCGCGGCCCGATCGTCTCGCGGATCTGTCCCTGCACCAGCCGCGAGAACGTCTGCGCCTGGATGCGGATCAGCTCCGGTCCGAGGTCGGCCAGGATGTCGGACGCCTGGGCGAACAGGTAGTCGCCCGTGAGGATGGCCACGGTGTTGTCCCACCGGGCGTTGGCCGACGGGGAGCCCCGGCGGACCGGGGCCTCGTCCATGACGTCGTCGTGGTAGAGCGACCCGAGGTGGGTCAGCTCGATGACCACGGCGCCGGGCACGACACCCGGCGCCGACGGGTCGCCGAACTGGGCCGCCAGCAGCAGCATCAGCGTGCGGAAGCGCTTGCCGCCCGCCTCGATGAGGTGCTTGGACGCCTCCGTGACGAAGGCGTCCTCGCTCTCCACCGACGAGCGCAGGAGCTTCTCCACGGCGGCCAGGCCGGTGGCCACGTCCTGCGCCAGCCGCTCGTCCTCAATGGGAAGGTCAACAACGGGAGGCGCGGACATGGCATATCCCCTTATCGGATGAACAGGTTGGCCGCGGCCTCGTTGGCCACGTCCAGCATGGGCTGCGGGAAGATCCCCACTCCTACCGTAACGAGCACCGCCACGGCGATGACGGCCACGGTGCCCATACTCGGCTGGGCGATCGACGGGCCGTCGGCCGCCGGCTCGCTGAAGAACATCAGCACGATGACGCGGACGTAGAAGAACGCGGCCACCGCCGAGGCGACGACGCCCAGCACGACCAGCCCGGTCATCCAGCCGCCCATGGAGTCGCCCCGCTCCGAGCCGCTGGCCAGGGCCGCCGCGAACACCGCGTACTTCCCGAAGAAGCCGCTCGTCAGCGGGATGCCGGCGAAGGCGAGCAGGAAGAAGGCGAAGATGCCCGCCAGCAGCGGCGACCGCTTGCCCAGGCCCGCCCAGCGCGACAGGTGACCCGCCTCGCCTCCGGGGTCCCGGATCATCGTGACGACCGCGAACGCGCCGACCGTCGTGAAGCTGTAGACCAGCAGGTAGAACAGGATGGCCGACAGCGAGCCGGAGTTCTGCTGGCTCTTGTCGAACGTGGCCATGACGCCGATGAGCAGGAACCCGGCGTGCGCGATCGAGGAGTAGGCCAGCATCCGCTTGATGTCGGTCTGCGTGATCGCCAGCACCGCACCCACGATCATGGTGAGGGCCGCGACGGCCCACATGACCGGACGCCAGTTCCAGTCGAGGTTGCCCAGGCCGACCCAGAACACCCGCAGCACGGCGCCCATGGCGGCGACCAGCGTGCCCGAGGCCATGAGGGCGGTGATCGGGGTCGGCGCGCCCTGGTAGACGTCCGGCTTCCACGCCTGGAACGGCGCCGCGCCGATCTTGAACAGCAGGCCGACGCCCAGCATCGCGAACCCGATCAGCAGCAGCGGGTCGAGCAGCGAGCCGCCGGCCAGGGCCTTGTTGATGCCCGGCAGCGACACGGTGCCGGCGTAGCCGTAGAGCATGGCCGTGCCGTACAGGAAGAACGCCGAGGAGAACGCGCCCAGCAGGAAGTACTTCATCGACGCCTCCTGCGACAGCAGGCGGCGCCGGCGGGCCAGGCCGCACAGCAGGTACAGCGGCAGCGACATGACCTCGAGGCCGACGAACATGGTCAGCAGGTCGTGGGCGGCGGGGAACAGCATCATGCCGCCCACCGCGAACAGCAGCAGCGGGTAGACCTCGGTGTGGCCGCCGCCGCTGGCCTCGGCCTCCTCCTCGTCGGAGCTGCCGGGCACCGCCGCCGCCGAGGCGACGAAGTGACCCTCGTCGTTGACGAGCAGCACGCACACGAACGACAGGACGAGGATGATGCCCCAGATGAACAGCGAAGGCCCGTCGACCGCGACCGCGCCCATGGCCACCGCCGCGCTGGGCGTGCCACGCATGATCACCTGTACGAGCACCAGGGCGAACGCGCCGCCCAGGGAGATCAGCGTGAGCGGTACCTGCATCACCTTGCGCAGGTAGCGGGGCGCGAACGCCTCCACGAGCACGCCGAGCACCGCCGCGCCGAAGACCAGCAGCATCGGCGCCAGCGTGCCGTACTCGATCGTCGGCGCCTGCATGATGTCACTCACTGACCGGCCCCCTTCTCAGCGATAGCCGGGTTGTCCACCTTGACGTTGACCAGCGTCTGGGTCACCGCCGGGTTGATCACGTCGAGCAGCGGCTTGGGGAAGAAGCCGAAGCCGATGATCAGCGCGACCAGCGGCGCGAGCACGACGATCTCGCGCACGTTCAGGTCCTTGAACGCCTTGACCGGCTCGGCGGTGGGCCCGTTGAGCGTCCGCTGCACCATCCACAGGATGTAGACGGCCGCCAGGATGACCGCCACCGCCGACACGACGGCCGCGACGGTCAGCGCCCCGGACCCGTGGGCCGAGCTGGAGTACGTACCGGTCATGACCATGAACTCGCTGACGAAGGACGACAGTCCCGGCAGCGAGAGCCCGGCCAGACCGGCGATCAGGAAAAAGCCGGCGAGCAGCGGAGCCACCTTCTGCACCCCGCCGTAGTCGGCGATGTGCGGCGAGCCGCGCCGGGCGATGAGGAACCCGGCGGCCAGGAACAGCGCGCCGGTCGCGAAGCCGTGGTTGACCATGTACAGCGTGGCGCCCGACTGGGCGACCTGCGACATGGCGAACACGCCCATCACGATGAAGCCGAAGTGCGAGATCGACGTGTAGGCGATGAGCCGCTTCATGTCGGTCTGCCCGATCGCCACGATCGCGCCGTAGATGATGCTGATGACCGCGAGCACCACGATCGGCATCGTGAACGCCTTGGCCGCGTCGGGGAACAGCTCCAGGCAGAAGCGGAGCATCCCGAACGTGCCCACCTTGTCCAGCACGCCCACGAGCAGCACGGCCGCGCCGGCCGGGGCCTGGGCGGCGGCGTCGGGCAGCCAGGTGTGGACCGGCCACAGCGGCGCCTTGATGGCGAAGGCGATGAAGAAGCCGGCGAACAGCCACTTCTGCGTCGCCGGGTCCTGGATGGCGCCGACGAGCTCGGGGAACATGAACGTGCTCTTGCCCGCGACCACGTACAGCCCGATGACCGCGACCAGCATGAGCAGGCCGCCGAACAGCGAGTAGAGCAGGAACTTGACGGCCGCGTACGACCGCTGCGCCCCGCCGTACGACCCGATCATGAAGTACATCGGGATGAGCATGGCCTCGAAGAACACGTAGAACAGGAAGATGTCGGTCGCCGCGAAGACGCCGATCATCATCGCCTCGAGGACGAGCAGCAGCGAGAAGTACGTCTTGACCGACCGCTTCGGCGTGATCAGCGTGCCGTCGGCGGAGCGGACACCGTCGGCGTCGTGCCACGAGGCCAGCACCACGATCGGCACCAGCACCGCGGACAGCACGATGAGCACCAGCGCGATACCGTCGACGCCGACCCCGAAGTGGACGCCGAAGCTCGGGATCCAGTCGTAGACCGCGGCGAACTTGAACCGCTCGCCCTTGGCCGACGGGAACTGGAACGCCATGACCAGCGTCAGCACCAGCACGACCAGCGAGACCGCCAGCGTGACCTGCTTGGCGACCTGGTCGGCGCCCTTGGGCAGCAGGGCCACCACGACGGCCCCCAGCACGGGCACCGCCAGGAGTATGGGGAGCCAGAGTGACGACATCAGATGTTCCCAACGAGGAGCAGGGCGCCGGTCAGCAGGGCGGCACCGATCAGGATGGACAACGCGTAGGTTCTGGCGAAGCCCGTCTGGATCCGCCGCAGGCGGCCCGAGGTCCCGCCGATGCCCGCGGCCAGCCCGTTGACGACTCCGTCGATGCCGCGGTTGTCGAAGAACACCGCGATCCGGGTGAGCCACTGACCGGGCCGCATGAACAGCGACTCGTTCAGCGCGTCACCGTACAGGTCGCGCCGGGCGAACGTGGTGAGGAACGAGCCGCGCGGCTGGACGGCGGGCACCTCGGCCCGGCCGTACCGCACCCAGGCGAACGCGGCGCCGACCGCCACCAGCGCCAGCGTGGCGAGGCCGGGAACACTGGCGAAGTGGAACGTGGGCAGCTCTTCGGGACGCCCGACCGCGGGCGCGAGCCACAGCATCAGCCTGTTGCTCAGGATGAGGTAGCCACCGAGGAAGATCGAGCCGATCGACAGGATGATCAGCGGCCACGTCATGACGGCCGGCGACTCGTGCGGGTGCGCGTCCTCCGCCCACCGCTTCTCACCGAAGAACGTCATGAAGATCATCCGGGACATGTAGAAGCCCGTGATGCCCGCACCGGCGACGGCCAGCCAGCCGAGAACGGGCTGGTGATGGACGGCCGTCTCGATGATGCCGTCCTTGGTGAAGTAGCCGGACAGCAGCGGGAACCCGATGATCGCCAGGTAGCCGATGATGAACGTGACGAAGGTGACGGGCATGTACTTGCGCAGCCCGCCGTACTTCCGCATGTCCACCTCGTCGTTCATGCCGTGCATGACCGAGCCGGCGCCGAGGAACATGTCGGCCTTGAAGAAGCCGTGCGTGATCAGGTGGCCGATGGCGAAGGCGTAGCCCGCCGGGCCGAGGCCCGCGCCGAGCATCATGTAGCCGATCTGCGACATCGTCGAGCCGGCCAGGCCCTTCTTGATGTCGTCCTTCGCGCAACCGATGATCGCACCGGCGAGCAGCGTGGCCGCGCCGACGATCGCGACGGCCAGCGCCTGCGCCGACCCCTCGGGGAAGAAGAACGCGCCCGAGCGGACGACCAGGTAGACGCCGGCGGTGACCATGGTGGCGGCGTGGATGAGGGCCGAGACCGGGGTCGGGCCCTCCATCGCGTCGAGCAGCCAGGACTGCAGCGGGAGCTGCGCCGACTTGCCGCACGCGCCGAGGAGCAGCAGCAGGCCGACCGCGGTGAGCGTGCCCTGCGACATGCTCCCGACCTTCTCGGTCAGGTCGCCGAAGGCGAACGTGCCGGTCGCGGTCCAGATGATGAACATGCCGACGAGCAGCCCGAAGTCACCGACGCGGTTGACGACGAACGCCTTCTTGGCGGCGACCGCGGCCGACGGCTTGAACTGCCAGAAGCCGATCAGCAGGTACGAGGCCAGGCCCACGCCCTCCCAGCCGATGAACAGGCCGACGTAGTTGTCGGCCAGCACCAGCAGGAGCATCGCGGAGACGAACAGGTTCAGGTACGCGAAGAACCTGCGCCGGTCGGGGTCGTGCGACATGTAGCCGATCGAGTAGATGTGGATCAGCGATCCGACACCCGTGATCAGCAGCGCGAAGCTGATCGACAGCGGGTCGACGAGCAGCCCCATGTCGACCATGCCGGGGATGAACTCGTACAGGTGCACGGCCTGACGCCGTTGCTCGGCGGGCAGGCCGATCATGTCGAAGAACGCCAGCACCGCCACGACGAACGAGGCGAGGGACATGGCCACGCCCAGCAGATGGCCCCACCGGTCGGTCTTGCGCCCGAGGATCAGCAGGATCGCCGCGCCCAGGAGCGGGAAGGCGATCATGAGCCACGAGACGCCGATCACGCCGCCGGTGGTGTGCTGGACGATCTCAGCGGGAGATTCCACCAGTCACCTCTTAGTACTTCAGCAGGTTGGCGTCGTCTACGGACGCGGACCTGCGGGTTCGGAAGATCGTCACGATGATTGCCAGGCCGACGACGACCTCGGCCGCGGCCACCACCATCACGAAGAACGCGATGATCTGGCCTTCGAGGTTGCCGTTCTGGCGGGCGAAGGTGACGAACGCGAGGTTGCAGGCGTTGAGCATGAGCTCGACGCACATGAACACCACGATCGCGTTGCGCCGGATGAGCACGCCCATCGCACCGATGGCGAACAGCAGGCCCGAGAGGACCAGGTAGTGCGTGGTCACTTGGAGTCCTCCTCGGCCTTGTGCTGGATGGCCTCGGCCAGGCGCGGGTCGTCGGGGAGGTGGCCCTCCTCGACGTCGTAGCGCGCGATGTAGCGGTTGACCGAGTCCCCCGCGACGGTCCCGTCGGGCAGCAGCGCCGGCATGTCGATGGCGTTGTTGCGCGCGTACGTGCCGGGGCCGGGCAGCGGGGACGGCCGGTCGCCGCGGAAGCGGGCCCGGGACAGGTCCTTCTGCGTGGCCTTCTCGGTGAGCCGCTCGCGGTGCGCCAGCACCATCGCGCCGAGCGCGGCGGTGATCAGCAGCGCCGAGGTGATCTCGAACGCGAACACGTACTTGGTGAACAGCAACAGCGCCAGCGACCGGATGTAGCCGGCCGTGCCGACCGCGCCCTCCAGGCCCGCCTGCGGCGCGAAGACCGCGTTGCCGAAGGCCAGGATCACCAGCACGGCGAACCCGATGGCCGCGATCGCCGCCCAGAACCGCTGGCCCTTGATCGTCTCGACCAGCGAGTCGGACGAGTCGACGCCGACCAGCATGAGCACGAACAGGAACAGCATCATGACTGCGCCGGTGTAGACGATGATCTGCACCGCCGCCAGGAACGGCGCGTCCTGCACCGCGTACAGGACGGCCAGGCAGAGCATCACGGTGCCGAGCATCAGCGCGGAGTAGACGGCCTTCCGGTTGAAGACCATGCCGAGCGCCGCGCCGACGGATACGACGGCGAGCACCCAGAATGTGACGGTCTCACCCATTGGTCCGTCCCAGCCGGTAGTAGTCCTCTTCGGTCTCGCCGAGCCGCATGGGGTGCGGAGGCTGCTCCATGCCCTGGGTGAGCGGCGCGAGGAGCATCTCCTTGGTGTAGATGAGGCTCTCGCGGCTGGTGTCGGCCAGCTCGTACTCGTTGGTCATCGTGAGCGCCCGCGTGGGGCACGCCTCGATGCAGAGACCGCACAGGATGCACCGCAGGTAGTTGATCTGGTAGGTGCGCCCGTAACGCTCGCCCGGGGAGAAGCGCTCCTCCTCGGTGTTGTCCGCGCCTTCGACGAAGATGGCGTCGGCCGGACACGCCCAGGCGCACAGCTCGCAGCCGACGCACTTCTCCAGGCCGTCGGGCCACCGGTTGAGCTGGTGGCGGCCGTGGAAGCGCGGAGCCGTCGGCCGCTTCACCTCCGGGTAGTTGACCGTGACGGGCTTCTTGAACATCGTGTGGAAGGTGACCCCGAAGCCCTTGACGGGGTTCAGCCAATCAGTTAGTCCCACTGGGAATCTCCTTGTGCTGCACCCCGTGGTAGTGCGGCAGATCGAGCGGCGGCACCGGGAAGCCACCTGCCGCCGGGTCGCTGGTCAGCTCCTCGAACTCGGCCTCGACCTGGGCCTTCTTCGCTTCCCTGCGCCGCTGGTTGACGGTGTCGAACCGGAGCCAGATGGCGATGGCCCCGATGACGATGACCACGCCGAGCCCGATGGACAGCATCGAGGTGTCCTTGTTGACCACCACGTTGCGGACCGCCGCGACGATGAGGATCCAGGCCAGGTTGACCGGGATCAGCACCTTCCAGCCCAGGGACATGAGCTGGTCGTAGCGCACGCGCGGCAGGGAGGCCCGTACCCACACGATGAAGCAGAACGTGAGCACGAACTTGATGAAGAACCACAGGACCGGCCACCAGCCCTGGTTGGCCCCCTCCCAGAGGGAGATGGGCCAGGGCGCCCGCCAGCCGCCGAGGAACAGCGTCACCGCGATGCCGGAGGCGGTGAACGTGTGAAGGTACTCGCCCATCATGATCAGGGCGAACTTCAGGGAGGAGGAGTACTCGGTCTGGAAGCCGCCGACCAGCTCGCCCTCGCCCTCGGGCAGGTCGAACGGGATGCGGGCGGCCTCGCCGAACATGCAGACCACGTACACGAGGAACGACGGGATCAGCAGGACCGCGTACCAGGTCTGCTCCTGCGCCTTGACGATCTCCGAGGTGGACAGCGTCCCGGCGAACAGGAAGACGCCCACGAAGGACAGCCCCATCGCGATCTCGTACGAGACCACCTGCGCCGCCGACCGCAGACCGCCGAGCAGCGCGTACGGCGAGCGGGACGACCAGCCGGCGAGCACCACGCCGTAGACCGAGATGGCGCCCATGGCCAGCATGAACAGCACGGCCACCGGCAGGTCCACGAGCTGCAGCGGCGTCTGCACGCCGAACAGGTTGACCACCGGCCCGATGGGCACGATCGAGAAGGCCAGGAACGCCGGGACCACCATGATGACCGGGGCCAGCAGGTAGAGCACCTTGTCCACGGTCCGCGGGAAGAGGTCCTCCTTCAGGCCCATCTTCAGGCCGTCGGCCACGGACTGCAGCAGACCGAACTTGCCGGCCCGGTTGGGGCCGTAGCGGTTCTGCATCCGCGAGATGAGCTTGCGCTCGAACCAGACGCCGAACAGGACGCCCAGCATCAGGAAGACGAAGAGCAGCACGGCCTTGATGATGGTGATCCAGAGCGGGTCCTTGCCGAAGTCGGCGAGGGTCGGATCGGCCGCGAGAACATGGTTCATGAGGCGCTCCCGATGGTGACGATGTCGCCGGCCACCGCGCGCAGGTCGCGGGTGACCGAGCAGCCGCCGGAGTTCGCCGGCACCCAGATCACGCGGTCGGGCAGGTCCGCGACGCGGACCGGCAGCGTGACCGGGTTCGGGCCGGGGCCGCCGACGACGAGCTTGTCGCCGTCCACGACGCCGATCTCCGCCGCCGTGCTCTCCGAGACCAGCGCCTCGGCGGCGCGGGCGGTGCCCGCGAGGTAGGGCTCGCCGTCCTGCAGCCGGCCTTCGTCCAGCAGCAGGTGCCAGGTCGCCAGCACCGCCTGACCGGCCGCCGGGGCGGCCTGCGAGCGGGTGGAGACTCCGGGGGCGGCGACGCGGGTGCCGCGCCAGGCGCCGATGGCGCTCAGCTCGCGCCGGACGGTCTTGGCGTCCGGCAGGCCGAGGTGCACGTCCATGCGGTCGGCGAGGTTGCCGAGGACGACCAGCTCGCTCTGCAGGCCGGGCACCCTGAGCGGCGCCTCGAACGAGCGTCCGCGGCCCTCCCAGTTGACGAACGTGCCGCCCTTCTCCTGCACGGCGGCGACCGGCAGGACGACGTCGGCCCGGTCGGTGACCGCGCTGGCACGGATCTCCAGGCTGACGATGAACGGCGTGCGCTCCAGGGCGTCCAGCGCGGCGGCCGGGTCGGCCAGGTCGTAGGGGTCGACCCCGGCGACGACGAGCGCGTCGAGGTCGCCCTGCGCCGCGGCGGCCAGGATGCCGGCCGTGTCGCGGCCGGGGACGGCGGGCAGCGAGGCGACGTTCCACGCCCGGGCGATCTCCGCCCTGGCGCTCTCGTCCTCGACCGGCCGGCCGATCGGCAGCAGGTTGGGCAGCGCGCCCGCCTCGACCGCGCCGCGCTCACCGGCCCGGCGCGGCACCCAGGCCAGCCGGGCGCCGGAGGCGGCGCTGAGCCGGAGGAGGGCGGACAGGGCGCCCGGGACGGTGGCGAGCCGCTCACCGGCGAGCACGACCGTGCCCTCGGGGAGGCTGCCGACCAGGTCGCCGATCGCGTCGGCCTCGCCGCCCGGCGCGGTGCGGATGAGCGTGCCGCCCATCTTGGCCAGGCCCGGGGTGGCGAACGGCGCGATGGCGGTGACCTTGAGGCCGCGCTTCGTCCACGCCTTGCGCAGGCGCAGGAAGACGATCGGCGACTCCTCCTCGGGCTCGAACCCGACGAGCAGCACGCCGGGCGCGCTCTCCAGGTCGGCGTAGGAGATCTCGATGCCCCGACCGGCGACCGCGTGAGCCAGGAACGCCGCCTCCTCGGCGGAGTGCGGCCGGGCGCGGAAGTCGACGTCGTTGGTGCCGAGGGCGACGCGGGCGAACTTGGAGTAGCCGTACGCCTCCTCGACCGTGACGCGCCCGCCGACGAGGACGCCGGCCCTGCCGCGGGCGGCGGCCAGGCCCTGGGCGGCGACGCTCAGCGCCTCCGGCCACGAGGCGGGCACGAGCACGCCCTCCTCGTTGCGGACCAGCGGGGTCTTGAGGCGGTCGGGCTGCGTGGCGTAGGTGAACGCCCAGCGGCCCTTGTCGCAGTTCCACTCCTCGTTGACCTGCGGGTCGTTGCCGGCGAGGCGGCGGGTGACCCGGCCGCGCCGGTGGTCGGTGCGCAGCGAGCAGCCGGACGCGCAGTGCTCGCACGCGCTCGGCGTGGAGACCAGGTCGAACGGCCGCGCCCGGAACCGGTAGGCGGCGCCGGTCAGCGCGCCGACCGGGCAGATCTGCACGGTGTTGCCGGAGAAGTAGGACTGGAACGGCGCGCCGTCGGCGACGCCCACCTGCTCCTTGGCGCCGCGCTCGAAGAACTCGATGAACGGGTCGCCGGCGATCTGGTCGGAGAAGCGGATGCAGCGGGCGCACTGGACGCACCGCTCACGGTCGAGCAGCACCTGCGTGGACAGCGGCAGCGGCTTGGGGAAGGTCCGCTTGTGCTCGTGGAAGCGGGACTCGCCCTGGCCGTTGGACATGGCCTGGTTCTGCAGGGGGCACTCGCCGCCCTTGTCGCAGACCGGGCAGTCCAGCGGGTGGTTGAGCAGCAGGAACTCCATCGCCGCGCGCTGCGCCTTCTCGGCGACCGGCGAGGTGAGCTGGGTCTGCACCACCATGCCCTCGGCGACCTCGATCGCGCACGACGGCTGCGGCTTGGGAAAGCCGCGGCCGTTGCCCGCGTCGGGGATGTCCACGAGGCACTGGCGGCAGTTGGCCGCGGGGTCGAGCAGCGGGTGGTCGCAGAAGCGCGGGATCTGGATGCCCAGCAGCTCGGCCGCCCTGATGATCAGGGTGCCCTTGGGGACGCTGACCTGGAACCCGTCGATCGACAGGGTCACCAGGGTGGTCTCTACGGCGGTTGTTGTCACTGGTCACCCCAGAGAGTGGACTTCTTCGCGTCGAACGGGCAGCCGCCGACCTCGAAGTGCTTGAGGTACTCGTCGCGGAAGTACTTCACCGAGGAGTGGATCGGGCTGGTCGCGCCGTCGCCGAGGGCGCAGAAGGAGCGGCCCAGGATGTTGTCGGCGATGTCGGTGATGGTGACCAGGTCGTCCTCGGTGCCCTGTCCGGCTTCGAGCCGCTTGAGCACCTGCTTGAGCCAGTAGGTGCCCTCGCGGCACGGCGTGCACTTGCCGCACGACTCGTGGGCGTAGAACTCGGTCCAGCGCAGCACGGTGCGGACCACGCAGGTGGTCTCGTCGAAGATCTGCAGCGCGCGGGTGCCGAGCATGGAGCCCTTGGCGCCGACCGCCTCGAAGTCGAGCGGCACGTCCAGGTGCTCGTCGGTGAAGATCGGCGTGGACGAGCCGCCGGGGGTCCAGAACTTGATCTGGTGCCCCTCGCGGATGCCGCCCGCCATGTCGAGCAGCTCCCGCAGGGTGATGCCCAGCGGCGCCTCGTACTGGCCGGGCCGGGTGACGTGGCCGCTCAGCGAGAAGATGCCGAAGCCCTTGGACTTCTCGGTGCCCATCCCGGCGAACCAGTCGGCCCCGTTGGCGATGATCGAGGGAACACTCGCCACGGACTCCACGTTGTTCACGACAGTAGGCGAGGCGTACAGGCCCGCCACGGCCGGGAACGGAGGCTTGAGTCGAGGTTGGCCCCGGAAGCCTTCGAGCGAGTCGAGCAGCGCCGTCTCCTCGCCGCAGATGTACGCCCCGGCACCGCTGTGCACGACGAGCTCCAGGTCGTAGCCGGAGCCGAAGATGTCGGTGCCCAGGTAGCCCTTCTCGTACGCCTCGCGCACGGCCGCGTGCAGCCGGCGGATGACGTGCAGCACCTCGCCGCGCACGTAGATGAAGGCGTGGTTGGCGCGGATGGCGTAGGCGGTGATGATGACGCCCTCGACCAGCGAGTGGGGGTTGGCCATCATGAGCGGGATGTCCTTGCAGGTGCCCGGCTCCGACTCGTCGGCGTTGACGACGAGGTAGTGCGGCTTGCCGTCGCCCTGCGGGATGAAGCCCCACTTCATGCCGGTCGGGAAGCCCGCGCCGCCGCGGCCGCGCAGGCCGGAGTCCTTGACGGCCTGGATGACCGCGTCGGGGTCCATGCCGAGCGCCTTCTTGGCCGCCTCGTACGGCCCGTAGCCGTCGAGGGTGAAGGAGTCGGGACGGTCCCAGTTGGCGGTCAGGACGGGAGTCAGGGTGACGCTCATGCCTCTGGGGCCTTCCATCCGTTGGCCTTGGCGACCTTCAGGCCCTCCAGCGAGGCGCCGGCGGCCGACGGGCCCTCGCCCGCGAGGTCGTCGGGCAGGCCGGCGAGCACGCGCGAGGCCTCCTTGAAGGTGCACAGCTTCTTCGGGCCCCGGGTCGGCCGCACGTCCTTGCCGTCACGCAGGTCGTCCACGAGCTGCTTGGCGGAGTCGGGCGTCTGGTTGTCGAAGAACTCCCAGTTGACCATCATGACCGGGGCGAAGTCGCAGGCGGCGTTGCACTCCAGGCGCTCCAGCGAGACCTTGCCGTCGGAGGTGGTCTCCTCGTGACCGACGCCGACGTGCTCGCTCAGCTCCTCCCAGATCTGGTCGCCGCCCATGACCGCGCACAGCGAGTTGATGCACACGCCGACGTGGTAGTCGCCGGCGGGCCTGCGCTTGTACATGGTGTAGAAGGTGGAGACGCCGACGACCTCAGCCTTGCTGAGGCCCAGCATCTCCGCGCAGAACTCCTGGCCGGCGTCGGAGACGTAGCCGTCCTCCGACTGCACCAGGTGGAGCAGCGGCAGCAGGGCGGAGCGCGCCTTGGGGTAGCGGCCGATGATCTCCTTGGCGTCCCGCTCGAGACGCTCACGGACTTCCGGTGAATAAGTCACCGGTCCACACCTCCCATGACGGGGTCGATAGAAGCCACCGCGGCGATGACGTCGGCGATCTGGCCGCCCTCCGCCATCGCGGGGAAGCCCTGCAGGTTGCAGAAGGACGGCTCGCGGAAGTGCACGCGGTAGGGGCGGGTGCCCCCGTCGCTGATCACGTGGGCGCCGAGCTCGCCCTTCGGCGACTCGATCGAGGCGTACGCCTGCCCGGCCGGCACCCGGAAGCCCTCGGTCACCAGCTTGAAGTGGTGGATGAGGGCCTCCATGGAGCTGCCCATGATGTGCGCGATGTGATCGGGCGAGTTGCCGAAGCCGTCGGGGCCGAGCGCGAGCTGCGCGGGCCAGCCGATCTTCTTGTCCTCGATCATCACGGGGTCGCCCTTGAGCGGGCCGGCGATGCGGTCGAGGGCCTGCTCGACGATCTTGAGCGACTCCTCCATCTCGCGCATGCGCACGAGGTAGCGGGAGTACACGTCGGCGCCGCGCTCGGTGGCCACTTCGAACTCGTAGGTCTCGTACCCGCAGTAGGGCTGCGACTTGCGCAGGTCCCACGGCAGGCCGGCGGCGCGCAGGATCGGCCCGGTGATGCCGAGGGCCATGCAGCCGGTCAGGTCGAGGTAGGCGACGTCGCGGGTGCGGCTGAGGTAGACCGGGTTGGCGTCGAGGAGCTTGCGGATGTCCTTGATCCGCTTGGGCATCTCCTTGAGGAACTCGCCGACCTTGTCGACCGCGCCCGCGGGCAGGTCCACGCTCACGCCGCCGGGGCGGATGTAGGCGTGGTTCATCCGCAGACCGGTGATGTACTCGAAGAGATCCATGATCATCTCGCGGTCGCGGTAGCCGAAGAGGAACGGCGTGGTCGCGCCCAGCTCCATGCCGAACGTGCCCATCGCGACCAGGTGCGAGGAGATGCGGTTGAGCTCCATCATCATGACCCGGATGGCCTGGGCCCGGTCCGGGATGCGGTCCTCGATGCCGAGGAGCTTCTCCACGCCCAGGCAGTACGCCGTCTCGTTGAAGATCGGCGACAGGTAGTCCATGCGGGTGACGAACGTGGTGCCCTGGGTCCACGTCCGGTATTCCATGTTCTTCTCGATGCCGGTGTGGAGGTAGCCGATGACGCCGCGCGCCTCGGTGACCGTCTCACCGTCGAGGGTCAGGACCAGGCGGAGCACGCCGTGCGTGGACGGGTGCTGCGGGCCCATGTTGACGACCAGGCGCTCGGTGTCGGAGTCGCGCACCCCGGCGGTGACGATCTCGTCCCAGTCGGCGCCGGAGACCGAGTAGACCTTGCCCTCGGTCGCCTCGTCGTAGCCAGTGGTCACGAGTATGCCCTCCTGTGGTCCGGCGAAGGCACCGTGGCGCCGCGGTACTCGACCGGGATGCCGCCGAGCGGGTAGTCCTTGCGCTGCGGGTGGCCGTCCCAGTCGTCCGGCATCATGATCCGGGTCAGCGCGGGGTGGCCGTCGAAGACGATGCCGAAGAAGTCGTACGTCTCACGCTCGTGCCAGTCGTGGCCCGGGTAGACGCCGACCGTCGAGGGGATGTGCGGGTCGGAGTCGGGGCAGCTCACCTCGACCCGGACGCGCCGGTTGTGCGTGATCGAGCACAGGTGCAGGACGGCGTGCAGCTCCTCGCCCGCCAGGTGCGGGTAGTGGACGCCGGACACGCCGAGCGACAGCTCGAAGCGCAGGGCCGGGTCGTCGCGCAGCTTCTGGCAGACCTCGACGAGGCGCTCGCGCTTGACGTGCAGGGTCAGCTCGCCCCGGTCGACGACCACGCGCTCGATCGCGTCGTCGAGGGCCAGGGTGTCGACGATCTCGTCGAAGTAGCTCCCGTACGGGCGGGGCGTGGACAGCTGCGGCGCCCGCCGCACCACCAGGCCGCCGTAGCCGGAGGTGTCACCCGAGTCGGACGTGCCGAACATGCCGCGCCGGACGACCGGCGCCTCGGGCACCTCCGGAGCCGCCGGGACCTCGGCCCCGGGGACCTCGGGGAGGTTGTCTGGGGAGGTCACTTGGCAGCCCCCTGGTCGATCAGCGGAAGCTGGCGCAGGGCCCGCAGTTCGAGCTCGTCGATCTGCTTGGCCCGGTGTGCGCCGAACTTCATGTTCTGGATCTTGTCGTGTAGCTTGACGATCGCGTCGATCAGCATCTCCGGCCGCGGCGGGCAGCCCGGCAGGTAGATGTCGACCGGCACGACGTGGTCGACGCCCTGCACGATCGCGTAGTTGTTGAACATGCCGCCGCTGGAGGCGCACACGCCCATCGCGATGACCCACTTCGGCTCGGCCATCTGGTCGTAGATCTGCCGCAGCACCGGGGCCATCTTCTGCGACACGCGACCCGCGACGATCATCAGGTCGGCCTGGCGGGGAGACGCCGAAGCGCGCTCCATGCCGAAGCGCGCCAGGTCGTAGTGGGGGCCACCGGTGGCCATCAGCTCGATGGCACAGCAGGCGAGACCGAAGGTGGCCGGCCACACGGAGTTCTTGCGCGCCCATCCCGCGGCCTGCTCGACCGTGCTGAGGATGAAGCCGCTGGGGAGTTTCTCTTCAAGTCCCATTTTCAGTCCCAGTCCAGACCCTTGCGGCGCCACACGTACGCGTAGGCCGCGAGCACGGTGACGATGAACAGCAGCATCTCGACCAGCGCGAAGATGCCGAGGCCCGAGGCGAGCACACGGCCGTCGTCGCCGTGCAGCGGGGCGAACGACACGGCCCACGGGTAGAGGAAGATGATCTCGATGTCGAACACGATGAAGAGCATCGCGGTCACCATGTACTTGAGCGGGAACCGTCCGCCACCGACCGGCTGGGGCGTCGGCTCGATGCCGCATTCGTAGGCGTCAAGCTTGGCGCGGTTCCAGCGCTTGGGTCCGGTGAAGGGGGCGATGGCGACCGAGAAGATCGCGAAGCCCCCCGCGAGAACGGCGAGCACCAGGATGGGCACGTAAAGGTCCATCGCTACGCCTCCTCTGGAGTCGCCGCGCGCGCGGGCGCGCAGCCTGGTCTATGGATGTGCCGGGTGTGTGCGGGATTCATGCTGGCGGCGCGACCTTCGAGAGTGCGTTGATGATCTTGTCTGACGCATTGCCCCGCCGGTCGGTGAGATTACCAAGGAGTTTGAGCGCGAAGCGCATCAGCCTCGGGTGCGGCAGACCATGGCGGGTGCCGAAGCTCATGACGCCGGGCTTGCCGATGGCCTCGACGAACCACCGGCCAAGGGTGAAGTACCCGCCGTAGGCGTCCTTCAGCACGTCAGGATAGGCGCGCAGGGTGCGCTCGCGCTGGGCGGGCGTCGTGTCCCTGCGCAGGGCCCGCTCGATGACCTCGGCCGCGATCTCGCCGGTCTCCATGGCGTACGCGATGCCCTCGCCGTTGAACGGGTTGATCGCGCCGCCGGAGTCGCCGACCAGGACGAGACCGCGCGTGTAGTGGGGCTGCCGGTTGAAGGCCATGGGGAGCGCGGCGCCGCGGATGGGGGCCGTCATGTTCTCCTCGGTGAAGCCCCACTCGGCGGGCATCGCCCTGCACCACCGCTTGAGCAGGTCGCGGTAGTCGATGTTCTTGAACTGGGCGCTGGTGTTGAGCAGCCCGAGACCGACGTTGGCGGTGCCGTCGCCGACGCCGAACACCCAGCCGTAGCCGGGCAGCAGCGTCTCGTCGTCCCAGAGCTCCAGCCAGGTCTCCAGGTAGTCGTCGTCGTGGCGGGGGCTGGTGAAGTAGGTGCGCACGGCCACGCCCATCGGGCGGTCCTCGCGCTTGTGCAGCCCCATGCCGAGGGCCAGCCGGGTGCTGTTGCCGTCGGCGGCCACCACGATCCGGGACCGGTAGGTGGCGCCGTCCTTGGTCGTCACCCCGACCACGTGGCCGCTGCGGTCGTCGAGGACCGGGCCGCTGACGTTGACGCCCTCCATCAGCCGCGCCCCGGCCTTGACGGCGTTGGCGGCGACGATCTGGTCGAAGTCCTGCCGGGTGCGCACGAGGCCGAAGTCGGGGAAGCGCTCCAGCTGGGGCCAGTCGAGCTCGAAGCGCAGGCCGCCGCCGACGACCCGCAGGCCCTTGTTGCGCACCCAGCCGGGGGCGTCGATGTCGATGCCCATGTTCATCAGCTGCTTGACCGCGCGGGGCGTCAGCCCGTCGCCGCAGACCTTCTCCCGGGGGAAGGTGGTCTTCTCCAGAAGCAGCACGTCGAGCCCGGCCCGGGCGAGGTGGAAAGCGGTGGCGGAACCGGCGGGACCGGCGCCGACGACGATGACGTCGGCATCGTCGTCAGGCTTTCTGGCTGTGGGCACGGTCACTGGACTGTTCCTGTCCTACACGCTCGAAGGCCTCGGGGTGTCTGGCGCCTTCGTTCCTTTGTGAACCCCTTCACAAACTTGTCGGCCCGCAGTCTAACGCTTTTCCGGTACATAGTGGCAGTCGGGGCCTGCCGCTTTGACCAAACCGTCGCCGGAAGCGAATTTCGCTCAACCCCGTCCCGGCGTGTCCCGCATCGTGGACCCGGCTCAGGCCGGTTTGAACCCCCGGTGGATGGCCACGATCCCCAGGTCCAGGTTGCGCCAGGCCACCCGCTCCCAGCCGGCCCCCTGCATCGTGCGGGCCAGGGTCGCCTGGTCGGGCCAGTCCCTGATCGACTCGGCGAGGTAGTCGTAGGAGGCGCCGTTGGAGCCGAAGACGCGGGCCACCACGGGAAGAAGCCGCATCAGGTACTGGCGGTAGACGAGATCGAAGGCCGGCACCGTCACGCGGGAGAACTCCAGCACGACCAGGCGCCCGCCCGGCCTGGTGACCCGCAGCATCTCGCGCAGCGCCTGGGCGGTGTCGTGGACGTTGCGCAGCGCCACCGAGATGGTCACCGCGTCGAAGGAGTCGTCGGCGAAGGGCAGCCGCATCGCGTCGCCCGCGACGAACGGCACGCCCGGCCCGCTCAGCGCGTTGCCCCCGCGCCTGCGCACACCGGTGTGGAGCATGCCCAGCGAGAAGTCGCAGGCGATCGCGCGCGCTCCCAGCGTGGTGAAGGCGTCGGTCGAGGTGCCCGTGCCGGCGCCGAGGTCGAGGACCAGCTCGCCGGGTCCGGCGTCGACGGCGTGGGCGACGGCCTTGCGCCACAGGCGCACCTGGCCCAGCGTAAGCACATCGTTGACGAGGTCGTAGCGCCGGGCGGTGCGATCGAACATCGCGGCGACCTGGTCCGGCTGCTTGTCCAACTGAGCACGCGTCATGGGACCAAGCCTATGGCCACGGCGACAATCAACGGAAAGTAAGCGTATGACCACGAAGAGTCTGCTAGAACTTGGCGAATGTTTTCCCGAGTCACACTCGCGGCGCTCCTCGCGACCGCCCCCGTCGCGCACGCCCGGGTGGTGTCGGCCGACCCGGTCGACACCACGCCGCACGTCCTCGACGGCATCGTGAACGCGATCGCGCTGGTCGGTGGCACCGTGGTGGTGGGGGGCTCGTTCACCGAGGTCTCCGGCGCCGACCGGTCCGGCACGGTGGCGCGCGACAACCTGTTCGCCTACGACCTGGCCACCGGGCGGATCCTGCCCGGCTTCGCGCCGGAGGTCGACGGCCCCGTCCACGCCCTGGCCGCCGGCGACGACGGCACGGTCTACGTGGGCGGCGACTTCCCCGAGGTCGACGGCGCCCCCCTGGGGCCGCTGGCGCGGCTCAGGCTGGCCGACGGCTCGGCGGTGCCGGGCTTCGCGCCGCGGGTCACGGGCGGCATGGTCACCACGCTGGCCCGGCGCGGCTCCCAGGTGTACGCCGGAGGCGACTTCACCGGCCCCCGCACGGCGCTGGCCCGGCTGGACGCCGTCACCGGGGCGGCCGACCCGCGCTTCGCGATCACACCGGGGGCTCCGCTGACGCCCAAGGTGAAGGTCACCGCGCTGGCCGCGACGGCCGACCGACTGGTGGTCGACGGCAGCTTCACCACCCTGGGCGGGCGCTCACGGCCCCAGCTCGGGCTGATCGACGTCGCCGGCGCCACGGCCCGGGTCGCACCCTGGCGGACCACCGCGTACGCGCCCGCGTGCATGCGCGCGTTCCCCTCGTACGTGCGCGGGCTCGACGTCTCACCGGACGGCCGCTACTTCGTGGTCGTCACCACGGGAGGACCGCGCAGCGGCCGGCTGTGCGACTCGGCCGCCAGGTTCGAGACGTACGCGACGGCCTCCGAGGTGCGGCCCACCTGGGTCAACAGCACCGGCGGCGACTCGCTCTACGCGGTGTCGGTCACCGGGGCGGCCGTCTACGTGGGCGGCCACCAGCGCTGGATGAACAATCCCGGCGGCCACGACTCGGCCGGACCGGGCGCGGTGCCCCGTGAGGGGATCGCGGCCATTCATCCGATGACAGGTAAGGCGCTCAGTTGGAATCCCGGGCGGGAGCGCGGCATCGGGGTCAAGGCGTTTCTGGCCCACCCCGGCGGACTACTGGTTGGTAGCGACACGACGAGACTCGGACGGGAGTACCATGCCCGGATTGGCATGTTCCCCCTGCCCTAGTCGTCGTGCGGCTTCGGCCGGTTGATCTTGTTGGTGAGGCGTGTGCTCATGGAGTCTCGCTGCTTGGACAGCACGACATAGCTCACGACTCCGCTGACCAAGAATGAGACGACGATCAGCCAGAACAGGTTTTGCAGGCCCAGCAGGAAGAGC
The DNA here is from genome assembly GCF_044459125.1 of Nonomuraea sp. NPDC050383. Classification (NCBI taxonomy): domain Bacteria; kingdom Bacillati; phylum Actinomycetota; class Actinomycetes; order Streptosporangiales; family Streptosporangiaceae; genus Nonomuraea; species Nonomuraea sp. NPDC050383. The sequence continues at coordinate 42,929 of NZ_JBITIP010000018.1, forward strand.
AGGCCGGCGGTCACGAGGAAGAGAACAATCCTCAACAGGGTGTAAACGAGAACGGGACGCACACGTCGAGGTTACTCGCCGGCTAGTGCGGTCGCTCTTCGCATCCGGCGCGAGCGCTGCTACTGTTCCCAGTCAGGGAGTTTCGTAAAGAAACACCCACGAGAGCCCCAAAGAGGCTCTATCATATAACAATCGGGCAGTCAGCTGATAACAACCCGTGATCTTTGTCGAAAACCACGGATAAATCAGGCTTCGCTCGACACACTTGTTACCTGTCCGCCCGCTGGCAGGAAGCGGGATGCGAGGGGGAGAGATTGGTGGAGAGTAGCAGCGAGCGTCTGCTGACCCCAGGAGAGGTTGCCGCCCTCTTCCGGGTAGACCCAAAGACGGTTACGCGCTGGGCTGCGGCAGGCCGCATCAGCAGTATCCGCACCCCCGGAGGGCACCGGCGCTTCCGCGAGTCGGAAGTGCACGCCCTTCTGCGAGGCGAGGACGTCCTTACGGCCGATCGGCCGGCAGGCGAGTCCCCGCGCGTCTGACGTTCCGTCTTCGGTGATCCTGCGCGCCAGGATCACCGCGGCGGGATGCCGTTCTGGATAGGTACGGCACGCCGGGCGCCAACCGCTGACCGTGGCTGGCGCCTGTCCAGGACGGTCCTCCCCGGCCACCGGCCGCGCGGCTAGGTCTCCTCCTGCTCCATCCTGGCCCGTCCCGCGTTCTCCGCCCCGACCTGCTCCGCCCGGCCCGCGTTCTCGGCCCCCAGCTGCTCCGCCCGGGCCCTGCCCGCGTTCTCGGCCCCCAGTTGCTCCGCCCGGTACGCCAGGAACTCCCGCTCCAGCTCGTCGTTGCCCGCCTGCCACCTGCCGCGCCGCTCGGCCAGCTCGTCCTCGGTCAGCGACTCCGGCAGCCACCGGTCGTAGTCGGGGTCGCCGGGTTCGAGGTCCACGTACGCGTTCGCGATGAGGCGCCCGTCTTCGCTGGTCAGGGTCCGCGGCACGCGCAGGGTCCCGTCAGCGAGCCGGATGACGTACATGGCTGATCACCTAGATTCCGTAGCGCCGGTTGAAGAACAGCATGACGTCGAGCGCCATCCGCGTGTCGCCGTTCAGCATGTCGACGAGCGCCGGGCGCTGCCGCGAGGCGATCGCGGCGAAGGCGTCGGCGAAGAACTCCTTGCGGCCAAGACCGCCTCCCTGCCGGTGGAAGGCCGAGGCCAGCAACGGCGTGGCCTGCTCGTACAGGGCCACGAACTCCGCCGAGTCGGACACCCAGTCACCGTACGTCGAGTCGATGTCGTCGATGGCGTGACCCACCTCGTGCATCATCACGTCCGGCGTCGGCGACGGCCGGTCGCCCACCACGATCTTCCGGTCGCCGTACGCGCCGGCGCAGATGTCCCAGGTGGCGCGGCCCGAGGGCAGTGGGGCGCCGCGCAGGTAGCCCATGTCGTCGAGGTCCGGGACGCCGCCGTGGCCGACGTAGATGCCCTCCAGACCGTCGGCCAGCAGGTCCTTGAGCCGTTCCGGGAGCCTGGCGAGGCTCTCCACGGCCCGGATCACCTCCGGCGTCGGCGGGCCGAGCCGGGCGTCCCACTGGCGGTGCAGGACCGCCTCCAGCCTGCCGCAGTGGCGCAGCCCGTCGCCCAGGGACGGGGCGTCAGGCCGATTCGGCTGGGCCCTGGGCGGCAGGTCGTCGAGCTCGAAGTCGTACCAGGTGTACTGGGGGCGCTCCACCACGGCGGCGGGCAACCGCTCGGGCGCCTCCCACCTGCGCCGCCGCTCCCACAGGCGGGACGTCTCGCCCTGCCCCGGCGGCGCCCGGTGCGCCTCGCGAGCCGCCCTGTCACGCTCCAGCCGGTCCCGCTCCAGCCGGTCACGTAAGGAGCGGCTGTCGGGCCCGCGGGAGGACTCGCGTGGCGGCTCCTGTACCGGGCGTTCCGGGCGGCGGAGGGACGGGGCGCCGTAGGCCCAGAAGGAGCGGTCGGCGTCCGGGGGCGCCTCGCTGCGCCGGGAGAAGAGGTACGAGCCACGCCGCCACCAACGACCCCGCCGATGGCGGCCCTTGTCGTTAGAAAAGGCCATCGCACCTCTCCACGCGCACCTCTCCACGCCGTGGCGCCCGCGCGAGCCGCCGGACGGCCGTGGGGCGCCGCCCGGCGAGGGGCTCCGCTGAATCTGTTCCACGGTACGACGCGGATCATCGCGAGTCACCCGAAATGGTGCATGTGGCTGACACGATCACGTCGCAGATGGCTTACAGTTCGGGCATGGCAGGTGTCGTAATCGGCCTGGCGCTGCTGGCCTTCTGGCTCTACTCGCTGTTCGACCTCATCACCACCCCCGAGGAGGAGGTCAGGAACGTCCCCAAGACCCTCTGGCTGCTGATCGTCGTGCTGGTGCCCTTCGCGGGCGGGCTGTTCTGGATGCTGCTCGGCCGCCCCCAGAGCGCGCGTACGGCGGAGCGGGCACCCCGGCGGCGGCCCGACGCGGCCCCCGCCCCCATCCCCAAGGGCCCCGACGACGACCCCGAGTTCCTGCGCGAGCTCGACCGCCGCATGCGCGGCGACGACTGACCGCCTGACGGCTGACCGGCTGACAGCTGACCGGCTCAGCGATCGACCGGCTCAGCGATCGACCGGCTCAGTGATCGGCCGGCTGATTCATCGGCCGGCCGGCTGACGGGCCGGTCGGCGCCCCCGCGAAGCGAAGGCACCCCCCTCCCGCTCGCCCCTCCGGCTCACGAACTCACGTCGGCGTAGCTGTGCAGCCCGCTGATGAAGATGTTCACGCCGATGAGGTTGAACAGCAGGCAGGCGAACGCGATGAGCTGCACGATCGTCGCCGCCCGGCCGCGCCAGCCCGCCGTGACCCGCGCGTGCAGGTAGGCGGCGTAGGCGACCCAGGTGATGAACGCCCAGACCTCCTTGGGGTCCCAGCCCCAGTAGCGGCCCCACGCCTTGTCGGCCCACAGCGCGCCGGCGATGACGGCGAACGTCCACACCGGGAACGCCAGGACGATCACCCGGTGCGCCACCCGCTCCAGGTCGGCCCGCGACGGCAGCCGTGACAGGCCGTCGCCGCGCACCAGGTAGAGGATGCCCGCGACGCCCGCGAGGATGAACAGGCCGCTCGCCAGGATCGCCGCCGTGACGTGGATGGCCACCCAGTACGAGTTGAGCGCCGGCACCACCGGGCCCGCGGCCGTGTAGAGCACCTTGACCGCGAAGCCGAGCCCCAGCGTCGCCGTCACCATCACGAACGCGCCGAGGAAGCGCGCGTTCTGCCGGAACTGGATGGCGAGGAACGTGGTCACCGCGGCGAAGCAGATCGCCACCACGAACTCGTACATGTTGCCCCACGGCCACCGGTCCACGGACAGGCCGCGGGTGACGATGGCGGCGAGGTTGGCCGCCCAGCCCAGCCAGCCCAGCCCGAGCGCGGCGACGCCCGCCTTGGGCGCCCAGCTCGGCGGCTCCACCCCGGCGGGTACGGCCGCGTCCGCGTCGCCGGTGTCGCCGCCGCCCACGGTGACGGGCACCTTGGCGCGGGCGGCCGGAGCGTCGGCCCGGGCCCGCCCGAAGGCCAGCTCCAGCGCGAAGCCGACCATGGAGAACAGGTAGAGCAGCACCGCGGCGACGACGAAGAGGTCGCTCACCTCGGCCAGTCGGTCAGCGGACATCCTTGTCTCCAGCAGATAGAACCTTCACGATGTCGTCGAACTCCTCGGCGAAGCCCGCGGCGGAGCCCTCGGTGCGGGTCAGGCCGCCCACCTCGACCGCGCCCTTCTCGCCGGCACCGTCCTTGCCGCCGATCCGCACCCACACCCGGCGGCGGCGGATCGTCAGCGACGCCGCGATGGACACCGTCGCGAGGGCGGCGGCCAGCAGCGCGGGCACCCGGCCGGGGTCGTAGGCGACCTGGAGGGTGATCCATTCCTTGACCCCGGTGAACTGCAGCTTGCCGGCGCCGTTCGGCAGGTCGAGCGACTGGCCCACGGGCAGCGGCTTCGGCACGGAGGTGCCCATGACGAGCGGCTTGAGCTTCTTCATGAGGTCCTGCGGCGCCAGCTGGTACACCGACTGGGGGCGGCCGGAGCGCACGCCGAAGTCGCCGGTGAACGCGCCGAGCACCTGCACCTCGGGCTGGAGCTCGCCGGGGAAGGCGGAGGCGTAGGTGCCGTCGGTCAGCGGCACGCTCGTCGGCAGGAACCTCAGCAGGAAACCGAGCTGCCCGGGCCGGGCGTCGGGCGCCTTGACCACGCAGCCCGAGGTGAGGGTGGGCTTGTGCTCGATGAGGCACGGCACCGGCCCGTCGAAGGCGACCTGCCCCTGGCCGTCGGTGACCTTGAACACGGGCGCGTAGCCGTGCCCGATGAGGTACGTCTGCGTGCCGTTGATCTCCAGCGGCTCGTTGACCTTCAGCTCGTAGTCGCGCGCCGGCGCCGTCGGCGAGTCGTTGACCCGCAGGTACGCCGAGTAGTCGAGCTCCTGGCCGCGCTTGTCGCCCTGGACCTGGTAGGTGGCCTTGAAATCTTTCAGCTCGAACGAGAACGGCTCCAGCGACTCGGCCGACACCTCGCGGCCCGGGATGAACCGGTCGTAGTTGGCGACGGTGTTGGCGAAGCCGTCGCCCTCGACGACGAGCACGTTGCCCCGGTAGCCGTACAGGGAGCCCATGCCGACCGCGACGAGCAGGCCGAGCAGCGAGATGTGGAAGAGCAGGTTGCCCGTCTCCCGCAGGTAGCCCTTCTCGGCGGCCACCCATCCGTCGCCGGTCTCGACCCGGAAGCGGCGGGCGCGCAGCCGCCGGGCCGCCTCCTCGACCGTCAGGTCGCCGGCGAAGGCGGCGTGGTGCGGCAGCCGCGCCAGGTTGCGCGGCGCGGCGGGCGGCCGGCGGCGCACCTCACGGAAGTAGGTGGCGGTGCGCGGGATGATGCAGCCCACCAGCGAGGTGAACAGCAGCAGGTAGATCGCGGCGAACCAGACCGAGGTGAAGACGTCGAAGAGCTGGAAGCGGTCGTACCACTCGGCGAGGGCCGGGTTCTGCTGGAAGAGCCGCGCGACCTTGTCGGGCTCGACGCCGCGCTGCGGCACCAGCGAGCCGGGCACCGAGGCCAGCGCGAACAGGAACAGCAGGATGAGGGCCGTCTTCATGGAGGTGAGCGTGCGCCAGGCCCAGCGCGCCCAGCCCAGCGCGCCGAAACCGGCGGGCCGCGGCGCCTGCTCCTTCTCCAGCTCCTTGACCGCCATCAGATCACCGGCCTGAACCCGCCGACGAGCCCCTGCATGCTTGCGATCATCTCTCCCCACAGGCCGGTCACGAGCAGCAGCCCGACGGCGACCATCATGCCGCCGCCGATCCGGGTGATCAGCCGGCTGTGCCGGCGGACGGCGCGGAACGTGCGCAGCGCCTTGCTGTAGGCCAGGGCGGCGGCCACGAACGGCAGCCCCAGCCCCAGCGCGTACGCCACGGCGAGCAGGGCGCCCCGGGACGCGCTGCCCTCGTTGAGCCCGAGCGCCAGCACCACGGCCAGCGTCGGGCCGATGCACGGCGTCCAGCCCAGCCCGAACACCACCCCGAGCAGCGGCGCGCCGGCCAGCCCCGCGGCCGGCAGCCGGTGGATGCGCACGTCGCGCATGAGCCCGGGCACCACGCCCAGGAAGGCCAGCCCGAGCAGGATCGTGACGACGCCGAGCACCCGCGTGATGACGTCCGCGTTGACCATCATCATCGAGCCGAGCCCGCCGAACAGCGCCCCCCCGGCGACGAACACCACCGCGAACCCGGCCACGAACAGCGCCGTGCCCAGCACGAGCCGCCCCCGCTTCGGGTCGGCGCTCATGCCGGTCACGTACGACAGGTAGCCCGGCACCAGCGGCAGCACGCACGGCGACAGGAACGACACGACCCCCGCGAGGACCGCGATCGGCACGGCCAGCAGCAGCGAGCCGGAGGCGACGACGTCACTCATCGCGCACCTTGGTCACGGTGTCCATCAGGTCCTGGTAGCGCACGGCGCCGAGCGCGCGGGCGGCGATGCGGCCCTGCTCGTCGATCACCAGCGTGGACGGGATGGCGGCGGGCGGGACCGTGCCCTGGAAGGCCAGCGCCACCTTGCCCGGCTGGTCGAAGATGCTCGGGTAGCCGGTCTGCTCGGTGCGCTCGAAGGCCAGCGCGTCGGCCTGGCGGTCCTTGAAGTCGATGCCGACGAACTCGACGCCCGAGCCCTTGGTCTTGGCGGCGACGTCCTTGAGCACCGGCGCCTCGGCCCGGCAGGGCCCGCACCAGGACGCCCAGAAGTTGAGCACCACGACCTTGCCCTTGTGCGCGGCGAGGGAGGCGGTGCCGCCGTCGAGCGTCTGCCCCTGGATCGCGGGCGCGGCCTTGCGCTCGGCCGCGGCGAACACCTGCATCGTGCCGTCGCCGGCGACGAAGCGCGTGTCGCCCGCCTGGGGCTGCCCGTTCTGGCTGCCGGCGCAGCCCGTAGCCGTTACGGCCAGGACGGCCACGAGGGCGAGCGGGCCGGCGGAACCGATGGAGACGGACTTCGCGCGCACGGGGAAGATCTCCTTGCACTACAAGCGGTAGAGCTTGCAACTCTACCGGCGGGACCGGCCGCCCAGGACGCTGGGGCGCCGCGGGAGGATCAGGCCCCCGGGATCGTCGGCCCCTTGACGAGCGAGCCGGCCGGCTCGCTGTAGCCGACGCTGACCAGGCGGTTGCCCTCGAACGTGAATGTGGTGAGGCTGGCCAGCGCGCACTGCCTGCGCCGCGGGTCGTGCCAGAGTCTGCGGCGCCCCTCGGCCGCCATCCGGATCGCCCAGATGGGGAGCTGGTGGCTCACCAGGACCGCCTCATGGCCGCGCGCCGCGTCCCTGGCCTCCTCCACGATCGAGCGCATCCGCTTGATGATCACGGGGTACGGCTCGCCCCAGGACGGGCGCATGGGGTTCCAGAAGTAGCGGTAGTTGCGCGGGTTGCGGAAGATCGTCAGCCCCTGCCCGACCATGCGGCCTTCGAGCAGGTTGGCGGCCTCGATCAGCCGCTCGTCGGTCGTGACCTCCAGGCCGAGCGTCGCCGCCAGGGGTGCCACGGTCTCCTGGGCGCGCTCCAGCGGGGAGCAGTAGAGGGCGACGATGTCACGTGAGGCCACCGCCTTGGCGACGGTCTCGGCCATCAGCCGGCCGGTGTCGGACAGGTGGTATCCGGGGAGCCGGCCGTAGAGGATGCCGTTGGGGTTGTGCACCTCGCCGTGACGCATCAGGTGGACGACGGTGGTTTCAGCCATGATGAGCCACAGCCTATCCGCTCCGCCCTTGACGCCGGCAGCGTGGTTCCCGGCGTTTCAGACGGTGGCCCAGGCGTTCTCGTGGGTGCGGCTGGCGTGGGTCAGGGCGTCGACCGCGGCCCTGATGGCGGGGCGGCGGGCCGCGTCCGTGCGCCAGATCGCGTAGATCCGCCGCGACTGCCGGGGCAGCAGCGGCACGACGGTGGCCCCCTCGGGCACGAGGTCCCTGCCCAGCCTGGGGATGATCGCGCACCCGAGGCCGGCCGCGACGAGGGCCATCTGCGTCGGGTACTCGTCGGCCATGCAGGAGATGTCCGGCTCCAGGTCGGCGCTGCGCAGTGTGAAGACGAGCCAGTCGTGGCAGACCGTGCCGGGCGAGGAGCTGATCCACTGCTCTCCGCTCAGCGCGGCCAGCTCGATCTCCCTGCTGCCCGCGAGCGGGTGGCCGCTGGGCAGCACCACGTCGGCGATGTCGTCGAGCAGCGTCGCCTTGGACAGCCCGTCGGGGATGGCCATCGGGCGGTTCATCCAGTCCTGGATGACGCCGAGGTCCAGCTCGCCCCGCGCCACCTCGCGCACCACCCGCTCGGGATCGCGCTCGTTGAGCACGACCTGGAGGTCGGGGTGGCGGGCGCGCAGCCCCGTGAGCGCGCCGGGCATGAGCCCGCGGGTCGCCGTGGGGAAGGCTCCCATCTGCAGGCGGCCCACGACCGCGCCGCGCAGCGCCTCGAAGTCGGCCTCGGCGGTCTCCACGAGGGCGAGGATGCGCTCGGCGTGCTCGGCCAGCAGGCCCGCGGCGTCGGTGAGCCGCACCCCCCGGCCGTTGCGCTCCACCAGGCGGGCGCCGGTCTCGCGTTCGAGCTTGGCGATCTGCTGGGACACCGCCGAGGGCGTGACCATGAGGGCGTCGGCCGCCGCGCCCACCGATCCGTAGACGTGGACGGCATGCAGAGCCTTGAGCCGGTTCAGGTCCAACATGTAAGCCAGCCTAAAGGGTTTAGCGTAGAAAGTCTCGCTTGTCCTTCACTCTGTAGCGTTGGAAAATATATGCATGCGAATCCTTAAGCAGAAGAAGCAGTCCGCCCCCTCGTTCTCCTACCTCCAGACCCTGGCCGAGCAGGCCAAGGAGCAGCGCGTCCGCTACCGGAAGCCGCGCGCTGCGTGACCCCGCGTCACCTGGCGCTCGCCATCGGCCTCGCGGCCGTATGGGGCGTCAACTTCGTGGTGATGCAGGTGGGCCTGCGGCACTTCCCGCCGCTGCTGTACGCCGGGCTCAGGTTCGCCCTCGCCGGGTTCCCCGCCCTGCTCCTCGTGGGGCGGCCCCAGGTGCCGTGGCGCTGGGTCGCCGGCGTCGCAGCGGCGATCGGGGTCGGGCAGTTCGGCCTGCTGCTCATGGGCATGCGGGCCGGGATGCCCGCCGGGTTGACCTCCCTGGTGCTGCAGGCCCAGGTGGTCTTCACCGTGATCTTCGCGGTGCTGCTGCTGGGCGAGCGGCTCACCGCGCGGCGCGCGACCGGCCTGGCCGTGGCCTTCGCCGGGCTCGCCCTGGTCGCCTTCGACTTCGGCCTCTCGGGGCCCGCCGGCGCCTTCGCCCTGTGCGTGGCGGCCGCGGCGGCCTGGGGCCTCGGCAACGTCATCCAGCGCAAGGCCGCGCCGCCCGACTCGCTGCGGTTCATGGTGTGGGTGAGCGCCCTGTCGGCGCCCCCGCTGCTCGCGCTGTCCCTCCTCGTGGAGGGCCCGCCGCGCCTCGCCGTCCCGGCGGAGGGCTGGCTCTCTCTGGCGTACGTCGCCTTCGTGTCCACGCTGGGCGGATTCGGCGTGTGGGGCTACCTGCTGCGCCGCTACGACGCCTCGACCGTCGCGCCGTACACACTGCTCGTGCCCGTCTTCGGCCTGTCGTCCGCGGCCCTGCTGACGGGCGAGCCGCTGTCGTGGCCCAAGCTGGCCGCCGGGGCGCTGATCGTGGCGGGCGTCCTGTACGCGGGGAGCCGCCCCCGTTCCCGGGGGCACGCCTCCCTGTCGCCGGCGCCCTCCGCGCCGCGGACGCCGGCGCCACGCCCCTGACCCCCGCTCGGCCGAGCCGGCCGGGGTCCCGCGGCGGGGTCATGCCGTACGGGCACGGTCCCAGGTCTCGCTGGTCCTGAAGTACGTGTCGTAGAGCTCCTGGACCTCCAGCAGGCTCTCCGGCGGCACCTTGCCGTACGCGATGCGCTCCAGGTGGCGGAAGTACTCGAACCGCTCGACGCCCGGCGTGATGACGATGAGCAGGTCCGCGTCCTCGCCCGGCGCGGCGGCGAAGGCGTGCGCGACGTTCGGCGGCACGACGACCAGGTCACCGCGCTCGGCCGTCACGACCTGCTCGCCGGACAGGAGCTGGGCGGTGCCGTCCAGCACGTAGAACAGCTCGGCCGATCCGGCGTGGTGGTGCGGCTTGGCGCCGTCGGCGCCGTCGGCCAGCGTGACGCGCTGGGTGGACAGCGCGCCGCCGGTGGAGCCGCTGTCGGCCAGCAGGCGGATGGTGGTCGGGGCCCGGCCGATCACCTCGGCCTCGGCGGAGCGGACGATCACGGACTCGCTGAAGCTGGGGACGACGAGAGACATCTGGGGACTCCTTGCGTTCGTAGGGGGGTTGCGACTCAGACGAGGAAGAGCAGGACGGCGCTGACGAGCACGGCCACGGCGGTGGCGAAGTGGATGCCGAAGGCCACCGCCTTGGTGCCGCCGTGACGCAGGACGATGACGGTGTCCACCAGCGGCAGGAGCGCGACCACGAGCATGAACCACGCCTCGGCGCGCACTCCCACGAAGAACAGCAGGGCCAGACCCACGAGGCCGTAGGTGACGTCACGCATGCCCTTGATCGTCAGGTAGGCGGAGTCGCCGTCCTTGGCCGGGACGCCGTAACCCGCGGCGGCGGCCTGGGGTTGCGCGAGGAAGCGGATGCCGATGAAGAGGATGAGCAGGTCGAGGACGACAGCGAGCCCGTAGGCGATGGGGGTGAGCACGACGATCTCCGTTCGATACGTTTTCTAGCGGCGCTAGCAACGAGATCGACACTATCAGAGCGTAGACAGGAACGCTAGCGACGCTAGAGTCGAGGTATGTCGATTCGGACGCGCCGAGAGCGCGAGCGTGCGGAACGCGAGCGGCTGATCATCGAAGCGGCCCGGGAGATCGTCGAGACCGAGGGATGGGCGGCGGTGACCACCCGCCGCCTCGCCGAGCGCGTCGAGTACAGCCAGCCGGTGCTCTACAGCCACTTCAAGGGCAAGGACGCCATCATGGCCGCGGTCGCCGTGGAGGGGTTCGCCGACCTGGCCGCGGCGTTGCGCGCGGCCCGCGCCACGGCCCGCGAGCCCACGCGGGCCCTGGCCGCCGTCGCCTCCGCCTACTCCGCGTTCGCCGAGCAGCGGCCCGCGCTGTACGACGCCATGTTCAGCCAGGCCGTGGACCTGCCGTTCGCCACGCTTGAGGCGCCGGCCGCCCTGCACGCCACCTTCGACGAGCTGCTCGAAGCCGTCCGGCCCGTGGCGGGCGACGACGACCCGGGCCTGCTGGTGGAGACGCTGTGGAGCGGCCTGCACGGGCTGGCGACGCTCACGCGGGGCGGCAGGCTGCCCTGCGAGCAGCATCCCCAGCGGGTCGCCCTCCTCCTGCGCCGCTTCACCCGCTGAGACCCCACGCCGGCGCGGTCGGCAACAAATGCCCTTTACGGGTTAGGCGGCCATTCATTCGCCGACAGCGGCCTTCGCGAATATGGTCGGCAATCAAGGTCATCTGAGCCTAAGATGCCCTTCATGCGTTTAACCCCCCTTGTTGTGGCATGCACGCTTTTCTCCCTTCTGCTGTCCGGAACGGCCCAGGCATCCGTTTACCCCATCAGGGACCCGGACCTCACCAAGAACAAGCTGTACGCCACCGGCGACCTCGAACCGCGCCGATGCCGCGAGCGGGACGTCAAGCGCAACGACGTGCCCTCCGCCAAGCGGTACCTCACGACGGTGCTGAACTGCCTCAACGCCTCCTGGGGGGCTCATTTCGAGCGCGCCGGCCTGCCGTTCAGGAAAGCCAGGATCGGATTCATCACCAAGCCGCGGCGATACTGCGGGCACGCCTGGGGCAAGTACACCGCGGCGACATACTGCGGCGCCGAGCGGCGCTTCGTCGTCCTCCTCGATGACGACACCCTCGACGATCCCTGGGACCTGTTCCTGTTCCAGGTGGCCGCGCATGAATACGGCCACCATATTCAGAACATCACCGGTATGGACGCGGCGTTCGACCGCTACCCGTACAAGGGGAAGAAAGAGCTGAACGAGCAGATCCGGCGCTACGAGCTCCAGGCCGAGTGCCTGGGCGGCGCGTTCGTCGGCAGCGTCTGGGCGTCCCTGGACCGCACGGAGGACGACTGGAAGGACCTCCTGTACGTGACCCGGCAGAGCGGCGACGAGTGGACCAAGGCCGCCGACCACGGCAAGGGCCGCAACATGGCCGCCTGGCTCGACAAGGGCTTCCGCGCCGCCTCGCCGCAGGCGTGCAACACCTGGACGGCACCGAGTTCCAAGGTCTCCTGACCGGCCGCCCCCGATGATGGCGTGCGACGCTCTGTCGGCGGGCGCCGAGGAGAGCCCCACCCGCGGGTCGCGACGCAGGTTGCGGGCCTTTCGGTAGCCGGACCGGGTGAGGGCTACCGGGCCGCGGCGGCGGCCTTGGCGGCGACGGGCAGGGCCTCGGCCACCCGGCCCACGGCCTCCTCGTCGTGCGACGCCGACAGGAACCACGCCTCGTACGCCGACGGCGGCAGGTAGACCCCCTGGTCCAGCATCGCGTGGAAGAAGGCGCGGTAGGCGGCGACGTCCTGGGTGCGGGCCTGGTCGAAGTCCGTCACGTCGGCGTCGGTGAAGAAGATCGAGAACAGGTTGCCGGCCCGCTGCAGCCGGTGCGGCACGCCCTCGGCGGCCAGCGCCTCCGAGGCCGCCCGGCCGACCTCCAGGGCCGCGGCGTCGACCCTGGCGTAGACGGCCTCGTCGAGGAGGCGCAGCGTGGCCAGGCCGGCGGCGACGGCCAGCGGGTTGCCCGACAGCGTGCCCGCCTGGTAGACGGGCCCCTCGGGAGCGAGGTGGGCCATGACGTCGGCCCGGCCGCCGAAGGCCGCCGCCGGCAGCCCGCCGCCCATGACCTTCCCGAACGTCATCAGGTCGGCCTCGACCGGGTCCAGGCCGTACCAGCCGGCGGGTGAGACGCGGAATCCGGTGAGGACCTCGTCGACGATGAGCAGCGCCCCGTGGGCGGTGCACAGCTCGCGCAGCCGCGCGTTGAAGCCGTCGCGCGGCGGGACGACGCCCATGTTGGCGGGGCACGCCTCGGTGATGACGCAGGCGATCTCGGCCGCCGCGAACGCCGCCTCCACCGCCTCGATGTCGTTGTACGGCAGCACGATGGTGTCGGCGGCCGACGCCCCCGTGACGCCCGGCGTGTCCGGCAGCCCGAACGTCACGACGCCCGAGCCGGCCGAGGCGAGCAGCGCGTCGACGTGCCCGTGGTAGCAGCCCGCGAACTTGATGATCTTGGAGCGACCGGTGAACCCGCGGGCCAGGCGCACGGCGCTCATCGTCGCCTCGGTGCCGGAGCTCACCAGGCGGACGCGCTCGACCGGGCCGACCCGGCCGACGATCTCCTCGGCCAGCTCGACCTCGCCCTCGGTGGCCGTGCCGTACCCGAAGCCGTGCGAGACCGCCTCCGACACCGCCTCCACGACGGCCGGGTGGCGGTGGCCGAGGATCATCGGCCCCCAGGAGCAGACGAGGTCCACGTAGCGGTTGCCGTCGACGTCGGTGACGTAGGGGCCCTCGCCGGACGCCATGAATCGCGGGGTCCCGCCGACCGCGCCGAACGCGCGGACCGGCGAGTTGACGCCTCCGGGCACGAGGGCGCGGGCGCGGTTGAACAGATCCTCGGACTTCTGTGTACGGCTCACGCGCTCCAGGTTAGCCGTGGGGGGCCGTGGTGCCCCGGCAGGCCCGTCTCCTCGTACCCCGAAATATGTAGACATGATCGGCCGGTGAGAGGAGGACACCAGCGCAGCGCGTCCGCGACGATCGACACCGTGACCACGCCCGCATCCCGCCTCACACCCACCGGCCTGTTCACCGGCCTGGCCCTGGCGACGTTCGCCGCGGCGTACGCCGGGCTGATCGCGACCGGCCACACCGGCGTGACCCCCTCCGCGGACCCCGGCGCGTCCCAGCTCTCCCTGTGGGGCGCCGCGCTGCCGCCGCTCGCGGCGATGGCGCTGGCCCGCCTGGTGCCGCCGAGAAGGGAGCCGCCGGCGCCGCTGGCCGAGCTGCGCAGGGACCGGCTGCTCAAGGAGGCGTGGGCGCTCGTGGCCGCGGCCGTGCTCTTCGCGTGCGTGGCCCCGATCGCGCGCGGCGGCCTGGACCTGCTGTATCCGCCGGTCAAGGTCCTGCTGCTGCTCGTCGTCCCGCTGGTCGCCTTCCGGGTGTTCCGCGGGGACGGCCCGAAGGCCAGGGCGATCCCCGCGCCGGTCACCTGGCTCGCCCCGCTCCCCGCGGTCGTCGCGTGGTTCCTGCTGGCGCAGGTCAGCCCGCTCGCCGTGCCCCTGAGTCAGGACCTGCCCGACCCGGTCACCCTCGCCGTGGCCTCGCTCGTCACGCTGCTCACCGCGAGCGTGCTGGAGGAGATCTTCTACCGGGGCTGGCTGCAGACCCGGCTGGAGGCGCTGTACGGCCGGTGGCCGGCCGTCATGGCGTCGGCGTTGCTGTTCGCGTCCCTGCACACCAGCCACATCCCGCCCGCGGCGCCCGCGCTCGGCGTGGCGACCATCGTGGCCTTCCAGGGCGTGTTCGGGCTCATGCAGGGCTACCTGTGGGCGCGCTACCGCAACATCTGGGCGATCATCCTGATCCACACGCTGGTCAATCTGGTGTACGTGCCGATCCTGCTGGGCCGCTGACCCGCTCGCGACGTTGCCGACGCTACGTTCAACGGAATAACGTCCCCTCATGCCCAGAGGAACCTCGGAAGTCAGCGAGCCGATGTACTTCGTGCTCGCCGCGCTGCGCGGCGGCCCGCTGCACGGACACGCCATCAGCAAGTCGATCCAGGATCTGTCGGGGGGCCGGGTCCAGCCCTCGGTCGGCACCCTCTACGGCATCCTGGAGCGGCTCAACGAGCGCGGTGTCATCACCGTGGACCGCGAGGAGACGGTCAACGGCCGCAACCGGCGCTACTTCAGGATCACCGACGAGGGCCAGGCGCTGGTGGAGGCCGAGGCCAGGCGGATGCAGGCGGCCGCCTCCCTCGTCCTGCGGCCGTCCGGCGCATGACGGCGTTGGAGCGGCGTTACCGCAGGCTGCTGCTCGCCTATCCCAGGAAGTACCGCGCGGCGCACGGGGACGAGCTGCTCGACGTCCTGCTGGAGTCCGCCGGGCCCGGCCGCTCGTACCCGGAGCTCCGGGAGACGTGGGGCCTGCTCGTGGGCGGCGTCCGCAGCCGGATCGTCCACCAGGCGACGGGCAGCGCGTGGGCGGACGGACTCCACCTGGGCGTCACGGCCGTGGCCGCGGCGAACCTGGCGGCGCTGCTGCCGTACGTGGGTTCGCTGCCGGCGTGGACGCTGCTGTCGGCGCTGGCGCTGCTGGCGACCCTGCGCGGACGGGTGCGCGCGGCGATCCCGCTCACCGCTGTCGTCGCCGTCAAGGCGGTCGCGATCGCGGGCGGCCGGCCGATGCTCGACCTCACCCTGCTGCCGGTCACCCCGTCGTGGCTCGCCGACCGGGGCCTGTTCGCGTCGAGCAGCCCGTTCGTGGTGGGAGCGGGATACGCGGTCGCGCTGTCCGGCCTGGTGGTGCTCGCCTGGCGCGGGCAACCGCTGCGGGCCAGGTCATGGTGGTGGTGGGCCGCGGTCGTGGCCGTCGCCTGGGCCGGGCCGCAGTGGCTTCCTGAGGACAACACGGTCCCGCTCAGCCTGAGCCGGGTGGCGGTGGAGCTGGCGGCGCTCGGGCTGGCCGCGACGGGCGCGTACCTGGCCCGTGACCTGCGCTGGGCACTGGCCTCGGGCGTCTACCTGCCGGTCGCCTCCGGCGAGCTGATCCTGCACGTGAACGGGCTGACCAGGCAGCACACCGCGTACTGGGGCCTGCTGGTCGTGCTGACCCTGGTCTCCGCCCTCGCCCCGTACCGGCAGCGGAGGCATTGCCTGGATTGACCATACTCCGTTCAACGGAGTATGGTCCTCGCCATGCTCACACGATCCCGTCCGGCTCTCGCCGTGCTCGGCGTGGCCGCGCTGGCGGTCCTCGGCGGCTGCGGGAGCGCCGCCGAGAGCGCCCGCCCCGCCCCGTCGAGCACGCCAGGCGCCGCGTCTCCCATGGACAAGCGACACCAGCTCGAAGCGGCCAAGGCCGACTGCATGAAGCAGCAGGGCTTCAAGTACGTCCCACACGTGACATCGCAGGGGCCGGAGACCGAGGAGTCACGCAAGCGCACCTCCGGCGACTACCAGGCGCTGCGGAAATACCGCGAAAAATACGGTTTTGGGGTGTTCGCCATGCACGTCTACCCCAAGGAGATGGGCAACCCGCAGGTCAAGCCCGACGACGCCGAGATCGACCCCAACTGGAAGATCCAGACCGGGCTCTCCGAGGCGCAGACGAAGGCTTACCGGAAGGCCAAGGACACCTGCATGACCACGGCGGTCGGCCAGGTGCTCGGCCTGAAGGTGAAGTCCGAGATGGATCTGTACAACGCCCAGAACCGGGCCATGAACCGAGCGCTCAAGAGCGCGATCAACGGCGACCCCGACATGGTGGAGCTGGCCGCCGCCATGGCCACGTGCCTGAAGGGCAAGGGCTACACCGTCGGCGACACCTCGCCGGTCGCCATGAACGAAAGCGGCCAGAAGGCGTTCCTCGCCCAGGAGGACAAGCTGGGGCGCGAGCAGCTCGACGACGTGCCCGACGTCGCTCCGCCGGTGAAGGACGGTGAGCTGCCGATGACGTACGCGCCGACGCTCACCCCCGAGCAGGCCAGGCCGTACCTCGCCAAGGAGATCAAAGCGGCCCTCGACGACCTGGAGTGCGGCAAGGACTTCTACCGGGCGTACATGCCGAAGCAGGCCGCGATCATCCAGCAGATCAGCGACCAGTACGGCACGTGACGCGCCCGTGAAGTCCCCCCGCAAGCTCCTCGCCGGCGTCCTCACCGGCGTCGTGGTCGTCGCCGGCGCCGGTTGGGCGGTCAGCACCCGGCTGCGCTCCCCCGCCGACGAGGCGGCCCGCCGCGCCGCGCCGAACCCCTCACTCGTCACCGCCGCCGTCGAGCGCCGCAAGCTCGTCAGCACCGTCGTGGTCAGCGGCACCCTGGAGTACGGCTCGCCGCTGCCGATCAGCCTCGCCGGAGTGGTCGGCGGCACCGCCGAGCAGCAGCGGGTCACCCGGGCTCCCCGGCAGGGCCGGCTGGCCGAGGGCGCGGTGCTGATGGAGGTCAACGGCCGGCCGGTGTTCGCGCTGCGCGGGTCCGTGCCCATGCACCGCACGATGGCGCCCGGCACGAAGGGCGACGACGTCGAGCAGTTGCAGCGGGCGCTGCGCAGGCTCGGGTACGGCGCGCGGGTCTCGGGCGTCTTCGACCGGGCGACCGCCGCCGCGGTGACCAGGATGTACGCCAGGAAGGGGTACGAGGCCCAGCGGCCCACGCTCGCCGACCGGCAGGCGTACGACACGCTGCGCCGCGCCGTGCAGACGGCGGAGGAGACGCTCGCGACCGAGAAGCAGGCGCTCGACCAGGGACGCGACGTCCTGCCGCTGAAGCTCAAGGTCCGCAACGCCGAGGCGGACCTGACGTCGGCGCAGAGCGCGCTGAAGGCGGCCTCGGGGCGGCGGCTGACGCCCGAGGACGACGCCAGGCTGGCGGCGGCCGACGCGGCCGTGCGCGCCGCGGAGGAGAAGCTGCTGGAGGCCCGGCAGGCGCTCACCGCGGCCAGGAGCCGGCCCACCGGAGCCCCGACCGGAGCCCCGGAGGGCACCCCGACCGGCACTCCCGCGGCCACGCCGCAGCCCACCACCGCACCCACCGGGCCCCCTGCCGACACGTCGCTGCCGGAGCTGAGGGTGGCCAACGCCGAAGCCGATCTGGCGGCGGCCCGAGAGGCCCATGGCCGGATCCTGGAGGAGGCCGGGCTGACCCGCGAGACGAAGGCGGAGGAGCTGCGCAAGGCCGTGCGCGTCGCGAAGGAGACGCTGGCCACGGCCCGGCAGGCGCTGCGCCAGGCCAGGCAGCTCTCCCCCACCAGGCTCAAGGTGTCCAACGCCCGGAAGGACGTGGCGGCGGCCCGGGCGATGCTGGCCGAGTTCGCCCGCACGTACGGCACGTCCGTCCCGCCCGGTGAGGTGGTGTTCCTGCCGAGGCTGCCCGCCCAGGTGCGGAAGACGTCGGTGAAGGCCGGGCAGCAGATCGAGAAGGAGGTCGCCACGGTGACGGGCTCGACCTTCACGGTGACGGGCTCGGTCGAGGCCGCCGAGTCCGGCCTGCTGCGCGCGGGCATGGAGGCGGCCGTCGAGCTCGACACGGGCCGGACGTACCCGGCGACGCTCACCGCGGTCGGCGAGGAGGCGAAGCAGCCCGGCAAGGAGGCGCCGGCGGACGGCGCGCAGCCGGTGCTGCTGACGCCGGCCTCGGCGAAGGGGCTCAAGGGCCTGTCGGGCACCGCGGTCACGGCCAGGGTGACGGTCGGCGCGACCGGCGAGCCGGTGCTGGTCGTGCCGGTGGCCGCCGTGACCACGTCGGCCGACGGCAGGGCCCGCGTACGGGTCGAGTACGCCACCGACCGGACCAGGGACGTGGAGGTGCGCACGGGCCTGACCGCCGACGGCGACGTCGAGGTCACCGGCGCGCTCAAGGAGGGCGACCGGGTGGTGGTGGGCGTTGCCTGAGCAGGCCACCGAGCAGCCGGGCACCGAGCAGCCGGTCATCGAGCTGGCGGGCGTGTGCCGGGACTTCCCGGCGCAGCCGCCGGTCCGCGCCCTGTCGGACGTCTCGCTCCGGGTCGGCCGGGGCGACCACCTGGCGATCATCGGCGCCTCCGGGTCGGGCAAGTCCACGCTGCTCAACGTGCTGGGCCTGCTCGACCGGCCCACCTCGGGCAGCTACCGGCTGGACGGCACGGAGACCACGACGCTGCGGGAGGCGGCCAGGACCAGGCTGCGCGGCGAGCGCCTCGGCTTCGTCTTCCAGGCGTTCCATCTGCTCGCCCACCGCAGCGTCCTGGAGAACGTCATGCTCGCCGAGATCTACACCAGGCGGCCGCGCGAAGGCCGGCGAGACCGGGCCCTGGCGGCGCTGGAGCGTGTCGGCCTCGGGCACCGGGTGGACTTCCCGCCCGGCCGCCTGTCCGGGGGCGAGCGCCAGCGCACGGCCATCGCCAGGGCCCTCATGGCCGAGCCGTCGCTGCTGCTGTGCGACGAGCCGACGGGCAACCTCGACAGCCGCAACACCGAGGCAGTGCTGGACCTGTTCGACGAGCTGCGGGCGGAGGGCCTGACGATCGTGGTCATCACGCACGAGCAGGAGGTCAGCGAGCGGGCCGGGCGCCGGGTCCGGATCACCGACGGCATCCTCGTGGAGGAGTGATGGACGTCCGCGACCTGATCGGCGAGGCCGTCGCCGGCCTGCTCGCCAGGCCCGTGCGCTCGGCGCTCACCACGCTCGGCACCGTGCTGGGCATCACCACGCTGGTCGTCACGCTCGGCGTGGCCGCCACCGCGGGCAACCAGATCGTCGGCCGCTTCGACGAGCTGGTGGCCACGGCCATCACGGTCGAGGTGCCGGCGGCCGGGCACGTGCCCCTGGTGGAGTGGGACGCGATCGACCGGCTGACCAGGCTGCGCGGCGTGGTCTCCGCCGCCGCGCTGGCCGAGGACAGGGACGGCGCCAACCGGTCCGTACGCTCCAACGACCTCGTGGACCCGGCCAGGGTCACCACACAGAGCCTGACCGTGCTGGCCGCGTCCCCCGGGCTGCCGGAGGCGGTGCGCGGCCGGATGGTGCGGGGCAGGTTCTACGACGCCGGGCACGTCGCCCGCGGCGACAGGGTCGCGGTGATCGGCGACCAGGCGGCCAGGATGCTCGGCGTCACCCGGCTCGACCGCGCTCCGGCGATCTTCATCGACGGGCACGCCTACACGGTCGTCGGCGTCCTCGGCGACCTGCGCCGCGAGCGGAACCTGAGCACCTCGGTGATCGTGCCGCCGACGGCGGGCCGGCGCTTCGGGCTGGGCGACGTCTCCCGGGTGCTGGTCAACACCGAGCTGGGCGCCGCGGGGCTCATCGCCCGGCAGGCCCCGGCCGCGCTCAGCCCCGGCAACGGCGCCATGCTGCAGGTGGTCGCGCCGCCCAGCCCGACGAGGGCCAGGGACAAGGCGCAGGAGGACGTGAACGCGCTCTTCCTCATCCTCGGCCTGGTCTCGCTGCTCGTCGGCGCGGTCGGCATCGCCAACGTCACGCTCGTCACCGTCATGGAGCGGGTCGCCGAGATCGGCCTGCGCCGCTCGCTCGGCGCGGCCAGGCGGCACATCGCGGCCCAGTTCCTGCTGGAGTCGACGCTGACCGGGCTGACCGGCGGCGTCATCGGGGCGAGCGCGGGCATGGTCGCCGTCGTGGCCGTCTCGGCGGCCAAGGAGTGGACGCCGCTCCTGGACGTACGGCTGGCGGTCGCGGCGCCGGTGGCGGGCGCCCTGGTGGGCCTGCTGGCCGGGCTCCACCCCGCGCTGCGGGCCGCCCGGATGGAGCCGGTGGACGCGCTCAGGTAGCGGCCGGCCGGGTCAGTCGGCCAGCCACTCCAGCACGCGCAGCGGGTCGGGCAGCGGGCGGCCGTCGGGCGGGCGCAGCCAGGATACGGACCGGCCGTCCGGCAGCGAGGACGGCGGGGCCAGGACGTAGCTGTCGCGGCAGTGCCAGCGCAGGCCCGGCGTGTCGTCGATGGTGGCCGGGTCGCAGTCGAGGTGGCAGGACCACCACTCGTCCTCGTCGTCCGGGTTGCCGCGGGTGGCCACATAGAACAGGACCCGGTCGCCGTTCGCGGCGACCGGGCCCGAGTGCGCTTGCGCGTCGTCGATGCGGGACAGGGCCGTGAGGCCCGTCGTGAGGGGTACGTCGAAGACGTCGAACACGCGTCCGGTGGGCAGGATCACGTTGGCCTGGGGCTCGTGCTGCCACCAGCGGGTGAGCTGGGCGGTGTCCGTCGTGGCCTGGAGGTGCCAGGCGGGCGAGAGCGGATGCGCCCCGGGGTCGGGACAGCCGACGCGGTCGCACGAACACGCCCGGGCGCCCTCGCGCAGGGGGTAGGCCCCCGGCACGCTCGGCCACCCCAGGGCCGCGTAGTCCAGAACCGAGTCGATCCGAGCCGGCATCGACCGTTTTCTGGTACGCCGAGTCAGCGGTGCCCCCACCATGGTGTCTCCCGTCGCGTCGTGCCTGAAGGGATCCCGGCTCCTGGCCCGGCTTCTCGACAAGGGCTCACGCGGGACACACCAGCACTAGTCATCACAGTTTATCGCACTGACCACAGGACACGACGGAAAACCCCACGTTAGAGACGGCGCGCCACCTCGGTCGCCCAGTAGGTCAGGATCAGGTCGGCCCCGGCGCGCTTGATCGACACCAGCGATTCCATGATCATCCGGTCGCGGTCGATCCAGCCGTTGGCCGCGGCGGCCTCGACCATCGCGTACTCGCCGCTCACCTGGTAGGCGGCCACGGGCACGTCCACCTCGTCGCGGAAGCGCCTGATGACGTCCAGGTAGGCCAGGGCGGGCTTGACCATGACGGCGTCGGCCCCCTCGGCCAGGTCCAGACGCACCTCGCGCAGCGCCTCCTCCAGCGGCCCCGCCGGGTCCTGCTGGTGGGTGCTGCGGTCGCCGAACTGCGGCGCGCACTCGGCGGCGTCACGGAACGGCCCGAAGAACGACGAGGCGTACTTCGCGGAGTAGGCCAGGATCGGCAGACCGGAGAACCCGTCGGCGTCGAGCGCCGCGCGGATGGCGGCCACCTGGCCGTCCATCATGCCGCTCGGCGCGATCATCTGGGACCCGGCGCGGGCCTGGGCGACGGCGATGGAGGCGTAGCGCTCCAGCGTCGCGTCGTTGTCGACGTCGCCGGAGTCGGTGAGGACGCCGCAGTGACCGTGGTCGGTGAACTCGTCGAGGCACGTGTCGGCCATCACCACCAGGGCGTCGCCCAGGTCGGCCGTGACATCGCGCAGCGCCACCTGGAGGATGCCGTCGGGATCGTCGGCGGCCGAGCCGCGCGCGTCCTTGACGGACGGGATGCCGAACAGCATGACGCCGCCCACTCCGGCCTCGGCCGCCTCGTGGACGGCCTTGCGCAGCGAGTCGCGGGTGTGCTGGAACACGCCCGGCATCGACGCCACCGGCACCGGCTCCTCGATGCCCTCCTTGACGAACAGCGGCAGGATCAGATCGGCCGGGTGCAGCCTGGTGCCGGCCACCATCCGCCGCAGGGCGGGGGTGCGCCGCAGCCTGCGGGGGCGGGCTGTCGGGAACTCGGCACTCACTTCGCTCTCCTCCTGGCTCCTCTGCGGTTCTGGGACGGCCGCCGGGGCGCCTCACCGGCGCCCAGGGCGGCCTGACGCTGCTTGGCTCCGTACTCGGCCAGGGCGGCCGCCAGGGCGGACGCCGAGGGCTTGTCGGCCATCACGTCGACGCGCAGCCCGAACTCCTCGGCGGTGCTCGCGGTCTGCGGCCCGATGACCGCGATGACCGTGACGTTGTGCGGCTTGCCGGCGATGCCGACCAGGTTGCGCACCGTGGACGACGACGTGAACAGCACGGCGTCGAACCCGCCGCCCTTGATCGCCTCGCGGATCGGCGCGGGCGGCGGCGCGGCCCGGACGGTCCGGTACGCGGTCACGTCGTCGCACTCCCAGCCCAGCTCGGTGAGCCCGGCCACGAGCGTGTCGGTGGAAATGTCGGCGCGCGGCAGCAGCACCCGGTTGATCGGGTCGAGCATGGAGTCGTACGGCGGCCACTCGGCCACGAGGCCCTCCGACGACTGCTCGCCCGAGGGCAGCAGGTCCGGCTTGACCCCGAACTCGACCAGCGACCGCGCGGTGGCGTCGCCCACGGCGGCCACCTTGAGCCCGGCGAAGGCCCGCGCGTCGAGCCCGTACTCCTCGAACTTCTCGCGCACCGCCTTGACGGCGTTGGCGCTGGTGAAGGCCACCCACTCGTAGCGGCCGGTGACCAGGCCCTTGATGGCGCGGTCCATCTGCTGCGGCGTGCGGGGCGGCTCGACCGAGATGGTCGGCACCTCCTCGGGCACCGCGCCGTAGGAGACGAGCTGCTCCGACAGGCTCCTGGACTGCTCCTTGGTACGCGGCACGAGCACCCGCCAGCCGAACAGCGGCTTGGTCTCGAACCACGACAGCTTGTCGCGCAGCCCGACGGCCTCGCCCACGACGATGAGCGCGGGCTCGGTGAAGCCGGCGTGCTTGAGGTCGGGTTGGAGCCGGCCCAGCGTGGAGACCACGGTGTACTGCTCCGTGGTGGTGCCGGCGCTGCTGACCGCCACGGGCGTCGAGTCGGGCTTGCCGCCGGCGATCAGCGCCTTGGCGATGGGCACGGCCTCGCCGATGCCGTTGTAGATCACCAGGGTGCCGGGGCAGGACGCGTGGGAGGACCAGTCCTGGTCCTCGGCGGCGTCCACGATCCGGAACTCCGGCACCGAGGCCGCCGGCGGGATGCCCGCGTAGGTGAGCACGGCGGTCGCGGGCGGAACGCCGGGGACGATCTCGAAGTCCACCTCCGCCGCGGAGCACGCGGCGACCTCCTCGGCGACCGAGGAGAACAGCATCGGATCGCCCTCGCACAAGCGCACGACGAACCGGCCCGCCTTGGCGTGCGTGACGAGGTCGCCCGAGGCCACCTCGACGCCTTCGCGGCAGTGGCGCAGCAACGGGCCGAACTGGTCTTCGTCGAGCACGACCAGGTCGGCCTTGCCGAGCAGCTCTGCGCCGCGGAGCGTGAGCAGGTTGGGATCGCCGGGGCCCGCGCCGACGAAGGCGACGAAGCCGGAGGCTGGACTATCGGGGCTCAATGGGAATGCTCCCCCATCAATCTGTCGGCCCCCTCGGAGATCATCTCGTCCGCCAGATTGCGGGCGAGACACACGGCCTCCGAGGGAGAGCCGGCGGTGGACTTGCGGACCGCCCGGCGGCCGTCGATGGCGACGACCGAAGCGGTCAGGTTGAGAGTCTGCCCGTCATCGCGGGCGAAAGCACCCACGGGGGCCGAACAGCCCGCCTCCAGGGCGGCCAGCACCTCCCGCTCGGCCGTCACGGCGGAGCGGGTGCGCGGGTCGTCGAGGACGGCGAGGAAGTCGATCAGGTCGGCCCGGTCGGACAGGCACTCCACGGCGAGGGCGCCCTGGCCGGGGGCCGGCATCAGCTCCTCGACCTCGAAGATCTGGGAGATCTCGGAGGTCCTGCGGATCCTGGTCAGACCGGCCGCGGCGAGCACGACGGCGTCGAGCTCGCCGGAGGTGACCTTGCCGATCCGGGTGTCGGCGTTGCCGCGGATCGGGACGTAGTCGAGGTCGGGGCGCATGGCGCGCAGCATGGCGACGCGGCGCGGCGAGCCGGTGCCGACCTTGGCGCCGGGCGCCAGGTCGGCGAAGCGGACCCGGCCGACCAGCGCGTCGCGGTGGTCGTGCCGGGCGGGGATCGCGGCCAGCGTCACCGCCGGGTCCTGCTTGGTGGGCAGGTCCTTCAGCGAGTGGACGGCGAAGTCGATCTCGCCTTCCATGAGCTTGTCGCGCAGCGCGCTGACGAACACGCCCGTGCCGCCGAGCTGCGCGAGATGCGCCTTGCTGACGTCGCCGAACGTGGTGACGCCCACGAGCTCGACGGGCCTGCCCGTGCGCTCGGTGTAGGAGTCGGCCACCATCTGCGACTGCGTGGTCGCCATCAGGCTGCGCCGGGTTCCCAGTCGCAACGTCACAGGTCCACCTCCCTCACGGCCTCGGGCATCTTGGGATCGAGATCGAACAGCTCCCGGAGAGCTTCCGCATAATGATCGCCTCCTGGCGAGGTGGCGAGCTGCTTGACACGCACGGTCGGCTCGTGGAGGAGCTTGTCGACGACGCGCTGCACGGTCAGGGCTACCTCGTCGCGGGTCTTGTCGTCGAGCCCGGGGATGCGCATCATGAGGCGGCCCAGCTCGGCCTCGACCACGTTCGCGGCCTTGCCGCGCAGCGCCACCACGGTCGGGGTGACCTTGGCGGCCCGCTCCGCGTCGAGGTAGGCGGTGAGCTCTTGGGAGACGAGCTCACGTACCGACCGCACCGCGTCGCCCTCGCGGGACCCGATGCCGGACTCCTGGATGGTCTCCAGGTCGACCAGCGTGACGCCGGGCACGGAGCGCACGGCGGGGTCGATGTCGTGCGGCAGCGCCAGGTCGAGCAGGAACGCGCCACGGGTCAGCATGCCGGGCGTGATCACGTGGTGGCCGGCGCCGATGCAGGTGATGACGATGTCGGCCTCCGGCAGCTCTCGGGGAACCGCGGAGAACTCCACCGCCCTGCCGCCGACCGACTCGGCCAGCCGCCGGCCGCGCTCGAACGTGCGGTTGGCGACGACGATGTCGGTGACGCCGGCGCGGGCCAGCGTGGTGGCGGCCAGCGAGCTCATCGAGCCCGCGCCCACCACCAGCGCCCGCCGGCCGGGCAGCTCGCCGGCCAGCGCCAGGCCCGCGCTCACCAGGGAGGCGCCGGCCTTGTCGATGCCGGTGTCGGTGTGCGCGCGCTTGCCGACCCGCAGCGCGTGCTGGGTCAGCTCGTTGAGTACGGCGCCGACTGTGCCCTGCTTCTGGGCCAGCTTGAGCGCCTGGCGGACCTGGCCGAGGATCTGGCCCTCGCCCACCACCATCGAGTCGAGGCCGCACACCACCGAGAAGAGGTGCTCGACGGCACGCTCCTCGTAGTGGACGTACAGGTGCGGCGTGAGCTCCTCCGGGGCGACGCCCGTGTGGACGCTCAGCAGGTCGCACACCGAGGTGACGGCGGCGTGGAAGCGGTCGACCGTGGTGTAGACCTCGACCCTGTTGCAGGTCGAGACCACCATGGCCTCCGCCACCGATGTGTCCTGCTGCACGTCGTGCAGGAGCTTGACGAGCGCGTCGCCTGTGAGCGAGACGCGCTCCAGCATGGCCACCGGCGCGGTCCGGTGGCTGAGTCCGATCGCCAGAACACTCACTGGCTGTCCACGGCCATCAGCGGCCCCCCAGCTTTGCGTTGCTCATGGAACGCAAGGATCTGCAATTCAATTGATAGGTCGACTTTACGGACATCGACGCCATCCGGCACTGACAGGACGACGGGAGCGAAGTTGAGAATGCTGGTCACCCCCACCGCCACGACACGGTCGCACACTTCCTGAGCTGCCGCAGCCGGTGTCGCCAGAACCACGATCGAGACTCCACGCCTCTTGATGACGGCTTCCAGCTCGTCGATGTGCTCAACATTCAACCCCGCGATGTCGTCGCCCACCACCTCGGGGTCGGCGTCGATCAGGGCCGCGACGCGGAAACCCCTGGAGACGAAGCCGCCGTAGTTGGCGAGCGCACGGCCGAGGTTACCGACTCCGACGATGGCCACGGCCCAGTCCTGCGTCAGGCCGAGCTCCCGGGAGATCTGGTAGACGAGGTACTCGACGTCGTAGCCCACGCCGCGCGTGCCGTACGAGCCGAGGTGGGAGAGGTCCTTGCGGAGCTTGGCCGAGTTCACCCCGGCGGCCACGGCGAGGTCCTCGGAGCTCACGGTCGCGATCGCCCGCTCCGCCATCCCGTGCAGCGCCCGCAGGTACAACGGAAGCCGGGCCACCGTGGCGTCGGGGATGCCGCGGTCACGGGGTTGGGACGGGCTCTTCACGTGCCAGAGCTCCAGGGAACGGGCGGCGTGGGCCGCGTGAGTGGAACGAACCGCCTTTCAGGTTAATCCCTTTGTGAACCGATGCACAAAGTCGGACGGTCTGTGACGCTACGGTGGGGCCATGCATCGCATCACGTTGCTCGGCAGGCCCGGATGTCATCTCTGCGACGACGCCCGCGAGGTCGTCACGCGAGTGGCGGCGGAGCTGGGCGTGCCGTGGGAGGAGGTCGACATCGACTCCTCGCCCGAGCTCAGGGAGAAATACGGCGAGATGATTCCCGTCACACTCGTCGACGGGACGCAGCACGACTTCTGGCGCGTCTCGGAGGAGCGGCTGCGCGCCGCCCTCTCCTGACCCGGCTCGGAGCCGTCAGAACATGACCGTGGGGAGCGGCACCACCTTCGCGGCGTTGACATTGAGCTCGATGACGTTCGTGGCCAGCACCATGGCCTGGCGGTCGTTGACGAACCGCTCCACGTGCGGCTGGCGCTGGTGGTCGCGGTAGGCGACCTCGTCGCGGTACAGCTCGTAGACGATGCGCTGCAGCGGGGCCGACTTGACGGCGTGGCAGGCGTAGACGAGCGTGTCGGGCTCGCCGCGGCGCACGGCCTCGACGGTCTGGTCGGCGAGCCGGTCGAACGCCTCCCCCGAGCCGTCCATGAGCGTGAAGACGGTCAGGAGGCCGTAGATGCTCGGGGAGGGCTTGCCCGAGCCGGGCAGCGCCTGGGGCTGGGGTTGCGGCTGCGCGTGGCGCTGGGGGCCCTGGGCGGCGTGTGAGCCGCCGCCGAACAGCTCGGCGCCGGAGTACAGCGCGCCGGTCTCGGGGCCGGACGGCGGCAGGCCGAGATCACCGCCGAAATCACCGCCGAAGTCACCGCCGAAGTCGGCGCGCGGGTCCCTGCGGTCGCCGCGCGGGTCCCTGAGGTCGTCACGGGGACGCCCGAACTCGTCGGGACGGCTCCCGAAGCCGGGGTCCTGAGGGCCGCCGAAGCCCGTGTCCTGGGGGCCGTGCCGGCCGTTCATGATGTAGCCGGTCGAGGGGCCCTGCTCGGGCGGCGGACCCATGCGGGCCGCGTAGTCGGGGTCGCGGTCGCCGGCGCGATACTCGGCGACCAGGTCGCCCAGGCCCGCCGGTCGCCGGGCCGGCTGGGTGGGCGGCGCCTCGGCGCCGGAGGCCGCCATGGCGCCCGTGGCCGCCCCGGCCGTCCCCGAGCCCAGGGGCTCGGGCCGCACGCCGGGCGGAGCGTCCAGGCCCGGCTCGCCACCGTGGCGGGAGGCCGCCCGGCGGCCGCCCGCGCGCCCGCCCTCGGCCCGGCCGGAGTCCAGGTCGCGCTCACCGGCGCCCCGGCCGCGGTCGTCGCGACCGCCGCCGCCCCGCCCGCGGTCGTCGCGGCCCCCCGTGGCGTCGTCGAAGTCGTCCTCGTCGTCGTCCTCGTACGGGGCCAGCGGACGCAGCACGCAGTACCAGATGCCGGCGGCGGCCACCACGAGCAGAGCCGCCGTGAAGAACCCCGGCACGGCGAAGCGCATCGCCCCCAGGACGGCCAGCGCGGACGGCACGACGACCAGCACCGCGTGGAGGTTGTCGGTGTCGTACTCGTCGCCGTTGCGCCAGCGCAGCGCGGCCACCACCAGCGCGCCCATGAGGAGCGCCGCCACGACGGCGTGCGCGCCGAGGAGCAGCCCGTTGGGGATGAGTCCCCAGTGCGCGCCGCCCGCGGGCAGCACCTTGGTCATCTCGTCGCCGATGATCGGGTCGACGAGGAGGATGACGCCCGCCACGATCGTGAACGCGGTGCCGAACAGCCAGGCGGCGAACTTCGGCGGCACCTTCTCGGCCAGCAGCTGGACCAGGCCGACGGCGAGCCAGAGCGGCGCCAGCAGGGACCCGGTGAGCTGGTAGAGCTTGAAGGTGACGGTGCCGAAGCCCGTCAGGTAGCCGACGCCGATCCCGGCGAGTGAGAGGCAGAGCGCGACCGCCGCGACGGTCCAGGCGATCAGCCAGCCCTCGGCCTCCTCACGCAACCGGCGGACGAGGGCGCCCGTGGCGATCGCGGCGAGGAGCGCACCGGCGAAGGCTATGACAGCAACAAGGATCTCCATGGTGACTCCCATGCTGCCGGACTATGCCTCCCAGCCGGTAGCCGAAGAGGGAACGGGTCGGTCCACACGGTATCCGCCGATTACGGCAAGTCATGCCTGCTGCACCTGGATTGTGGATTTTGCAGTTGATTTCTAGAGTGTTCGAGCACGCCGCACCCCTTACCCGTAGGGATACCGGATGCCTGACTCGTGGCCGTTCGCCGAGCTGCTCTCACCAGCGGTCTCCGGCGCCGCCCGGACGTCCGAGCTCGCCGTACGCGAGGAGCTCCCCGACGACCTACGCCTGCTGGTGCTGCGCGCCAAGACTGGTGACACGGATGCTTTTGGCACGCTCTATGACCGTTACGTAGAGCTGGTCTACCGTTACATCTACTTCCGGGTGGGCTCCCACCCGCTCGCCGAGGACCTGACCAGCGAGACCTTCCTGCGCGCGTTACGCCGCATCGCCGACTACACCTGGCAGGGACGCGATTTCGGCGCCTGGCTCGTGACGATCGCCCGCAACCTGGTGACCGATCACTTCAAGTCTGGCCGCTACCGGCTGGAGATCCCGACGGGAGAGGTGATCGACGTCCCGCTCGACGGGGCGCACATCCCGGAGAACGCCGTGGTCACCGCCATCGTCAACGACCGGGTGCTGCGCGCGGTGCGCGATCTCGGACCGGAGCAGCAGGAGTGCGTGGTGCTGCGGTTCCTGCACGGTCTGTCACTGGCGGAGACGGCGTTGATCATGGGGAAGAAGAGCGGAGCGATCAAAGCCCTGCAGTTCCGGGCGATCAAGGCTCTGGCGCGGGCCCTCCGTCATGACCTTGCGTAACCTCCCATTGCGTCACTTCGTTAGGCATTTGTCACGACTGAAGGTTTTTCGGGGGAGGTCAGGGAGCTGTCATGGGTAGGTCGCGCAGATCGCGCGAGCGCGTGGTGGGTCACCTCACCGAGCTGCGGGAGCTCCAGCTCGGCGGTGGGCCGAGCGACGCGTTCCGCCACAGGCTGCGCGACGAGCTCCTCGCCGCCCGCGCCTCCACTCCTGCCACGGGTGGCCCCGCCGGCGCGAGCTCCCCGCGACACGCCCAGGGCTCCCGCTCCGGCTCCGCCCGGCGGCGCGGGCGGGCGCGGCCGTGGCTGTCGCAGCTGGCCACGCTGAGCCTGGCGGCCGGCCTGATGCTGTCCGCCTTCTCGACGTACCGGTCGGTGCCCGGCGACACCCTCTACCCGCTCAAGCGCGCCGCCGAGAGCACGCTCGTGCGGCTCAGCGGCGACGACGTCGAGCGCGCCGAGCGCGAGCTCGACTCGGCCAAGGCCAGGGCGGAGGAGGTGTCCGAGCTGCTCGGCTCCTCCGCCGACGACGCCCTGGTCACCAGGACGCTCAGGGACATGGAGGAGTCCACCCGCTCCGGCATCAGCAGGCTCGAACGCGTCCGCCCGCGCTCACCGAAGATCAGGACGTTCGCCGAGGACCAGCGCGACATGGTGGAGCCCATGCTGGAGCGCATGGCCGACGACGATCACGACAAGGCCACCGGGTACCTCGACTACATCGAAGGTCTCGTGGCTCCGCCTGGGTAAGCTGAACGGCATGAGGCGGCTTATCCGACGACGGCACGAGGTGGAACCGGAGCTCGCCGGAGAGGCCGCGGCGGCGGCCGCCGTGACGACTCCCCCGGCCGATCCCGACCTGGAGGCGGCGGCCTTCTTCGACGTCGACAACACGATGATGCGCGGCGCCTCGATCTACCACTTCGCCCGGGGACTCGCGACGCGCGGCATGTTCACGACGTCCGACCTGTTCAAGTTCGCCGTCGGCCAGGCGGTGTTCCGCCTGCGCGGCAACGAGAACCCCGAGCACATCGCCGTGGCCCGCGAGACCGCCCTCGCCTTCGTCGCGGGGGCCAAGGTCGACGACGTCGTACGCCTCGGCGAGGAGATCTACGACGAGGTGATGGCCGACCGCATCTGGGGCGGCACCCGCGCGCTGGCGCAGAGCCACCTCGACGCGGGCCAGCGCGTCTGGCTGGTGACGGCCACCCCCGTCGAGCTGGCCAGGGTGATCGCCCAGCGACTCGGCCTGACCGGCGCGCTCGGCACCGTCGCCGAGACCGCCGACGGCGTCTACACCGGGCGGCTGGTCGGCGACCTGCTCCACGGCCCGGCCAAGGCCGAGGCGGTGCGGGCGCTGGCCCGCCGCGAGGGCCTCGACCTCACCCGGTGCACCGCCTACAGCGACTCGGCCAACGACCTGCCCATGCTGTCGCTGGTCGGCCGGGCGGTGGCCATCAACCCCGACACGGAGCTGCGCGAGCACGCCAAGAAGGTCGGCTGGCAGGTCAAGGACTTCCGCACCGGCCGCAAGGCGACGCTGACCGCGCTGCCCATCGCCGCGGGCGTGGGGGCGGTGGCGGGCGGCGTGGCCGCCGGCATCGCGCTGCGCCGGCACTACCGCCACCACCTGTAGGACACCGCCTGCAGGGCACGGCTACCTGAACGTCTCGAAGAGCTGATTCGCCTCCGGCTGCTTCCAGACGACCCGGTTGGGGTCCTTCGGGTCGGGCTTCCAAGGCACGGAGACGAGCATCGGCCGGCTCTTCTCCACGCTCCGTGCGATGTCCACCATGGTCTCCAGGCCCATCCCCTCGTCCGTCTTGATCGACTTGGTGGTGGCTGCCAGGAAGGCGCGGACCTTCTCGGGATCGGTCAGCGTCCTGCGGGCCTTGGCCAGCATCGCCATGAGCATCACGTGCTGCCGCTTGATCCGCTGGATGTCGGAGCCGTCGCCGTAGCGGCGCAGCCGGACGTAGCCCAGGGCCTGCTCGCCGTTCAGGAGGCTCTTCCCGGCGGGCAGCTTCAGCTTGGACGCCTTGTCGTCCACCGGCCGCGGCAGCGTGACCTCGACCCCGCCGAGGGCGTCCACGACGTCCTTGAACGCGTCGAAGTTCACTTCGGCCATGTGGTCGATCCGCACGTTCGTCAGCTCCTCCACGGCCTTCACCGTGCACGTCAGCCCGCCCTTGTAGAAGGCGGAGTTGATCATGCCTCGCCGGGCCGGCTCGGAGCCGCACGCCGGGAGCCGGACCATGGAGTCCCGCGGGATGCTGACAGCGGTGATCTTCTTGCGGTCGGCCGGCAGGTGCAGCAGGATGATCGTGTCGCTGCGCGCCCCCTTCTCCGCCCGGAATCGCGCGGAGCCGGCCAGGTCGTCGGTGCCGACGACCAGCACGTTGAGCGCGCCGGTCACCTTCGCCGGCCGGACGCCGGCCGGCGGGGCCACAGTTTGGTGGCCGCGCAGCACCACCGTGGGCACGGCGACCGCGGCGGCGGTGGCGACGGCGGCCATGCCGGTCAGCAGCAGGCCGGTCCGGCGCCGTCGTGGCCGGGCCTGGGTCAGGCGGTTGCGCTGGCGCGCCAGCGTCGCGGGCGGCTCGTGCTCCAGCGCCGCGCCGAGGTCGCGGAGCAGCTTCAGGTCGTCCATCGTCACGCCTCCTCGTCCAGCAGCGGGTTCGTGTCGCCCAGCGCGGCGCGTACCTTCCGCCTGCCCCTGTTGAGGCGGGAGCGCACGGTGCCGATCGGGATGCCGAGGGCCTGAGCGGTCTCCTCGTACGAGAGATCGCCCCAGGCGATGAGCAGCAGCACGTCACGGTCCTTGGCGGGCAGCGCCGCCAGCGCGCTGGCCAGCTCGGGCCGCGACGCCTGCGCGGTGACGCCGGCCGCGACGCGGTCGGCGGGCGAGTCCACGCGGTCCTCGACGGGCGCCCGCAGCAGGGCACGGTAGCGGGCCGCCTCGCTGCGGTGGTGGCGGGAGATGAGCTTGGTGAGAATGCCGAAGAGCCACGGCCTGGCGTCGGCGTAGGCCAGGTCGTAGCTCTTCCTGCGGGAGAAGGCGACCAGGAACGTCTCGCCTACGAGGTCCTCGGCGGGCTCGGGGCCGAGGCGTTTGGAGACGTACCGGTAGAGCATGCCGGAGTAGCGGTCGAACAGCTCGGCGAACGCCTCCGGTTGTGTCCAGGAGGCGCTGACGAGGTCGGCGTCAGGCCCCCTGGTGGCGGGTTGCGTGATCATCTCCGCCCTTCTGCGGGGAAGTAGGTCGCAGATGTCTCGCCACAACCCGCCTTACGGGTTCACGACTTACGGGTTCACGACGTCGGGAGCCGGGTCACAGCTCCTTGAGGAATCCGCCGTCCACCGCGATCTGGGCGCCCGTCGTGCTGCCCGAGCGAGGCGACACGAGCAGCGCCACCGCGTCGGCGATCTCCTGCGGGTCGACCAGGCGGCCGGTGACCATCCTCATCATCTGGGGGGCCACCGTGGAGATGACGCTGTCCTTGTCGGCGCCGGCCATCCCGGCGATGACGTCGGCCGCGCCGCCCTCCTTGGTCCACCAGTCGGTGAGCACGGCGCCGGGCAGCACCGTGTTGACCCGGATGCCCTGCGGGCCGTACTCCTCGGACAGGGCCTTGCTCACGTGGTCGAGCGCCGCCTTGGCGGCGCCGTAGTCGACGTTCATCGCCGACGGCTGCTTGCCCATGGTGGAGGAGACGTTGACGATCGCGCCGCCGCCGCGCTCCAGCATGACCGGCACCGCCGCGCGGATCATCCGGACCGCCGCGTACAGGTTCAACTCGAACATCTCCCGCCAGGCGGCGTCGTCGGCCGCCAGGAAGCCGACGCGCGGCAGCGTGACGCCCGGCGGCGGGCCGCCGGCGTTGTTGACGAGGATGTCCACGCCGCCGAACTCCTCGACGGCGGCGGCCACGACCCGGGCGGGCGCCTGCGGGTCCATCAGGTCGGCGGCCACGTGGACCACCTTGTCGGGCAGGTCGCCGGTACGGGTCCGGGAGACGGCCACGACGTGCGCGCCCTCCTCGTGCAGGGTGCGGGCGACGGCCAGGCCGATGCCCTTGGACGCTCCGGTGACGACGGCCACGCGGCCGGAAAGCTGCAGATCCACGATGTTCCCTCGGGGTTCGGTGTCACTTACCTCCGGAGAACACCGGCCGGACCGGAGCGGTTGCGGTTGCGGTTGCGGTCGGTCAGAGGAACGGCGGGAAGGCGTGGCCGCGGCGCAGCCTCAGCTCGTTGAGCATCTGCTGGATGACCTCGCGCACGTGGTCGGTCAGCTCGAAGACCACCATGGGGTCGTCGGCGGCCGACGGGTCGTACTCGTCGGTGCGGATCGGCTCGCCGAACTCGATCATCCACTTCGACGGCAGCGGCACCAGCCCGAGCGGGCCCAGCAGCGGGAAGAACGGCGTGATCGGCAGGTAGGGCAGCCCGAGCAGCCGCGCCAGCGTGGGCAGGTCGCCGATCTTCGGGTAGATCTCCTCGGCCCCCACGATGGCGGTGGGCACGATCGGCACGCCCGCCCGGATGGCGGAGGCCACGAAGCCGCCCCTGCCGAACCGCTGCAGCTTGTAGCGGTCGGAGTAGGGCTTGCCCACGCCCTTGAACCCCTCGGGGAACACCCCGACGAGCTCCCCCTTGCGCAGCAGCCGGTCGGCGTCCTCGGGGCAGGCCAGGGTGTGGCCGGTCTTGCGCGACAGGTGCCCGAGCACGGGGAGCTGGTAGACCAGGTCGGCGCCGAGCAGGCGCAACGGCCGGCCCGCCTCGTCGTGCAGCGCCACCTGCATCATGAGCGCGTCGAGCGGCAGCGTGCCGGAGTGGTTGGCGGCGACGAGCGCGCCGCCCTCGGCGGGCACGTTCTTCAGCTCGACGGTCTCGACCCGGAACCAGTGGCGGTACAGGGGCCTGATCAGCTCCAGCATCACCTTGTCGGTGAGCTCGGGGTCGTAGCCGAACTCGTCCACCTCGTACTCACCGGTGATGCGGCGGCGCAGGAAGGCCAGCGCCTGCGCGAGCGGTTCGGCCCGGTCCGACTGGTCGTAGGAGGGAGCCGAGGTGATCGGGATCACCCGCGCGTCCTCGTGGTCGGAAACGCTCACCTGCGGACACCTCCGAGCGGACGAAGCCCTCGCGACCGCAGGTAGTCGTCGAACGCCGCGCCGGTCGTGAACTTGGGCTTCCAGCCGAGCTCCGCCTCCAGCCGGGAGCAGTCGACCACGCGGCCATGACTCATCAGGCGCACCTGCTCGGGCGAGTAGTCGACCAGCCCGGCCCGGCGGGCCGCGTCACCCAGCATGCGGAAGGCCGGCGCGAGCAGCGGCATCGCCGCCCGGCCCGCGCGGCGCGCGCACTGCGACAGCAGCAGCACGCCTGCCCCGGCCACGTTGAACGTGCCGGGGTGGTCCTCCGTCGCCATCCGGCGCAGCACCTCGACCGCGTCGTCCTCGTGGACGAACTGCAGCCGCGGGTCGAAGCCGAACACCGTCGGCAGCACCGGCTGGGTGAAGTAGCGGGTCAGCGGCGAGTCGACGCCCGGACCCATGAAGTTGGCGAAACGCAGCAGCGACACCGTGATGTCGGGGCGACGGCGCGCGAATCCGCGCACGTAGCCCTCGACCTCGGCGGCGTCCTTGGCGTAGCCGTGGACCGGGCCGTCGTGGGGTTCCAGGTCCTCGGTGAAGACCGCGGGATCCCGGGGCGACGACCCGTAGACGGCCGTGGTGGAGCGCACCACGACACGCCGCACGGTGGCGGACCGCTGGCACGCGCCGAGCAGTTGCATGGCGCCGATGACGTTGTGCTCCTTCATCAGCGCCCGGCCGGTGGTGCGCGAGGGAGCGCTCACCAGGCTCATGTGCACGACGGTGTCGATGTCAGCGGCCGCGATCACCTGGGCGATGTCGGGGCTGCGCAGATCCACCCGGACGAACTCCGTCCGGCCGAGGGAGATGCCGCCGTCCCGCGTGAGGGAGGGGGGCGGCACGGTGTCGACTCCGATGACACGGCTGATGTCCGGGTCTGCCGCCAGGACGCTCGCCACCCGGGCGCCGATATGGCGCGAGACCCCGGTGACGAGCACGGTGTGGGTCATCAGCGCCTCGCAGCTGCGTGTGTCTTACTTCTTGTTACGCCGCTGGATGCGCGTCTTCTTGAGCAGCTTGCGGTGCTTCTTCTTGGCCATCCGCTTGCGGCGCTTCTTGATCACAGAGCCCACGGGACCCCCAGTGCTGGTAGCAAGTCTGAACGATGTGCGAGCGCACACCGGCTCATACACTACCGGCGATCCACGGTAGATCGCCCCAAGGGGGGTAGAAGCCCGGCCGCGTGGCGCCGGCCAGGCCTCTCCCGCGTCGGCATTCGCGGTGTGATCACGGCGTGCCCCACACCGCTACTCCAGCATCAGCCTGCCTCGATGTAGGCCTCCCGCAGATAGTCGTGGACCGCCTGCTCGGGCACTCTGAAGGACCGGCCTACTCGGATGGCCGGCAGCTCGCCGGAGTGCACCAGGCGGTACACGGTCATCTTGGACACCCGCATGACCGTGGCCACTTCCGCCACGGTCAGGAACTTCACCTCGCTGAGAGGTCTTTCGCTGCCTGCACCCATCGGACGCCTCTTCCGCACGTGTTTCCGGGTTATCCCCACTGGTGCCATTGCTCACGCACGTGTACTGCTGTCAGCGTAAGTCGCGACTCCGAGTCGGCAAACCCCCTAGTTTCTCAGTTCGCGGAGCCGCATGTCAGCCAGACCAGCGAAATCGCTGGCCAGCACCGTTGCCGAGCACCTCGCCTGGACCTTGGAACCGTCCAACTTGTCACACATAGAGTCGCCCAGGGTGTGCCAAAAGTTGGCAAAGGGACAGCGAGCCTCTTGGAATGCAGGCGCGAAAAGACCGTATCGGGAGGGCCGAATTGAACTCAGAGGGCTCGTGAGACCAGAGTGACGAGCCGCTCGGTCAGCGGCGCGTAATAGCGCGGCAGCACGTTGTCATCGAGCGGGACCACCACGTCGATCTTGCCCTCGGCCTCGCCGACGAACAGGCCGGGGTCGTTGCTGTCGGCGAAGGCCACCGTCGGCACGCCTGCCTGCCCGGCGGCGCCGGCCCAGCCGTGGTCGGCGATGACGAGGTCCGGCGGGTTGTCGCCCAGCTCGGCGAGCATCCACTCCATCGGGGCCGCGTCGTGGGTGTGGACGAAGCCGCCCTTGTCGTCGAGCATCGCCACGTCGTCGAGGTAGCACAGGCGGCGCGGCCGGCCGAAGCCCGACCCGGAGTACGTCCAGCCCTCGGCGGGCGTCAGCAGCGTCGCGCCGCGCTCGGCGGCGAAGCGGGCCAGCGGCAGGTGGACGGCCAGCAGGCCCGTGGGGTGGCCGGTGGCGAACAGCAGCCGCGGGCTCCCGTGCGACAGCGCCGTCGCGATGCGCTCGGCCATGGCGTCGAGCGCGTCGATCGTGAGCTCGGGGTCGATCGTGTCCTGTCCCCAGCGGTGCCCCGGGTCGGCGACCACGCCCGCGGACTTGGCCATCAGCTCCAGGACGTCCCTGAACGCCCAGGGCTGGTCACTGGTCAGGCCCAGCATGTAGTACGGGTCACCGTTGGCCAGCGAGCTGTAGTGGTCGAGGTTGTTCTCGCGGGGGGTCGCGACATCGCCGGCGATGCGGGTGCGCACCAGATGCTCGCGGAGTTCGTCGCGGCTCAGCACTGCTCTTCCTCGTCAGGACAGGGGGGTCAGGGCATGGGATCGAGGCCGTGCAAGGGGAAGACCGCTTTGCGGGTCGCCATGATGGCACGGTCTATGGGGTCTCCTGGGTCATAACCACCGGATAGGGGGCGAAATTCCGGATTGCGACCGTCTGTCATGGTAAGCGGCGGGGTCTCACCCGTGCGCTCCCGCGCCAGGCGCCGCCACTCCTCGCCGGTCGGCGTGGCGGGGTCGAGCGGGTGCCCCGCGACCTCGGCGATCAGGTGCGTCCACGCCCGCGGCACCACCTGGACCAGCTCGTACCCGCCGCCGCCGGTGACGATCCACCGGCCGCCCGCCGTCTCGTGGGCCAGGCGGTGCAGCGCGGCGTAGGCCGTGCGCTGCCCGTCGATGCTGAGCATGAGGTTGGCCAGCGGGTCGAGGGCATGGCTGTCGCAGCCGTGCTGGGTGACGAGGATCTCCGGCCGGAACTCGCGCAGCAGCGGCGGCACGACCGCGTCGAACGCCCGCAGCCAGCCGGTGTCGCCGCAGCCCGCGGGGAGCGCCACGTTGACGGCCGTGCCCTCGGCGCCGGTCTCCTCGGCGAAGCCCGTGCCGGGGAAGAGGGTGCGCGGGCTCTCGTGCAGGCTGATCGTCAGCACGCGGGGGTCGTCGTAGAAGGCCGCCTGGACGCCGTCGCCGTGGTGGACGTCGACGTCCACGTACGCGACGCGGGTGGCGCCCTGCCTCAGCAGCCAGGCGATGGCCAGCGCCGGGTCGTTGTAGACGCAGAAGCCGCTGGCCGTGGCGGCCATCGCGTGGTGCAGGCCGCCCGACACGTTGACCGCGTGCTCGGCCGCCCCCTCCCAGACCGCGCGGGCGGCCGCCAGCGAGGCGCCGGCGATGAGCGCGGACGCCTCGTGGACGCCCGCGAAGGCGGGGTTGTCGGCCGTGCCGAGCCCCGCCGACAGGTCGGGCGCGCCGGTGGCCGACACCCGCTTGACCGCCTCGATGTAGCCGCGGTCGTGGACCATGGCCAGCTCGTCGTCACCGGCGGGCTCGCACCCGGCCACCTCCACCTTGTCGAGCACGCCGAGCTCGCGGGCCAGCGCCATCGTCAGCTCGACCCGGACGGGCGCGAGCGGATGGCTCGGCCCGAAGTTGTATGAGGTGAGAGCGTCGTCCCAGATGACCCGTGCTGTCCGACTCATAGCTCTCCCGTTTCCTCGCCTTGGGGCGACGTTACCGCAGCGTCAACGGGGGCCGTCCACGCGGTGGCCTCCGTTGATCAAGGTGAAACACAGCACGTCCGGACACGGGTCCGCATACCCATGCATATGCCGCAATAAGGTCAGGTCATGGCTCTCCCCCGGCCGACGGCCCGGCGCGCCGCGGCCGTGTGGCGCTTCCTCAGGCGGCCGCCCGTCCTCGACGCCGCTCTGGTGCTCGCGCTCGTCGCCGCGGCCTGTCTCGGCCTGGTGGCGGTGCTCCTGCAGGGTGATCGCGAGGCGGCCGCGGGCGCCGCGCACTTCATGATCACCACGGTCCCCCTCCTCGTACGGCGCCGCCACCCGGTCGCCGCCGCCGCCCTGGTCGCCGCGCTCGACCTGATGGGCCTGGCCACCGGCATCGTCGAAGGCGCCAACGCGTCCGCGGTGATCGCCCTGTACAGCGTCGGCCGCTACACCGGGGGAAGGCCGGCCGTCCTCGTCACCACCGCGGCCACGATCGTCTACAACGTCGCCGGCGCGATCGCCGTGGACGGGCCCAGCACCGTGTTGCCCACCGCTTTCCTGTTCTTCGCGTCCATGGGGACGGGGCAGTTCGTCCGCGTCCGCGCCCAGCTCAGGGAGCGCGATCAGACGGAGGCGGCCGAGGCCGCGGTCCGCGCCGAGCGGCGGCGCATCGCCCGCGAGCTGCACGACGTCGTCGCACACCACCTCAGCGTCATCAACGCCCTGGTCGGCGGCGCCCGCGCGACGCTACCGCCGGGCCACGACGTCACCCGCGACGCCCTGTCGAGCGCCGAGGGCACCGCCCGGCAGGCGCTCGCCGAGATGCGCCAGCTCCTGTACGTGCTGCGGGCCGACGGCGACGGCTCCGACGCCGCCACGGGCGTCGGCGCGGACCGCCTCCCCGCGCTGGTCGAGGAGGCCCGCACCGCCGGGCTCCCCGCCGAGCTGACCGTGATCGGCACGGCCGTGCCCCTGCCGGCGGCCGTGGACCACGCCGTCTACCGCATCGTCCAGGAGGCGCTGACCAACACCCGCAAGCACGCGCCGGGCGCGCGGGCCCGGGCGCTGCTCGCGTACGAGCCGGACGCGGTCGAGGTGGAGGTCCTCGACGACGGTGCCGCCGGCGCGCAGACGGACCGGCCGCCGGGGTTCGGGCTCGGCGGCATGGCCGAGCGCGTGGCGCTGTGCGGCGGCGAGTTGCGCGCGGGCCACCGGCCGGAAGGCGGCTTCCGGGTGCACGCCCGCATCCCCCTGGAGATCCCCGTGGAGCAGGCATGATCACGGTGTTGCTGGCGGACGACCACGCGCTGGTGCGCAAGGGCTTCCGGCTCATGCTCGACGCCCAGCCGGACATGACCGTCGTCGGCGAGGCGGCCGACGGCGAGGAGGCGGTCGAGCGGAGCAGGCGGCTTCGCCCCGACGTGGTGCTGATGGACCTGCACATGCCGGGCCTCGACGGGGTGCGTGCCACCGAGCTCATCACGGCGGAGCTGCCCGGCGTGCGGGTGCTCGCGCTCAGCACGTTCGACCTCGACGAGAACGTGCTGGCCGCGTTGCGGGCCGGCGCCAACGGGTTCCTGCCCAAGGACGTCTCACCGGAGGAGCTGGTGGAGGGCGTGCGCGTGGTCCACCGGGGCGAGTCGGCCGTGGCGCCGAGACTGCTGACCCGCCTCATCGGCACGTTCGTCCGGGCCGCGCGCCCCCGCCGCCCGGGCCGGCGCTCCACCCTGAGCGGGCTGACCGAGCGGGAGCGCGAGATCCTCGTGCTGATCGGCCGGGGCCGCTCCAACGGCGAGATCGCCGCCGAGCTGGGCGTCTCCCCCTCGACCGTGAAGAACCACGTGACGAGCCTGTTCGGCAAGCTCGGCGTCAGGGACCGGGCCCAGGCGGTGATCGTGGCCTACGAGTCAGGGGCGATCACCCCAGGAGAGTAGGACCGCGCTCCCAGAGGCCCCGCCCGCGAACGGTCCTCCGGCAGGAGGTCCGCCCGCCGCCGCCCGGCCAGGCTGGACACATGACCGCGATAACCGCGACGAACCTGACCAAGAGCTACGGCCGGACCGTCGCCGTGGCCGGCCTCTCCTTCGACGTCAGACCCGGCCACGTGACCGGCTTCCTCGGGCCGAACGGCGCCGGCAAGTCCACGACCATGCGCATGATCCTCGGCCTCGACCGCCCCACCGGCGGCTCGGTGCTCGTCGACGGCACGCCGTACCGGGAGCTGCGGCACCCCCTGCGCAAGGTGGGCGCGCTGCTCGACGCCAAGGCCGTGCACGGCGGGCGCAGCGCGCGCGACCACCTGCTGGCCATCGCGCAGGCCAACGCGATCCCCGCGAGCAGGGTCGGTGAGGTGCTGGAGACCGTCGGCCTGCGCGAGGTCGCCAGGAGGCGCGTCGGCGGCTTCTCCCTCGGGATGGCGCAGCGGCTCGGCATCGCCGCCGCGCTCCTCGGCGACCCCGAGATCCTCATCTTCGACGAGCCGGTCAACGGGCTCGACCCCGACGGCATCCTGTGGATCCGCACGTTCATGCGCGACCTGGCCGCCGAGGGGCGGACGGTGTTCGTCTCCAGCCACCTCATGAGCGAGATGGCGCAGACCGCCGACCACCTCGTCGTGATCGGCAGGGGCCGGCTGATCGCCGACACGAGCATGACGGAGTTCATCGGCCGCAGCTCCCAGGCGTACGTGCGGGTGCGCTCGCCGCGCCTGGCCGAGGTGGCCGAACTGGTCAAGGTCGGCAGCCTGTACGCCGACCACCTGCGCGTGACGGCGATGTCGCCGCTGGAGATCGGCGCCCTCACCGCCCGGGCCGGCCTGCCGCTGGAGGAGCTGACCCACGTGCAGCCCTCGCTGGAGGCGGCGTACATGGAGCTCACCAAGGACAGCCTGGAGTACTCGTCATGATCGACATCATCCGCTCCGAATGGACCAAGATCCGGTCGGTCCGCTCGACGGTGTGGACTCTCGCCGCCACCGCCGTACTGATGCTGGGCCTGTCCGCCCTCTTGAGCGCCTCGGCCAGGAACACGGCCGAGGGACCGATCGCGGGCGAGGAGGCGATCATGCTGAGCCTGACCGGCCTCATGCTGGCGTCGCTGTCCATGGCCACCCTGGGTGTGCTGGTGATCTCCAGCGAGTACCGCACCGGGGGCATCCGCACCTCGTTCATGGCCGTGCCCCGGCGCATGAGCCTGCTGACCGGCAAGATCACGATGTTCGCCGCGATCTCGCTGGTCGTCTGCACCGTCGCCTCGGCCGGCGCGATCGGCGTCGGCGTGGCCATCTCCCAGCCGCCGTCGATCGAGCTGGGCGACGTGGCGCGGTCCGCGCTCGGGTCCGGTCTCTACCTGACCGCCTGCGGGCTGTTCGGGCTGGGACTGGGCACGCTGGTCAGGCACACGCCGGGCGCGATCGTGTCGGCCATCGCGCTGATCCTGGTGCTGCCCTCGCTGGCGAACCAGCTTCCTGGCGAGTGGGGGCGGACCGTGGCCGCACACTTCACCACGAACGCCGGCCTGCTCGTCGTGTCCGGCGAGGGCAACGGCTCCCTGAGCTCGTGGGGCGGGTTCGCCGTCTATCTCGGCTGGATCGCCGTCACGCTGGCCGTCGCGGCCGCCCTGATGCACCGCCGCGACGCCTGACCCACCGGACGGCCTCCCCGGCGTACCCGGCCTCGGCCGGTGGGTGCGTGGAGGCCGGGTCGCGACGGTGTCAGCCGGAGGCCAGCTCGCGGCCGCGGTCGCGGGCGGCCTCGATGGCGGCCAGGAACGCGGCCCGTACGCTGTGCCGTTCGAGCTCGGCGATCGCGGCGATGGTGGTGCCGCCGGGCGAGGTCACGGCCTCGCGCAGGATCACCGGGTGCTCGCCCGAGTCGCGCAGCATCACGGCCGCGCCCACGATGGACTGGGTCACCATGTCGAGCGCGGCGGCCCGCGGCATGCCGAGCAGGATGCCCGCGTCGACCATGGCCTCGACCAGGTAGAAGAAGTAGGCGGGCCCGGAGCCCGACAGTGCGGTCGCGGCGTCCTGCTGCGCCTCGGGAATGCGCAGCACCTTGCCGACCGGCTTGAGCAGGTCCTCGGTGTGCCGCAGGTGCTCCTCGCCCGCGTGGGCGCCGGCCGAGATGACGCTCATCGCCTCGTCGAAGCGGATCGGCGTGTTGGACATGACGCGCACCACCGGCACCTCGACGTCGAGCCGCTGCTCGACGAACGCGGTGGTGATGCCGGCCGCCGCGGTGATCACCAGCCGGTCGGCCGGGACGTGCGGGGCGATCTCGGCCAGCAGTGTGGCCATGTCCTGCGGCTTGACGGCCAGGACCAGCGTCTCGGCGACCTTGGCCGCCTCGGAGTTGGACAGCGTCCGCACGCCGTACGTCTCGCGCAGCACGCGCGCCCGCTCGGGCCTGCGCGTGGTGGCCACGATGTCGTCCGGCTGGCGTCCCGCCCGCAACAGCCCGGACAGCAGCGCCTCGCCCATCTTGCCGGTGCCCAGAATCGCGATCACGTCGCACCTCCCGCGAGCAGCCTACCCGGCGCCATACCGGCCGCCCGCACGCCAGGTCGCCGTCCCGGCGGCGACCCGGCGGGAACCGCTCAGCGGCGGCCGAGCAGGGAGCGCAGGAAGAAGGCGAGGTTGCGGGGACGCTCGGCCAGGCGGCGCATCAGGTACGGGTACCAGTCGGAGCCGTACGGCACGTAGACGCGCATCTGGGCGCCGAGCCGGGCCAGCCGGTCCTGCTCGCGGGGCCGCACGCCGTACAGCATCTGGAACTCGAACCCGGAGTGGTCACGGCCGTGCAGCACGGCGAGCGCCGAGGCGATCTCCACCAGCCGGGGGTCGTGCGTGGCGACCATGGGGTAGCCGGCGCCGGCCATGAGGACCTTGAGGCATCGCACGTACGCGCGGTCGATGTCGGCCGGCGCGGTGAGGGCCCCCGGCGCGCTGTAGGCGCCCTTGCACAGCCGCACCCGGACGCCCTCGGACTCGGCGAGCCTGGCGCAGCGCTCCACGGCGCCGGGAAGGTACGACTGGACGACCACGCCGACCGTGGGCTGCTCCTTGAGCAGGGTGGCGTGCACCGAGTGGAGCTTGCCGATCGTGTCGTGCTCCTCGGCGTCGAGGGTGACCGTGATGCCGCGGGCGGCGGCGTGCTCGCAGATCGTGGCGGCGTTGTCGAGCGCGAGCTGCTCCGACAGGCGCAGGCCCAGCGCGGTGAGCTTGACCGACACGTCGGCGCCCTCGGGCAGCTGGGTCAGCAGGGCCAGGTAGGCCCGCACCTCGCGCTCGGCCTGGGCCGGGTCGGCGACCTCCTCGCCCAGGTGGTCGGCGCTGACGAGCAGGCCCTCGCGGGTGAGCCGGGAGACGACGTCCCGCACGTCGCCGGCGACGTAGCGGCTGACCACGTCCCTGGTCAGCGGCGAGGTGGACACGACCCGCTCGACGCGGTCGCTCCTGGAAGCTGCGAGCAGCACCTGACGAAGCACGTCCCCAACCCTAGCCCGATGCCCCCGCCCCGCGGCGGATCGCCGTCCGCCCCGGTGCGCGATCCGCTCACGCTCCTTGAACCGGGCGGGCGTGCCGTCCGTCGTAGGGGTATGCGGACCTTGAAAGCGACTCTTCTGGCCGGATCTGTCGTGCTCGCGATGGGATGCGGCACGACGACGCCCGCCGGGCAGGCCGGACCGCCCTCCCGAGGGCAGGCCGCCTCTCCCGCTCCACACATCCCCGTCTCCGTCCCCGCGGCGACGACCCCGCCCAAGGGCCCCCAGCCGGTCAAGCCCACGGGCGACGCGGTGAACGTGCGCAAGGTGCCCTGGCAGA
This sequence comes from Nonomuraea sp. NPDC050383, assembly GCF_044459125.1. Classification (NCBI taxonomy): domain Bacteria; kingdom Bacillati; phylum Actinomycetota; class Actinomycetes; order Streptosporangiales; family Streptosporangiaceae; genus Nonomuraea; species Nonomuraea sp. NPDC050383. Next base: position 86,852 of record NZ_JBITIP010000018.1, read on the forward strand.
CGGCCCGGGCCGTCAACAAGAGCCGCATGATCCGGCTCGTGTGGTCGTCCGGCGTGGAGCCCTGCACGGTGCTGGACCGGGTCAAGGTCAAGGAGACCGCGAAGACCGTGACCGTCACCCTGTACGAGGGCGCCTCCCCCAAGGCGAAGAACGTGGCCTGCATCATGATCGCCATCGAGAAGACCACGACCGTCAAGCTCAAGGCCCCGCTCGGCAAGCGCAAGCTCGTGGACGGCGCCAAGCACTGACCCCAGCGGCCCCGCGACCCCTGACAGGCCCCGCCCCGGTACGGACATCCGTGCCGGGGCACTTTCTTGGAGCAATGTGCGTTCTGTCGGAATGCCGGGCGAGTCATCTAGGTTGAGTCCAGTAGGCTCAAGTCGTTTGACAAAGCCTCCCGGCATTCGTAGCTTGAGTCTGACCGACTCAACTTTGACCACAAGGACGTACTCATGGCACGTGCGGTAGGTATCGACCTTGGGACGACCAACTCCGTCGTCTCGATCCTCGAGGGCGGTGAGCCCACCGTCATCGCCAACGCGCAGGGCTCGCGGACCACGCCGTCCGTGGTCGCCTTCGCGAAGAACGGCGAAGTCCTGGTCGGCGAGGTCGCCAAGCGCCAGGCCGTCACCAACGTGGACCGCACCATCCGCTCCGTCAAGCGCGAGATGGGCACCAACTGGTCCCAGGAGATCGACGGCAAGAAGTTCTCCCCGCAGCAGATCAGCGCCTTCGTCCTGCAGAAGCTCAAGCAGGACGCCGAGGCGTACCTGGGCGAGAAGATCACCGACGCGGTGGTCACCGTCCCCGCGTACTTCAACGACGCCCAGCGGCAGGCCACCAAGGAGGCCGGCACCGTCGCGGGCCTCAACGTGCTGCGCATCATCAACGAGCCCACCGCCGCGGCCCTCGCGTACGGGCTCGACAAGGAGCAGGACCAGACGATCCTGGTCTTCGACCTCGGCGGCGGCACCTTCGACGTGTCCCTGCTCGACGTCGGCCAGGAGGACGGCCACGGCTTCGTCGAGGTGAAGGCCACCTCCGGTGACAACCACCTCGGTGGCGACGACTGGGACCAGCGCGTCGTCGACGAGCTCGTCAAGCGCTTCCAGAACGCCCACGGCGTCGATCTGTCCAAGGACAAGATGGCTCTGCAGCGCCTGCGCGAGGCCGCGGAGAAGGCGAAGATCGAGCTGTCCAGCCAGTCCGAGACCAGCATCAACCTGCCCTACATCACGGCCTCCTCCGAGGGCCCGCTGCACCTCGACGAGAAGCTGACCCGCGCCGAGTTCCAGCGGCTGACCGCCGACCTGCTCGAGCGGACCAAGGGCCCGTTCCACCAGGTCATCAAGGACGCCGGCATCAAGGTCTCCGACATCGCCCACGTGGTGCTCGTCGGCGGCTCGACCCGCATGCCCGCGGTCACCGAGCTGGTCAGGGAGCTGACCGGCGGCAAGGAGCCCAACAAGGGCGTCAACCCGGACGAGGTCGTCGCCATCGGCGCCGCCCTGCAGGCCGGCGTGCTCAAGGGCGAGGTCAAGGACGTCCTGCTGCTCGACGTGACCCCGCTGTCGCTGGGCATCGAGACCAAGGGCGGCATCTTCACCAAGATCATCGAGCGCAACACCACGATCCCGACCAAGCGCTCCGAGGTCTTCACCACGGCCGAGGACAACCAGCCGTCGGTGCAGATCCAGGTGTTCCAGGGTGAGCGCGAGATCGCCTCGTACAACAAGAAGCTCGCCACGTTCGAGCTGACCGGCATCGCCCCGGCGCCGCGCGGCATCCCGCAGATCGAGGTCACCTTCGACATCGACGCCAACGGCATCGTCAACGTCTCGGCCAAGGACCTGGGCACGGGCAAGGAGCAGTCGATGACGATCACCGGCGGCTCCGCGCTGCCGAAGGACGACATCGAGCGGATGATGCGCGAGGCCGAGTCGTACGCCGAGGAGGACAAGAAGCGCCGCGAGGAGGCCGAGGTCCGCAACAACGCGGACGGGCTCGCCTACCAGACGGAGAAGTTCCTCCGCGAGAACGACGACAAGGTCCCGGGCGACATCAAGACCGAGGTCAACGACGCGCTCGGCGAGCTGAAGAAGGCCCTGGAGGGCACGGACACCGACACGATCCGCACCTCCGCCGAGAAGCTCGCCACCGTCAGCCAGAAGATGGGCTCGGCGATCTACGCCCAGAGCCAGCAGCAGGCCGGCGGCGAGGGCGCCCCGCAGGGGGCCGCGCCCGGCGACGGCCAGCAGCAGCAGCAGAAGGCCGACGACGACGTGGTCGAGGCCGAGATCGTTGACGACGACCAGCCGAAGAAGGACCAGTGATGCCGCCGCGTGACAACGGGCACGAGCACGGTGAGCCGGTGATCCGCGACAACCGCAAGATCGACCCGGAGACGGGGCTGCCACGCGTCAGTTCGGAGGGGGCCGAGGCCCGTTCCGAGCAGGCGCCGGCCCCCGACCAGGCCGGGACGACGACCGACGGCGAGCTGGAGGCCCAGCTCGCCGAGCGGACCGCCGACCTCCAGCGGCTCCAGGCCGAGTACACCAACTACCGCAGGCGCGTCGAGCGCGACCGTGTCGCGGTGCGCGAGCAGGCCGTCGCGGGGGCGCTCATGGAGCTGCTGCCCGTGCTCGACGACATCGGCCGGGCCCGCGACCACGGCGAGCTGACGGGTGGCTTCGCGAAGGTGGCGGAGTCCCTGGAGGCGGCGGTCACCAAGCTCGGGCTGAGCGCGTTCGGCCAGAAGGGCGAGCCGTTCGACCCGATGGTCCACGAGGCGCTGATGCACAGCTACTCGCCGGACGTGACCGAGCCAACCGCGGTCGAGGTCCTGCAGTCCGGCTACCGGATGGGCGAGCGGGTGCTGCGCCCGGCCCGGGTGGCTGTGGCCGAGCCCGAGGACGCCCCCCCGGCGTCCGGCGACATCGCCGACTGACTCCGGCGACGACAACTCCACGAACATGGACGAAGGGCTGTAGATGAGCACCAAGGACTACCTGGAGAAGGACTACTACGCCGTCCTTGGTGTGCCCAAGTCCGCCACCGCCGATGAGATCAAGAAGGCGTACCGGAAGCTGGCCAGGCAGTACCACCCCGACACCAACCAGGGCGACACCGCCAAGGAGACCAAGTTCAAGGAGGTCTCCGAGGCGTACGACGTCCTGTCCGACGGCAAGCGCCGCAAGGAGTACGACGAGGCGCGGACGCTGTTCGGCTCCGGTGTCGGCGGCCAGCGGCCCGGCGGCGGTGGCGGGTTCCCGTTCGACTTCGGCGACCTCTTCGGCGGCACGGCCGGCCCCCAGGGCGGCCACGGCGCCGGGGAGCGGCTCGGTGACCTGTTCGGCGGGCTGTTCAACCGCACGGGGAGTGGTGGTGCGACCCGCACCACCAGCACCACCAGGCCCCGCCGCGGACAGGACATCGAGTCCGAGGTCACGCTCACGTTCACGGAGGCGGTCGAGGGCACCACGGTGTCCCTCCGGCTCACCAGCTCGGCCGCCTGCGCCGCGTGCAGCGGCACGGGAGCCAAGGCGGGCACCACCCCGCGGGTCTGCCCCACCTGTGAGGGCACCGGCGCGGCCAGCCGCAACCTGGGCAACTTCGCCTTCTCCGAGCCGTGCCGCGACTGCAAGGGCCGCGGCCTGCTCGTGGACGACCCGTGCCCCGTGTGCGACGGCAGCGGCCGGGCCAGGAGCACGCGCACCATCCAGGCGCGCATTCCCGCGGGGGTGGCCGACGGCCAGCGGGTCCGGCTCAAGGGCAAGGGCGCGCCGGGCGAGAACGCGGGACCCGCGGGCGACCTGTACATCCTCACCCACGTCAAGCCGCACGCGGTCTTCGGCCGCTCGGGCGACAACCTGACGATCACCGTGCCGGTGACGTTCACGGAGGCCGCGCTGGGCGCCGAGATCAAGGTGCCCATCCTCAAGGGGATGCCGGTCACGCTGCGCATCCCGCCGGGGACCCCGAACGGCCGCACCTTCCGCGTCCGCGGCCGGGGCGCCGCCCGCAAGGACGGCACGAAGGGCGATCTGCTCGCCACGGTGGAGGTGGTCGTCCCGCAGAGCCTCGACGACAAGTCGCGCGAGCTCCTGACGGAGTTCGGCACCGCGACGGCGGGTGACGACCCGCGAGCTGATCTCATTCAGAGAGCCAGAAGCGAGTAGCCGATGGACGCCAACTATTTCGATCTCTCAGACGACACGCCCGTCTACGTGATCTCGGTGGCCGCGCAACTCTCGGGGCTGCACCCGCAGACGCTGCGGCAGTACGACCGGCTGGGGCTGGTCAGCCCCGGACGTACGGCGGGGCGCGGCCGCCTCTACTCGACGCGCGACATCCTCCAGCTCCGCGAGGTGCAGCGGCTCTCCCAGGAGGAGGGCATCAACCTCGCCGGCATCAAACGGATCCTGGAGCTGGAGAACGAGGCGTTGCGGCTGCGCGAGGAGGTCCACCGCCTGCGCGCCGAGATGCAGATGGTCAAGGCGCTTATCCGCTACGAGCTGCCACCGGGGGCCTAGAACAAGATGGACTACAAGCTCACTCAGAAGAGCCAGGAGGCTCTCTCGGGGGCCATGCGGCGCGCCGCCGCCGAGGGTCACCCGGAGATCTCCCCGGCCCACCTGCTGACCACGCTGCTCGGCCAGACGGGCGGCACCGCGGTCCCGCTGCTGGAGGCCGTGGGCGCCGACTGGAAGGCCGTGCGCGCCAGGGCGGAGGAGCAGCTGGCGGCGCTGCCGAAGGCGCAGGGCTCCACCGTGAGCGCGCCGACGAGCTCGCGCCAGCTGCTCACCGTCATCAACACCGCGGCGCAGCGCGCCAAGCGGCTGGAGGACGAGTACGTCTCCACCGAGCACCTGCTCGTGGGCCTGGCCACCGACGGCGGCCAGGTGGCGGAGCTGCTCAAGGGGCAGGGGGCCACGCCGCAGGCGCTGCTGGACGCGTTCGAGAAGGTGCGCGGCCACGCCCGCGTCACCAGCGAGACGCCCGAGGACACCTACCAGGCGCTGGAGAAGTACGGCGTCGACCTGACCGAGCGCGCCCGCGCGGGCCGGCTCGACCCGGTCATCGGCCGTGACTCCGAGATCCGCCGCGTGGTGCAGGTGCTGTCCCGGCGCACCAAGAACAACCCGGTGCTGATCGGCGAGCCCGGCGTCGGCAAGACCGCCGTCGTCGAGGGCCTGGCCCAGCGGATCGTGGCGGGCGACGTGCCCGAGTCGCTGCGCAACAAGCGGCTCATCTCGCTCGACCTGGGCGCGATGGTGGCGGGCGCGAAGTACCGCGGCGAGTTCGAGGAGCGGCTGAAGGCCGTGCTGTCCGAGATCAAGGAGAGCAACGGCCAGATCGTCACCTTCATCGACGAGCTGCACACGGTCGTCGGCGCGGGCGCCGCCGAGGGCGCGATGGACGCGGGCAACATGCTCAAGCCCATGCTGGCCCGCGGCGAGCTGCGCATGATCGGCGCGACGACGCTCGACGAGTACCGCGAGCGCATCGAGAAGGACCCGGCGCTGGAGCGCCGCTTCCAGCAGGTGTACGTCGGCGAGCCGACGGTCGAGGACACCATCGCGATCCTGCGCGGGCTGAAGGGCCGCTACGAGGCCCACCACCAGGTGCAGATCGCCGACAGCGCGCTGGTCGCCGCCGCCGCCCTGTCCGACCGCTACATCACCAGCCGGTTCCTGCCCGACAAGGCCATCGACCTGGTCGACGAGTCCGCCTCGCGGCTGCGCATGGAGATCGACTCCCGGCCCGTGGAGATCGACCAGCTCCAGCGCAACGTCGACCGCATGAAGATGGAGGAGCTGGCCCTCTCCAAGGAGACCGACGACGCCTCGCTCCACCGGCTGGAGCGGCTGCGCAAGGAGCTGGCCGACCGCCAGGAGGAGCTGAGCGCCCTCGTCGGCCGCTGGGAGCGGGAGAAGGCCGGCCTCAACAAGGTCGGTGAGCTGAAGAAGCAGCTCGACGAGGCGCGCGGCTCGGCGGAGCGGGCGCAGCGCGACGGCGACTTCGAGGCGGCGTCCCGGCTCATGTACGCGGAGGTGCCGAGGCTGGAGCAGGCGCTGCGGGAGGCGTCCGAGGCCGCCCAGCCCGACGACGCCATGGTCAAGGAGGAGGTCGGCCCCGACGACATCGCCGAGGTCATCTCGTCCTGGACGGGCATCCCGGCCGGCCGCCTGATGGAGGCCGAGACGACCAAGCTGCTGCGCATGGAGGACGAGCTGGGCAGGCGCCTGGTCGGCCAGCAGCAGGCCGTACGCGCCGTGTCCGACGCCGTCCGGCGCAGCCGGGCCGGCATCGCCGACCCCGACCGGCCGACCGGCTCGTTCGTGTTCCTCGGCCCGACGGGCGTGGGCAAGACCGAGCTGGCCAAGGCGCTGGCGGAGTTCCTGTTCGACGACGAGCGGGCGATGACCCGCATCGACATGAGCGAGTACTCCGAGAAGCACAGCGTCGCCCGGCTCGTCGGCGCCCCTCCCGGCTACGTCGGCTACGAGGAGGGCGGCCAGCTCACCGAGGCCGTGCGGCGCAGGCCGTACACCGTGGTGCTGCTGGACGAGGTGGAGAAGGCCCACCCCGAGGTCTTCGACATCCTGCTCCAGGTGCTGGACGACGGTCGGCTCACCGACGGGCAGGGCCGCACGGTCGACTTCCGCAACACGATCCTGATCCTCACCTCCAACCTGGGCTCCCAGTTCCTGGTGGACCCGACGCTGGAGGGCGACGCCAAGCGCGAGGCCGTGATGGGCGCGGTCCGCGGCGCCTTCAAGCCGGAGTTCCTGAACCGGCTCGACGACGTGATCCTGTTCGACGCGCTCGGCTCGGAGGAGCTGGCCCAGATCGTCGACCTCCAGGTCGACCGGCTGGCGAGGCGGCTGGCGGACCGCAGGCTGACCCTGGACGTCACTCCGGCGGCCCGCGAGTGGCTGTCGCTCACCGGCTACGACCCGCTGTACGGCGCCCGTCCGCTGCGCCGGCTGGTGCAGTCGGCGATCGGCGACAAGCTGGCCAAGGCGGTGCTGTCGGGCGAGATCGTGGACGGCGACAAGGTGCTGGTCGACCTCGGCGACGACGAGCTGACCGTCAAGCGCGCCTGACGCGCGACGTACCGACGACAAGGCCCCGGGGCCGGCCTATCCGGCCGGCTTCCCGGGGCTTTCGCGGGCCCGGGTCCGGGTCGCGGCCCGCTCGCCGGTAAGGGCTGGTCCACCGTTCGGCCAAGCCCGCCCCGGCGCACCGCTTCCCTGGCTAGCTTCGGCCTTCGTCCGAGATCCGCCCGGCGTCCGCCCGGGCAGCGTACCGACGAGGGGGACGTCCAGTGTCAGTGTCATCCCGGTCCTATCCCAGGTCATCCCGGTCCTGTCCCGGCTTTCGGGCCGTCGCGGCGGCCACGCTGAGCGCCGGCGTCATCTGGATCATCGCGGCGCCGCCTCCCGTCCTCGCCCTCACCCACGCCCTCACCCCCGTCCCGGCCGGGGACGAGGGCGGGGCGGCCGGCGAGGAGAGCGCCGCCGCGGTCGCGGCGCGGACGGCGGAGCGCCTCGGCCTGACCGGCCCCCGGGGCGCCGGCTCCCCGATGGTCGCCCCCGACCTGACGGCCACGGCCGCGGGCGTGCCCGTCCTGCCTCCGGGCGCGCGCAACCCCTCGGGCCTGTCCGACGTGTCCACGATGGCCGCCGCGCCCGACCTGCCCGGCCTGCCGGCGGCTCCGGCCCGGCCCGTCCGGACGTTCGACGGGGTGCCCGTCTCGGGGGCCCCGGAGCCGGCCGTCCGCCGTCAGCACGCGCACGAGGCGCCGGACCGCGCACCGAGCCGCCGGGACGCCGCCACCCACGCGGAGGCCCCGCGCACCGGGGCCTCCCGCGTCGCGGAGCCCGGCGTCACCTCGCTCGGCGACGTCGGCACCCTCCTCCCGAGCCTGCCGCTGGGATGATCCCTGTTACGGTGGACCGTGACGCGGGGTGCCCGGAGGGCCGGGCTGAGATCACACCCGTCGAACCTGATCTAGTTCGTACTGGCGAAGGGACGTCGACGTTGTCGTTCTGCGACGAGGTCTGGGCGAGCACCGCCACGCTGCTCGACGCCATCCATCGGCACCCGTTCAACACCGCCCTCGGCGGCGGCACCCTGAGCCGCGACCGGTTCACCTTCTACCTGGTGCAGGACGCCCGCTACCTGGCGGCGTACGCGAAGGTGCTGGCGACGGCGTCGGCGCGCGCCACCGAGCCCGCGGACGCCATGTTCTTCGCCCAGAGCGCGCACACGGCGCTGGCCGTCGAGCGCGCCCTGCACACCGGCTACCTCGACGGGTTCGGGCTGAGCCCCGAGGACGTGGCCGGCATCCGCACCTCGCCGACCTGCCTGGCCTACGCGTCGTACCTCCAGGCGACGGCTCTCAGCGCGCCCCTTCCCGTGCTGGTCGCCGCGGTGCTGCCGTGCTTCTGGGTCTACCAGGACGTCGGAACGGCCCTACTGGAGCGCACGGCCGGCCGGTCCGGCCACCCGTACCAGGCGTGGATCTCCACCTACTCCGACCCGTCGTTCGCCGCCTCGGTGACACAGGTGCGTGCCATCGCCGACCGGCTGGCCGGGACCGCCGACCCCGCCACCCGCCGGGCCATGGCCGAGGCGTTCTGCCGGGCGACGGAGTACGAGTGGATGTTCTGGGACAGCGCGTGGCGGCTGGAGACGTGGCCCACCGGCCAGTGGCTGGCGACCGGCGCGGAGGCCACGGCCGCCCTCTGACCCCGGATCACCCGTACGGCCTGATCGCGGGCATGCCGACGGCAGCGAGCGCCCCTCGGGGCTCTCCCGGGCCGGACAGGACGCCCGGCCCCGGAGAGCCCGGCTCAGGACACCAGGGCGTCGAGCTCGTCCTCGGGCAGGCCCAGGTCGACCCGGATGCGGTAGCGCGTGCGCAGCAGCGCCACATGCTCCGGGTCGTCCTCGTCACTGGCCAGCACGGCCTGGGTCACCCATTCGAGCCCGGCCGGCAGGTCACCGTACGCGACGAGCGTCTCGGCGATCGTGTGGGAGGTCGCCGTGGTGATCCCGCCCTCCGCGCGGATCGCCTCGATGACCTCCCTCGCCTCAGCGGGACGGTCGAGCTCGAAGAGCGTGTCGGCGATGCCGGCGCGTGGGTCGATGAGCGACTCACCGCCGTCCTCCACCGCGCGCTGGAAGCACTCCAGGGCCCGGGCGGGCTGCCCGGCCGAGCGCCATTCCTCGGCCGCGAGGACCAGGATGGACGCCCTGGAGACATCGCCCGAGGAATAGCCGAGCGCGACGTCGTACAGCCGCCTGGCAAGGGAGCTGTGGTCGTCGGCCAGCAGAGCCTGCTCGAGCAGGCGATCAAGGTGCTCACGGGTCACATGCGCCACACCGCGAGACTACCGAGCCAGGTGCCGGTTTGCCCCGGCAATGCACATCGCCGATCCGGCACGACTTTGGCAAGGTCATGTCAAAGGATGCCCGCTTCCGGCGTGTCTTCGCAGGCCGTAGGGCATATAGCGGTCGCGCGCACCGGCGAGGAGGAGGGGCTGCGATGGGCATCTCCAAGCAGACGACCTTCACACTCTCCTGTGCCGTGGCGCTTTCGGTCCTGGTTCCGGGTGCGGCCGGATATCTTTCCGGACGGCTCGCCGCCGTGGAATCGGCCGAGCGCGAACTCCACGCGATCGAGACCCGGCTGGACGCCCGGGAGGCGCGAGAGGACCGCCAGGCGTGGCCGGTGGCGCTCCCGGCGCCCTGCGACGGTGCCCCGACGGCCAAGGACCGCGAGGGGCGCGCCCCCGCGCCCCGGCAACGCGTGACGCCCTCGCAGGCGCCCCAGGCCGGTGAGGCACGCCCGCCGGCGCCCGACACGCGGCCGCCGGCCCCCAAGGCCCAGCAGCCGCACCCGGTGCTCGGCTGGCTCCCGGAGCTCATCCAGCGCCTGCGCCTGAACGACTGACCACTCGGGGAGTCAGGCCGTCTGCGGAGTCCAGGAGCGGAGCTGGCGGGACAGGAAGCCGCGGATGAGCTGCTTGGCCGCCGCGATGATCTCCGGCTCACCGTTCGGGTCACGGCGGAAGGCGAGCTTGAGCACCGCGTCCCCCGCCTCGACCGCCACCAGGACCGCCACGTCCAGCTCATGGCTGTCGGCCAGGCCGAACTCCTGGAGCAGCAGCCCGCGCAGCCGTCCGGCGATCACCGTGTTGTTGTCGGAGTCGGAGTCGAGGAGGTTGAGGTCGACCACGTCGCCGAAGTGCAGGCTTCTGAAGCCCCGGACGGTCCGGTGCATGTCGACGTACTCGTCGATGATCGCGTCGACGGCCTCCCACCAGCCGACGTAGTCCTCCTCCAGGAACCTGCGGCCGACCCTGGAGACGAACTGCTCGACGTTGCGCCGGGTCAGCTCCTGGGTGATGGCCCGCTTGTCGGGGAAGAACTGGTAGACCGACCCGATCGCGACCCCGGCCCGGTCGGCGATGCGGGTGGTGGAGAGCGACTCGTAGCCGATCTCGTCGAGCAGCTCGGCGCAGGCGTCGAGCATCCGCTCGACCCGGCGCGCGCTGCGGCGCTGCGCCGGCCGTCGCCGTAACGGCTGGGGTCGCACGCATTCGTCCATCTGGGGTGACAGCACGAGTTCCATCTTTCCCCCAAGGACACGATCGTTATCTGGCAATCAGTGGATTTCTCACGGCTCCAGATGAGCCTCATGCGAGTTCGGCCGGTGGCCGAGGCGGCGGGCCATGCCGGAGAGCCGGGCCAGCACCCGGGCGGCGCCGGGCGAGAGGCGTGACAGGGCGTACCCGAGCTTGCCCTCGGCGTTGACCGGGACGACGGCCTCGTTCCGGTGGACTGCCCGCAGGATGTGCGCGGCGACGCGCTCCGGCGGGTAGCCGCGCCGCTCCAGCGCCGTCACCGAGATGTCGCGGAGGTCGGTGCCGACGTACGTGGCGTGACGGGCGATGTTCGTGGAGACGAAACCGGGACAGATCGCGCTGACCCCGATGCCCTGCCCGGCCAGCTCGGCCCGCAGGCAGTCGCTGAGCGTCTTCACCGCCGCCTTGACCGTCGAGTACGCGGGCAGCAGCATCGTGGGCGCGAACGCGGCCAGCGAGGCGACGTTGACGATGTTGCCGCCTTCGCCGCGTTCGACCATCTGCGCCGCGAACAGCCGGCAGCCGTGGACCACGCCCCACAGGTTGACGTCGATCATGCGCCGCCAGTCCTCCACGGAGTGGTCGAGGAAGGCGCCGGCGACGAGGATGCCGGCGTTGTTGACCACGATGTCCGGGACGCCGTACTCGGCGCGGACCTGCTGGGCGAAGCTCTCCATCCGGGCGGCGTCGGCGACATCGACCTGCTGGGCGTGGGCCGTGCCGCCGAAGTCCTTGGCGATGCCGGCGGCCGTGCGGGCCGCCGCCGCCTCGTCCACGTCGGCGCAGACCACCTCGGCCCCGTGGGCGGCGAAGGCCCGGGCGGTGGCGCGGCCGATCCCGCTGCCCGCGCCGGTGACGACCGCCAGCCGCCCCGCGAACGCCTTCTCCCTCCCCGGCGAGGACTCCTGCCGGGCGCGGCGCAGGCCCGGCGGGGCCTCGGCGCCGTCCACGTGCGCGGCGAACTCGGCGATCATCCTGGCCACCACGTCCGGCCGGCCGCGCTGCGCCCAGTGTCCCGCCACGATCCTGCGATGCCAGAACCTCGGCGCCCAACGCCCGAGCGAGGCCAGCAGCGCCGGCGAGACGAACGGGTCACGGGTGGCCTCGATGAGCTGCACCGGCACGTCCACCACCGGATCGCCGTGCGACGCGGTGTGGCGGGGCCGCAGCCCGGGACCCATGTTGCGGCGGTACATCCACAGCCCGTTGGCCGCGTCCCTCGACAGCGTGTCCGCGGGGTGCCCGGCGCGCGGCTCGACGCCGTCGCGGACCCGCATGCTCCGCTCCAGCACCGCCGGCATGAACGTCCGCCACGCCGTCTCCGGCAGCGCCGGGGTCTGGAACACGCCGATGTACCAGGACCGTGCGAGCTGCGAGGCGACCTCCGCGGGGCTGCCCTCCCGCATGAACCGGCCGGCCTGGGCCAGCCCCGGCCCGCCGAAGCTGGTGAACGACGCCACCCGCTCCCGGATGCCGGGCCTGCTCACCGCGTCCCAGCCCTGGAGCGAGCCCCAGTCGTGGCCGACGAGGTGGACGGCGGGCTTGCCGATCGCGTCGAGCACCGCCGAGAGGTCGCCCGCGAGGTGGTCGAAGGTGTAGTCCGCGTCGTCGGCCGGCGCGGTGGAGCGGCCCGCGCCGCGCACGTCGTAGCGCACCACGTGGAAGCGGTCGCGCAGCAGCTTCGCGACCTCGTCCCAGACGCGGTGGGTGTCGGGATAGCCGTGAACGAGCAGGATCGTCGGGTGGGCCGGGTCGCCCTCCTCGACCACCCACAGCCGTACGTCACCGGACTCCACCCACCGCATGGCGGCCTCCTCCACGTCGCCGGCCCGTCCAGAAGACATGACCGGCCACGCCGCCCGCAAACGCCGGTCAGGGGCGGGTGGACAGGCCCGTGCAGGAGCGCAGCGCCTTCCAGTCGGCCACCGCCTGCGTCCTGGCGGCGCCGGTCATCGGCACCGGGATGCCGCCCTGGATGGTGGCCGGGGTCCACTGGTCCTTGAGCACCTTGCGCCCGTTGATCGTGAGCGTCAGCACCCCGGTCCGTCCGGTCGTGCCCGGAGTGGAGTTGTAGAAGACGAAGTTGCCCAGGCCGTAGCTGATGTAGGAGCTGCCCAGGTAGCCGGCGCCGAGCAGGATGTGCGCGTGGCCGCCGACCACCACGTCCGCGCCGGCCTTGACCAGCTTGGGGGCCAGGGAGAGCTGCGCCGGGTTCGGACACTTCTGCATCTCGGTGCCCCAGTGCAGGTGGACGATCACGGTGTCGGAGTTCTTGCGGGCCTGCCGTACGGCCCGGAGCAGACGGTCCTCGTTCTTGGCCGAGGCGAGGCCGCCCTTGCCGGGCGTCGCCGTCCAGGCGTTGACGAACTCGGCGTCGAGCACCTGCGTGGCCCCGATGACCGACACGCGGTTGCCGTTGACGACCTTGCGGAACGGCCGGTACGCCTCGGTGTCGTTCGCGCCGATCCCCACCACGGGGAACCTGGACTTCTTGATGGCCGCGAGCGAGTCGGACAGGCCGGTCTCCATGTAGTCCATGCCGTGGTTGTTGGCCATGGACACCACGTCCACCCCGGCGGCCTTGAGCGCGGTGAAGGCGCTGGCGGGCGCCCGGAAGGTGAACTGCTTGCCCGGCGCGGGCGTGCCGCCGGTGGTGATGGCCGTCTCCAGGTTGACCATGGCCAGGTCGGCGCGGCGCAGGACGGACGCGATCGGCCCGAGGGTGGTACGCGGGTTGTTCAGACGGGGGCGCAGCACGCCCTCGAAGTGCACGTCACCGCCGAAGGAGATCGTGAACGGCCGGCGCTCCGGCGACGGCGTGGAGTCCGCCACGGCGGGCTTGTCGAGGGCCTGCTTGCTCTGGGCACTGGGCTGGGGGTCGGGCTCGTCCGCGGCGCACGCGGTGGAGGCGGTGAGGGCGGCGGCGACGGCCACGGCCGCGGCGGCACGACGGGGGAGTCTCATTTGTCGCCACTTCTGCTCGTTCCTGACATTCAGCCAACGAGCATGCCATGGGTGGCGACGCGGCGTGCCCCAACTCCGGACGGTCAGCGGGACATGAGCCAGGTGACGGCCTCGCGGCTGGCGTCGTCCACCGGGGTGTAGATGACCATCCGCGTCTCGGGCGCCGCCGAGGAGTTGAAGCTCACCGTGCTGAAGCGGAGCCTGCCCACCTCGGCGTGCTTGAAGATCTTCTCGCGTGGCCCCGGCTCGGCCACGTCCTGGCGCGCCCACAGGCGAGCGAACTCCGGGCTCTCCCGGGTGAGCCGGCGGACGAAGTCCTGCCAGCACGGATCGTCGGCGTGACGGCTGTAGGCGCCGCGGAAGACGGCCACCGCGCGGGCCAGCTCCTTGTCGCGGTTGACCAGCACGCAGGCCAGCGGCCCCACACAGCTCTGCCAGAGCGTGTTGCGCTCGCCGTCGGGCGCGCCGACGACCTCGGGGAACAGCACGGCGTAGGCGGGGTTCCAGGCGAGCACGTCGCAGCGGCTGTTGGACAGGCAGGCGGGCATCGGGCCGAGCTGGTCGAGGATGGCCTGGACCTGGGGGGTGACGCGCGTGGTGTCGTCGTTGGGCACGCCCGTGGTGTGTCCGGCCAGCCGGTAGAGGTGCTGCCACTCGGCGTTGTCGAGCCGGAGCGTGCGCGCGATCGCGTCGAGCACCTGGGTGCTGGCGTTGATGGGACGGCCCTGCTCCAGCCACGTGTACCACGTGACGCCCACGCCGGCGAGCTGCGCGACCTCCTCGCGTCGCAGGCCGGGCGTGCGCCTGCGCGGCCCCGGGGCCAGGCGTACCATCTCGGGGGTGATCCGCTCGCGCCTCGTGCGCAGGAACGCCGCCAGGTCGGTCCGCTTGGTCTCCGCCATCGTCATGTCTCCACTATGGTCCGTCGGACAACGATGATCCAGGTGGTGCCAGTACCAGTATAAAGAGGCTCTCGTTACTGGTATCGAAATGCCCTCATCCTAGGAGCATGACCCAAACAGCCGTTTCCCCCTCTCTGGCCGGACAGCCGGAAAGGACCCGGGCCGGCGGGCTGCTCCTCACAGTCATCCTGGTGGGGCAGTTCCTGGCCATCCTCAACGTCAACATCGTCAACGTGGCCACCCCCACCATCCGGGCCGACCTGCACTCCTCCGGCGCGGGCCTGCAGATGATCGTGGCCGGTTACACCATTGTCTATGCCGTCCTGTTGATCACCGGTGCCAGGCTGGGCGACCTGTTCGGCTACCGCAACGCCTTCCTCGGCGGCCTGGCCGCGTTCGGCGTCACCACGCTCGGCGCGGGGCTGGCCCCCTCGACGGGCTGGCTGGTCGCCTTCCGCCTGGCCCAGGGCGCCGGCGCGGCGATGATGATGCCTCAGGTGATGACGCTCATCCAGCGCAACTACCAGGGTGCGGCCCGGGGACGGGCGCTCGGCCTGTGGTCGGCGGTGATCAGCGGCGGCATCGTCGTCGGCCAGGCGATGGGCGGCATCCTGCTGGGGCTCGGCGCGGGCTGGCGGATCGTGTTCCTGGTGCTGGTGCCGATCGCGGCGTTGCTGCTGGCCGCGGGTGTGAAGGTGCTGCCCGCCGACGACGGCGGCGGGGGGCGGGCCGGGCTCGACCCGCTGGGCCTGGTCACGTTGTCGGCCGCCGTGCTGCTGATGATCGTGCCGATGGTGCTGGGCAGGGACCTGGGCTGGCCGGTGTGGGGCTGGATCTCCATGGCGTTCAGCGTCGTGATGTTCGGGGTGTTCGTCCAGGTCGAGCGCTGGGTGACCGCGCGGGGCGGCCGGCCGTTGGTGGACGCGGCGGTGCTGCGGGCGCCGGGCATGCGGCCCGGGCTGGGCGTGCTGCTGTTCGGGCCGGCAACCTGGGGCGCGTTCCTGTTCACCTCGGCCCTGCACCTCCAGGGCGAGCTGCACCTGACACCGCTGGCCTCCGGCATGATGCTGGTGCCGTGCGCGCTCGCGTTCGCGCTGGTCGGGCTTGGCTGGCCGCGTCTGCCCGCGCGGTTGCAGCGCCGGTTGGTGCCGTTCGGGTACGTGGTGGCCGCGCCCGCGTACGTCGGCCTGGGGCTCGCGGCGGCGGGCGGGCTGCCGTACGCGGTCATGAGCGCCCTCATCGGCGCCGGCCTCGGCGTGCAGGTCGCCGTCACGAACCTGGCGACCGAGCAGGTGGCCGACGAGTACGCGGCGGACGCCAGCGGCGCGCTGCTGACCGTCATGCAGCTCGGCCAGGTGATCGGCGTCTCGACGGTCGGCACGCTGTTCGTCTCGCTCCAGGGCCGCGCCTCGGCCTCCATGTCCACGGCGATCGCCCTCGCGGCGCTGGCCGTCCTGGCCGGGATCAGCTCCCTCTTCCTCGTACGGCGCCGCACCGCGGCCCCCGTGACCTGACCTCAGGACCGGCCCTCGCGTGAAACGGCCCGTGTCCCCGAATCGGGGGCACAAGCCGTTTCGGCGTGTCAGGGTGAAATCATGTCCCCCCGCTTCGGCCACGAACGTTCGCGCCTCGTCGCAGCCCTGGTCACGGCTTTTACGGTCGGCTGCGTCATCGCGGCGACGATGTCGTCACCACTTCTGCTGCAAGCCTTTCTTCCGGCCGGATACAGATGGCGGGAACTGAGCGACATCGGGCAGGCTTACGGGGTGGCCTCGGCCATTCTCTCCGCGCTGGCACTGGCGGTGATCGGCCTTTCCTTCTTCCTCCAGGTCAGAGAGGCGCATTACGCGCGGAAAGCGACGCAACGCACCCATCATCTGCAGTTGATGCAGCTACAGATGGAACACCCGGTGCTGCACAGAGCATTGGGAGCGATAAATTCCGGACTGGATCCCCGACTTCACCTGTACCTCAACCTTGTCCTGTCCTACTGGGAGATGCTCTACGAGGTCAGGGAAATCCCCGAACCAGCGCTCGTGGAGGTCGCTCGCACCGACTTCTTCGGCACCCCGGCGGGGAGAAGTTTCTGGGAGGCAACCCGAGAACACCGCCGCGCGGCCGCGCAGAACCGGCGTGCGGTTCGCTTCACGGCACTGATCGACAGCGCCTGGGCGATGGCCACGCCGGCAGAGAGAAAGAAGACGCGGACGCCCCCGCAGACGCGGTCACGCCGGACTCGTCGCATGATCGCCGTGGGTGCGGCACTCGCAACGGGCACGGCAGCGGCGCTGCTTCTTCGCGCCCGGCGACCTCGGACCCGTGCATGAACCGAAAGAGGACGAGAACGGCCCTGGAGCATCCAGGGCCGTTCGGCATCATACGCGTGGCGCCAGCGCGTCCACGTCGAACTCGCCCTCACGGACCCCGGCCACGAAGGCCTCCCACTCTGCTGATGTGAAGACCAGGACGGGACCGTCCTGAACCTTGCCGTCCCTCAGCGCGACACTTCCATCACCGAGCGGGGCGACCTCGACGCAGCTGTTCGAGCTGCAGAAGCTGCTCTTCCGCCAAGGGTTCACGCTTATGTTGATCTGCATTTTTTCCTCTATGAAAAGAAGGGCGCCGTTGCCCTTTCTTACGCTAATCTCGCCACTGCATGGCTTTACGCTGGATGAGCACGCGAGATTCATCCTCATCAAGCGCCTCTGCACTCAGATATTCGAACGCCGCCTCGTAACCAGCGACGCGTCCGCGGTCTTCGACGAAGTGCCCTGAATAAAGATGCTCAAGGTATACGACATCGTCGAAGCCCGCACACTTCAGGTGGACGAACCCTCCCGTATTGACCGCGTGTAGCGACTCCATGGTAAGAACGCGAATGCTGACGTGCGGTTGCATCGAAGTCTCCAGGAGATGCTCCATCTGCGCCCGCATGACCGAGGACTCGCCGAATTTGCGCATCAGGAGCGACTCGTCCAGCACGAAACGCACGTCCGGCGGATCGGGCCGGTGCAGGACGCGCTGCTGTCGGTCCATGCGCGCCTCCACCCGGCGCTGGATACCACTGTGCGTGAACCGGACGATGCTCCGGAGCGCCGAGATCACCTCACGCGCATAGTCCTCGGTCTGAAGGAGGCCTGGCACGACCTGGGGTTCCCAGTTGCGTTGACACACGGTCTCCGCCTCCAATCCGAGGAATTTCGTGTACTCCTCGGACAGAGCGTCTTCGTAATCCTCCCACCACCCTCGCTGATCCGCGTCTCGCAACAGGCCGAAGAGTTCGTCAAGCTTCGCCTCGTCCGCGCGGTAGAGCTTGGCCATGGACTCGACGTCCTCGGCGCTGGGCATGGTCTTGGACGCTTCGATGCGGCTCACTTTGCTGGCGGACCAGCCGAGGTCGCGGGCGGCGGCGGACCCAGTGAGCCTTCGGCGCTCGCGGAGGAGGCGAAGCTCCTGGCCGAGCCGGAGCCTGCGGACAGTCGGGCTGCCCTGTTGCGATGGCACCGTCCACTCTCCTCGTCGGGAAGGAAGGTGTAACCGGATGTGTCGTTTGGAAACCGAGATGGGTGGACTGTTCGCTCAATCTTACCTTGCAAGTTGCATTCGTCACTGCACAACATTCGGCGGCATCAGCGTGACATCCCCAGTACAGCGTGCTTCCGTGCAACTTGCACGGCAATTGATACGGCAAGGTGCGAAGAAATCTAAATCTTCTCTTGCGCAAGCTCTTGCAGGCAAGGAGTGCCGGGAGGACCATCAGGGCCAGGAGGGAGATCGAGCGTACGAGGAGGCCGGGATGACCGCGACAAGCCCCGGCGCCGACTGCTCCCCCCACACGATCACGCGCGGCCACGCGGGCCGCACCACCGGCAACGGCGCCGTCCCGGATACGCAGATCTACGCCAGGGAGGCCGTTTGCCGGAAGGACCCCGCATTCATCTGAACGCAAGCCGCGACCGCAGCAGCTCCGCCCGATCGTCCGCCACGAGCGCCGCTCACATGAGCACAGGTCAGGGGAGCACCGAAAAGCCGGACCGAGGCCGGTCACCGAATCGCCGCATATGGGCTGCCACCCTGCGACGACGTGGTCACCAGCCTGCAGTCCGGCGTAAGAAGCCACCTCGAGTAATGCCGCGAAAGGGGTCTTCTATGTACTCACAAGGTACCAAGGGACTCAAGCGAATCAAGTCCCGAATCCGGGAGCTCATCGCCTGGGCCGACCGCGAGATCTGCATGGAGCCGGACGAGTTCGCCTACCGGCGAGGCTGGGCCGTGACCCGTACCGGGTTCGGCTGCCGCGTCTACCGCGACCCCCGGTTCGACCAGCTCAAGCTTCCCGCCAAGGTGGCCGAGGAGGTGTCGTGAGCATGCCGCGCAACCCCCGCAACCAGATCTACCCGGCCAACGAGGACCTGCCCGGCGCGGGCCGGAGCGGCCCCCTGGTCCGGCTGTGGCGCTGGCGCGCGGAGCTGCTGCTGCTCGCGCTGGCCGTTCTGGTCACGTTCATGCTGCTGGGGGCGGCGCGGGGCGGCCACTGGACGCCGTTCGCCCTGACGGCCGGCGCGATCTCCGCGCCGGCGGTCACCCGGACGGGCCGCAACTGGGTTGTGGCGCACTTCTGGTGCGTCGTCTCCCGGCACCGCCTCCAGCGGACCTGCCTGGAGACGACCATGCACACCCGCTCCGGCAGGATCCCGCTGGTGCTGTGGATCACGCCGACGCGCACGGGCGAGAAGGCACTGATCCTGACGAGGGCCGGCATCAGCGCCGCGGAGTTCGAGGCGTACGCGGAGGAGATCGCCGCGGCCTGCTGGGCGCGCAGCGCCAACGTCTACCGGCACCGCAGGCGGGCGCAGCTCGTGGTGGTGGAGGTGGTGCGGCGCGAGGAGCTGCCGGGCGTCCTGTCGCCGGGGTTCGACCGCCTGTACGGCAGGCGCGCGTGGATCTCGCTGCGCCCGGACCTCGAGGAGCCGCCTGATCTCCTCCACCGCGAGCGGGTCCTGACAGCGGCCTGACCAGGTGACCCAGGGAGCGCCCACCGCGCCGGGCGCTTCCTGGCCGAAGCCCCGGAGACAGCGCGGGGGCTCCGGGGCTTCCCCCTCCGGCCGGCACGAGCCAAGATGAGTTCATTCCACGAACCCAGGAGTGGCGATGACGGCGACCGTCCACCGGACCTGTCCCCTGTGCGAGGCCGTGTGCGGCCTGGCCCTGACCCTCGACGAGGGAGGGCACGTCACCGGGGTCCGGGGCGACAAGGAGGACCCCTTCAGCCGGGGCTTCATCTGTCCCAAGGGCGCCAGCTTGGGGCGCCTGGACGAGGACCCCGACCGGCTGCGCAAGCCGCTGATCCGCGAGGGCGACCTGTGGCGCGAGGCCGGCTGGGACGAGGCGTTCGCCCTGATCAGGGAGAACATCGACCGGGTCGTCGAGACGTACGGCCGGCAGGCCCTCGGCGTCTATCTGGGCAACCCGGTCGTCCACAGCATGGCCGGCTCCCTGTACGGCGGGCCGCTCGTCAAGGCGCTCGGCACCCGCAACGTCTTCAGCGCCAGCACCGCCGACCAGATGCCGAAGCACGTGGCCAGCGGCCTGATGTTCGGCCACCCGCTGGCCATCCCGGTGCCCGACCTGGACCGCACCGACTTCTTGCTGATGCTGGGCGCGAACCCGCTGGAGTCCAACGGCTCCCTGTGCACCGCGCCGGACTTCCCGGGCCGGCTCAAGGCGCTGCGCGCCCGGGGCGGCAGGCTCGTGGTGGTCGACCCGCGCCGCACCCGTACGGCCGCGCTGGCCGACGAGCACGTGTCCGTCCGGCCCGGCACCGACGCCTACCTGCTGTTCGGCCTGGTCCACACGCTGTTCGCCGAGGACCTGACGCGGGTCGCCGCACCGGTCGACGGCCTGGACGAGGTGCGGGAGGCGGCCAAGCACTTCCCGCCCGAGGTGGTGTCCCGCCGCACGGGCGTGCCCGCGGACGTCGTCGCACGGCTGGCCAGGGAGCTGGCCGCGGCCCCGACCGCCGCGGTGTACGCCAGGATCGGCACCTGCACGGCCGAGTTCGGCACGCTGGCCCAGTGGCTGGTGGACGTGCTCAACGTGCTGACCGGCAACCTCGACCGGCCGGGCGGCGCCATGTTCCCCAAGGCCGCCACGGAGTCGCCGGGGCGGCGCCGGGCGTACACGGTCGGGCGCTGGAGGAGCCGCGTCCGCGGCCTGCCCGAGGCGAACGGCGAGCTGCCGGTGGCGACGCTCGCCGACGAGATCGAGACGCCCGGCGAGGGACAGATCCGGCTGATGGTGACCGTGGCCGGCAACCCGGTGCTGTCGGCGCCCCACGGGGACCGGCTCGACGCGGCCTTCGCCGGGCTCGACTTCATGGTGAGCGTCGACCCGTACCTCAACGAGACCACCAGGCACGCGCACGTGATCCTGCCGCCGCCGCGCGTGCTGCAGTCGGGCCACTTCGACTTCTCGCTGCTCGGCCTGGCCGTGCGCAACTACGCGCGGTACTCCCCGCCGTCGCTGCCGCTGGACGGCCGGCCGTCGGAGGCGCTGATCCTCTCCCGGCTCGCCCAGATCGCCTCGGGCCTGGAGGGCGACCTCGACGAGTTCGTCATCGGCGGGATGCTGGCCAAGGCGGTCGAGACGCCGGGGTCGGCGGTGGCGGGCCGTGACCCGGCCGAGCTGCGGGCGGAGCTGGACGGCGAGACGGGCGCCGAGCGCAGGCTCGACGTGATGCTGCGGCTCGGCCCGTACGGCGCGTGGGCGGGCAAGGGCGACCTGTCGCTGCGCAAGCTGCTCGACCACCCGCACGGGCTGGACCTCGGGCCGCTGGAGCCCCGCCTCGGCGAGGTGCTCAGAACGGCGTCCGGGGTGGTGGAGCTGGCCCCGCCGCAGCTCATGGAGGACGTCGAGCGGCTGCGCGGCCGGCTGGAGGAGGAGCCGCCGGAGTTCGTGCTGATCGGCCGCCGGCACCTGCGCTCCAACAACAGCTGGATGCACAACGTCGCGCCGCTCGTCGGCGGTAGCAACACCTGCACGCTGCAGATCCACCCGGCCGACGTGGCCCGGCTCGGCCTGGACGGCGTGGCCGTGGTGCGCTCGGCCAAGGGCGAGGTCACGGTGCCGCTGGAGCCGACCGAGGCGATCATGCCCGGCGTGGTGTCGCTGCCCCACGGCTGGGGTCACGCGGACAGCACCCAGGCGGTGGCCGCCGAGCACGCCGGGGTGAGCGTGAACGCCCTGACGGACGAAACGGCGATCGATGTTCCGTCCGGAAATGCCGTGTTCAACGGGGTGCCGGTCACGATTTTGCCAACCGGGGTGATCACCGCACATTAAGGTGTCGCGCGTGACTATCGCACCAGATGAGGACCGCCTGACCGCCCAGATCGCCTTCGCCGTCGAGATCGACAAGTTGAAGCGGGTCATCCGCCGCAACCTGTTGATGGACGGCTCGCGGCGGGAGAACGACGCCGAGCACTCCTGGTACGTAGGCATGCTGGCCCTCGTCTTCGCCGAGCACGCCCCACCGGGGACCGACATCCAGCGGGTCGTGGCCATGCTCCTCGTGCACGATCTCGTGGAGATCGACGCGGGGGACACGTTCATCTACGACCCGGTGGCGGTGGCCGCGCAGGTCGAGGCCGAGCGGGCCGCGGCCGAGCGGATCTTCGCGCTGCTGCCCGCGGACCAGGCGGCGTCGATGCGCGCGCTGTGGGAGGAGTTCGAGGCGCGGGAGACGCCGGAGGCGAGATTCGCCAAGGCGCTGGACCGCTTCGCGCCGATCCTGGCCAACCACAACACCGAGGGCGGCACCTGGCCGCTGTTCCGCGTCACCGCTTCGCAGGTCAAGGAGAAGGTGCGGCTGATCGAGGACGGCTCGCCGTCGCTGGGCGCGTACGCCATGGAGCTGGTCGAGCTGTCCGTCGCGAGAGGTCACCTGTCCGAGTGATGCCCTCACGCGTGGGGTAGGGGACTTGTCGTGAAAGAGATAGTACGACCGAGACGTAGGCAGATGCGGGTTTTGGGGGGACCGCTGGACCTGGCCGACCGACTGGAGAAGTCCAAGGCCATGGACAAGCCGATCCAGCGACTCGCCAAGGCCGTACGTGACCGGATCCGGCCGGGCCTGTTGCGGGACGTGCTCCACGGCGTTCCCACGGGCAAGCCCCTGCACCCGCCGATGGCGACGGTGAGCCTGGGCTGCTGGGCATCGGCCGGTGTGCTCGACCTCACCACCATCGATCCCCGCGCCGCGCGGCTGCTGCTGGCCGTCGGCATCGGCAACGCTCTCCCCACG
Source organism: Nonomuraea sp. NPDC050383 (assembly GCF_044459125.1). Classification (NCBI taxonomy): domain Bacteria; kingdom Bacillati; phylum Actinomycetota; class Actinomycetes; order Streptosporangiales; family Streptosporangiaceae; genus Nonomuraea; species Nonomuraea sp. NPDC050383. The sequence goes on from NZ_JBITIP010000018.1 coordinate 109,678, forward strand.
GCCGCCGCCGGACTGACCGACTGGTCCTCGCTCCACCGGGAGCAGCAGCGCGTCGGCTTCGTGCACATGCTGTCGAACGTGACGGCGCTCGGCCTGTTCACCGCCTCGCTGGCGACCCGCCTGTCCGGCCGCGAACGGGTCGGCCGCATGCTGTCCTGGGCCGGGCTCGGCGTGGGCAGCGTCGGCGCGTACCTGGGCGGCCACATGGCCTACCGGCAGGCGGCCGGCGCGAACCACGCGCCGCAGGTGGCCCACCTGGTGCCGCTCGGCTGGCACGACCTGTGCCGGCTCAGCGACCTGCCCGACGGCCGGCCGGTGGCCCGGCGGCTCGGCTACATCCAGCTCTTCGTACTGCGGCAGGGCGAGGGCGTCACCGTGCTGGCCGACCGCTGCCCCCACCTGGCGGGCCCGCTCCACCAGGGCCGGCTGGTCACGGAGGACGGCGAGGCGTGCGTGGTGTGTCCCTGGCACGGCAGCACGTTCCGGCTGGAGGACGGCTCGGTGCGGCACGGCCCCGCCACGGCGCCGGCCCCCGCGTTCGAGACACGGGTCAGGAAGGACGGCACGCTCCAGGTACGGCCGGGCTTGCTGTGAACCTTGGTTGAGGTTCTACGGTCGGAGGCATGAACGACATCCTCGTGACCGGTGCGACCGGCAACGTCGGCAGACACGTCGTCTCCCAGCTCGCGGAGGCGGGCATCCCGGTGCGCGCGCTGGTCCGCGACCCCTCCCGTGCCACGCTGCCCGACGGCGCCCAGGCCGTGCGCGGCGACCTGACCGCCCCTGAGACGCTGGAGCCCGCGCTGCGCGGCGTGGACGCCGTCTTCCTGATCTGGCCCGGCTTCGCCGCCGAGACGGCCGAGCCGGTGGTGGAGGCCGTCGCCAAGCACGCCCGCCGCGTGGTCTACCTGTCCGCCCACGTGCCGGCGGCCGGCGACGACGACGAGCCGACGATCTTCCACCAGCGGGTCGAGCGGCTCATCCGCCGGACCGGGATGGCGTGGACGTTCCTGCGGCCGAGCGGGTTCGCCGTCAACACCCTCGGGTGGGCCGACCAGATCCGGCAGGGCGTGGTGCGCTGGCCGTTCGGGGCGGCCTCCAGGTCGCTCATCCACGAGAAGGACATCGCGGCGGTCGGCACGCACGTGCTCACCTCCGCGGGCCACGCCGGGGCGGCCTACGTGATCACCGGGCCGGAGCGGCTGACGCAGGCCGAGCAGGTGCGTGTCATCGGCGAGGCGGTCGGGCGCGAGGTGCGCTGGGAGGACATGCCGCCGCGGGAGGCGCGCGAGCTGCTGCTGGCCTCGTGGGGTGACCCGGGCTTCGTGGATGGGGCGCTGCGGGGCTGGGAGTCGTTCGTGACGTCGCCCGAGACGATCACGGACACGGTGGAGAGGCTGCTGGGACGGCCCGCGCTGGCGTTCCGCCAGTGGGCGGACGACCACGCCGCCGACTTCCGCTGAGGGCCCGTACGGCCGGGGCGCGAGCTGCGCCCCGTCGTCAGTCGTCGTCCCGCGCGCCCCCGCCGTGGGAGTTCTCGTCGGCGGGGTGCTCGACCAGGGCGAGGATGCGGCTGGACATGAACCGCGCGGTCCGTACGGTCGTGCCGCCGCGGGTCACCTCGCTGACCTCGACCAGGCCCCGGCGCGTGGCCACCTCGACGCGGCGGCCCGCGCGGGTGGCGATCACTTCGTAGGTTCGCGGGGTGCCGCCCGCGTCGATGACGATCTCCACCCGATCACCCTTCATGTACGGATTTATACCCAGAAAGACGGGAATTTATCCGTACACTAGTTTGATAATCGCCGCGATCCCCACCACCACGATGATGCCGCGCAGCACCGGAGCCGGGATGCGCCGCCCGATCCGGGCCCCCAGGAACCCGCCGGCCGTGGCGCCCAGCGCGACGGCCAGCACCGCCCACCAGTCGATGTCGGCGATGAAGAAGAACAGGACGGCCGCGGTCGCGTTGACGATCAGCGAGAGCACGTTCTTGGCGGCGTTGACCCGCTGGATGCCGTCGTCGAGGAAGCTGCCGAGCAGGCCGATCAGCAGCACGCCCTGCGCCGCGCCGAAATAGCCGCCGTACAGGCCCGCGCCGAACACGCCCAGCCAGAGCGCCACCCCGCCGTGCGGATGGGCGTCCTCTCGCCGCGCCGCCAGCCAGCCGTTGAGCTTGGGCTGCACCACGACCAGCACGCAAGCCAGGCCGATCAGCACCGGCACCACGACGTGGAACACGGCCGGGTCGAGGAACAGCAGCAGGATCCCGCCGATGAGCGAGCCCAGGCAGGAGGCCGGGGCCAGCCGCAGCAGCCGCTCACGCTGGCCCTTGAGCTCCTGGCGGTAGCCGTAGGCGCCGGTGAAGGAGCCGGGGACGAGGCCGATGTTGTTGGACACGTTCGCGACCACGGGATCGACGCCCACGGCCACGAGGGTCGGGAAGGTGATGAGCGACCCGGATCCGACGACCGCGTTGATCGCCCCGGCCGCGACACCGGCCGCACACACCGCGACCCCTTCCCAGAACATCACCCGCCCGAGCCTAGAGGGCCCGATTCCAGGTGACCCTCCGGGGGTGCCAGGTCAGAGCGCCCGCGCGTACCAACGGCCGTCGGCGCTGCGGTCGAGCGTCAGCGGCACGCCGAACGTCCGCGACAGGTTGTCGGCCGTCATCACGTCGTCGAGCGAGCCCTGCGCCACCACCGAGCCGTTGCGCAGCAGCAGCCCGTGCGTGAACCCCGGAGGCACCTCCTCCACGTGGTGCGTGACCAGCGCCAGCGTGGGCGAGCGGTAGTCGTGGGCCAGCACCGACAGCCGGCGCACCAGGTCCTCCCGGCCACCCAGGTCGAGGCCGGCGGCGGGCTCGTCGAGCAGCAGCATCTCCGGGTCGGGCATCAGCGCGCGGGCGATCTGCACCCGCTTGCGCTCCCCCTCGGACAGGGTGCCGAACCGACGGCGGATCAGGTGCGCCGCCCCCAGCATGTCGATGAGCTCCACGGCCCGGGTCACGTCGTTGGAGTCGTACTCCTCCGTCCAGCGGCCCATGATCCCGTACGAGGCCGTGAGCACGAGGTCGATGACCTTCTCCTCCGGCGGGATGCGCTCGGCCAGCGCGGAGCTCGCCAGCCCGATGCGCGGCCGGAGGTCGAACACGTCCGTCTGACCCAGCCGCTCGCCCAGCACCTCGACCACACCCTCGGTCGGGAACAACAGCGTGGCCGCCACCTGCAGCAACGTGGTCTTGCCCGCGCCGTTCGGCCCGATGACGACCCAACGCTCGTCCTCGTTGACCGTCCAGTCGATGCCGCGCAGCAGGGCCGCTCCGTCGCGCCTGACGGCGACGTCCTGGAGCCGCAGCACCTGACCACCCATCCTCGGATCCCTCCTTAGGAGAACGCTCGGGACAAACCTATTGCAGGGCGAGCGCATATCGTGGACCGGTGCACCCTGAATCACCTGTCTGCCGGGTTCTTGTCGTGTGGGGCAACGCCTGGCTCGCCGGCCACGTCGGCCTGGACGAGGCCGCCGACCGGGTGGAGAGCGCCGGCGGACCCACCGTCGTGGGTGAGGTTCCGCTGCGCGAGCACCTCGCCGTCCTGCGCCGCGACGGCCTGAGCGAGCTGCGGCTCGCCCTGCCCGCGCCCGGCGACCCGCTCGGGCTGTCCGGGCCGCCGGAGTTCAACGCGGCCGCCGTCGAGGCGGGGCAGGCGGCCATCGCCGTGCTGTCCGACCGGCGCCTCGGGCTGGTGCCCTCACCCGACCGGCGCGGGTCGTCGTACGCGGGCGTGCGGCTGTCGGTGTACGAGGCGGGGCCCGTACGCCACGACCTGCCGTCGCTGGCGGAGGCCGAGCAGGAGCTGTCGGCCGCGATCCGCGCGGCCACCGAGTCGCTGGACTCCGTCGACGGGCCCATGGCCGGCCGTCCGGAGCGGCTGGGCGCCGCGGGCGGCGACCTGGCCCCCGGCTACCCGGCGCGGGCGCACCGCGTCTCCGCGCTGGCCGCCCGGCTGGCGACCGTGCTGCGGCTGGCCGGGGAGCGGGGGCTCACCTCGGGGCAGGTCGCCGTCCGCGACGCCGCGCTGCGCGAGCTGGACCGTGCCGTACGGCGGGCGCTCCTGGCCTCCTGCCACGCCATCCTGGAGCCCTCCCCCGACCGCTCCTGACGCACCGGGATCAGGCCAGGCCGTGGCGGACGGCGTACAGTGCGGCCTGGGTGCGGTCCTGGACGCCCAGCTTCATCAGCACGTTCGACACGTGGGTCTTGACCGTCTTCTCGGCCACGGCGAGGCTCCGGGCGATCTCCCGGTTGGACCGGCCCGCCGCGATCAGCTCGAGCACCTCACGCTCCCGCTCGGTCAGCGGCGCCGGCCCCGGCACGCCGCCCGGGCTCCCGTACGGGCCCGCGCTCCCGGTGGCGCTCAGGACCGCCTCGGCCGCCTCGGCCGCCAGCAGCACCTGCCCGCCGTGCACCGCCCGCACGGCCTGTGCCAGCGCCGACGGGTCCACGTCCTTGTAGAGGAACCCGGCGGCGCCCGCCCGCATCGCCGGCGCCACGTCCGACCGGTCGCTCACCGACGTGAGCACCAGCACCCGGACCGGCGACCCGGCCAGCCGCTCCAGCGCCCCCAGCCCGTCCAGGACCGGCATCCGCAGGTCGAGCAGCATCACGTCCGGGGCCAGCTCCGCGGCCAGCTCGACCGCCTGCGCCCCGTCACCCGCCTCGCCCACGACCGTCATGTCGTCCTGCAGGTCGAGGAAGGTGCGCAGCCCCTGCCGCACCACCGGATGATCGTCGACGATCAGCACCCGGATCACACGCCCACCTCCACGCGGACCGTCGTGCCCCGGCCCGGCGCCGAGTCCACGGTCATCACCCCGCCCACGGACTCCGCCCGCTCCCGCATCGACACCAGCCCGAGCCCGCGCGAGACGCCCTGCTCGAAGCCGTCGCCGTCGTCCGTCACCGACAGGGTCAGCTTGCCGCCCGCGTGGCCCAGCCGTACCGACACCTCGCACGCGCCCGAGTGGCGCAGCGCGTTGTGCAGCGCCTCCTGAGCCACCCTGAGCAGCGCGACCTCCACGGCCGAGTCGAGCGGCGGCGGCTCGTCGCAGTCGAACGCCACCCGCGCCGGATGCAGCCGGTCCAGGAGGCGCACATGCTTGCGCAGCGTCTCGGCCAGGCCGTGACGGTCCAGCTCGGCCGGGCGCAGCTCCACGATCACCGCGCGCAGCTCGGCCAGCGCCTCGCCGGCCAGCCGCTGCACCCGATCCAGCTCGGCCGCCGCCTTGTCGGGCGCCTTCTCCAGCAGAGTCACCGCGGCCTGCGCCGTCAGCCGCAGCGAGAACAGCTTCTGCGTGACCGCGTCGTGCAGCTCCCGGGCCATCCGGTTGCGCTCCTCCAGCATGGCCAGCTCGCGTCCGCGCTCGTACAGCCGGGCGTTGGTCAGCGCGATCGCCGCGTGCGCCGCGAACATCGTCAGCAGCTCCTCGTCGGCCTCCGTGAAGCCGCCGGGCGTGCGCTTGTTGGCCAGGAAGACGATGCCGAGCACCTCGTCGCCGTCGCGGATCGGCATGCCGAGGAAGTCCTTCATGACCGGATGCGCCTTCGGCCACCACTCGAACCTCGGGTCGTCCCGCAGGTCGGCCAGCCGCACCGGGTCGCCTTCGCGGAGCATCGCGCCGAGCATGCCGTGCTGGCGCGGGAGCGGGCCGATCGCGTCCCACTGCTTGTCGGTCAGCCCCTCGGCGACGAACTCGGCGAACGAGCCGTCCTCGTCGGGCACCCCGAGCGCGGCGTAGCGGGCGTCGAGCAGCCGCTGCGCCGAGCGGACGATGACCTGGAGCACCTCGCGCACCGACAGGTGCCGGGTGACCGCGAGCACGGCGGAGCTCACCGCCTGCAGGATCTCCTCCCGGTCCGACATCACGGACACACTCTATGGTCCCCGCCCAGCGCTGCTGGGACGAGACGGTCCTAGGACGAAGTGCCCAGACGCGGACAGGTCCGAGGTCCGATGTGCCGGGAACGCCGTTTTCCTACCGTCGAGACATGACGAACACCGCACTGATCACCGGCGCCTCCCGCGGCCTCGGCCTCGCCCTCGCCCGGTCGCTGGCGGAGTCGGGCTGGGACCTCGTCCTCACCGCCCGCGGCAGGGACGACCTCGACCGGGTCGCCGCCGAGCTGGGCGCCACGGCCGTCCCCGGCGACGTGACCGACCCGGCCCACGTCGAGCGGCTGTCGCTGGCCGTACCGGAGCTGGACCTGCTGGTCAACAACGCCAGTGACCTCGGCGTGACGCCGCTGCCGCCGCTGGCCTCGTACCCGCTGGAGGCGTTCAAGGCGCTGCTGGAGACCAACGTGACCGCGCCGCTCGCGCTCGTCCAGGCCACGCTCCCCGCGCTGCGCCGGCGGCGCGGCGCGATCGTCAACGTCACCTCCGACGCCGCCACGGGCGCCTACCCCGGCTGGGGCGGCTACGGCGCCACCAAGGCCGCGCTGGAGCAGCTCTCGAACGTGCTGGCCGCCGAGGAGGACGAGGTCGCGGTCTGGTGGGTGGACCCCGGCGAGATGAACACCCGGATGCTCGCCGACGCCGTGGGCGAGCAGGAGGCCGCCGGCGCCGCCGACCCCGCGAAGGTCGCCGCCGCCCTCCACGACCTCGTCAAGGCCCGGCCCGCCGCCGGACGGGTGAGCCTGCAATGACCGCCGCGCTGGACTTCGCCCTCCCCGACGCCCTGTCCGCGCACGAGCCGCCCGAGGCCAGGGGGCTGCCCCGCGACGGGGTACGCCTGCTCGTCTCCCGCGGCGACGCGCAGCCCGCCCACCACCGGTTCACGGACCTGCCCGCGCTCCTCACGCCGGGCGACCTCGTCGTGGTCAACAACTCGGCGACGCTGCCCGCCGCCGTCCGGCTCGACCGGCTCGCCGTCCACTTCTCCACCGCCCGCGAGGACGGCACCTGGCTGGTCGAGCTGCGCCGCCGTACGAGCGCCGCCTCCGAGCCGTACGCCGGAGGGGAGCCCGGCGAGTGGCTGCCGCTGCCCGGCGGCGCCACGCTGCGGCTGCTCGGCCGGGAGACGCCACGGCTCTGGCGGGCCCGCCTCGACCGCGACGTGGAGGCGTACCTGCGCGAGCACGGGACGCCGATCCGCTACTCCTACGTGGCCAGGGACTGGCCGATCGACGCCTACCAGACCGTGTTCGCCACCGTGCCGGGCAGCGCCGAGATGCCCAGCGCGGGCCGGCCGTTCAGCGCCGCGCTGGTGACGGCGCTGGTGTCCCGCGGCGTGCACATCGCGCCCGTCACGCTGCACACCGGCGTCGCCTCGCCCGAGAAGGACGAGCCGCCCTACGCCGAGAGGTACGAGGTGCCGGCGCCCACCGCGAGGCTGGTGAACCTCACCCGGCGGAACGGCGGCCGGGTCGTGGCGGCCGGCACCACCGTGGTGCGCGCCCTGGAGACGGCCGTGGACGCGGACGGGCAGGTGGCCGCCTCCGCCGGCTGGACCGGCCACGTCGTCACGCCCGAGACCGGGGTGCGCGCCGTCACCGGCCTCCTCACGGGCCTGCACGAGCCCCGGTCCAGCCACCTCATGATGCTGACCGCCATCGCGGGTACCGGCCCGCTGGCCCGGGCGTACGAGGCGGCGCTGCGGGAGGGGTACCTGTGGCACGAGTTCGGCGACACCCACCTGCTGCTGGCCGAGTGAACACGAGTGAACGACGGGACTGCTCGTGGAGTGATCCGGGTCATGAACACCCACCCTGGTCCGCGACCATCCCGCCGGGCACAGTAGCGTGACTCGATGTGGACCAGCGGACCCTCCTGATCACCCTGAACGGCCCGGACCGGCCCGGCGTCACCTCCCGGCTCTTCTCCGTGCTGTCGAACTTCCCGGTCACCGTCTCCGACATCGAGCAGGTCGTCATCCGGGGGCGGCTCACCCTCGGCGTTCTCGTCGCCTACGCGGGCGGGCCGTCCACCGGCACGGGCAGCACCCTGGGCGCCCTGTGGACCTCCGTGGAGCGCATCGGCGAGGACCTCGGCATGGAGGTGGAGCTCTCCACCGGCTCGCAGGCCAAGGAGAAGCGCCGCCGCGGCCGGCTGTCGGTCAGCGTGCTCGGCGCCACCCTCCAGCCCGCCGCGATCGCCGGCATCGCGGGCCGCATCGCCGCCGCGGGCGCCAACATCGACCGCATCGAGCGCCTCGCCCAGTGGCCCGTCACCTGCATCGAGCTGTCCGTCTCCGGCGCCGACCCCGACGCGCTGCGCGTCGAGCTGGCCGCCGAGGCCGCCGCCCAGCAGGTCGACGTGGCCGTGCAGCGCACGGGCCTGTCCCGGCGGGCCAAGCGGCTGATCGTCATGGACGTCGACTCGACCCTCATCCAGGGCGAGGTCATCGAGCTGCTCGCCGCCCACGCCGGCTGCCTGGAGGAGGTGGCCCGGGTCACCGAGGAGGCCATGCGCGGCGAGCTGGACTTCGCCGAGTCGCTGCGCCGCCGGGTCGCGCTGCTCGAAGGGCTGCCGGCCGACGTGCTGGAGCTGGTGCGCAAGGAGGTCGTGCTCACTCCCGGCGCGCGCACGCTCGTCCGCACGCTCAAGCGGCTCGACTACCGCTTCGCCATCGTCAGCGGCGGCTTCACCCAGATCACCGACGCGCTCGTCGAGGACCTCGGCATCGACTACTCCGCGGCCAACCTCCTGGAGATCGTCGACGGCCGGCTCACCGGCCGGGTCGCCGGCGAGATCGTCGACCGGCCGGGCAAGGCCAGGGCGCTGGAACGGTTCGCGCGGGAGGCTGGGCTGCCGATCAGCCAGACCGTGGCCATCGGCGACGGCGCCAACGACCTGGACATGATCGCGGCGGCCGGGCTGGGCATCGCCTTCAACGCCAAGCCGGTGCTGCGGCAGGCGGCCGACACGACGGTCAACACGCCGTACCTGGACTCGATCCTGTACCTGCTCGGCATCTCCAGGGACGAGGTCGAGGCGGCCGACGCCGAGGACACCGCGCTCACCCGCTGACCTCTCCGTCCAGGCGGCGGCTTCTCTCAGGCGGTGACCGGCCTTTCGCGCGCCGGTCCGAGGGCTTCTGTGGTCTTACGGGCGAGTTCGAGGGCGTCGGAGCAGAGGGAGCGCAGCGCCGGGTGGGCCGTCACGGTCAGCCTGAGCTGGCGGCGCACCGCGGACGTCTCCTCGGCCGCCACGTCCTCGGCTGCCTCCTTCGCCACGGCCTTCTCCAGGAGGGAGCTGACCTCCCCGGCCAGCTCGGCCAGCCGCGCCTCCAGCTCGTCGGCCTCGGGGGCGGGCTCCCGGGTGCGCACGGTCTCCGCCACGGCCGCCAGCCGGTCCGCCACCGCGTCCAGCACGGCGACGGTGGCGTCGGAGCCCACCTGCGAGCCGCGCAGCACGGACGCCACCACCAGCGCGTCGTCCCGCAGCTTCCGGGCCGCCGTCACCGCCTCGCGCAGCTCCGGCGGGACCCGCCCGCCCGGCTCCTTGCCCAGCTTGTCCAGGGACGCGGTCAGCTCGTCGGCCGCCTGACCCGCCGCGTCCGCCCGCGCCAGCACGGCGTCGAGGTCCCGCTCGGCCAGCGCGTCCACCAGCGACGCGTGCTCCTCCAGCAGCTCGGCGGTACGGCCGCGCAGCCGTCCCCCCTCGCCGCGCGGCCACAGCAGCCGCGCCGCTGCCAGCGCCAGCAGGCCACCCGCCACGGTCAGCAGCAGCCGGGCCCCGGCCGCCCGCCAGTCGAGCCGGGTCGAGAAGTCGGCCAGCATCATGGCCAGCGGCGTCGCGAACACCATCCAGTACCCGAAGCTCACCTCCCGCAGCGCGTACCCGACCGTGGCGAACACGAGCACGGTGACCGCGATCGTGTACGGCCCCGGCACCGCCGCCAGGATCAGCGCGGCGACCGCCGCCCCCAGCACGGTGCCCGCCACCCGCAGGACCACCCGCTCCACCGTGTCGCCGTACGTGGACCGCAGGGCCAGCATCACGGTGATCACGAACCACTTGCCGTACACCTCGTGCGTGCCGATCACGAGCGCCATCGCCACGGTCACCGCGATGCCCAGCCGCCCCGAGTGCTCGGCCACCCCTCCGGCCCCCAGCGCCCCGCCATGCCGCCCGGAGCACGCGGGACACCCACCGCCGCGCCCCACGCCATCCGCGCCGCCACGCCCTCTCCAGGCTCGCCGGCCGCCACAGCACGGGCTTCCACACCACGGGCCGCCACACCGCGGGCTTCCACAAGACCCTCGGAGGCATGGCCGGCACCCGGATCCCCCGCGCGGCGAACACCCCGATCCCGCGCACCGCCACCACGAGCCGGTCGAGGCAGCGCCGCACCTGACCCAGCACCGCGACCCGCCGCAACGACTCCGGATCGGCGCCGGCGCGGGACCGCACCTCGCCCGCGTGCTCGCCGAAGCGCGCCGCCGCGTCCAGCGCCGCCTGCACGTCCTGCGGCGCCTTCGTCCGCAGTGCCACGGTCAGGGCCCGTACGACCTCGTCGATCTCCCGCCGGTCCGCCGCGGCTTCCACGCGCAGCCGGCGCAGCGCCACCGTCTCGGCGAAGACGCGCAGCAGCATCCGCACGTACGCGTCGGCGGAGCGCGTGGTGTCCTCACCCGCGTGGAACGAGGCCGACGCCGTGGCCGCCCCCTCCAGCTTTTTCGAGGCGCGCTCCCGGAGCCGGCCCCACGCCTCCTCGTCCAGGTCGACGCCGTCGAGCAGCGACGCCAGCGCCTCCCGCGCCCCGCCGAGCGCGTCGCGCAGCGGGTCCAGCCGCCGCACCGGCCATGGAGCCATCGCCAGCAGCACGAACACCGCCCCGCCCAGCGCCATCTCCAACGGCCCCGCCAGCCCGACTGGCCCGTGCAGGTAGAAGGCGACGATCGCCGCGATCGCGGGCGGCGTCCCGATGAGCTTCCACCGCCCGGCCGCCGCCACCAGGCCGATCACCACGGCTCCCCACCACGGGTACGGCGCCAGGAACAGCCCCAGCCACGCCCCGGCCGCCACCAGGACCAGCTTGACGACCAGGTTCCAGGCCCGCTGCGCGTACGGCTTGCCGTACGCGTCGCCGAACGCGGTCAGGTAGGCGCCGAGCGCCACGAACGCGCCGCTGTGCGGCAGTCCCGCGGTCACGCCGGCGAACAACGGCCACGCCACGGCCACCCCGCACAGCAGGCCGTACTTCCACGGCGGGCGCGCCGGCAGCGCGAACCCGTCGCGCAACGCTCTGGCGGCCCCCCGCATGCGTGTCGCCCCTGGTCGATGTTTCCTTCAGATCTGGTGGGTCTTCCCTGGGACCTGGTCGGTCTTCCCCGGCATCCGGTCAGTTCCCCGCGTCCTGGTCGGTCTTCCCTTGGATCCGGTCAGTGTTCCTTGGGATCCCAGCGCGAGACCAGGTGTCCCTCCCCTGGGCACAGGTCTACCCAGGAGGAACCCGTCCGGATCACCGCGAACGACCCCGGCCGGAACCCGTAGTCTCCGCCCGCCAGCCCGAGCGCCAACTCGTGCACCCCCGGGTTGTGCCCGCACAGGACGAGCGTGCCCACCTCCGGGCCGGTCCTCCTGACCAGCTCCAGCAGCTCGTCCGGGTACGCCTCGTAGATATCGCGCTCGTAGCTCACCTCGACGTCGGGGAACGCCAGCTCGGCGGTGCGCCTGGTGCGCTCGGCCGGTGAGCACAGGACCAGTTCGGGGACGAGCCCCATGTCCCGCACCTCGTCACCGGCGCGCCCGGCGTCGCGCTCGCCCCGTTCGGTCAGCGGCCGCTCGCGGTCACTCAGCCCGGGCACCTGCGCGGCCTTGGCGTGACGGAGCACGATCAGCGTGGGCATCCGATCACACTCCCCTCGACGCCCACACGCCCATGGCCACGATGACGGCCAGGATGACGAGCATCGCGATCAGGATGAGGGCCAGCGTCTTTCCACCGGTGGGCCGCTTGTCGTCCATCCGCACAGTTTCCCACCGGGGCGGTCAGGTGTCCCGTACGGGTCCGATCACCCGGCCCGCCGCCACAACCCCCGCCTCTCCTCCCTACGACCACCCCGCCGGCCTCCCCACACCCGGCTCGCCCACGCCACCCCGCGGGCCTCCCACACTCGGCTCGCCCACGCCTCCACGCCTGCCTTCTCGCGCGCCGCAGCACCGGCTCCCCATTGGCCGCCCGCACATCCGCCCCCACGGACCGCGGCCACACCGGTCTCATCAGCGCGCCGCCACACCGCCACCACCGTGCACCACCACACCCGCCCTCACCGTCTGGCCACCACACCTGCCTCCCGCCCGAACCGCCAGACCCGCCCCCTCCGTGGCCGCCGCAGGCGCTTCCCACCCGGGGCCGCCGCAGACATCTCTCCCCCAGGGCCGCCGCAGACATCTCTCCCCCAGGGCCGCCGCAGACGTCTTTCCCCCGGCGCCGTGGAAGAAGAGCAGCTCTCGTCCCGGAACGCGAGCGCCCGCCCTCCCCACACCGGGAAGGACGGGCACGTGCGGACTGCGAGGGTGCCGGGCCTACGACGCGACCGGGGTGTGCTCCCGGTTGTTGTTGTTGGCCGGCTCGCTGGTGACCGAGCGTCGCTTGGAGACGACGATGGCCACGACCACCACCGCCACCGCGAACACCGTGACCCCGACCCGCAGGACGGTGTTGCCCGCGTACAGCACCACGGCGGGCGCCACCAGCAGGGCGACGAGGTTCATCACCTTGATCAGCGGGTTGATGGCCGGACCGGCGGTGTCCTTGAACGGGTCGCCCACCGTGTCGCCGATCACGGTCGCGGCGTGGGCCTCGGAGCCCTTGCCGCCGTGGTGACCGTCCTCGACCAGCTTCTTCGCGTTGTCCCAGGCGCCACCGGAGTTGGCCAGGAACACCGCCATCAGCGTGCCGCAGGCGATCGCGCCGGCCAGGAACGCGCCCAGCGGCGCGTACCCGAGCGCGAAGCCCACCGCGATCGGCGTCATGACCGCCAGCAGACCCGGAGTGGCCAGCTCGCGCAGCGAGTCACGGGTGCAGATGTCGACCACGCGCCCGTACTCGGGCTTCACGGAGCCGTCCATGATGCCCGGGTTGTTGCGGAACTGGTCGCGCACCTCGAACACCACGCGCATGGCGGCCCGCCCGACCGCCATGATCGCCAGCCCGGCGAAGAGGAACACCACCGCCGCGCCGATGATGAGCCCGACCAGTACGTTCGGCTGGTCGATGCTGAGGCTGAACGAGGTGGCCTGCGCGAGCTGCGACTCCACCGCCGTGCGGAACGCGCCGAACAGCGCGGTCGCCGCGAGCACGGCCGTGGCGATCGCGATGCCCTTGGTGATGGCCTTGGTGGTGTTGCCGACGGCGTCGAGGCTGGTCAGCACCCGGGCGCCCTCGCCCTCGACGTCCCCGGACATCTCGGCGATGCCCTGCGCGTTGTCGGAGACCGGACCGAAGGTGTCCATGGACACGATGACGCCGACCGTGGTGAGCAGGCCGGTGCCGGCCAGCGCCACCGCGAACAGCGCGATCGTCACGTTCCCGAAGCCCAGCAGGAACGCGCCGTAGACCGCGCCCGCGATGATCAGCGCGGAGTAGACGGCCGACTCCAGGCCGACGCTGATGCCGGCCAGGATGACGGTGGCGGGGCCGGTGGCCGAGCTCTCGCCGATCTCCCGGACCGGGCGGCGGTTCGTCTCGGTGAAGTAGCCGGTCAGGAGCTGGATGGCGCTGGCCAGCACCAGGCCGATGAGCACCGCGCCGATGGCGATCAGCCTCGGGTCCGCGTCGGACTTCACGGCCGAGCCGCTCAGGCCGCTGAAGCTGTCCGGCAGGTACCAGAACGCGGCGGCCGCGACCAGCACCGCGGAGATGGCGGCGGAGATGAAGAAGCTGCGGTTGATGGCGGACATGCCGCTGCGGTCGCGGTCGCGCATGCCGGTCACGAAGATGCCGATGATGGCGGTGACCACCCCGATCATCGGGACGATGAGCGGGAAGATCAGCCCCTGCTCGCCGAAGGCCACCTTGCCGAGGATCAGGCTGGCGACCAGCATGACCGCGTACGACTCGAACAGGTCGGCGGCCATGCCGGCGCAGTCGCCGACGTTGTCGCCCACGTTGTCGGCGATGGTCGCGGCGTTGCGCGGGTCGTCCTCCGGGATGCCCTGCTCGACCTTGCCGACCAGGTCGGCGCCGACGTCGGCGGCCTTGGTGAAGATGCCGCCGCCGACACGCATGAACATGGCGAGCAGCGCCGCGCCGAAGCCGAACCCTTCGAGCACGCCCGGCGCGTCCCCCTGGTAGAGGAAGACGACGACGGCCGCGCCCAGCAGGCCGAGCCCGACGGTGAACATGCCCGCCACGCCACCGGTGCGGAAGGCGATGCGCATGGCGCGCTTCTCGCCCGAGTCACGGGCCGCGGCGGCGACGCGCACGTTTCCGCGCACGGCCAACCACATGCCCATGAACCCGGTCAACGCGGAGAACACCGCGCCGACCACGAAGAAGATGGAGCGGCCGATGCGGACATCGGTCTCGCCCGGCAGCAGAAGCAGCAGGAAGGGAATCACGACAACGAAGATCGCCAGCGTGCGGAACTGCCGTGTCAGATAGGCGGCGGCGCCTTCCTGCACGGCTCGGGCGATGTCCTGCATGCGCTCGGTACCCTGGTCAGCGCGCAACACCTCGCGCACCAGGCCGCCGGCGACGGCCAGAGCGATCAGTGCGATCGCGGCGACCACGATCACGATGGTGAGATTGTTACCGTTCAGGGCCAGATTGGACGCTGGCTCGGCGGCCAGCACGTGCCTAAACATCGGGTTCTCCTCGGCAAGACCGGTCGTCCTGCCCGGGCGGTGCTGCGAACGTCGGCTGGCGGTGCGGCACCATCCGGGTTGTGGGTGCCGCTTCCGGTTGAGTCCGCAGTTCCGCCGGATCACCTTGGCCGGTGCCGGGAGTCTACGCAGCGTCTGCCAGGATATGAAGGCTCTGCAGCCGGTTAATTGTGCGTGCGTCCAGTAAACCGCTGACAGCGGGGCGATTTAGGATCTGACACGGCAAATTTCCGGCGGTTTACGGCCCTGACAACAACAGATAACGACACGCCCGAAAGCCTCACCAGCCCCAGCAGCCTCCTGACCACCGGATCTCCCTCCGGCCACACCGCGGATGTCAGGGCACGGCCGAGACAGGCGTACGGAAGCCACGGGGCCATGAATGGCCGGCATGCCCGGGGTCCACGGCGTACGAAAGCCATGGGAATGAGGGTCTGTCGGCACCTCTCGGGACCACAGCACGCGAAAGCCTCGCGGTTCGATGCCCGCACGCGGAGCCTCGGATTCGGTGCGCGTGTGGAAGCCTCGGGACCACGGCAGCCGGAAGCCTCGGGTTCGATGCGCACGCGGAAGCCCCGGGACCACGGGCACGCGGAAGCCCCGGGTGCGATGCGCACGCGGAAGCCCCGGGACCACGGGCACGCGGAAGCCTCGCGTTCGATGCGCGCGTGGCGGCGATCGACCCGCGACGCTGGAGGAGCGTGCCCCTGGACAGAGCCCGGCCCCGGTCGGCGGGTGGGGCCCACCGTGCTTTGCCGTAAAGGATGGACGTCAAGGACGGACGTCAGACGGAAACAAGGGACGGACGTCAGGCGGAAAGGCACGCATCGCCACGCACGGCACCATCACCCAACGGCACCCTCACCCAACGGCAGCATGATCCAACGGCGCAATACCCGCCGCGTGCGCCCCGGACGTGCTTGGCGGCCGTCGTCAACGGTTCGCCGCGCACGCGCCGGGAGCCGCGCAAGCGCCAGAACAGAAAGGGGATCTACACGGGAAGGCGGCCGTTGGGAGCGGCGGGCCAGCTCATGCGGATGCGCATGCCCTTGGGACTGGGAAAAACCTCGACATCGTCGGCCAGGCCCGCGATGACCGCGATGCCGAAACCCGTCGTGAACGAGTCGGAGAGCATCCCCAGATCCAGGGGTTGCTCCGGCTTGATCTCGTCACTGGGGGCCTGGTCGCTTACTGTTACCTCGAAACGTCCGGAGTCGTCACGTAGCTCGATGCGGATGGGCTCGCCCGGGCAGTGGGCACGGTGGGCCTCCACCGCCCGAGAGCACGCTTCACCCACGGCGAGCCTGACCTCGTCCAGCAGCGACTCCTCCACGCCGGTGCGCCGGGCGATCGCCGTGGCCACCAGCCGGGCGGTCCGCACGTGTGCGGGGAGGGCACTGAACGTCAGCTCGACAGTGGCCATCTACTTGTCTTTGCCGTGAGCTTCCTTGGCTTCGTCGACAGAAGCGTAGATCCCGAAGACCTTGGTCAGACCGGTGATCCGGAAGATCTTGAGGATGCGCTCCTGCGTGCAGACCAGCTCCAATGAGCCGTCGTGCGCCCGAACCCGCTTGAGCCCCCCGACCAGCACACCAAGGCCGGTCGAGTCCAGGAAGTCAACCTTCTCCATGTTCACGAGAAGGTGGAAGTTACCCTTGTTCACCAGATCGATGAGGAGCTCACGCAATCTCGGCGCGGTGTAGACATCGATCTCACCCTCGACCTCAACGATGGTGAGTCCGTCTTCGGTGCGGTGATCCAACTTCAGATCCACAGATCCTCCAGCGCCTCGCCTGCGAAAGTACCCTTATGAGCCTGGTCGTCCGGAGCTTAGCCGCCCGGCCGACCGACCCTGACGCGCGGCATTCAACCATGCGTCTCGCTTGTGTCTACACGAAATCACGATTCCCGACGACTTTGCCCACGGATGCAGACTGGAAACAGTGACTTCCACCGCTTCCTCCCCACACCGGCCAGGTCCACTCCTGCGGCACCTGCTCGGCGTTCCCGCACGTCACGAGCGTGTCACCCATGTGGAGCATGTTCCAGCACGTCAGGCCGGTCAAGCCAGATGGCCGAAATGGGCGCCGGAACTCCTGGTTACGCGCTTGGCGAACCGTGGCATCACCGGCATGTGGCCCCATCAGTACGAAGCCGCCGACCTGGCCCATCGTGGCCGAAACGTGATCATTTCCACGGGCACGGCCTCGGGCAAGTCGCTGGCGTACCTGACCCCCGCGGTCTCCTCCTGCCTCGACGGAGGCACGGTCCTGTATCTGACGCCGACCAAGGCGTTGGCCGCCGACCAGCTCCGCGGGCTGCGGGAGCTGCGCATCGCGCAGGTGCGGGCGGCGACGTTCGACGGTGACACGCCGTTCGAGGAACGCACATGGGTGCGCCAGCACGCCAACTATGTCCTGACAAACCCGGACATGCTGCATCGCGGCATCCTTCCTCGGCACGCCCAGTGGTCCTCGTTCTTCCGCCGGCTCCGCCTCGTGGTGGTGGACGAGTGCCACGGTTATCGGGGGGTGTTCGGCTCGCACGTGGCCCAGATCCTGCGCCGCCTGCGGCGGGTCTGCGCCCGGTACGGGTCGCATCCGGTGTTCCTGCTGGCCTCGGCGACGGCCAGCGAGCCGGGGACGTTCGCCAGGCGGCTGACGGGGCTGGAGATGGACGAGGTGACCGAGGACGCCTCCCCCAAGGGTGCGACCACGTTCGCCCTGTGGGAACCGCCCCTGACGGAGCTGCGCGGTGAGGGCGGCGCTCCGGTGCGCCGCACGGCGACGGCCGAGGCCGCCGACCTGCTGGCCGACCTCGTCCTGGCCGACGTCCGGACGCTGGCCTTCGTCCGCTCGCGGCGCGGCGCTGAGACGGTCGCGCTGACGGCCCGCGCCAAGCTCGCCGACGTCGCCTTCTCCCTCTCCACCCACGCCCACCGCCCCCACCCCTCAACCCCGCACCCCAGCCACCACACCGATGCCCACCTCACATCTCTCACCGAGCCACATCTCCACCCGGACTCCCAACGCCAACCCCCCGCTCAGCGACACCTCCACCCCGAGGTCCAGCAAGCGACGCCCAACCCGCCGCACCTCCAGCCCGACAGCCAGAACCCCCCCCCCACCCAGCCGCATCTCCGCCCCGGCACCCAGCAGCCCAGCCCCAACGAGCCACCCCTCCGCCCCGACACCCAGCAGCCCACCCCCACCCAGCCACACCCCCACCCCGACACCGCGCACTCCACCAAGCCGCAGCCCCAGGCCGGCCACCACCCCGTGAGCCGCCGTCACCTGCACAACGAGCTCCCCGACCGGCAAGACCCGGCGGACGCCCCCACCTCCCTCCCGCCGGATTCCTGGCCGCTCCCCGACGACGAGTCCGACTCGGCCGATCTCCCGGACAAGGTGGCCGCCTACCGGGCCGGCTACCTCGCCGAGGACCGCCGCCAGCTGGAGAAGGCGCTCCGCTCGGGCTCCCTCATGGGTCTGGCCACCACGAACGCCCTTGAACTCGGCGTCGACGTCTCCGGGCTCGATGCCGTACTGATCGCCGGCTGGCCCGGCACCCGCGCCTCCCTCTGGCAGCAGGCGGGCCGAGCCGGACGCGACGGGCAGGACGCGCTGGCCGTCCTCATCGCCCGGGACGACCCGCTCGACACGTACCTGGTGCACCATCCGGACGCGCTCTTCGGCCGGCCCGTCGAGGCCATCGTGCTCGACCCCGACAACCCGTACGTCCTCGGTCCGCATCTCTGCGCCGCGGCCGCGGAGATCCCGCTGAGCGAGGATGACCTGCACATCTTCGGACCCACCGCGCCGGAACTCCTCGACGACCTGGTGACCCAGGGCCTCCTGCGGCGGCGCCCCACCGGGTGGTTCTGGACCCGGCGGGAGAGGGCCACCGACCTGGCCGACATCAGAGGCTCGGGCGGCGCCCCGATCCAGGTGGTCGAGTCGTCCACCGGCCGCCTCCTCGGCAGCGTCGACGAGCCGTCGGCGCACACCACCGTCCACACGGGCGCGGTGTACCTGCACCAGGGCGAGACGTTCCTGGTCGAACTGCTCGACCTCGAAGCCGGGGTGGCTCTGGTCAGCAGCAGCGAGCCGGACTACACAACGTTCGCCCGGGATGTCACCGAGATCTCCGTACTGTCCTCCCTTCGCTCGCACGCCCTGGGGCGGGGCGAACTCCACTTCGGCGAGGTCGAGGTGACCCGGCAGGTCGTCTCGTACCTCAAACGACGTCTCCAGTCCGGCGAGATGCTCGGCGACGAGCCCCTCGACCTTCCGCCGCGCACCCTCCGCACCAGGGCGGTGTGGTGGACGCTCCCCGCCTCGGAGCTGGTACCGCTGGCCGAGGACGGCATCGACCTCGGCGGCGCCGCCCATGCCGCTGAGCACGCCTCCATCGGCCTGCTGCCCCTGTTCGCCACCTGCGACCGCTGGGACATCGGCGGCGTCTCCACCGAACTGCACGCCGACACGGGCCTGCTGACCGTGTTCGTGTACGACGGCCACGAAGGAGGCGCGGGCTTCGCCGAGCGCGGGTACGCCCGGGCAGCCGACTGGCTGACGGCGACCCGTGAGGCGATCGCCTCTTGCGAATGCGAACGCGGCTGCCCTTCCTGCATCCAGTCCCCCAAGTGCGGCAACGGCAACGAACCCCTGGACAAGCGCGGCGCCATCCGCCTCCTGGACACCCTCCTGGGCACGTCGCCGAACTGACCGCGGGGTTGTTCGACGCGGGCGACCGGTAGCGGCCTGCGCAGGTGTGTTGGCGCGGGATGCCGGCGGTGAGCCTTATGGAAGTCACTGATCGTGCCGCTGTTCCTCCTGATCGCCGGGCCCGGGGCGTGGAAGTCGGCCGGAGATCCGATCAGGCTTCGTCGCGCTCGCGTGGCTGGGGATGAACCGTCCCAGTCATCGCCTGAACCCTGGTCAATGGGCTGGCCGTCACGTCGCGGGCCCGCACGGGAGCGACCCGTCAGTGATCGGGTCCCTACGAACGGGAATCGGGCCGTAAGGGATGTCCAGACGTCGGCGATCTCGTCGCTCACTTGGCATCTGACCAGCTTCGTGCCGTTCTCTGCTGCCACGGCGGCCGCTGCTCGGCACGCCTCGCCCGGGTCCGCGATCGCCAGCCGGGCCGCCGTCAGAGCACTCAGGTCCGCTGCGGCGTTGACGCGGTGGCGGGCCACTCGCGCGGACGCCACGGTGGCCAGCGCCACGGCGACCACCATCAAGATCCCCATGAACGCGACGCCCCACAAGGTCGCCGAGCCTCGGTCGCGTCCATGGGGGCGTCGGTCTGGAGGAACGGTAGACGACACTTCAGACCTTTCTCGGCCAGTCTCTTTAGTTACGTCTGTTGCGTATGTTGCGGCTGCGGCTCTGTTGCTCTGCTGCCCTGTTGCGTCGACTACGCCAACAATGTCGGCCAGGTCGGACAGCGGGTCTCTCAGTGACGTGTTTGTGTCGATGGCTCGCGCTCGTGGATTGCCGGTCTCCAGCCTCTGGAGAGCCGATGTGTGTTCGCTGGTGTCTCCTGCCCTTCCCCTGTTCGTCGCCTTCGCCTTCGTCGCGTTCGTGGTCATCGTCGCGTTCGTACCGTTCATCGCGGCGGTGGGAATGTGCCCGTCTCGGAGAGGTGTCGGGCAGGGAAGTGTGCGGTTCCTTGCCGGCTTCTGCAATGCCGGCTTAGGCCGGCCCATTGGTTTCAGTTCTCGGTGGCAGCCGAGGCGGAGGCCGACACACGTATCGCGGGGAAGGCCGCGCCCCCTGCTGGCCGCACGTCCACAGCGACCTTCACATGGGTACGTTCCGGGCCTCGGCTCACCTCCACCTGGGCGTCCGAGCGGGTGGCCGACCTGACCAGTTCGCGTACCTGGTCCAAGGGCTCCCCGCGGGCGGCGGCCCGCGCTCCCACGCGGGCCGCGTCCACGCATTCGAGCTGGGCTCCGACGGCCTGGACCGTCCACAGAGCGGCGGCGAGCACGACCATCAGAGCGGGGAGGACGGCGGCCGTCTCTGCCGTTACCGAACCTCTGGACCCTGACCGCCCGGCGCGCCACGCGGCGGACCTCCGGGTCAAGGTCATGTGGTGGTCTTGAGAGCGCGGTCGATGAGTGCCTTCAGCATCTCCTGAACCTCCGGGCTGCTCACGACCTTGAACAGCAACGCCGCGAAGGCGCAGGCCGCGATGGTGCCAACGGCGTATTCGGCTGTGGACATGCCTCGGTCGCGGTTGGCCGCCGCGTAGCGCGCCCACGTGGCGATCCACCGCCCGGCACGGCGGCGCTCTTCCGCGCCCGCCGGAGGAGTGGTGGAGGGCTCCGCGGTCGCCGTAACGGCGGTCTCTCGGAAGGTAAGGGGGTCGCGCATCATGCCTCCAGGTGGCTCGGTGCCGGGGCGATCCGGCGTTGCGGACCAAGCGTTGCGGGAAGGGGTGGGTGGCCGATCCGCCGAATGGCGTTCTGTGGATACCGCGGGGTGGGCGGGTTCCCTGTGGATGCGGGCCGAACGCGGGCGTAGAGATCTGAACGATCTGCGGAGGTGGAGGCCGGGAGGGATGACGCTTGGCCGGGGGTCGGGAGGGACGACGCTTGGGGGGCGTGGATGCAGGTCGTCTGTCGCGGATTGTGCGGCGACCGGCTGAGTCGGTGGCGACCTGGCGGCGGGCGCAGATGGTGCTGCTGTCGGCTCAGACCTGCTGATGGCCCGACTTGCGAGGGGTGGTAGGCGTCGTCACCCAGGGGGCCGCGTTCGCCATGGTCCCCTTGGACCAGCCTGCTCGGCGCCAAGAGCCTGCTCGCCTGCATCGGTTGCCGGTGCGGGGCCGAAAAGCGATCGAGCAGCCCGGGCTCGCCATGTCGGCGGTAGCGATTCACACACTTCGCCGCGGTGGCGGGAGATGCCCACCTCCGCTGCGACGTGGGCGATGGGACGGGCGCGACATCTCTCGACTGGCCGGCGTCGTCCTTCGGGATGAGCGTTGCGATGCGTCATGCCGACCGGACGTCTTCGGCCGGCGCGGCAACCGCGGGATCAGGCATGTGTGCTCCCTTGGGCAGCAAGAGCGGAGTCGCAAGCAGGAGAACGCCGGAGATGGTGATCGCGGTGAGCGGACTGGTGAGTGTCGCGAGGACGCCCCAGATCGCCATGAGGGCGGCCTGAGCGAGTTTGCTGCTGATGCTCCATGCGCTGAGAACTTGCGCGGTGTGATCAGCGGGAGTGCGTTGCAGGCGTTCTGTCGCGTAGATGGGGTTGAAGACGCCCATACAGGTGATCAGCAGGCCCTCGACGACGATGACCGTGAGGAGTCCGGGGATGCCCGGCTGGGTGAAGGCGAGGCCGAGCGGGAAGACAGATCGCAGCCAGCCGGAGACGGTCATGACTCGGTGCCGGCCGTGGCGGGCGACGAGACGCGCGGAGAGGCGGGCGCCGACGAAGCCAGCGATCGCGGGGACCCCGAAGGCGAGACCGTACTGCCAGGCCAGGAAGTGGTACTGGCCCAGTAGCAGGACGGACAGGAGCGGGAGGGTGGCCATGATCAGACCGCCGACGGTCACGGAGTTGAGGAACAGACGTCGCAGTACGCGGTCGTGGAGGATGAACCGCCAGCCGTTGAGAAGGTCGGCTCCCCGCAATCTGGTGGCCGGGTCGCGAGGTGCCGCGACGTCGCCTCCACGGATGCGGAGCACTCCGAGCGCGGACAGCAGGTAGCTGAGGGCGTCCGCCGCGACCGTGATCATCGGGCCGAGCAGTCCGATGAGCGCCCCACCGAGAGGCGGTCCTGCCGCGGTCGCCACCCACGCCGTGCCCTCGAATCTGCCGTTCGCGACGAGGAGATGGTCGCTGCGAACAAGGTGTTTCAGGTAGGCGCCGGAGGCGGCGGTGAAGGCGATGCTCGCCGTTCCGGCGACGACCGACACGACAAGCAGTTGGCCGTAGGACAGTAAGCCGAGGAGGTATGTGATCGGGACGCTCGCCATGGCGAGGAAGCGGACCAGGTCCATCGCGATCATCACCGGGCGCTTGGCCCGATGCTCGACCCACGGCCCGAGCGGCACGGCAACGAGCGCCGCGACCGCAAGTCCGGCGGCATCGAGGAGCGAGACGGCGAATGCCGACGAATGCAGGACCCGAACCGCGATGAGCGAGAACGCCCCGAAAGCGATCCACGTGCCGTATGTGCTGACGGCGTAGGCGGACCACAGCCACCCGAAGCCGGGCCCCAATCTCACGCGCACGTGACTCCTTCGCGACAACCGAATGTTTGGCTGCCTGAATCACACCAGCCGCACCGCAGCGTGATCAAACAACCGATCCTCGGCGAGCCACAACTGTTGGTTGGGCGTGCATATGCTGATGCGATGGATACGGAAGCGGTGCGATCCTTCGTCCGGGCGGCCGAGCTCGGACAGTTTCAACACGCGGCCGACGAGCTGGGCGTGACCCAGCAGGCGGTCTCGAAGCGGATCGCCGCTCTTGAGCGCGAGCTGGAGGTCCGCCTGTTCACCCGTACCGCCCGAGGGGTCGAACTGACGCTCGACGGCCAGGCGTTCCTCCCGCATGCACGGAGCATCGTCGTGGGTGTCGAGCGCGCCATCACCGCGATCAGGCCGAACTCACGGGCTCTGCGGATCGACGTCCTCGGGTTTCGCAGCGGACAGGCCATCGTCCTGCACGACTACTGGCGGTCGCATCCCGAAACCGACCTCGACGTGGTGACCTTGAAAGCCGGCGACCCACACGTGGCGGTTGCCGCCATCAGAGCGGGCGATATCGACGCCTCGTTCCGCACCGTCACCGACCCGGCCACGCTGCCAAGCGACGTCGAAATGATCCATGTACTCGACTTCCCTCTGGAGCTCCTCGTGGGCCCGAGACATCCGCTTGCCTCCGCGCGAACGCTGACACCAACCCGGCTGCGCCGGCATCGGATCTGGGTGCCCGGTATCGCACCACGGAGCGAATGGGCGGAGTTCTACGACCAGCTCGCCGCTGCCTTCGACCTCCGCATCGACGGGGCAGGCCCGAACTTCGGCGTCGAAGCACTCCTCGACACCCTCGCGGAATCCGCGGACGTGGCCACCCTGGTCGGCTCCCGCGACCGCCTCGTCTGGCCGACGAGCTACGACCTCCGCCGCATCCCGGTCGTGAACCCTACGATCGCCTACCCGCAATCGCTCATCTTCCCCAGGACGAATCCACACCCTGGACTTCGGGCGATCATCGACTACTTCGGAAGCCTGGCGACCCTGCCCGAGACGGCCTGGCTTCCCTCTTGGGTCACGCCGCGCCGCAGCAACGCCGCGCCCTTGGGTAACGCCGCGCCGTAACGATGGGGACGTTGCGCCCACCCGGTGTTGAGGGTGACCTCCAAGGTGCGCTGCCGGCATGACGAAGCGTGGGACCGAGGAGGCGATTGGTTGCGGGAAGCTCGTGGAAAGGCGGGAGTCCGGGGTGGTGTGGTGGTTCAGGGCAGCACGATCGTCGATGCCAGGCCGGCTATCACGGGGATGATGCCGAGCAGGACGAACGCGGGCAGGAAGCACAGGCCGAGTGGTGCCACCGCCTTGACACCGACGCTTCGGGCCGCCGCGACCGACGTCGCCCGCGCGGCCTCGCGGGCGTCGTCCGCCACGCGCATGAGGACGTCCGCGACCGGGGCGCCGCTCTGCGCGGCACGGCTCATGGCGCGCGCCAGCTGGCCCGTGGACGGGTCCCTGGCGAGGTGGGCCCACGTCGGCTCTGGATCGGCGCCGAGCCGGAGCTGACTGCTGACCCAGGAGAGGCGTTGGCCGAGAGGGCCCGCGACCGCGTTCGCGGCGATCTCGGTCGCTGCGCCGACTGGCCGGCCCGCGCTGAGGCAGGCGGCCATCAGGTCGGCGGTGAACGGCAGGTCGGCGATGATCCGCTCACGAACGCGCCGGGTCGCCGGGTCCTGCCTTCTCTGCAGCGCGAAGGCCACCATGGGCATGGTGAGCAGGCCCGCTATGACTCCCGGAACGCCGCCGATCATGAGGATGGCGAGGCCGCCCGCTGCTGCTGAGGTGATCACGATGCGCCGGTCGAGAGGGCGAGCTGTTGGTCGGGCCGGAGCCAGCCAGGCTGGGAGGGCCTCCTCATGGTGGCCTGACTTGTGGTGCGCGTTTGTATGCGCGGGCGAGGGCGTCCTGCCTGTCGGTGAACCGTCTGCATTCAGGGGCCTTGGTGCTCCGGCTGTATCTGGCGGTGTCGGTGCTGCGGTCGTGGAGGTGCCGGGCCCGGGGCGCAGCCTGGCCAGCCGCTCAGCGGGGGTGGTCGGTGACATGCACAGCCACGTGGAGAGGCCGGCACAGAGTGCCGAGAGGAGGGCGAGCATTGGCTGATCCGATTCGTTGGTCCGCTGTCGGTCCGGGGGATAGCGGCCTGGAGTGGGTGGGTGGTGGGCGTGTTCTGCGGCCCGGTGGAGCGGATGGCTGCCGCCGCCGGGACGATCCGGGAGACGTGCATGGATCGGAGGCGAGTGGCGCCGGGCGTCACACTGGTACGGACCGGCCTTCACGAAGCCTGGGCTCGTAGAGCCATGCGGTGGGTCCACCACAGGCCGCAGGCGTCAAGGGCGATGCCGGCCATGAGGCACGCGAAGCCGGGGAGGCTGCCGAACAGGAAGTCCAGCGGATGCATGTCCAGGGTGGCGGCCATGAGGAGGCCGAGGGCCGGGAGGGCGGCGAGCATCCTGGCCGTCGTGCGTGGGCCGGCGAGCTGGGCGGCGACGTCCTGCCGGTGGGCCTGGGCTGCGCGTAACGTTCCTCCGACCCGCTCCACCAGCGCGGCGAGGCCTGCTCCCGCCGTCACGCTGACCTCCCAGCAGGCGGCCAGGCGGCGCAGGCCCTCACCTCCGTGAGCCGGTGCGACCGCCGCAAGGGCGCTCGACACGTCCCCGCCGTCACGGGCCGCCGCCGCGACTGGCCGCATGGCGTCCGCGTCGGGGAAGTCCACGGCTTCGAGGGCTCTCGTCAGCGCCTCGCCCGGGGTGCGGCCGGCCGTGAGTTCAGCCGTCAGGGACTGGCACAGCTCGATCGTGGCCCGGCGCCAGGCGTCGGCACGGCGGGCCGGGCTGGGGCGCGCCGCCAGCCGTCGTAGGGACTGCCACGGGAACGACCGCTCGGGCGAGGTCATGCGGCGCAGTCGCGCCACCGCGATGTCGGGGCCTGTCCACATCCAGAGGGCGAGGGTTGTGAACATCGCGGCCGTGAACGCCGTCATCGCCTTCTCCTGCCTGCTGCTCGTCGCATGCCGCGGAGCCAGTCCGCTCTTCTGTCGTCCTGTGTGGGGTGATCACTGCCGCTGCTTGAGGTCGACGCTCGGTCATGACGGTGTTCTCGCCGCGAGGGCGTCGTAGCCGGGGCCGAAGTGGGAGCGGCCGTGTGCGTCGAAGCTCAGAGCCGGGACCGCTTCCACCAAGCCCGCCGGAGTGCGGGACAGGAGGCAGATCTCCGCCACGCGGCGGCGGCCGTCCGCGCGTCCGCGTGTCAGATGCACCACCACGTCGAGCGCGGCGGCGAGCTGGCTGTGAACGGCCTCCCGGGTGAGTCCGGCGGCACAGCCGAGCGCCTCCAGGCGTGGGGGCACGTCCGCCGCGGTGTTGGCGTGCAATGTGCCGCAGCCGCCCTCGTGGCCCGTGTTGAGCGCTGCCAGCAGGTCGACCATCTCCGCGCCTCGTACCTCGCCCACGACGACCCTGTCCGGGCGCATGCGCAGCGCTTGCCGTACGAGATCGCGGAGTCCCACGCCTCCCGCTCCCTCCAGGTTGGCGGGACGCGACTCCAGGCGGACGACATGAGGGTGCAGGGGGCGCAGCTCGGCCGAGTCCTCCACGAGGAGCAGGCGCTCACGGGGGTCGGCCAGCGACAGCAGGGCCGAGAGCAGGGTGGTCTTGCCCGTACCCGTCCCGCCCGTCACCAGGAACGCCAGCCTGCCCGACACCATCGACGTCAGCACCGGGACCGCCGCGGGCGGTATGGTCCGCGCGTCCACGAGGTCCACCAGCGTGAACGTGCGTTTGGGTGGGAGGCGCAGCGAGAGGCAGGTGCCGCCCGGAGCCACCGGGGGCAGGACGGCGTGCAGGCGGACACCTCCGGCGAGTCGGGCGTCCACGTACGGCGAGGCGTCGTCGAGTCGTCTGCCCGCGGCGGCGGCCAGCCGCTGCGCCAGCCGTCGCACCGCGCTGTCGTCGGTGAAGGCGACCGAGGTCCGGCGCAGCCCTTGGCCCGCGTCGACCCACACCTCTCGTGGGCCGTTGACCAGGACGTCGGTGACATCGGGCTCGGCCAGCAGCGGCTCCAGCGGGCCCGCGCCGATGAGGTCCGCGCAGAGGGCGCGGGCCACCGCCAGGATCTCGGCGTCGCCGTACACGGACTTCTCCGCCCGGAGAGCCACGGCGACCTGCGCGGCGCTGGGTTCGACGCCTGTGCGCGCCAGGCGCACCCGCACGGCTTCGACCAGTTCGGGGGACACGGTGGGGTTGGTGGTGGTCATCTTCTCTCCCTGGGGTTGCCGTCGTGGATGCGTGCGCACCGTCGTACGCACGGGCGTGCCGTCATACGCACGGGCGTGCCGTCGTACGTACATGCGTGCCGTCGTGGATGCGTGCGCGCCGTCGGACGCCCGCGCCGCCGTGGGTGCTGTCTTCGTGCCTGTTCTGGCCTGGCTTGAGGGGCTTGCCGGCTGTGCCGGTCGTCGTGCCAGCCGTCCGGCTCAGGTGGGGAGGAGGTCGCGGAGGAGGGAGGCGCACGCGGCGCCCAGGGGAGTGCGGGGGCCGAGCTTCGGGAGCTCGCCGTGGTTGAGGGTGGTGGTCAGGCGGGGGTGGTCGGGGAGTCGGCCGGCCACGGGGATGTGGAGTGAGGTGGTGATGACCTCCTCGTCCAGGACGCCCGGGCGGACGACGGCGCGGACGTCCGCGGTGTGGTGGGTGGTTTCCGCGAGCACCTGGGCGGCGGCCAGGACGCCGCGCACGTCCGCGGTGACCACCAGGAACGTGGTGCTCGCCCTGGCCAGGGCCTCGGCCGCGGCGGGGTCGACGTGGCGGGGCAGGTCCACGACGACGAGGTCGAAGCCTCGATGGCCGGCTTCGAGGACCGAGCGCATCGCCTGCGCGGGGATGGGCTGCACCTCGCGACGCGGGAACGAGAGCACACTGAGCTCTCCGAACGCCGGTAGGGCCGTCTGGAGTGCCGTCGAGCTGACCCGGCCTTCACGGGCGACCAGGTCCCCCCAACGGGCGCCTCCCGACTCCTCGTGGCCGAGCAGGGCGTCTATGCCGCCGCCCAGCGGGTCGGCGTCGATCAGGAGCGTGCGCAACCGCTCCTGGGAGGCCTTGAGCGCCAGGCAGGAGGACAGGACACTCGCACCGGCGCCTCCCCGGCCGCCGATCACGCACAGCACGACGCCGGCACGCGGCTCCGGCTCCATGGCGTCGGCGAACTCCTCCACCAGCCGGCGCTCCCCCGACGGCAGCGCCACGACAGCCTGAGCTCCCACCGCGACGCACTTGCGCCAGTTGTCCGGGTCGTCAGGCTCTCGGACGACCAGCAGGACGCGATCTCTGGCGGGGGGCGCGGCGGCGGCCACCGAGTCGGCCACGTCGTCTCCGACGGCCACCAGCGAGGCGAGGCTCCACAACGGCCTGGCATGGGTGGGGGTGTGAGCGACGTCCAGTTGTGCGCCGGCAGCGGCTGCTATGCGGACGAGGTCGTCGAGGAGGTCGTGGTCCTCGGTGATGACCAGCGGGCGGTGCATCTGGGCCTCCCTGGGATCGGGAGGTCCACCTTGCCGACGTGAGCAGGTGCCGGGTTGGAGCGAACGGCATTCTGTGGATGAGGATGGGTTGCCGGCTCGTAGCTGTGGACAACTTTCGCCGTAGCCGCCGATCGGCAGAGGCGGAGCAAGGTGATCAGGTGTCCCGGGGCGCTCCGTGAGCGGGCAGCCGGACGGTTGAGGCGGGCTGCCGATGGAGGGCGACGAGGGCAGACGAGAGAAAAGGGGCGACCCCCGCCGGGGGGGAGAGCGGGGGTCGCCTGATCGGTCCGGCTCCGGGGGGGTAGAGCCGGTCCCGTTTCAGAAGAAAGCTTTCATCACATGACCGGAGCATGGCAAGGGAGTCGCAAAGCAATCCCGTGCGCAGTCACTCCAGTTTCTGGGATACCACCGTATGCTGCCCGATCAACTCGAGTTACGTCGAGGAGCAAACTCGCATTTTCGCCAAGTTTTTTCCGCCAAGCATAACGATCACATAAAGGACGTCACCCTAAGTGATGGTCACCGGCCGGCAATCGAACGGTGTGCGCCCCTCCATGGGGAGGTCTTCCCCGACTCGGCAAAGGTCTTGTTCCAAGGGGTTCCCATCAGGGCGGATCCGACGTACAAAGGTGACACGGACCACTTGTCCGGGTGCGTCAGCAGGGCACCCACGCGCGACCAGCCGCGGGAGGCGCGTCGAGACGGGCTTGACCCGTCCGGCGAACAGAGATGCGCGCTTGGTAACCCTGTGTGACGCACCGGCAGACGGCGTCTCATATCGGGACGCCGTCCGCTATGTGCGCAGTGACACCGGTCGCGCTCAGCCGCGCTGGAGCGCCTCGCAGATGGCGGTCGCTTCCCGCACCCCGAGGGTCACCGCGGAGGCAGACTGCCGTACCCACTCCGCCACACCCTCGCCCGTGCCCGTCAGGTAGGCGCGCAGCCCGTCCGTGTACGGCAGCTCCAGGTGCCCCACCTCGACGGCCGCCAGCGACTTCGGGTCCAGCCCGTACTCCACCAGCGTGAGGCGTTCGGCCGCTCGGGCCACCACGCCGTCCGCGACACCGAACGGCCGCAGGACCGCGAGCTCGGCGTGCACCACGGCGGCCAGCACGAGCGCGGGCGCCTTCGTCGGCGTCCCCAGCAGCTCGAACAGGGCCTCCATCCGCGCGCCGGTCTCCTTGGCGCCCGGCGCGGGGCCCAGGCCGAGGGGGTCGGGGACCTCCGCTTCCTGATCCGGGGAGTCCGTGCGCGGGCGGCCGAGGTGCGCAGGGTCGGCCAGGCCGGCGGCGGCCGCCGTGTGGAGCCGGGCCAGGACCTGTCGCGGAGCCTTGCGCCAGGTGGGGCCGAGGCGGCCCATCTCGGCCGACGCGCGCAGCGCCCCCTGGACGACCGGGTCGTGCACCTCGTCGCGCCGGAGCGCGTCGAGCGGAACGTCCACGCCCTCGATGGCCGCCGACGCCCGCGCGCCGCGCAGCGACGACTCCGCGGAGACCGCCGGGCCGGCGCGTCGCAGGACACGGTGCCGGTACAGCAGGTCGACGGCCCGCCGAGCCTCCTCCACCGCCTCGGGGACGCCGGGGAGCCGCGCGATGACGGCCAGTGGGTCACTCACGGAACCCGACCTTACCCGTGAGTACTACTGGTCCGACCGGCCATCCGACCTGTTTCGAGGAGCCAGGGAAACGTCAGCGCGGAGTGACCGCCGGACCGGCGCGCCCCGGCCGGCGCACAGCATGGCGCCGGACCGTACGACCCCGCTCCGGGGCCCATAAAGCCCTGCCCGACACCGCCATTTGGCCCGTTCCAGCTTTGCTCGATTTCAATGCGGCAACATTTCAATAGCTTTTGTCCGGCCAATCTGGATAAAAGGCCGGCCGGTCGGGCCATGAGGTACAGACCTGTCTAGACCTCTTGTGTGCGCCCCCTATGAGCTGGTGAAGTGGGACACGACCTAACAACCTGGCCATAGAAGGAGCACGAGGTGGCCCCGGAGACCCCTGGCACCGAGCCGCAGGCGCTGTCGAACCTCCTGCAGGAGAATCGCCGGTTCGCGCCCCCAGCCGAGCTCGCGGCCGCCGCGAACGTGACCGAGGCGGCCTACGGCGAGGCCGCCGCCGACCGTCTTGCCTTCTGGGAGGGTGCCGCCGGCAGGCTGGCCTGGGCCAAGCGCTGGGACACCACACTGGAGTGGAACCCGCCTTTCGCCAAGTGGTTCATCGGCGGTGAGCTGAACGTCGCCTACAACTGCGTGGACCGTCACGTCGAGGAGGGCCGCGGCGACAAGGTCGCCTACTACTGGGAGGGCGAGCCCGAGGGCGACACCCGGGTCCTGACCTACGCCGACCTCCAGCGGGAGGTCTCCAAGGCGGCCAACGCGCTGCTGGAGCTGGGCGTGGGCAAGGGCGACCGGGTGGCCATCTACATGCCGATGATCCCCGAGCTGCCGATCGCGATGCTCGCGTGCGCGCGGATCGGGGCGATCCACTCGGTGGTGTTCGGCGGCTTCTCCGCCACCGCGCTGAAGAGCCGCATCGACGACGCCGACGCCAAGCTGGTCATCACCTCCGACGGCGGTTACCGCCGTGGCGCGCCGAGCGCGCTGAAGCCGACCGTGGACGAGGCCGTCGCCGCGTGCCCGCAGGTCGAGCACGTTCTGGTGGTACGGCGTACCGGGCAGGACGTCGCCGTCAACGAGCGCGACGTGTGGTGGCACGACGTGGTGGAGCGGCAGAGCGAGCAGCACACGCCGGAGGCGCACGACTCCGAGCACCCGCTCTACATCCTCTACACCAGCGGCACGACCGGGCGGCCGAAGGGCATCCTGCACACCACGGGCGGATACCTGACGCAGACGGCCTGGACGCACCACGCGGTGTTCGACCTCAAGCCCGAGAGCGACATCTACTGGTGCACCGCCGACATCGGCTGGGTGACCGGCCACTCCTACATCGTGTACGGCCCGCTGGCCAACGGCGCCACGAGCGTGATCTACGAGGGCACTCCCGACACCCCGCACCGCGGCCGGTTCTGGGAGATCGTCCAGAAGTACAAGGTCACTCTGCTCTACACCGCGCCGACGGCCATCCGGACGTTCATGAAGTGGGGGGACGACATCCCCGCCAAGTTCGACATGTCCAGCCTGCGCATCCTCGGCT
Organism: Nonomuraea sp. NPDC050383; assembly: GCF_044459125.1. NCBI lineage: Bacteria > Bacillati > Actinomycetota > Actinomycetes > Streptosporangiales > Streptosporangiaceae > Nonomuraea > Nonomuraea sp. NPDC050383. The sequence continues at coordinate 141,460 of NZ_JBITIP010000018.1, forward strand.
CGGTCGGTGAGCCGATCAACCCCGAGGCGTACGTCTGGTACCGCGAGCACATCGGCCACGAGCGTTGCCCCGTGGTCGACACCTGGTGGCAGACCGAGACCGGCGCCATCATGATCAGCCCGCTGCCCGGCGTGACCCACGGCAAGCCGGGAGCCGCCATGCGCCCGCTGCCGGGCATCGTCGCGGACGTGGTCGACGATCAGGGCAACAGCGTCCCGAACGGCGGCGGCGGGTTCCTCGTCGTCCGTGAGCCGTGGCCGGCGATGCTGCGCACGATCTGGGGCGACGACCAGCGCTACATCGACACGTACTGGAGTCGGTTCGAGGGCATGTACTTCCCCGGCGACGGCGCGAAGAAGGACGAGGACGGCGACCTGTGGCTGCTCGGCCGCGTCGACGACGTCATGCTCGTCTCCGGCCACAACATCTCCACCACCGAGGTGGAGAGCGCGCTGGTCAGTCACCCGAAGGTGGCCGAGGCCGCGGTGGTGGGCGCGACCGACCCGGTGACGGGGCAGGCCATCGTGTCGTTCGTGATCCTGCGGGGCGGCGCCGAGGAGGGCGACGACATCGCCGCCGACCTGCGCGCCCACGTGGCGAAGACGCTCGGCCCGATCGCGAAGCCGCGTCAGATCCTGGTCGTGCCGGAGCTGCCGAAGACCCGCTCCGGCAAGATCATGCGGCGGCTGCTGCGTGACGTGGCCGAGAACCGCAGCATCGGCGACGTCACCACCCTGGCCGACAGCACGGTGATGAACCTCATCTCCGAGAAGCTGCCCAGCGCCAAGGCCGAGGACTAGCCCAAGAGGCCGCACACGGCCACAAACACCCCAAAGGGCCGCTGATCCCGAAATTTCGTGCGATCGGCGGCCCTCGCCGTGTCCCGGCCGGCCCCGGGAACGAGCCCGGCAGCCCCCGGGACGAGCCCGATCCGCCCCCGGGAAGAGCCCCGCCCAAGCCCCTCCCCGCCCGCGGCGTTATCTTCTCCGATTGGGTAAGAACCGTCACCAGCGGGTTCACCCGGCCGGCGGCACCGGCCGGGCGGCGCCACCGCCGGGCAGACAAAGGTATGCAAGCGGCGCTTCCCGTACGGACCGGCATGCGGCACGTATGGGTACGCAACCGGCGCAAAGCGCTGGATGATGTTTGACACGGCCACCAGGCCTCGATAGGAGACGTTCATGCCGCAGACTCCCGAGGAAGAATCCCTGGGCTCGCTGGTCGCCCAGGCGAGCAATCACATCTCGACCCTGGTCCGATCCGAGATCGAACTGGCCAAGGCCGAGTTCAGGTTCGACGCCAAGCGGGTGGGCACGGCCGGTGGGCTGTTCGCCGCCGCCGCGTTCATGGCGCACCTGTGCCTGATCCTCGCCTCGTTCACGATCGCGTACGCGCTGTCCCACTGGCTGCCCGACTGGCTGTCCTTCCTCATCGTGACCGTCTTCTACCTGCTGGTCGCGGCATTGCTGGTCTTCATCGGCATCCGCCGGCTCAAGGGGCTGGCCGGGATGAAGCGCACCGCCCGCTCGATCAAGGGCCTCAAGGAGATCGCCTCGCCGGAGGAGGCGACCGCACCGGCGGTCGCGACGGGGCCGTCGGCGGGCCAGGTGGGGCTGCACCGGGAGCCGGTGAGCCGCGATGGCACCTGACGAGTCGGCCGTCCACATCGACGGTCCCTGGAAGCACCGGCAGGTCCACGCGGGCGGCACGCGCTTCCACGTCGTGGAGGCGGGCGAAGGGCCTCTGGTGCTGTTGCTGCACGGGTTCCCGCAGTTCTGGTGGACGTGGCGGCACCAGCTCCGGTCGCTGCCGGCGGCCGGCTACCGGGCGGTCGCGGTGGACCTGCGCGGCTACGGCGGCAGCGACAAGCCGCCGCGCGGCTACGACCTGCCGACGCTGGCGGCCGACGCGACAGGCCTGATCCGGGCGCTGGGCGAGACGGGCGCGATCGTGGTCGGCCACGACTGGGGCGGGCTGCTCGCGTGGACGATGGCCGTGCTCGACGCCAAGTCCGTGCGCCGCCTGGTGACCGTCTCCGCCCCCCATCCCGTACGGCTGCGCGGCGCCCTGCTCACCGACCCGCTCGGCCAGCTCCGGGCGAGCAGCCAGCGCCTCGGCTTCCAGCTGCCGTTCCTGCCGGAGCACCGGCTGACCCGCAACGGCGGGGCCATGGTCGGGCGGCTGCTCGACGAGTGGTCCCGGCCGGGCTGGCCCGACGCCGAGACGGCCCGCGTCTACCGCGAGGCGTTCGGCATCCCGACCGTCGCCCACTGCGCGCTGGAGTATCACCGGTGGTTCGGCCGCTCCCAGCTGCGCCCCGACGGGCGGCGCTACGCCCGGGTGATGCGCACCGAGATCGAGGCGCCCACCCTGCAGATCCACGGCGCGCTCGACACGTGCCTCCTCCCGCGCACCGCCCAGGGATCGAGCCGCTACGTGGCCGCCCCCTACCGGTGGAGGCTGCTCGAAGGCGCCGGCCACTTCCCGCACGAGGAAACCCCCGATCTGTTCGACACCGAGCTGACCGGCTGGCTGTCGGATCCGGAGCCCGACCGATGAGAGATCGCGATCCCGAGGGCAGGCCGCGCAACGCCCGGCCGCGCGACGCCTACGGCAGGCCGCTGCCGCACGGCTCGTCCGGCGGCATGCCGCGCGTGCCCGACGACTACGCCCCCACGACCGAGCAGGCGCTGGCCGACGGCCGCCGCTTCCTGCGCGAGGGCCTGCCGTTCAACGCCCACGAGGTGTTCGAGGGCCGCTGGAAGTGCGCCCCCGAGGAGGAGCGGGAGCTGTGGCAGGGGCTGGCGCAGATCTGCGTGGGCCTGACGCACCTCCAGCGCGGCAACGGCCGCGGCGCCCTGACCCTGTTCGAGCGGGGCGCGGCCCGGGTGCAGTCGTACGGCGAGCCGTACGACGCGGTGGGCCGCGGCGCCTCCGCCCTGAGCCCGGACAGCGACCCCGAGCAGGCGATCAGGCTCATCCTGGGCGAGCTGCCCGCGGCGCACTGACGCCTCAGTCGCACTCCTGGGTGCCGGCGGGCGAGGTGTCGTTGCGGCCCTGGTCGGCGTCGGGCCGGACCTCGCCGGCGGTCAGCACGTAGCCGGTGTCCTCCTGGCTGACCGCGGCGGCGAAGATCACGCCGTACACCTTGCCGTCGACCGTGAGCAGCGGCCCGCCGGAGTTGCCCGGCAGCACCTTGCCGCGGATCGCGTAGACCTGCCGGTTGACGTTGCTGGCACGGTAGATGTCGGGCCCCTCGGCTTCGAGGCGGCTGCGGATGCGGGCCGGCTCGGCGGTGAACCCCTGCCCCTTGGGGAATCCGGCGATGATGGCGTTGTCGCCCTTGTCGGCCTCGCCCTCGAAGGTGAGCTGCGGCAGGCCGAGGCCGGGCACGTACAGGATGGCGATGTCGCGCTTCGGGTTGTAGCGCACCACGGTCGCGTCGTGGCGCTGGTTGGCGGAGTCGATGACGGTCAGGTCCCGCGTCACGCCGGCCACGACGTGCGCGTTGGTCATGATCCGGTCCCTGGCGTAGACGAAGCCGGTGCCCTCGATGTGCTTGTTGCAGCTCTCGGCGTTGCCCTGCACCTTGACGATGGCCCGCTGCGCCCGGCCGAGCGCGGCGCCCTTGAGGATGCTGCGCGGCGCGGGCGGCACGTCGATGATCTGGCCGGCGCCGATCGCGTCGAAGACGGGCGGGAACTCCGAGCGGTCGATGAACTTCTTGAACGGCTGCTGCCAGTTGCGCGCGGCCTGCGGGATGGCCTCGTCCACGGTGCTCAGCAGCATCGACTGCTTGACCTGCTCGACCAGCACCGGGAACGACGTGGAGACGACCAGCGACCCGATCAGCCAGGCGATCACCAGCACCGACAGGGCGCTGGCGAACGTGCCGCCGACCGCGTCGGCCACCTTGGCGGGCTCCCAGGTGACGTGGCTGCGCACGACGGCGCCGATCGTGGAGGAGGCGAACTGGCCGATCGTCGCGGACAGGAACACGATCACGATCGCGAGCAGCGCCTGCGGGGTGTCGCCGTCGACCACGGCCTTGGAGACGGGAGGCGCGATGAACACCCCGAGCACGGCCCCGCCGATGAACCCCACGAAGCTCATGACGCCGATGATGAACCCCTGCCGGTAACCCGACACGCCAAAGGCGATCACAAGGCCGATCAGGATGAGGTCGAGCAGATCACCGCGCACGCTTCAAAGGTAACCAGCGACAGGGTCAAGTGTGCACGTCTTGCCGGAGCGCAGCGTCCCGTCCTGACTACCTTGAGCGCTATGCCGCCGCTGGACGGGACCGTCCGCAGCCTGGTCGAGACGGCTCTCCGTGACGCCGATCCCGACGGGCCGCTGCGCTGGCACGTGATCTCGGAGCTGTGGCAGCGGAGCGATCTGGAGTCGTTCGTCGAGGCCAGGCGGCTGTGCGAGTCCGGCACGCTGAAGGAGCGCCTGCTGGGCGTCGACGTCATGGGCATGCTGCGGCCGTTCGTGGACCGGGCCCTGCCGGTGCTGCGCCGCCTGGCGGCCGGCGAGGACGACCCGATGCTGCTCTACTCGGTGCTCATCGCCTTCGGCCACCTCGCCGACCCGCGCTCGCTGCCGTCGGTGATCGACCTCGCCGCTCACCCCGACGCCAGGGTGCGGTACGGCGCGGCGTACGCGCTCCAGCACGTCCTGGGCGAGCCGCCGGACCAGGCGGGGCTGGACGCGCTGCGGATGCTCGCGGCGGACGGCGACGCCGACGTGGCGGCCTGGGCCGAGCTGGGCCTGGCCCTCGCGAGCGGCGACGAGCCGTAACCACCCGGACGAACCCAGACGAACCCGGACGGGTCAGCCGCGCGCGAGGACGTCCGGGGGCATGGGCTCCACTCGGTCGCGGTCCCACGGCCGCTCCAGCCCGGCCTCGCGCAGCACCGCGTCCAGCACCATCGCGGTGAACCCCCACACCAGCATCCCGCGCACCCGGAACGCCGGCCCGGCGAACCCGCTCGGATGCCGCAGCGTTAACCGGTTGTCCGCGTCGACCAGCTCGGCGATCGGCACCCGCTCCACGGAGTCCACCTCGTCGGGCGAGGCCGCGTGGACGGCCGAGGGCTCGTGCCACCAGCCGACGACGGGGGTGACGCGGTTGTCGCTGCGCCACACGTACAGCTCGGGCATGGAGCACAGCACGGTGACGCCGGCGGGATCGAGGCCGGTCTCCTCGGCGGCCTCGCGCAGGGCCGCCCGGACCGGCCCGCCGTCGTCGGGGTCGACGCCGCCGCCGGGGAAGGCGGGCTGGCCCGCGTGCCTGCGGCCACGCGTGCTGCGCTGGATGAGCAGCACGTCGGGGCCGAGCGGGCCCTCGCCGAAGAGCAGCAGCACCGCGGCACGACGACCGCCCCGCTCAGGCGGGCGCAGCCCTTCGGGCACGGGAATCCGTACGGCCTGCGCGGCCAGTCTGTCGAGCCAGTCGGGGACCACGATCACGCCATCTCCAACACGCCGGCCGCCGCGGGGCTTCCCGGCGGAGGAGCCGGTCACGAGAAGGGGCCGGGGCGGACGAGCTTGGCGGCCTGTCCGGCGTCGGTCGGGCCGGTGCCGTACGACGGGCAGAGCGTGGCGAGCGGGCACACGCCGCAGGCGGGCCGGCGGGCATGGCAGATGCGGCGCCCGTGCCAGATCAGCCGGTGGGAGAACACCGTCCACTCCCGCTTGGGGATCAGCTCCCCCACGAAGTGCTCGATCTTGACCGGGTCGGTCTCGTCGGTCCACCCGAAGCGGCGCACGAGCCGCTGGAAGTGGGTGTCCACGGTCAGGCCGGGGACCCCGAACGCGTTGCCGAGCACCACGTTGGCGGTCTTGCGGCCGACGCCGGGCAGCGTGACGAGGTCCTTGAGCTTGCCGGGAACCTCGCCGCCGTAACGCTCGGACACGGTGCGGGCCATGCCGATGATGCTGTTGGTCTTGGCCCGGAAGAACCCGGTCGAGCGGATGATCTCCTCCATCTCGGACGGGTCCGCTGCGGCGTAGTCCTCCACAGTGGGATACTTCGCAAAGAGGATGGGAGTCACCATGTTGACCCGTTTGTCCGTGCACTGAGCGGACAGGATCGTCGCTACCAGCAGCTCGAGCGGGGTACCGAAGTCGAGCTCGCAGTGTGCGTCGGGATAGGTTTCCGCAAGGACGCGATTCATCCTGCGGGCGCGACGGACAAGGGCGAGCCTTGACTCTTGGGGCATTCCCCTAGCCTATGTGCGGCGCCTTCAGTGGGGTGCGTCACAATGGCAGCAGAGGAGGCAGAGTGAACACCGAAGATGTGCTGGGCAAGGCCCCCCTGTTCGCCGCGCTCGACCGCGAGAGCGCAGCGGCGCTGCGGACGAGCATCACCGAAGTCCAGCTGTCGAAGGGACAGACGCTCTTCCACGAGGGCGAGACGGGTGACCGGCTCTACGTCGTGCTCGAAGGCAAGATCAAGCTCTCGCGTCAGTCCCCGGACGGCCGCGAGAACCTGCTGAGCGTGCTCGGCCCCAGCGAGATGTTCGGGGAGCTGTCGCTGTTCGACCCCCGACCGCGTACGGCCAGCGCCACGGCCCTGACCGACGTGCGGCTGGCCGGGCTCGGCCACGACGACCTGCGGCCCTGGCTGACCGGCCGGCCGGAGGTGGCGCTGCACCTGCTGCGCGCCCTGGCCCAGCGGCTGCGCCGTACCAACGACGTGCTGGCCGACCTGGTGTTCACCGATGTGCCCGGCCGGGTGGCCAAGCAGCTGCTCGACCTCGCCGAGCGGTTCGGCACCAAGGCCGAGGACGGCCTGCGCGTCCACCACGACCTCACCCAGGAGGAGCTGGCCCAGCTCGTCGGCGCCTCCCGCGAGACCGTCAACAAGGCCCTGGCCGACTTCGCGCAGCGCGGCTGGCTGCGCATCGAGGCCAAGGCCGTGGTCATCCTCGACATGGACCGGCTCTACAACCGCTCCAGGTAGTCGAGCTGGGCCCGTACCGACATCTCGGCGGCGGGCCAGAGCGACCGGTCCACGTCCGCGTACACGATCGTGACGATGTCGCGCGGCGTGCGCGCGCCCTGCGCCATCGCCGCCCTGATCTGGTCGAGCCGCTGCCGCCGATGCGCGAGGTAGCCGTCGAGCGCCGCGATCGGGTCGGGCAGCACCGGGCCGTGGCCGGGCAGCAGCGCTTGTGCCTCCAGGCTCTCGGCGGCCGCCCTGAGCCGGTCGAGGCTGCGCAGGTAGTCGGCCAGGCCGCCGTCCTGGGCGATGACGGTGGTGCCCCTTCCGAGCACGGTGTCGCCGGTCAGCATCGCCCGGTCGGCCGGCAGCCAGAAGCAGAGCGAGTCGAACGAGTGCCCCGGCGTGCCGTACACGTGGAGCTCCACGCCCCCCGCGCTCACCACGTCGCCGTCGGCCAGCCCCTCGCCGCCCAGCCGGTGCCGCGGGTCCAGGGCCCGTACGGGGGCGCCCACCATGGCGGCGAAGCTCCTGGCGCCGCCGCTGTGGTCGACGTGGCCGTGGGTGAGCAGGATCTCGCTGACCCGGCGCTCCCCCAGGCTTTCCCGGACCCGGCTCAGGTGCCCTTCGTCGTCCGGGCCCGGGTCCACGACGATCACCTCGTCGGGGCCGCCGACGACCCACGTGTTGGTGCCGTCGAGGGTCATGGCCGACGGGTTGGGCGCGAGCAGGTTCTGGGCGTGCTCGGTGCGGGAGCCGTCGGGCGTGCCGATCGGGATGCGCAGGCCGCTCACGCGATCACCAGCCGCAGGCCGCTCACGCGACCACCAGCCGCAGCTCGCCGCCGACGTCCACGACCCGCGGCATGATCGGGACGATCTCGCGCGGGGCGGCCAGCACGGCGTCGACGCCGTCGTGGGCGGCCAGCTCGCCCAGCGTGCGGTACGTGGGCGGCATGAGGAAGATCGCCCCGCTGCGGGCCAGGTCGAGGGCCTCGTCCGGGCGCCGCCACGTGGCGTGGTCCGCCTCGCCGCCCACGTCGCGGGCGCGCTGCCCCTCGGGGAGCACGGCGACGAAGAACCGGGTGTCGAAGCGCCGCGGCTCGATCTCCGGGGTGATCCAGTGCGCCCACGGCTTGAGCAGGTCGGACCGGAGCACCAGGCCGCGCCGGGCCAGGAAATCGGCGAAGGCCAGACTCCGGTCCACGAGCGCGAGCCGGTCGGCCTCCCAGTCGTCGCCGGTGGTGTCGGCGACCACGGAGCCCTCGTCGGGCCCGGCCAGCAGCACCCCGCACTCCTCGAACGTCTCCCGTACGGCCGCGCACACCAGCCCCCGCGCGACCGCCTCGTCCGCCCCGAGCAGCCGCCCCCACTCCGCGGTGGACGGCCCGGCCCAGGCGACGGCCTGGTCGGTGTCGCGCGGGTCGACGGTGCCGCCGGGGAAGACGTGCGCGCCCGCCGCGAAGGCCATCGTGGACTTCCGCCGCAGCAGGTAGACCTCGATGCCCTCCCGTCCCTCGCGCAGGACGACCACGGTGGCCGAGTCGCGCGCCGGCGCGGGGGCGACGCGACCCGACAGGACGTCCCTGGCACGGGCGGCGAGGTCGCTCGGAAGCGGAAGACCAGTCACATGACCTCCTTCAGAACATCACTCGGTCATCGTGACATATCCGTATTCGGGAGGCCTGTGGCGATCCACGGGTGTCAGGAGACCTCGGCGATCAGCTCCACCTCGACCGGCGCGTCCAGCGGCAGCGACGCCACACCCACAGCGCTGCGCGCGTGCCTGCCCGCGTCGCCGAGCACCTCGGCCAGCAGCTCGCTCGCGCCGTTGGCCACCTGCGGCTGCTCGGTGAACCCCGGGTCGCTGGCCACGAACACGACCGCCTTCACGACGCGGACGACCGACGCCAGCTCGCCCACCTCGGACTTCAGCGCGGCCAGCGCGTTGAGCGCGCAGATGCGGGCCATCTCCCGGCCCTCGTCCACGGTCAGCTCCGCGCCCAGCTTGCCGGTGCGCGCCAGCTTGCCCTCGACCATGGGCACCTGACCCGAGGTGTAGACGAGGTCACCGGTGCGCACGGCCGGCACGTACGCGGCCAGCGGCGGCACCACCTCGGGCAACGTCAGCCCGAGATCGACGATCTTCTGCTCCGGGGTCACTGCTTCTCCCTCTTGAAGTAGGCGACGAGCTGCTCCGGCGAGGCACCCTGCACGATCTGGACCAGCTCCCAGCCGTCGGCGCCGAAGTTGTCCAGGATCATCTTGGTGTTGTGGATCAGCACCGGCGCGGTGAGGTACTCCCATTTCTTCATGGAGGTCAGCGTAGGCGCTGAGAACGGCAGCTTGTGGTGGGGGGGGGGGGGGGGGCCCCCCCCCGGGGGGGGCACGAAAAAACGAAGGGGGGGGGGGGCGGCGCAGGAGCGGCAGGGGCCGGGCAACGAGGTGGGGTGGGGGCACCCCCC
>NZ_JBITIP010000019.1:0-108212 GCF_044459125.1 Nonomuraea sp. NPDC050383
CCCTGGGGGGGGGGGGGGGGCGGGCCCCCCCCCCCCCCCCCCGCGCCGGCCCCCCCCCCCCCCCCCCCCCCCCCCCCCCCCCGCCCGGCGTGCCGGACGGGCGGCTCAGCCGCAGTTGGCCCAGCCGGCGCTGGTGCTGCCGCCGCCGGCGCTGCCCGAGTACTTCACGCACTTGCCCTTGGCCGGGAGATACACCGGGCCGGCGTAGTAGTCGAAGTTGCCGCTGTCGGTCTTGCTGCCGCCGCCCTGCACGTCCAAGGTGGCGCTGACGGGGGTCTTCTTGCCGATATCCGTGGTCTTGAGCGTGACCACACAGTTCTGACCGCTGCTGTTGTTGTAGAGCTGGTACGTCGTACCGCCCGCGAACGAGCTGGACCGCTGGACGTAATACCCGGAGCCGCACACCGAGGTGGGGCTGTGGGGGTTCGTCCTCGGAGCCTCGGTGGTCTTGGTCGGCGTCGGCTTCGGAGCCTGGGTCGTCTTGGTCGGCGTCGGCTTCGGAGCCTGGGTCGTCTTGGTCGGCGTCGGCTTCGGAGCCTGGGTCGTCTTCGTGGGCGTCGGCTTCGGAGCCTGGGTCGTCCTGGTCGGCGTCGGCTCCGGCTCCCTCGTCGGCTCCTTGGTGGGCTCCTTCGTCGGCTCCTTGCTCGGCTCGGGCTCCTTGGTGGGCTCCTTGCTCGGCTCCGGCTCCTTCGTCGGCTCCTTGCTCGGCTCGGGCTCCTTCGTCGGCTGGGGGTCCTTGCTGCGCTCGGGCTCCTTGGTCGGCGACTGCTCCTGAGTGGGCCTGGCGGACCGCGACCTGGTCTGCTCCGCGCTCGCCGTGGGCTGGCTGACCGTGGGCTGGCTGACCGTGGGCTGGCCCGTCGGCGGCGTGACCGGCTGCGTGACGACAGGCGCGGGCGTCGGCACCGAGCTCAGCTCCGGCGTGGGCGCGCCGTCCGACGGCCAGTCCGTCGTCAGCTCGATGGGCGCGATCCCCGTCGGATCGGCACTCGGCGTGTCGGCCCAGGGGACCGTCACCTCCGGCTGCGACTGCTGCGGGTCGGGCTGCCCCGGCTGCCCGGGCTGCCCCACCTCCTGCTGCGGCCCCAGCGCCTTGCCCAGGCCGCTCAGCACGTTCTTGTCGCCGGTCGGCGTGGCGGAGCCCGCGGCGACCGTCTGAAGGCGCACGTCCGCGTACTGGCTCGCCCCCCACAGGCCCACACCCGACACGAGCACGACGGCGGCGACCGCCGCGGCGAGCCCGACCGGGAACGGCCTGCGTCGGACGGTCGTCCTCTCCCCCTGCTGCGGGACGCGCCACACCTGCTGCTGGTCCTGCGGCGGCCCCCACGAGGGTCCGGCCTGCTGCTCGGGCGGCGGACCCCACGCGCCCGGCTGCTGGACGGGCACGCCCTCCAGCGGCGGCTGATGCGCGGAGGGCGGACCCCACGCGCCGGGCTGCTGGACGGGCACCCCTTCGAGCGGCAGCTGCGCGGGCGGCAGGAGCTCGGTCCGCTCCTGCGGCGGCACCGGCGCGACCGGGGCGATGCCGCCCGCCTGCACGGCGGCGCCGTCCTCGCTCCCCTTGTCGCCGAGGAGCTGGAGCAGCGCGGTGTAGGTGGTCGGGCGCTGCGCCACTTCCTTGGACAGCGCCGTCAGCACCACCCGGCGCAGCGGCTCCGGCAGGCCGTCGAGGTCCGGCGCGCCGTTGAGCACCGCCTCCTCCTCGTGGCCGAAGGGAGGCCGGCCGGTGGCCGCGAAGGCGACGACGGCCGCCCAGGCGAACACGTCGGCGTACGGGCCGTACCCCAGGCCCCTGATCTGCTCGGGCGCGCGGTAATCGATGTCACCGGCGGCCTCGCCGAGGTCGACGTCGGTCACCGCCGGGCCGTCCGTGCCGAGGATCACGTTGTGCGGGGTGAGGCCGCGGTGCGTGATGCCGGCCAGGTGGACGGCGGTCAGGGCGGTGAGCACGCCCACCGCGATGCGCTCCAGGGCGTCGCCGGTGATCGGGCCGTCGGCCGCGACGGCCTCGGCGAGGCTGCGGCCCTCGATGTGCTCCCGGACGACGTACGGCCGCTCCTCGTGCAGGCCCGCGTCCAGCACCTTGGCCACGGACGCGGAGGAAATACGCCGGACGGCGGTGAACCGCTGCGCCTGTTCCGGTCCCGCCCCCGGCACAGGGGGCAGCAGCTTGATCACCCGCAGGGACGCGTCGTCGGCCTCCTGACCGAGGAAGGTGGTACCTCGCGGGCTCCCGTCGAGCCGCCCGATGACGGCGTACTCGCCCAACCGCTCAGGGTCCCCCGGCCGCAGAGGGTGCATCTTACTTCCCTTCAGGTCAAAGCATGACGTGAGGCATATTTAGCCGAATTCTGTCACTTTTGTATCAGTAGTTTCGGTCCGGCGTCCGGCAATCGCCCGCCGACGCTTCCGTGGGCGAGAAGCCCTTCGCGAGGCCACGCGCGGGCGACCTTTCACGGACATCCAGGTGACGGGCCCGGCGGTGCCCGGACCCTCCGCCCTCCCGCGAGATCCGGTGCCCGGCGTTGATGAATTCGTGATCCAGCGGCATCGGGTTCGTTACCGCAGATTCACGGCGGCGCCCCATTCACGCATGCTTCCGTACACAACGAAAAGCCCCGGCTCGCGCCGGGGCCTTCGCGAAGCTCTTCGTTCAGCGGGTCGCGGACTCGATGTTGCCGCGGTAGGTATTGATGACCCGGGCGGCCTCCTGCAGCTCCTCGGTCATCCGCTGGAAGGCGGTCCGGTAGTTCTGCCAGGCTCCCTGGAAACGGATGGCACCCTGGCCGGTCCAGGCCGTGCCGACCTTCGCCGCCTCGCGGTCGAGAGCGGTCATCGTGGTGCGCACCGCCTCCGACTGCTGGGTGAACTGCGTCGCCATCGACTGCATTTCCGCGGGGTCGCCACCGAGCAGGTTCTGGCCCATGCATACCTCCTGGATCGTCGTGATAGCGCACTCACCATAGGCGCGCCGCGGGGGCCCATCGCCCCTGTTATGCCGAGCGGCTATGGTCGTCCAGAGGATCATTCGGTTTCCCCGTGCGGCTCGGGGCACCTGGGGGGAGCCGGTGGCCGGCACCTAGACTCCGTTGAGTGCCCGTCGAGGAAGGACGAACGTCGGTGCAGAAGGTTCTCATCGCCAACCGCGGCGAGATCGCCGTGCGCGTGGCCCGCGCCTGCAAGGACGCCGGCATCGCCGGCGTGGCCGTCTACGCCGACCAGGACCTCGACTCCCTGCACGCCAGAACGGCCGACGAGGCGTACGCGCTGGGCGGCCGGTCCCCCGCCGAGACCTACCTCGACATCGGCAAGCTGCTGGACGTCGCGCGCCGCTCCGGCGCCGACGCCGTCCACCCCGGATACGGATTCCTGTCCGAGAACGCCGACTTCGCGCAGGCCGTGATCGACGCGGGCCTGACCTGGATCGGCCCGCCGCCCGCCGCCATCGCCGCGCTCGGCGACAAGGTGCGGGCCAGGCACATCGCGCAGAAGGTCGGCGCCCCGCTGGTCGCCGGCACCAAGGACCCCGTCTCCGGCGCCGCCGAGGTCGTCGCGTTCGCCGAGGAGCACGGCCTGCCGATCGCCATCAAGGCCGCGTACGGCGGCGGCGGGCGCGGAATCAAGGTGGCCCGCCGCATCGAGGAGGTCGCCGAGCTGTACGAGTCGGCCGTGCGCGAGGCCGTGGCCGCCTTCGGCCGCGGCGAGTGCTTCGTCGAGCGCTACCTCGACCGGCCCCGCCACGTCGAGACCCAGTGCCTGGCCGACCGGCACGGCGGCGTGGTCGTCGTCAGCACCCGCGACTGCTCTCTCCAGCGCCGCCACCAGAAGCTCGTCGAGGAGGCGCCCGCGCCGTTCCTCAGCGACGAGCAGATGGAGATCCTCCGCTCCAGCTCCAAGGCCATCCTGCGGGAGGCCGGCTACGTCGGCGCGGGCACCTGCGAGTTCCTCGTCGGCCAGGACGGCACGATCTCCTTCCTGGAGGTCAACACCCGCCTCCAGGTCGAGCACCCGGTCACCGAGGAGGTGTCGGGCATCGACCTGGTGCGCGAGATGTTCCGCATCGCCGACGGCGAGCCGCTCGGCTACGACGACCCGGTGCTGCGCGGCCACTCGATCGAGTTCCGTATCAACGCCGAGGACGCCGGCCGCGGCTTCCTGCCCGCCCCCGGCACGCTGACCGTGCTGCGCGCCCCGTCCGGGCCGGGCGTCCGGCTCGACTCCGGCTACGAGGCCGGGATGACCGTGCCCGGCACGTTCGACTCGCTCATCGCCAAGCTGATCATCACGGGACGCACCCGGCGGGAGGCGCTGGAGCGCAGCCGCCGTGCCCTGGCCGAGTTCGAGATCGGCGGCATGCCGACCGTCCTGCCGTTCCACCGGGCGATCGTGTCCGACCCGGCCTTCACCGCCGAGCCGTTCTCCGTCCACACGCGGTGGATCGAGACCGAGTTCGACAACACGATCGCGCCGTACGACGGCGAGCAGGCAGCCGCCGAGCCCGCCGCCCGCGAGAGCGTGACGGTCGAGGTCGGCGGCAAGCGCCTGGAGGTCGTGCTCCCCGCCGGCCTCGGCGCGGCCACCACCGCCTCCTCCCCGGCCACCGGACGGCGTCCCAAGCGCGGCGGCGGCGCGCAGAAGACGGCGGCGGGCGGCGACGCCCTGGTCAGCCCCATGCAGGGCACGATCGTCAAGGTCGTCGCGAGCGACGGTGACACGGTGGCCGAGGGCGACACCGTCGTGGTGCTGGAGGCCATGAAGATGGAGCAGCCGCTGGCCGCCCACAAGTCCGGCACGATCACCGGCCTCGGCGCCGCAGTCGGCCAGGCGGTCACCTCCGGCGCGACAATCTGCGAGATCAAGGACGCCTGACCTGCGGACCTCCGGGTAGAGGGTCCCGGGAAGGCGCCGTCACGCGGCGCACCCGTCCGTACGAAACAAGTAACGTGCCCCAGTGAGGAACTTCGCCGATCGCCCGTTCGTCCTCAAGGGCGAAGGAGGCTTGCTGCCCATGATGCATTCGCTGCGCCGAACCGGGGCCGCGATCGCGGCTCTGTTCGCCGGTCTGCTCGTCGTTCTCGCACTCTCCCCCGCGGCAACCGCGGCGGCGGCGCCGCCTGACGCGCAGTCCGTCGTGTCCTACTGGAAGGACAAGAAGGACCCCCTCTACGTGGAGTCCGGCTCGCCGCTGACGTCGGACCAGCAGTCCGCCATCCGCGAGACGCTGAAGGACTCCAAGAGCGACGTCTACGTCGCCGCGCTGCCCGACGGCTCCGTGACCGACCCCAAGGGGTACGTCAGCGGGCTCGGCCAGGCCACCGTTCAGGCCAAGGGCGGCGGTCAGGTGACCGTGGTCGTGCTCGACGGCACCTCGATGTTCGCCATGTCCAACTTCGGCGGGTCCGGCGCCACCGACCGGCTGTCCAAGCTGGCCGTGCGCAACCACAAGGACGACATGGCCGCCGGCATCGACGACTTCGTCTCCCGGGTCAACCTGATGGCCGAGGGCAAGAGGTCCGCACTCGACTCCGGCCCGGTGGGCGGCGACGGCGGCGGCTCCGGCGTGCTCGTCGGCCTCGGCGCGATCGCGCTGGTCGGCGGCGGCGGCTACTTCCTCTACTCCAAGAACAAGAAGAAGAAGCAGGCCATCCAGGACGCCAAGGACCTGGCCGCGGTCAAGCAGACCGTCGAGGAGGACGTCACCAAGTTCGGCGAGGAGATCACCGGGCTCGACACGGACGTCACCCTGGCCGGTCAGGGCGGCACCAACATCCACGAGTGGCAGCAGGCGCTCGACGCCTACGAGAAGGCCAAGACGCAGCTCGCCGCGGTCCAGCGGGCCGACCAGGTGCGCGAGGTCACCCAGACGCTGGAGGACGGCCGCTACGCGCTGGCCGTGGTGAAGGCCAGGGTCAACAACCAGCCCGTGCCCGAGCGGCGCGCGCCCTGCTTCTTCAACCCGCAGCACGGCCCGTCGGTGCGCGACGTCCGCTGGGCCCCGGCCGGCGGCGCGGTGCGCGACGTGCCCGCCTGCGCGGCCGACGCCGAGGCCGTCGAGCGCGGCTTCGACCCGCAGATGCGCGAGGTCATGGTCAACGGCGAGCGCCGGCCCTACTACGACGCCGGCCCCGCCTACCAGCCGTACGCCTACGGCTACTACGGCGGCTTCGGCGACGTCATGACCGGCATGTTCATCGGCACCATGATGGGCAGCATGTTCCACGGCGGCTTCGGCGGCTACGGCGCCGGCTACTCCGACGGCGGCGGCGGTGACTTCGGCGGCGGCGGTGGCGACTTCGGCGGCGGTGGCGGCGGCGACCTCGGCGGCGGTGGCGGCGGCTGGAGCGACTTCGGCGGCGGCGACTTCGGTGGTGGCGACTTCGGCGGCGGCGGCGACTGGTAAGCCGGCACGTCTCACCGCATGATCGGGCGCGTCCCCTCCGGAGGGCGCGCCCGTCGCGTCTCCGCCCTCACTCCCGCCGTCACGTCTCCGCCCTCACTCCCGCCGTCACGTCTCCGCCCTCACTCCCGCTGGCCGACCACGGCCTTGGAACGGAGCCGGTCGCCCGCGAAGCACAGCCGGTAGGCGTCGTCGTCGAAGGCCCGCACGGTGTAGTACACGCAGCTCTCACCGGCCGGGGGCGGCGGGGCGCCGTCGGGCGGGCCGTCCATGGTCACCGCGGGCAGATGCGCCTCCACCTCACCGCGCGTGGCGCCCACCGTCAGCCCGTCGTACGTGTCGCGCGGCAGGACGGACAGCGACGAGCTGAGCAGCCAGACGGGGATCATTAGCAGCAGGATGCCGGCCAGCACCGCCAGCGGCACCATCACGGTCTGCGCCAGGCCGCGGCGCACCTCCCGCTCCGCCCGGGCCAGCTCGGTCGCGGACGTGCCGCGGACGGGCTCGCTGGCCGGGCGCGCCGCCGTGTTCGCCTCGGTGGGCAGCTCGGCCACGACCTCGAACCCTCCTCCCGGTACGGGACCCGCGCGCAGCGCGCCGCCCGCCAGCCGTACCCGCTCGTCCAGGCCCACCAGCCCGGCACCGCCCGACACGGCGCGCGCCACGGGACCGGAGGCGTCGGCGGGCCCGTTGGCGACGGTCACCAGCAGCGTGCCGCCCTCGCGGGACACCCGGACGCGCACGGGCGCGCCGGGGGCGTGCTTGGCGGCGTTCGTCAGGGCCTCCTGGACGACGCGGTGCGCGGCCAGGGCGGTCATGGGGGGCAGGCCGGCGAGGTCGTCCAGGCGTTCCAGGTCGACGGCGAGACCGGCGGCGCGGGCCCGTCGGACCAGCGCGAGCGGGCTCCCGGCGGCGGACCGCCCACCTCCACTCCCATCGTCCCCCTGCTCGCCGTCGTGAAGCTGATCGTGAAGCTGATCGTCGCCCGGCCGGTCGTCGTCGGTGCGCAGGACTCCGACGATGTCGCGCAGGCGCTCGGTCGCCTCGGCGGCGGCCGCACGCAGCTCCGCCGCCACGGCCTGGTGCCGGGGGTCCAGCGCGGGGTCGAGCTGGAGCGCGGCGGCCCGCATGGCCATGAGGGTCAGGTCGTGCCCGAGCGAGTCGTGCATGTCGCCCGCGATGCGGGCCCGCTCGCGCATGCGGGCCTGCGCGGCGACGGCCCGCTGCTCGCGCTCCATGCGGTCGGCCAGCCGCCATCCGGCGCGGGCGAGGGCGGCGTACTGCCGGCGGTACCGGCCGAGCTGCCACGGCACCACAACGACAAGCAGCAGGATGATCAGCAGCGATGACCAGCCCCACAGCCGGTCCGGCGACAGGAACGCGCACAACGGCAGCCCCGCGGCCCCGACGGCGGCGAAGAACCACAGCACCGGCCGGGCCGCCACCCGGCCGCCGGCCAGGAAGGCGAGGACCGCGAGCGCCGGCCAGTACGGCGCGGCGAGCAGCTCCACGTCGAGCGCCAGCCCGAGCGCGACGGGCACGGCCAGCGCCACGAGCGGCCACCGCCGGCGCACGGTCACGGCGACGCCGAGCAGCGGCAGGCCGGCGGCCGAGACGAGCGCCTCGCGTCCCTCCAGGACGAGGGCACCCGCGAGGGCGGGTATGGCGAGCAGCAGCCACAGGACGACGCCCCGATGCCTTCCGAGCCGGCCCGTCACGCGACTGACCTGCCGGGACACCAGGCGCCTGACGAGCCGGGCCGCCAGGGCGGGCCGCCGCAGCCGGGGAGGTTCCGTCCGAGGGAGCCCCGGCTCGGGTTGCCGCGGCTGGGGGAGCACATCACGCACATCAGGCATGCTTGCAGCCCGCCGCCGCCCGCCCGCCATCCGCCCCTCCCCTGGTCATCCCGCTCCCCAGGGACTGTAGAAGGCCGGCCGGCCCGGTGTGACCCTCCCTTCGGCACCCCTTGGCCCTGACCAAAGTCAGGTGCCCGCGCCCCGCGGAAGGACCGGAGCCGCGACCAGGAGGTCGTGCAGGTGGGTCGGTGGCCGCATGGCCGCTCAGGCTACTCGGGGCGGAACGCGCGAAGGGTGGTCTCCACGAGCGCGTCGGCGTACTCCGGGGTGAGCGGCCCGGAGCGGAGCAGCCAGCGCTGGTAGAGAGGGGCGTACAGCACTTCCAGCACCAGATCGAGGTCGGCGTCCGCGGCCAGCTGGCCTGCTCGCCGGCCGCTGCGGAGCCGTTCCTTCTTGGCTTCGTCGACGGGGCCGGCCAACTTCTCGCGATACATGGCGGCCAGGGTGGGATCGCCGATGATCTCCATGTTGAGCGCCCTGACGGGTGCTTCGAACGCCGGGTCCGCGAACTCGGCGACGGTCGCCCGCATGACCGTCTTGAGGTCGGCCTCGAGGTCGCCCGTGTCGGGCAGCCGAACGCCCTCCCCGCCCTCGCTGAGCACCAGGAACGAGTCGAAGATCACCGCCCCCTTGGACGGCCACCAGCGGTAGATGGTCTGCTTGCCGACTCCCGCCCGGGCGGCGATGGCCTCGATCGTCACCTTGGCGTAACCGAGCTCGGAGACCAGATCGCGCGCGGCGTCGAGGACGGCCCGCCGGGATCGCTCGTTGCGGCGGGCGGGGTTGGGTGTTCTGGGGTTGGGCACGCCCCAAGCATACCACCAAACGAGACGATACGTTTCGTCTTGACATCGGGGCGTCGCGCCTGCAGACTCTGCTTTCACGAGGCGAACCGTCTCGTCTCATGAATGCGAGGAGACCACGTGACAACCCCCCGCGTATGGTTCATCACCGGCGCTTCCAGAGGCCTGGGCCGGGCCTTCGCCGAGGCGGCGCTCGCCGCCGGGGACCGCGTCGTGGCCGCCGCGCGCGACCTCGGCCCGCTCGGCGACCTCGCCGCCGCGCACCCCGACAGCCTCGTACGGCTGACGCTGGACGTCTCCGACCGCGCGGCCGTGCGGGACGTGGTGGACCGGGCGGCGCAGGCGTTCGGACGGCTGGACATCGTGGTCAACAACGCCGGCACGATGCTGTTCGGCATGGTGGAGGAGGCCACCGAGGAGCAGATCCGCGCCCAGTTCGAGGTCAACTTCTTCGGTGCCGTCTGGGTGGCCCAGGCCGTCGTGCCGTACCTGCGGGCGCAAGGGTCCGGCCACATCCTGCAGGTCACCTCGATGGGGACCGGCGGCGGGTTCGCGTCCGTCGGTTTCTACGCGGCGAGCAAGAGCGCGCTCGACTCGGTGAGCCAGGCGCTGGCCATGGAGGTGGCGCCGTTCGGGATCAAAGTGACGATCGTGCAGCCGGGCGGGTACGGCACGGACCTGTTCACGCGGGGCACCACGACGACAGAGCCACTCCCGGAGTACGAGGCGCTGCGCGCCAGGCTGGCCGAGATGTGGGGCGAGGACGCCGGTCCCGACCCGAGCACCGCGGCGCCGGTGGTCATGGAGCTGGCCGGCCTGGCGGAGCCGCCGCTGCGGCTGATCGTCGGCGGCGCCTCCTACGACATGGTCCAGCAGATGGACCAGGCCCGCGCGGAGGAGTACCGGGCCTGGGAGCACCTCAGCCGGCAGGCTCCGGGCTGAGGCGGGCGTCAGTCCACGCGTCGGGAACGAGCCGAGTTGTGGACCCGAGGAGTCAACCGCGCCGAGAAGAGGAGATGGGCCCCATACGTACCGCCGCCCAACTGGCACTGACCGAGATCACCAAGCGTTACGGCACCCGCGTCGTCCTGGACCGTGTGTCACTCACCATCAAGTCCGGCGAGCGGATCGGGGTGATCGGCGACAACGGTTCGGGAAAGTCCACGCTGATCAGGCTCATGGCGGACGCCGAACGGCCGGACAACGGCGAGCTCGTGGTCGTCGCGCCCGGCGGCGTCGGCTACCTGCCGCAGTCGCTCGCGCTGCCGCCGCACGCGACGGTGGCCGATGCCGTCGATCTGGCGCTGGCGGACCTGCGAGAGCTCGAAGCCCGGATGCGGGCAGCCGAGCGGTCACTCGCGGAGACCGGCACGGAGGCGCGCGCCGGCCAGGATGTCCACCCGGGGGCGGAGGCCTGCTCGGGCCTGCCGGCGCTGGACGTCTACGCGCGCCTGGTGGCGGAGTTCGAGGCGCGGGGCGGCTACGAGGCCGACGCTCGTGTGGACGTCGCGCTGCACGGGCTGGGGCTGCCCCGGCTGGACCGGAGCCGCCCGCTGGGCACGCTCTCCGGTGGCGAGCGCTCCAGGCTCGCCCTGGCCGCCACGCTGGCATCCGCTCCTGAGCTGCTGCTGCTCGACGAGCCGACCAACGACCTGGACGACCGGGCGGTGGCCTGGCTCGAACAGCGCCTGCGCGCCCACCGGGGCACGGTCGTGGCGATCACGCACGACCGGGTGTTCCTGGAGCGGGTGACCACCGCCATCCTGGAGGTCGCCGACGGGCAGGTGCGCCGCTACGGCGACGGGTACGCCGGATACCTGGCGGCCAAGGCCGCCGAACGCGCCGCACAGGCGCGGGCCCACGAGGAGTGGAAGACGGAGTTGGACCGGCATGCCACGCTGGTGGCGGCCAACGCGGGGCGACTCTCGGCCATCCCGCGCAAGACGCCCAAGGCGGGCATGGGGACCGGGACCTGGCGGGCCCGCTCGCGTACACACGGGGCCGCCGGGCGCATCCGGCAGTCGCAGCAGCGGCTACGGTGGCTCACCGAGCGCCCGGCGCTGCCGCCGCCCGAGCCGCTGCGCTTCACCGCCGCCCTCGCCACCTCGGGAGCCGCCGCCGGGACCGAAGTGGTCACGCTCGACGGCGTGGAAGTGGCGGGGCGGCTCCGCCTGGAGTCCCTGGCCGTCCACGCCGGTGAGCGGCTGCTCGTCACCGGTCCGAACGGGGCGGGCAAGACCACGCTGATGCGCGTACTCGCCGGAGAGCTGCGGCCGGACGCGGGCGAGGTACGGCGGGCCGGCCGGGCCGGGTTCTTCCGGCAGGACGAGCCGGACACCGGCGACACGCGGCCGGCCGGCCGGGCCAAGGGTCTTCGGCAGGACGGGCCGGCCGGGGCGGCGGAGTGGACCGTGCTGCGGGCCTACGCGCATGGACGGCTCGGGAGCCTGGACGAGCACGCGGACGCGCTGCTCGCCCTGGGGCTGTTCCGGCCGTCGGACCTGGGGCTGCGCGTCGGAGAGCTGTCCTACGGGCAGCGGCGCCGGATCGAGCTGGCACGGCTGGTGAGCGAGCCCGTGGACGTGCTGCTGCTGGACGAGCCGACCAACCACCTGTCGCCGATGCTCGTGGAGCAACTGCAGGAGGCGCTCGTCTCTTACGACGGCGCGCTGGTCGTCGTGACGCACGATCGGCGCCTGCGGGCCTCCTTCACCGGCTCCCGGCTGGAACTGGACGAGGGGGTGGCGGCATAGCCGGCCGGGGCCGCCACGGGTCCGCCGTCCCGGCCGGCCCCGCGACCCCGAAGAGTGCCCGGCCTGGTCAGGTGCTGGAGCGGATGGCGAGGTGGGGTGGGAGGAGGGTGGCGTCCGGGACCTGGCGGCCTTCGAGTTTCTCCATCACCAGGCGCACCGCCTCCCTGCCGACCTCCTCCGCCGGGATCAGGACCGAGGTGAGCGGGGGGCTGGCGCGTTCGGCCACGTCGTCCGGGCAGATGGCGACCACGGCGACGTCCTCCGGCACCCGCCGCCCGAGCTGGCGCAGCGCGCCGAGCACGTGGTTGACGGCCGACTCGTTGTGGACGACCAGGCCCGACAGCGCCGGCCGTTCGGCGAGCAGGCGGGTGATGGTCGTGTGGACCTCGTCGAACGTCTCCTCGCACGGCAGCGCGAGCCCGTCCAGCCCGTGCGCGGCGACCGCCTCGGTGAAGCCCTCCCTGGTACGGCGGGCGAAGCCCGTGCCCCGGTCGTAGACGACGTGCGGGGCGCCCAGCAGCGCGATCTGCCGGTGTCCCCGCTCCGCGAGGTGGGCGACGCAGCGGGCGCCGGCGGCGGCGAAGTCCAGGTCGACGCAGGTGAGGCCGGCGGGCTCGGCGGGGAAGCCGATGAGCACGCTGGGCTCGGCCAGCTCCCTCAGCAGCGGCGCGCGGCGGTCGTGCAGCTCGACGTCCATGAGGACGAGGGCGTCGACGAGCGCGCTGGCCGCCACCCGCCGGATGCCCTCGGGGCCCTCGTCGGCCGTCAGCAGCAGCACGTCGTGGTCGAAGCTGCGGGCGGCCGTCACCACGGCGGTGGCGAAGCGCATGAGGACCGGCACGTGCATGCCGGCTCGTAACGGCAGCACCAGGGCGATCACGTTGGACCGCTTGCTGGCCAGGGAGCGGGCTCCGGCGTGCGGGTGGTAGCCGAGCGTGCTGATGCTGTCGAGCACCCGCCTGCGGGTGTCGGCCGAGATGGTCCGCTTGCCGCTGAGCACGTACGAGACGGTGCTGACGGCGACGCCGGCGTGCCGGGCGACCTCGGCGATGGTGACGGCGCGCCCGCTCAATCGCCCGCTCCGCCGTTGGACGGGCCGGCCGGCCCCCAGGTGAGGCCGGCGAGCGTGACGCCGTCGTTCTCGAACACGACATAAACATCGTGGACCCCGCCGGGACCCGCAAGCGGTGCGGTGAGGGTCTGGAGGGCGTGGCGGCCGGTGCGGGGCACGGGGAAGGCGGCCAGCGCCTCGCCGTAGAGGGGGTCACCGAGCCGCAGGGTGATCACTCCGCCCTCGGCCGAGCCGGCCGTCACCGCGCACGAGGCGGTGCCGGCCAGGTCCACCTGCCGGAACGCGATCCAGGCGCCCTCGACCTCCGAGCGGACCGCCTCGCCCTCGACCGGGTCGGCGTCCACGAACGCGACCGCGTCGTACTCGTCGTGGTCCACGGCCCGCAGCGGCCCGGTGCGGGGCGGTACGGTCTCGCCGGGCACCTCGAAGTCGGCGCACAGCCGCAGGTCGGTGGCGCTGCGGCCGACCATGAGCCGGTGCGGCGCGTCCTCCACGACGAGCCGGCCCCGCGTCACGTCCCAGAACGCCAGCTCCTCCACCGGCAGGCGGAGCGTCACGGTGCGGCTCTCGCCGGGCGCGAGCCGCACCTTCTCGAAGCCGCGCAGCCGGCGCAGCGGCTGTTTGACGCGGGAGCGCCGCTGGCGCGTGTAGAACTGGACGACCTCGACGCCTTCGCGGGCGCCGGTGTTGGTGACCGTGACCTCGGCGGTCACCACCCCGTCCACGAGCCGGACGCCCAGGTCGGCGAAGCCGAAGGTGGTGTAGCTGAGGCCGTGCCCGAACGGGTGGAGCGGGGTGCCGCGGAAGTACAGGTAGGTGGCGTCGGCCGTGATGATGTCGTAGTCGAGCAGGTCGGGCAGCTCCTGGGCCGAGCGGTACCACGTCTGGGTGAGCCGGCCCTCGGGGTCGGCGTCGCCGAACAGCACCTCGGCCAGGGCGTGGCCGTACTCCTGGCCGCCGTGGGCCGACCACAGCACGGCGGGCACGTCCGGGGTGGTCCAGGTGAGGGGGTAGCCGCTGGTGACGACCATGACGGTGCGCGGGTTGGCGGCGCGGACGGCGGCGAGGACGGCGTCCTGGGCCGGGGCGAGGGCGAGGCTCGTGCGGTCCTCGGTCTCGCGGCCGTTGACCAGCGGGTGGTCGCCGACCACGACGACGGCGACGTCGGCGCCCGCGGCCAGCTCCGCCGCCTGCCGGGCGCCGCTCCTGACCACGTCCATGGCCAGCCATGCGGCCCGGTCGGCGTCGTCCACGAGGCGGAGCACGCCGTCGTCACCGAGGCCGACGTAGCAGCCGGTGGCGATGTGCCGCAGGGCGAGCAGGCCGCGTGGCCGGTCCTCGACGCGGAACGTCTGGCGCACCTCCCAGCCGTTGGGGCCGGGCTGGTCGTTGACGAGCACCCCGTCCTCGGCCGACACGAAGCGGCCGGTGGCGGCGGCCCGCAGCGCGTAGGCGCCGCCGCCCCAGTCGAACACGTCGAACAGGTCCGCCGAGCCTCCGGAGCCGGCCGCGACGCTCAGCGGCCCGCCGGCCGGGTCGGCGGTCACGGGCCCGGCCTCGGCGGTGAGTGTCACCCGGTCCACGCCCTCGCAGAACACGATCGCGCACCGCTCGGCCAGCCCGGCGCGGGCGGTCACGGAGTACGGCAGCGTGCCGCTGTACCAGTCCTCCATGAGCGTGTCGCCGAGCTGTCCGATGACCGCGACCCTGGTGACGGGTCCGAGGGGCAGCAGCCCGTCGTTGGCCAGCAGCACGATGGAGCGCCGCGCGGCCTCCCGGGCGAGGTCCTGGTGCGCGGGGCAGTTGACGACCTCCTCGGTGACGTCGTCGTACGGCGTGGCGGGGTCGAACTCGCCGAGCCGGAACCGGATCGACAGGACGTGCCGGACGGCCCGGTCCACGTCGGCCTCGGTGAGCAGGCCGCGGCGCACCGCCTCCCGGAGGTGGCCGAGCGTGGCCTCGGGCCGGTCGTCGTCCTGGGTGAAGCTGTCGAGCCCGGCCTTGACGGCGTGCGCGTACGCCTCGGGCAGGGTCTCGTGGTAACCCTGGACGCCGGTCAGGTTGGCGGGGGCGTAGGCGTCGCTGACCACGAGGAGGTCGTCGGGCGCCCAGGCGCGCAGGACCCGCTCGATCAGCGGGCTGAGGTGCGCGGGCCGGCCGTTGACCAGGTTGTACGACGGCATGACAGCGACGGCGGCGCCGCTCTCGATGGCGGGCCGGAAGGCGGGCAGCTCGTACTCGTGCAGGACGCGCGGCGGCAGGTTGCTGGAGGTGGAGCAGCGGTCGGTCTCGTTGTTGTACGCGAGGAAGTGCTTGAGGGTGGGGGCGGTGCGCAGCACCGTGGGATCGCTCCCACGAAGCCCATGGGCATACGCCTCGCCCATGAGGCCGGTCAGCCAGGGGTCCTCGGAGTAGCCCTCCTCGTTGCGGCCCCAGCGCGGGTCGCGCAGCGGGTTGACCACCGGCGCCCAGACGTTGCGCCCGGCGCCGGACGGGTCCTTGTGGTGGAAGGCGAGCACCTCGTCGCCGGTGGCCTCGCCGACCCGGCGCACCAGCTCGGGGTCCCAGGTGGAGGCGAGGCCGATGGCCTGCGGGAAGACGGTGGCGGGGCCGAGCCAGGCGAGCCCGTGCAGCGCCTCGGTGCCGGTGCGGAACGGGCCGAGGCCGAGCCGCTCGACGGGTGCCTGGTACTGGTGCAGCAGGCCGAGCTTCTCGTCGAGGGTGAGCCTACGGGCCAGGTCGGCGACGCGTTCCCGAAGCGGGGCGCCGGGGTCCCGGAAAACAGAGAGATCAGAAGGGAGGTCGTGGGAGACGTCGCGGGGGAGGTCGCGCAAGGGGGCGCGGAAGGGTTCGTGCATGGCCATCCCTCTGAGACTGTCGAAGCGCTTCGACGACCGGCCGGGGAAGTTACGGGGGGATTTCGGGGGGTTCCCTGAAGGGTGCCCGTCCCCGTGACCGAGGTCAAGAGTCAGGTCAGGAGATTCGCGATATTGCGCCGGGCAGCCGGCCCGAGTCGACCGAGTCGAGCACCCGGGCCGCGCCGCCCAGCGCCGCCGCGTCGAGGCCGAGCGTCGAGGCCACGACCTCGCAGCCCCCTCCCCCCGGCGCGATCGCCCGGCCCGACACCTCCTCCCGCACCGCCGGCAGCAGCCACGGCGCGAGCGGCACGTAGTAGCCGCCGAGGACGACGACCTCGGGGTTGAGCAGGTTGGCCAGGACGGACACGCCCCGGCCGAGGCCGCGGCCGGCGGCGTCGAGGGCGGCCAGGGTGCCGGGGTGGCCGGCGCGGGCGGAGCGTACGGCGTCCTCGATCTCGACGGGGATCTGGCTCGGCGACAGGTCGCGGCGCAGGATGGCGCCGATGCCGGCGACGGCCTCCAGGCAGCCGCGGCGCCCGCAGCGGCACGCGGGGCCGTCGGGGTCGAGCTGCACATGGCCGATCTCGCCGCTGTAGCCGAGGCCGCCGCGGCGCAGCCGCCCGTCGAGGATGATGCCGGCGCCCACCCCGATCTCGCCGGTCAGGTAGACGAGGTCGGCGGCGCCGGCGCGGGCGCCGAAGCGCTGCTCGGCCAGGGCGGCGAGGTTGGCGTCGTTGTCCACCTGGACGGCGAAGCCGGGATCGCGGAGCGCCTTGGCCAGGTCGCCGGCGAGGTCGGCGTCGCGCCAGCCGAGGTTGGGCGCGATGCGCACGACGCCCTGCACGTCGACCAGGCCGGGCACGGCCACGGCCAGTCCGAGCACCTGCCGCTCCTCGCGGGCCATGCGGGCGACGACGCGCCTGACGATGGCGGCGACGGCGGCCACGTCCTGGCTGGCGGACCCGCCGGCGGCGAAGGCGCGGCGCCAGGTGAGCAGCCGCTCCCCCGCGAGGCCGGTGGCGACCGCGGAGACGTGGTCGACGTTGATCTCGATGCCGATGGCGGCGTACGGCGAGCCGTCGAGGACGAGCATCGTGGCCGGGCGGCCGACGCGGTTCTCGGTGAGGCCGGTCTCCCGCACCAGACGGCGGTCGATGAGGTCGGCGACGAGGCTGGAGACCGTCGCCTTGTTCAGCCCGGTCGAGGCCGCGATGTCGGCGCGCGAGCACGGCGCGTGCTCGCGCACGAAGCGCAGCACCACCGCGAGGTTGGTCGCGCGCACATCGGCGAAGTCGGCCGGCTGAGGGCCGGTCGTGGATGTGATCAAAATCAGCCCCGTTCCCGCCAAGGAGGTGTCCCCAGCATGCCGTATCGCGGGCGCCCTTCACCAACCTGTGACCCGGGCGCTCCCTTGTGGCCGCGGTCACACTCCACTAATTTGTTTGGTCGGAAGACGAACTAATTCTAACCGCGATGTCACCTGCCTCGACAACCCCTGAACAGGCGAAGGGAGCGCGCCGTGACACTTCCCGCTCAAGGCGCTTCGACCACCCGGCGCGGATTCCTCGGACTGGTGGGCCTGACGGCAGCGGGGATGCTGTCGGCCTGCAGCGCGCCCAGCACCCCCCGGCCCGGCTCCGGCGGCGCCACCGCCGCCGCCGGGGACAAGCTCAAGACCCTCACGCCCACCTACGTGCCCTTCGCCGGCGTCAAGCCCGACCTGCCCGGCACCACGTCCAACCTGCCCGGCGTCCCCGACATCAGCGGCGGGTTCAGCTCCTACCCGGCCGACCCGGTGCCCGCGCTCGCCCGAAAGGCCGGCAAGGGCGGCAGCTACAAGGCCATGACCCCGCTGTGGGGCCCTCCGCCGCCCGGCCTGGCGAGCAACTCCTACTTCCAGGCGGTCAACGCCGACATCGGCGCCACCGTGGAGTTCCAGATCACCGACGGCGTCACGTACGTCGACAAGGCCATCGCCCGGCTCGCGGCCCGCGACATCCCGGACCTCATGGTCATCCCGAACTGGGAGATCGAGAAGATGGCCGACTTCAACAAGGCCGTCGACCAGGCCTTCGAGGACCTGACGCCGTACCTCCAGGGCGACCGGGTCAAGACGTACGCGCTGCTGGCCAACCTGCCCACGGCCGCCTGGCAGTGGTCGGTGTGGAACGGCAAGCTGATGGCGGTGCCGTACCCCACCGAGCCGTACCCGTACGGGCTGCTCTACCGCAAGGACCTGTTCGACAAGAACGGCTGGAACCAGAATCCCAAGAACGCCGAGGAGCTCTACCAGCTCGGCAAGGAGATCACCGACGCGAAGGCCAAGCGGTGGGCGTTCGGCGACATCCACGAGATGGCCTGGCCGATCTTCAAGGTGCCGCAGGAGTGGCGCTACGAGGGCGGCAAGCTGGTCCACAAGTACGAGACGCCCGAGTTCGAGCTCATGCTCGCCTGGATGCGCAAGCTGTTCGCCGAGGAGCTGATCCACCCGAGCGTCACCAGCAGCAAGGGCGCCAACGAGAAGGAGCTCATCGGCGCGGGCCAGATCGTGATCTACCGGGACGGCTTCGGCGGCTGGAAGGAGCTGCTCCAGCAGCACCGGCCCAAGAACCCCGGCTTCGCGATGGGCGTCTTCCCCCTCTTCTCGCACGACGGCAGCAAGCCGATCATGTACCACAACAACGCGGCCGGCATCTTCACCTTCATCAAGAAGGGCCTGCCCGAGGCGCAGGTGGAGGAGCTGCTGTCGATCCTCGACTGGTGCGCGGCGCCGTACGGCACCAAGGAGTACGAGCTGTCCACCTACGGGGTCAAGGGCAAGCACTTCGAGCTCGGCTCCGACGGCGTGCCCAAGCCGACCGAGCTCGGCACCAAGGAGGTCGCCTACACCTACGGCTTCCTCGGCGGGCGCCCGCTGTACGTGGACTGGCCGTTCCCGGACGCGGTGCGGGCCAACCTGGCCTGGCAGAACGCCTCGTTCCCGTACATCGAGAAGACCCCGTTCGACGGCATCCGGATCCAGCGGCCGGGCAAGTTCGCGGGCCTGCAGGTGCCGACGGAGGACAAGTTCACGGACATCATGCGCGGGCGGCGGCCCGTCAGCGACGTCAAGCAGATCGCGGCCGAGTGGCGGCGCGACGGCGGCGACGAGGCCCGCGCGTTCTACCTGAAGGTCCTGCAGGACAACGGTCGTGCTTAGGGACTCCGTAGACTCCGGGGCGGCGGGTGACCTGACCGCGCCCGCCGCCCCGGACACCACAGCAGCGAGCGGCACGGGCGCAGCCCGCCCGGCGAGCCTGCGGGCCCGGCTGCGGCGCGACTGGCAGCTCCTGCTGATGACGGTCCCGGCGATCGGGCTGCTGATCGTCTTCCACTACGTGCCGCTGCTCGGCAACGTGATCGCCTTCCAGGACTACTCGCCGTACGTGGGCGTCAAGGACAGCCCGTGGGTGGGGATCGCGAACTTCCAGTGGCTCATGCTGGACGAGAGCTTCTGGGACGCGACGCTCAACACGCTGACCATCACCGCCTTCCAGCTCGTCTTCTACTTCCCGGTGCCGATCGTGCTGGCGCTCCTGCTGGACAGCGTGATCCGGCCCCGGCTGCGGCTGCTGCTCCAGAGCATCGTGTACATGCCGCACTTCTTCTCGTGGGTGCTGGTCGTGACGCTGTTCCAGCAGATGTTCGGCGGGGCCGGGCTGCTGGCGCAGATCCTGCGCGACCACGGCCACTCCGGCCTCGACATCATGACAAATCCGGATACGTTCTTGCTGCTCGTCACCAGCGAGACCATCTGGAAGGACGCCGGCTGGGGCGCCATCATCTTCCTGGCCGCGCTCGCCGCGATCGACCAGAACCTGTACGAGGCGGCGGCGGTGGACGGCGCCGGCCGCCTGCGGCGCATGTGGCACGTCACGCTGCCCGGCCTGCGCCCGGTGGTCATCCTGCTGCTCATCCTGCGGCTGGGCGACGCGCTCAACGTCGGCTTCGAGCAGTTCTTCATCCAGCGCGACGCGGTGGGCCGCGACGCGGCCGAGGTGCTCGACACGTTCGTCTACTGGCGCACGCTGCTGACCGGCGAGTGGAGCTACGGCGCGGCGGCGGGCCTGGTCAAGGGCGTGGTCGGGCTCATCCTCATCCTGGTGGCCAACAAGGTCGCCCACCGGTTCGGCGAGCAGGGAATCTACAAGAGATCATGAATGCGGCATCCTGGGCGGAGCGGCCCACCGTGATCGGCCGGACGGGGAAGACGGCCGTGCTGGCCGCGATCGTCGTCGCCGTCGTCTTCCCCGTGTACATGGTGGTGGTGACCAGCCTGTCGACACAGGAGGAGGTCACCCGGGCGGGCGGCCTGGTGACCGTGCCGGGCGAGCTGTCGTTCGCCGCCTACGAGGAGCTGTTCGCCGGCGGCGTGGTGACGCGGGCCGTGCTGGTGAGCCTGGGCGTGACGGTGGTGGGCACGCTGCTCAGCCTGGCCGTCACCACGCTCGCCGCGTACGGGCTGTCGCGGCCCGGCTCGCTGCTGCACCGCCCGCTGCTGTTCCTGGTCCTGCTGACGTTCCTGTTCGGGCCGGGGCTGATCCCGAAGTACCTGGTGGTCAGCGGGCTCGGGCTGATCGACTCGTACTGGTCGCTGATCCTGCCGGTGGCGGTCACGGCGTTCAACCTGGTGGTGATGCGGGCGTTCTTCATGAGCATCCCGGGCGAGGTCACCGACAGCGCGCGCATCGACGGGGCGAGCGAGTTCACGATCCTGCGGCGGATCGTGCTGCCGATGTCCCGGGGCGTGATCGCGGTGATCGGGCTGCTGTACGCCGTCGGGTACTGGAACGCGTTCTTCGACGCCGTGCTCTACCTGAACGACACGGCCAAGTGGCCGCTCCAGCTCGTGCTGCGGCAGTACGTCTACCAGGGCCAGTCGATGTTCGTGGGCCAGAGCGCCGACGTGGTGGCCGCCGGGCAGAGCCCGCCGCCGAACCTGGCGATCCAGATGTCGATCGTGGTGATCGCGCTGGTGCCGGTGCTGTTCGTCTACCCGTTCGTGCAGCGGCACTTCACCAAGGGCGTGCTCATCGGAGCGGTCAAGGGGTGACCGGGCCGTCCCGGTCACCCCTGTCAGGTCACGACGCCGCGCAGGTCACGACCGGGTTGGTGTTGGTGCCGGTGAAGGTGGCGTTGAAGCCGAACGAGGTGGTCGCGTTCGGCTGGAGGGCGCCGTTGTAGCCCGCGTTGGTCACGGTGACGGCGGCGCCGGACTGGCTCAGCGTGCCGCTCCACAGCTGGCTGATCTTCTGGTCGCCGCCGTACGTCCAGGTGACCTTCCAGCCGGTGGTGGCCGCGGAGCCGGTGTTCTTGACCGTGACCTCGGCCCCGAAACCGCCGGGCCACTGGTTGCCGACGGTGTAGGTGGCGGTGCACCCGTTCCCCGTCGTCGGGGTCACGGTCGGGGTGACCGTGGGAGTCACGGTCGGGGTGACGGTCGGGGTGACGGTGGGGGTGACGGTGGGCGTGACCGTCGGGGTCGGGCCGGTGCGGTCGCCGTAGATGATCCCGCGGCCGTTCGTGCCCAGGTAGACCCGGCCGTAGATCCTCGGGTCACCGGTCAGGGCCTCGCCCATGTTGCCGTACTGGTGCTTGTCGTCGTTGATCCGCACCCAGGCCGAGCCCGCGTCGTCCGACCGGAACAGGCCGGCGACGCCGTCGATCGTGGCCACCGCGAACACCGCCGGGTAGCTCTGGCCGGGGGCCGCCTTGCCGAAGCCGACGTTGGTCGCGCCGGAGACGTTGCCGAGCCGGGTGAAGGCCGCGCCGCCGTTCGTGGAGTGGAACAGGCCCGTCTCGCCGGCCAGCCACACGTCGCCCTCCTTGCCGGGCAGCGCCTTGACGTGGACCGTGCCGGTGGCGGGCAGGCCGGTCGCGGCCGTGGCGGTGAACGTGGCGCCGCCGTTGGTGCTGAGGTAGAGGCGCCCGCCGCTGTAGCCGTAGAACGTCATCGGGTTGACCCGGTCTGACTCGACGATCGCGCCCGTGGGCAGGCCCTGCGCCTGCTGCCACGAGTTGCCGTAGCCCACCGAGTAGACCGGGGTGACGCCCTTGGGCGCCCACACGAAGCGGGAGCCGTCGGCCGCGGCGGCCACCGTGCCGCCCTCGTCGATCCCGCCGGGCTCGGTGCCCTGGAACCAGTTCGCGCCGCCGTCCGTGGAGAAGGCCACGTGGCTGTCGTTGGGACGGTCGGAGTCCTTGAAGTTCCCCGCCCGCACCATGATCGACGGGGACTTCTCCGCGTAGTCCAGGCTGGTGGTCGTGGTGAAGACGGGTGAGGTGAACATCATCGGCGGCACGGCGTCCAGGTTGGTGTGCCGGAAGCCGCCGATGTCACCGAGGCCGCTGACCAGCGGGGCGCCGCTGGGCGGGCTGATCAGGTCGAGCACCGCGGTCTCCTCCAGGCCCCTGGCCATGGGCCGGATGGTGAACTGGCCGCCCGAGTCCCACTTGGTGAGGTCCTCGGTGCCGTAGAGCGTCGCGCCGGTGCCGTACATCATGCGGTTGGAGTCGAACGGGTCGATCTCCAGCGACTCGGTCATCCAGCCGAGCTTGGGCGCCACCTCGGGCGGCTGCGGGTTGGCGCCGAAGGTCAGCCACGGGTTCTCGGAGATGTCCTGCTTGTAGCGGAAGCTGCGACTGGGGTACGAGGTCCAGTCCCACACGCGGGTCCAGGTGGCGCCCGAGTCGGTGGACCGGAAGAAGATCACGTCCGGCCACCAGGAG
Organism: Nonomuraea sp. NPDC050383; assembly: GCF_044459125.1. NCBI lineage: Bacteria > Bacillati > Actinomycetota > Actinomycetes > Streptosporangiales > Streptosporangiaceae > Nonomuraea > Nonomuraea sp. NPDC050383. Next base: position 22,511 of record NZ_JBITIP010000019.1, read on the forward strand.
ATCTGGGTGGCGACCATGAGCGTGCCCGGCTTCTGCCGGTCCAGGGTCAGGCCGCTGTAGCCGAAGTAGTCGTCGGAGCTGGACGACGGGATCGGGCTGACCTGGGTCCAGACGCCGGTGGCGGTGGCGTAGCGCCACACGTCGCCCTTGGCCCCGTCGTACGGCCCGCCGGTGTCGCTGGTGGCGATGAACAGGTAGCCGTTGGCGGTGTCGAGCACGCCCTTGTGCGCCAGGTAGCCGGTCGGCTGGCCGGGCACCCGCTGCCAGGTCGCGCCGGCGTCGGTGGTGCGGTAGACGCTGTTGGCCTTGTCGGCCACGCCCACGTAGATCGTCTTGGTGGCGGCGCCCTTGGCGGAGGAGCGCGGGTCGTAGGTCACCCAGACCACGCCCGGCCGGTGGCTCAGGTAGCCGTTGGGGTCGCTCGGGTCCTGGGCGTAGTCGCCGGCGTTGGGGAAGCTCGTCACCTTGGCCCAGGTGGCGCCGTAGTCGGTGCTGCGCCACAGGCCGTTGCCGTTGGGGGTGCCGAGGTAGAGGACGCTGTTCTTGTTCGGGTCGACGGACAGCGCCTCGCCCATGCCGCGGCCCGGCATGTTGCCGCCGAGCTTGAACGGCAGCGGCGTCGCCTGCCAGGTCGCGCCCTTGTCCGTGGAGCGCAGGATCGCGCCGTTGTTCGGGTCCCAGGAGTTGGTGTACATGCCGGCCGCGACGTACACGCGGTTGGTGTCGACGGGGTCGGTGGCGAGGCTGACCACGCCGTTGTAGCCCCACTTGTCCCATCCGGCCCAGTCGAGGAGCGGCGTCCAGGACTTGGTGGACTGGTTCCAGCGGTAGGCGCCGCCGATGTCGGTGCGGGCGTAGACGAGGTTGCGCTCGGTGGGGTTGAAGACGATGCCGGGGACGAAGCCGCCGCCGTCGATCCTGACGTTCTTGAACGCGTAGGGATCGGCGGCGACGGCGGACACCGGCGCCATCCTGACGACGACCGCCGCGAGGGCGACGGCGACGATCAGGAGCGTGCTGAACAACCGTCTTGGCATGGGGGTTACCCTTTCCGGGCACGCGTGCCCAAAGGTGCCGCCCGCCCGGATGGCCTCCATGCACGACCAGGTCTGGGGGACCCTGACCGTCGCCTTCGCCTTCGCGCATGAGCCTCGACCTTGAGGCTCACACACGTCTCACGTCAGGTCAATAGTTTGGACTCACAACCAATCATCGGGTGAGGCGCAGGTCCCTGAGCCGCAGGTCGCCCTTGAAGACGACGTACAGGTCACCCTTGCCGGGCTTCACCGTGGCGCTCGCCGTGCCGTACCGGTAGACGTCGCCGGTCGCCGGCGCCTGGACGGTGCCGAGCAGGGCGCCGGTGGGCGAGCCGAGCCGCAGCTCGACGGAGCCGCCGCTCACCGAGGCGACGCCCGCGGTGAGGCGGGACCCCCAGGAGGAGCCGGTGAAGGAGATCCAGTTCCCCGCGGAGCCGGCCACGACCTCGCCGCGGACCTTCGTCTCGTCGGCGAACTCCACACCGGAGTAGCCGTCGAAGTCCATGGCGCGCGTGGCCTGCGTGAGGTCCCGGACCGGGACGGTCTCGCCGGTCACCTGGAGCGTCGTCCGGGCGCGGACCTGCTCGGACGACGACCCCACGAGCACGTCGTGCGCGGCCGTCTCGACGACCCACCGGCCGCGCGTGTGGTCCCACACGGCCAGGTCGGACCGCTTCAGGGGGAACGTCACCGTCCTGCTCTCGCCGGGGCCCAGCGCGACCCGCTGGAAGCCGCGCAACTGCTCGACCGGCTGCGGGAAGCGGGAGCGCCGCTGGTGGGTGTAGAGCTGGACGACCTCCTCGCCCTTCACCTTGCCGGTGTTGGTGACCTTGACGCTGACCTGCTCGCCCTGGACGCGCAGGCCCTGGTAGCCGAAGGTGGTGTAGCTGAGGCCGTGGCCGAAGGGGTAGAGCGGCCGGCCCCGCTGGTACAGGTACGTCATGCCGGTCCTGACCAGGTCGTAGTCGTGGATGCTCGGCAGCTTGTCGGTGGCGTACCACGTCTGGGTGAGCCGCCCGGCCGGGTTGACGTCGCCGAAGAGCACGTCGGCGACCGCGTGGCCGGTCTCGGCGCCGGCGTGGGTGGTCCACAGCAGCGTCGGCGCGTCCACGATGACGGGGTAGCTGGTCTCCAGGACGACCACGGTCCGCGGGTTGGCCTTGCGAACCGCCTCGATCAGCCGCCGCTGCCCCTCGCCGAGCTGAAGATTGTCCCGGTCGTGGAACTCGCGGGCCGCCACGAACGGGTGGCTGCCGACCACCACGACCGCCACCTCGGCCTTGCGGGCCTGCTCGGCCGCCGCGGCGACGCCGTCGGAGACGACCTCCTTGGCGAAGCGGGCCGCCTGCGCCTTCGGGGCCAGGCCGGGGGTGCCGTCGGCGTTCACGCTCACGTACGGGTCGGGCAGGCCGTACCAGCTCTCGACGCTCTCGTAGCCGGCGTACCTGACCAGGTAGGAGCCGTCGGCCTGCCGCTCCAGGGCGAACTGCTGCTGGACGTACCAGCCGTCGGGCTCGGCGTCGTCGGTGTCGAGGGAGCGCCAGTCGCCGCCGAGGAGCTTGCCGTTGCCCGCGTTGCGCAGCGTGGACACGCCGCCGGTCCAGTCGGTCAGGTCCCACTGCGAGGCGGGGGTGGGGGCGGTGTCGGTGAGCGCGACGTTGTCGTCCGGGCCGGAGCCGGTGGCGGTGAGGTACCTGCCGGAGCCGAGGTGCTTGAGCGCGATCCGCTCCAGCCCGGCGCCACTCGTGACGTCGGCGACGCGCTCCTTGATCCCGTCGAGCGGGGTCACCTGGTAGGGCGGCTGCCCGCCGTACCAGTCGCGGTAGAGGCGGTCGGCCAGCGGGCCGACGACGGCGGCGCTCTTCGGGCTCGCCAGCGGCAGCACACCGGAGTTGCGCAGCAGCACGGCCGCCTTGCCGGCGGTCTCGCGGTTCAGCTTCCGGTGCGCGGGGCTGTCGATCACGTCCTTGGTGATCTTCTTGTACGGCCCGCCGTCCGGGTCGAAGTGGCCGAGCCGGAACCTGATCGACAGCACGTGCCGCACGGCGTCGTCCACGTCGGCCTGGGTGATGAGGCCGCGGTCCAGGGCGGTCGAGAGGAGCTGGGCGGTCGGCCCCGCGTTGCTGTCGTCCACGGTGTAGCTGTCGAGGCCGGCCTTGAGCACGGCGGCGAACGCCTCGGCCTTGTCGTCGTAGTACTTCTCCTGCTCGGTCAGCGCGTACGGGCCCCAGGCGTCGCTGACGTTGTAGAGCGTCTTGCCCGTCCACGACCGGACGGCCTCGTCCAGGTCGGGGTTGACGTGGTTGGGCCGGCCGTTGACCAGGTTGTAGGAGGCCATCACGCCGGTCGCGGCGTCGGCCGAGATCGCGGCCCGGAACGCCTTCTGGTAGTACTCGTTCCTCAGCTTGGGCGTCAGGTTGGAGGAGGTGACGCCGCGGTTGGTCTCGTTGTTGTAGGCGAGGTAGTGCTTCAGCACCGGCGCGGTCTTCAGGTAGAACGGGTCGTCGCCCTGCAGGCCCTTGCCGTACGCGGTGGAGATGGCGCCGGTCAGCAGCGGGTCCTCGGAGTAGCCCTCCTCGTTGCGGCCGGCCCGCGGGTCGCGCAGCAGGTCCACGACCGGAGCCCACACCTGGAGCCCCCACAGCGTCGGGTTGACGGCGTTGTAGCCGCGCGCCTCGTCGCCCACGGCCGCGCCGACCCGCTTGACCAGCTCCGGGTCCCACGTGCTGGCCAGCCCGACGGCCTGCGGGAAGACGGTGCCGCTCGCGAACTTCTGCTTCCAGCCGTCGTCGAGGTCGTTGGACCAGCCGACGCCGTGCAGCGCCTCGGTGCCGTTCTTGTGGTACGGGATGCCGAGGCGCGGGATCGCCTGCTGCGACTGGTGCAGCAGGCCCAGCTTCTCGGGCAGGGTGAGCCGGCCGAGCAGGTCGTCGACGCGCTGCTCCAGCGGCAGGGCCGGATCACGGAAGGGCGGCTCGTCGGCCGCCTGCGCGGGCGCGGAGAGGAACGACGCCGCCAGCGCGAGGGCGGCCAGCAGGGGGGTGCGGCGTAAGCGTAGGGGCATGGATTCTCCAGAGCGGGAGGCTCACTTGACGGCGCCGACCGTGACGCCTCGGGTGAGCGTTCGTTGGAAGATCAGGAAGAACGCGACCGCCGGGACGATGCCGAGCAGCGCCGAGGCGCTGGACATGGTGGCGTCCATGTACTTCTCGCCCTGCAGGACGCCGAGGGCGACGGGCACCGTCTGGTTGTCGTTGGAGATGAGGAAGATCAGTGGCAGGAAGAACTCGTTCCACGTCCAGATGAAGAAGAAGATCACCAGGACGCTGAGCGTGGGGCGGCTGATGGGCACCACGATCCGCCACAGGGCCCGGAAGCGGCCCGCGCCGTCGATGGCCGCCGCCTCCAGGATCTCCCTGGGGAACTGGCCGAGCACGGCGCTGAGCAGGTAGGTGCCGAACGCCGCCTGGATCGCGGTGAACACGATGATCACCGCGAGCTTGGAGTCGTAGAGGCCCACCTCCTTCGACAGGTAGTAGAGGGGGTAGGCCAGCGCCTCCTGCGGCAGGGTGTTGCCCACGAGGAACAGCACGAGGATCCACAGCCGGCCGCGCACCCGCCCGATGCCCAGCGCGTACGCGTTGAGCACCGACAGCACGACGGCGAGCACCGCCACCGAGGCGCTGATGACGAAGCTGTTCCAGAGCTTGCCGCCGAAGTTCACGCGCTGCCAGAAGTCGGCGATGCCCTGGAGGTACAGCTCGCCCGGCAGGCTCAGCGGCCCCTCCGCGCCGTACTCCGCCGGCGACTTGACCGCGTTGACCGCCACGATGAGGAACGGGAACAGCATGACCGCGGCCAGCAGGACGAGCGCCGCCAGCACGGCCCACCGGCCCGGCCCCGCCCTCATCGCTCACGCTCCTGCACGCGCAGGAACAGGAACGTCACCACGATGATGATCAGGGCCAGCACCGTGGCGATGGCCGAGCCGTACCCGACGTTGCTCTTCTGGAAGAAGTTCAGGTACGAGAAGTACGAGGGCACCATCGTGGCGTTGCCCGGCCCGCCGCGCGTGAGCACGTAGATCGGCCCGAACACCTTGAGCGCCGCGATCGTGCAGGTCAGCAGCACCACGAACGTCTCCGGCCGGATCTGCGGGATCGTGATGTGCCAGAACCTGCGCCACCACGACGCCCCGTCGATCTGCGCCGCCTCGTGCAGGGCCGGGTCCACCCGCTGGAGCCCGGCCATGAAGATGACCACGGGGTAGCCGAGCTGGAACCACACCATGACGGCCATCACCGTGGCCAGCGCGAGGTCGGGGTCGCCGAGCCAGTCCAGCTCGAGGCCGAAGATCTGGTTGACCGCGCCGTACGACGGGTGCAGCATCCACCCCCACACCACTCCGGCCACCGCCACGGGCAGCACCTGCGGCAGGTAGTACGCGGCCCGCAGCGCGGCCGCCGTACGGGAGCCGAACCTGCGCCCGATGTAGTCGAACAGGACGGCCGCCAGCACCAGGCCGAGCGCCGTCGGGACGACCGCCATGGCCACGATGAGGCCTACGTTGTGCTGGAACGACTGCCAGAAGCGCTCGTCGCCCAGCAGCCGCGTGTAGTTGTCCAGGCCGATCCAGCGCGGCGTGCCCACGCCGGACCAGCGGGTGAAGCTCGTGGCGACGTTCATGAGGAACGGCGCCACGATCACGGCGAGGAACAGGACCAGACTGGGGACCAGGTACCACCAGTAGCCCTTGGTGCGAGCACGCATCTAGTTGCCGATGTCGGCGAGGTTGTCCTCGTACGGCTTGGCGAGCTCGTCCAGCACCTGGGCGGGCGTCTTGCTGCCGTTGACGAGGTTCTGCACGCCGGCCACCATCACGTCGTAGTAGCCGGGCGCCGGCCAGTCGGGGTAGAAGGCCAGCCCGTCGGCGGAGGTGAGCTTGTTGAAGCTCTCGATGAGCTCCTTGCTCTTCGGGTCGGTGATCGCGGCCGGGTCGGCGGCCACCGGGACGCCGCCGGAGTTGCCGAGCAGGTTCTGGATGTCCTTGCTCATCGTGATGTCGATGAAGTCGTAGGCGAGGTCCTTGTTCTCCGACTTCTCGGGCACGACCCACACGTTGCCGCTGGAGCCGGGCGACATGGTGGCGCCGGGGAACAGGAAGTGGCCCCACTCGAACTTCTTGATCTCGGAGGCGAACCGGCCGTACCACCAGCTCCCGCTGATCATCATGGGGTACGTGCCCTTCATGAAGGCCACGCCCATGTCCTCGGCCTTGAGCCCGGCCGAGTTCTTGTCGAGGTAGCCCTTCTTCACCCAGTCGGCCAGGGTCTGGGCGCCGTAGGTGAGCTCGGGCCCGTGGAAGTCCACCTTGCCCTTGTACGACTGGAAGGCGTCCACCCACGGCCGCTGCGCCTTGGTCAGCGCGAGCTGGTAGAAGATCTGCTGGGCGGGGTACTCGGCGCCGGCCGTGGCGACGGGCGTCACGCCGGCCTTGACGAACGTGTCCAGGGCCGCCGTGAGCTCGTCGAACGTGGTGGGCACCTTGACGCCGTGCTTGTCGAACAGCTCCTTGTTGTAGTAGACCATCACGAACTCGCCGTAGTTCGGCACGCCGTACCACTTGCCGGAGCCCATGACGCCCCGGTCGTCGTACTTCGCGGTCACCTGGAGGCCGCCCGGCAGCAGCTTGTCCCAGCCGCGCTTGGTGGCCTGCTCGCTCAGGTCGGCCAGCAGCCCCTGCTTGGACAGCAGGCCGGCCGTGGCGTTGCCCTTGTTGTACTCCATGACGTCGGGCGCCTCGTCGGAGTTGAGCACCATGCTGGCGGTCTTCTGGATCTGCTCGAAGCCCTTCTCCTCGAACTTCACGGTCACGCCGGGGTGCGACGCCTCGAACCGCTTGACCGCCTCGGCCCACGCCTTGCCCATGGCGCTGTCGGCGGTCTCGTAGTGCCAGAGCTTGAGCACGCGCGGCTGGCCGCTCGCGGCGCTCTTGCCGCCGTCGCCCGAGCCGCCCGAGCCTCCGCAGGCCGCGAGCACCAGCGCCACGGCGGCCAGCGCCGCGACGCCCATCGACTTGTTCATGATCTCTCCTGAGTGATGACGGCCCGACCGGGCGCGCCCTCCACCGGGGCGAACTCGACCGTGGCGATCCGTTTCGGTCCGGTGACGGCCACGCGCAGCGTGTCGCCGTCCCGGGTGGCCACGACGACGGTCTCGCCATCGGTGTCGTGGATCTCTGTACGGCTGTCGCCGCCCCCGAAGGCGACCAGGGTGAGCTCGGCCGGCGTGCCGACCGTGTCACCGGGGACGGTGACCGGGATGAGCGCGCCGTGCCGGACGAACAGCGGGACCTGCTCCAGCGGCTTGGCGACGGGGACGTATCGGGGGCCGGCCAGCACCTCGCCGGTCCAGTAGTCGACCCACTCGCCGCGCGGCAGGTAGACCTGGCGCGTGCCGTCCGGCGACGTCATGGGGGCGACGAGGAGGTCCCGCCCCAGCAGGTACTCCAGGTCGGCCTGCCAGGCGACCGGATCGTCCGGGTGGTCCACGCACAGGGCGCGCATCATCGGCGCGCCGGTCCTGGCCGCCTCGACGGCCGCCGAGTACAGGTACGGCATGAGCCGGTAGCGCAGCCGCAGCGCCTCGACCGCGTGCTTCTCGACCGCCGGGAACTCCCACGGCTCGCGGCTGGTCGTGCCGTGCAGGCGCAGCAGCGGCGACAGCGCGCCGAACTGGGTCCAGCGCACGTACAGGTCGTCGGTGGGGCGGCCGGTGAAGCCGCCCGCGTCGTGGCTCCAGAACGGCACGCCCGACAGGCCGTGCGCCAGACCGCCGCGCAGCGTGCTGCCCATGGCCGCGTAGCTGGTGTAGGTGTCGCCGCCCCACTGGGCGCTGTGCCGCTGGCCGCCGAGGAACGACGAGCGCGCCCAGACCAGGCCGTGCCCGTGGACCTCGCGGGTGACCTCGGCGACGGCGTCGTTGAACAGCAGCGTGTAGACGTTGTGCAGGTCGGTGCCGGTCATGCCGTTGAAGGCGACGGCGTCGCGCGGCACGCCCTCGGCGAAGTCGGTCTTGAACGCCTGCACGCCCTGCCGCAGGAGCGGGCGCAGCAGGCCCTGGAACCAGGCGACGGCCTCGGGGTTGGTGAAGTCGACGATGCCGCAGGGCGGGAACGAGCCGTGCCAGCAGTCGGCGACGTACGCCTCCCCCGCCGCCGTTTTCAGGAAATATCCGGCGTCGGCCGCTTCCAGGAAGGCGGGACTGAGGTGGGAGATGTAGGGGTTCATCCAGAGGCAGACCTTGAACCCCATGCCGTCCAGCTCCGCGAGCATCGCCTCCGGGTCCGGGAACGTCTCCGGGTCCCAGCGCAGGTCCGACCAGTGGCCCTCGGCCTGCCAGTACGTGTCCAGGTGGAGCACGTCGCACGGGATGCCCCGCTCCCGGATGGTGCGTGCCCGGGCGAGCACCCGCTCCTGGCTGTCCACGAAGAACCCCGAGGAGATCCAGGTGCCGAACGCCCACTTCGGCGGCAGCGCGGGCCGGCAGGTCAGCCGGTCGTACCGGTCGAGCACCTCCGGCGGGGTCGGCCCGGCCAGCACGTAGTAGTCGAGGACGTCGTCGGGCACGAGGACCTGCACGACGCTGTGGGTGGACTGGCACACGTCGAACTCCGCCGGGGCGCCGCTGTCGAGCAGCACGCCGTACCCCCTGCTCGACACGTACAGGGGCACGTTCTTGTACGCGCGCTGCGACTCGGCGCCGAAGGCGTCGAAGTTCCACATGACCGGGCGCTGCCCGCGCTTGTCCAGCGGCGTGAACGACTCGCCGAACCCGGCGAACGCCTCGTCGGGGGCCGCGCCGAAGCTCTCGTGATAGGCGGCCGGCGCGCCGCCCGCGGCGGAGCGGCCGAACGGCAGCGTGCGCATCCGCCCGCTGATGTCGGTGTGGCCCCGGTCCTGCTCGACGAGGGTCCGGCCGGAGGCGTCGGTGAAGCGCAGGTGCCACGGCGACAGGCTGATCTCGGCCCGCAGCGAGCCGGCGTCCACGACGATCGGGCCGCCGGGAACCGCCTCGGCCCGGGCCCCCTCGTACGTGCCGGGGGTGACGAGCGTGATGGCCCGTTCGGAGCGGGGGCGGGCGTCGGCGTCCTCGCTCAGCCGTACCCGGATCACGCCCTCACCGGCGACGCCGACCTGCACGACCAGGGTCTCCTCGGCGCTGGTGGTCGCCTTCAGCATGACGCCCGCCTCGCCCACGGCGACCGGCTCGGCGGCGGTCACCGCGGACAGGCCGCCCTCTCCGTGCTCGCGCACCGGCAGCTCGGGCGGGTCGGCGACAAAGTACTCGTGCGCGACCAGCGGGGGGCGGTACGGCATGGAGGCTCCTTCCACGGCTTGCGCCAGCTCGTGGATTAGTTTGCTGTCCATACCAACAAACGTCAACGATTCGGGGGCCCGGAATGTACGGTTCGCCGGATGACTACCGGGCGCGCCGCGCTGCTGGAATCAGCGGGCCGTGGACGCCCGGCTCTTGCGGGAGCGGTAGTTCGCCGCCTTGACGCGGTTGCCGCACTCCTCCATGCCGCACCACTGCCGGTTGCCGGCGCGGGAGCGGTCGACGAAGACCCGGGTGCACGCCTCGCGGCCGCACTCGCGGACCCGCAGCGCGTCGATCCCGCCCAGCAGCCGGACCGCCGAGCGGGCCACGTCGGCGGCGACGGCCCCGGCGTCCCCGGTCCGCGCGACGCCGGAGGGGGTCAGCGACATCCGGGCCGGCGTGCCGCCCGCCTCCTCGTTGACCAGGCGCAGGTCGTCGCCGGGCCAGGGCAGCCCCTGCATGCCGTGGGTGGCGAGCCGGTAGACCGCCTCGCGCAGCGCGCGCAGCCGGCGCAGGTCCGCGACGTCGAGGGCGGGCACCTCGGTGAGCACGCCCGCCTCGACGGCCCATCGCGCCAGGTCGGCGGGGGTCCGCAGGAGCTCCTCGGGCTCGCTCCGCCGCCACTTCAGCGTGCCGGCCAGGTCGAGCGCGAGGTCGCCGCTGACGAAGACGAAGCTCACGTCACCATCTTGACAGGTGACGGCGAAGGGGCGCAAGGTTGGCGTCACCTGTCAAGCAGGTGACGCACGGACCAGGAGCCACTTTGATCACCGATGACGACTACCTGTACTTCACCGGCCGGGCGCTCGACGGCATGACCGGCATCGTGGCCGGCCTGGGCGACGAGCTGGCCAACACCCGGCCCGCCCTCCCGGGGGCCAACTCGCCGTACGCGCTGCTCACCCACTGCCTCGGAGTGGTCTCCTACTGGGCCGGCGCGCTGGTCGCGGGGCGTGCGGTCGACCGCGACCGCGACGCCGAGTTCGGCAGCGCGGGCCCGGTGCGCCCGCTGCTCGACCAGGCGGCGGCGGTGCGCGCGCAGCTCGCCGAGGACGTGCGCTCCGCCGAGCCGGACGCGCCGCTGCGGGCCGCCCCGCCGGCCGCCTTCCTCGGCCCCGACCGGGAGCTCACCCAGGGCGCGGCCCTGCTCCACGTCTACGAGGAGCTGGCGCAGCACCACGGCCAGATGGAGATCCTGCGCGACGCCCTCCTGGCCGGCGAGCCGGCGGGACTCCCCCGATGAGCGGGCCGTTCGAGACCGTCGACGTCGCCCGCCTGCGCTCGGGGCACGGCGTGAAGTGGGGATCGCTGCCCGCCGCCACCATCGGCGCGTGGGTGGCCGACATGGACTTCGGGGTCCCGCCCGCCGTGCGCGAGAGCATCGTCCGCGTCACCGAGCGCGAGGACTTCGGGTATCCGTTCTGGCCCGGACAGGATCCGGTGGTCGAGGCGTTCGAGGAGCGGATGGCCGGCCGGCACGGATGGACCCCGCGGCCCGGCCGGACCCGCGTGTTCACCGACCTCATCCAGATCCTCCAGGTCATGATCGAGCACGCCACCGAGCCGGGCGACGGCGTCGCGATCCATGTGCCGTCCTACCCGCCGTTCCTGGCGAGCATCGCCCGCTCGGGCCGCCGGATCGTGCCCCTGCCGATGGTGTGGAGCGAGACGGGCTGGGGCTTCGCGGCCGAGGGGCTGACCGCCCGGCTGCGCGAGCAGGGCTGCAGGATGATCGTCCTGGTCGACCCGCACAACCCGACCGGCCGCGTGTTCACGCGCGCGGAGCTCGCCCCGCTGGCCGAGGCGGCCGAGGAGCTGGACCTGGTGGTCCTGGCCGACGAGATCCACGCCGACCTGGTCTTCTCGCCGCACCGCCATGTGCCGTTCGCCTCGCTCGGCGCGGACGCCGCGGCGCGGACGATCACCGCGACGTCGGCCACCAAGGCGTTCAACATCGCCGGCCTGCGGTGCGCCGTCGCCCACATCGGGCCGGACCGCGTCTGGAAGTCGCTGGCCGAGGCCCCGCTGGACTACTTCGGCACGCCGAGCGTCCTCAGCCGGGTCGCCACCGTGGCCGCCTGGCGGGAGGGGGAGGCCTGGCTGGAGCAGCTCATGCTGACCCTCGACGACAACCGGCGCGCGGTCGCGCGGTGGGCGGCGGCCTCGCCGTGGGACCTGCGCCACCACACTCCGGAGGCGACGTACCTCTCCTGGCTCGACTTCGCCGGCACGCCGCCGGCCGACGGCGGCCCCGCCGCCCTGCTGGAGCGCCGGGCCGGGGTGAAGCTCAGCGAGGGGGCCGAGTTCTCCGAGCACACCGGGGTCGACACGGCCACGTTCGCCCGGCTCAACTTCGCGACCAGCCCCGCCAACCTCCAGGAGATCCTGTCCCGCGTCGCCTCGCTGTGGGCCTAGATGCCGATGGCGGCCTCGGGCTGCATGAGCCGGCGGGCCGCCTCCGTGATCGAGCCCGACAGCGACGGGTAGACCGCGAACGTGTGCGCGAGCTGGTCCACGGTCAGCCGCTGCTGGACCGCCACCGACACGGCGAGGATCAGCTCCGACGCGCGCGGCGCCACCACCACGCCGCCCAGCACGATGCCGGTGTGCGGCCGGCAGAACAGCTTGACGAAGCCGTCGTTGAAGCCCGACATCTTGGCCCGCGCGTTGGTCGCGAGCGGCAGCTTGACGACGTTGGCCTCGATCTCGCCGGCCTCGATGGCCCGCTGCGCCACGCCGACGGCCGCGATCTCGGGGTCGGTGAAGATGTTGGAGGCCACGGTGGCCAGCCGCAGCGGCTGGACGGCCTCGCCGAGCGCGTGCCAAACGGCGATGCGCCCCTGCATGGCCGCCACCGAGGCGAGCATGAGCACGCCGGTGCAGTCGCCCGCGGCGTAGACGCCGGGCGCGGAGGTGCGCGAGACCTTGTCGACCTTGACGAAGCCGCCCCGGTCGAGCTGCACCCCGGCCTCCTCCAGGCCCATGCCGCCCGTGTTGGGCACCATGCCGACCGTCATGAGCGCGTGGGAGCCCTCGGCGGTGCGGCCGTCCTCCAGCGTCACCACGACGCCGTCGGCCGTGCGCTTGACGGAGGCGGCGCGCGAGCGGCCCATGACGTTCATGCCGCGGCGGCGGTAGACCTCTTCGAGCACCTCGGCGCCGTCGGCGTCCTCGTTGGGCATCATGCGGTCGCGGCTGGAGACGAGCGTGACCTCGGCGCCGAGCGAGCGGTAGGCGCCCGCGAACTCCGCGCCGGTGACGCCGGAGCCGACCACGATGAGATGCTCGGGCAGCTCCTCCAGGTCGTAGAGCTGGCGCCAGGTGAGAATGCGCTCGCCGTCGGGCTCGGCGCCCGGCAGGACGCGCGGGGTGGCGCCGGTGGCGACGAGCACCACGTCGGCCCGGATCGTGCGGTCGCCCGCCTTGACCACCTGCGGGTCGACGAGCCTGCCGCGCGCTTTGACGATCTCGACGCCCTCGGCGGCGACGCGCGCCGCGATGTCGGCCGACTGTGCCTGGGCCAGCTCCTTGACGCGTTTGTTGACCAGCGGCAGGTCCACGGTCGCCGCGCCGATGTCGCCGTCGCCGCCGCCGGAGAAGCCGACGCCCAGCGACGGGGCGTCGAGCAGGGCCTGTTTGCGGACGGAGGTCGCGATCAGCGTCTTGGACGGCACGCAGTCGGTCAGCACGCAGGCGCCGCCCGGGCCGTCCTGCTCGACCATCGTGACCTGCGCGCCTAGTTGCGCGGCCACGAGGGCCGACTCGTATCCGCCTGGACCGCCGCCGATGATCACGATCTTCGTCACGTGTACCATTCTTCCGCATCGTCCGGCCCGCCGACGAACGGGGCGGTCCTCACCGCGCTACCCTTGTCAGCTGTGCCTGTCTACGCCGCCTACGGCAGCAACATGGACCCCGAGCAGATGGCCATGCGCGCCCCGCACTCTCCGATCCGGGGCGTCGGCTGGCTGCAGGGCTGGCGACTGACGTTCGGCGGTGAGGACATCGGCTGGGAAGGCGCGCTGTCCACCATCGTCGAGGACCCCGACGAGCACGTCTTCGTCGTCCTGTACGACGTGCCCGAGGTGGACGAGACCTCGCTCGACCAGTGGGAGGGCGCGGTCCGTGGCCTGTACCACAAGGTACGGCTGCGGGTGCAGACCCTGGACGGCGACCTGGTGCCCTGGTTCTACGTCCTCAACGGCTACGAGGGCGGCCTGCCCTCCGCCCGCTACCTCGGCATCCTGGCCGACGCGGCGGAGCGGGCGGGCGCCCCCGACGACTACGTCAAGGGGCTCCGCGGCCGCCCCTGCAAGTCCCTCGGCACCTGAGCTAGGCGAGCGGCTGGTCCTTCGTCTCCTTCAGCGCGAACACGTACACGCAGGTGGAGACCAGCGCCAGCGCCGAGACGTACCACGGGAAGAGGTACATCGCCTTGGCGTCCTGCAGCGCCGTGCCGATCAGCGGCGCCGTGCCACCGAAGATCGCGACGGTCAGCGAGTACGGGAAGCCCACGCCGGCCGCGCGCACCCGGGTCGGGAAGAGCTCGGAGTTGATCGCGGCCGCGATCGACGTGTAGCAGGCGAGGAAGACCATCCCGAGGCACTGGATGAGCAGCAGGCTGGCGAACGAGTTCGACAGCATGCCGAGCAGCGGCACCGGCAGGATGAGGAAGCCCAGGCCGAAGGCGATGAGCATCGGCCTGCGGCCGACCTTGTCCGACAGCATGCCGAGCAGCGGCTGCAGGATCATGAAGAAGAGCAGCGAGATCGTGCCGACCTCCAGCGATGCCGCCTTGTCGAACTTCACGGTGAGCTGGGCGTAGGTGGGCAGGAACGTCGTCCAGGTGTAGTAGGAGACGGTTCCCGCGACCGTGATGCCGACGATCAGCGCCGCCTTGGTCGGGTAACGGAGCAGGAACTCGAACATCTTCGGCCGCTCGACCCTGCCCTGGCGGATGTCCTCGGCGACCGTGCTGGTCTCCTCGGCGCCCTTGCGGATCCACAGGCCCACGAGGCTGATGACGGCGCCGATCACGAACGGGATGCGCCAGCCGTACGAGTTCATGTCGCCGTCGCTGAGCACGTTGGCGAGCACGGCGGCCAGACCGGAGGCCAGGAGCTGGCCGATCGTGGTGCTGACGTACTGGAAGCTGGAGAACAGGCCGCGGCGGCCGGGAGGCGCCGACTCCACCAGGAACGTGGTGGCGGCGGCGAACTCGCCGCCGACCGACAGGCCCTGGATGAGCCGCGCGAGCACCAGGATGATCGGCGCGAGCAGTCCGGCCGCGGCGTACGTCGGCGTGACCGCCAGCAGCAGCGACCCGGCGCCCATCAGGATGATCGTGAACGTCATGGCCGCCTTGCGGCCGAACCGGTCGGCGAAGGCGCCCACGACCAGCCCGCCCAGCGGGCGCATGAAGAAGCCGACGGCGAAGACGGCGAAGCTGCTGAGCAGGGGGACGAGCGAGTCGCCCGTGTCCGGGAAGATCTGCTTGGAGAAGTAGATCGCCAGGAAGCTGTAGGTGTACCAGTCGAACCACTCGACGACGTTCCCGACGCTGGCCGCCATGAGCTGACGGACGCGGCTTCGGGGGATGCCGACAGGGGACGGCGCAACGGGGGAGGTCGCCACAGGGGCTCCTTTGCTGAAAGGTGCGGTATGGCTTACTGTGCAATTGGACGACCGAAACAGTCAAATAGCAAGGCATATATTTACAAACCCGACACAGAAACGGCTCTGAGTGGACGTTCTCGACCGAAGGCTGGTCGCCGCCCTCCAGGTCAGCCCGCGCGCCACGTGGGGTGAGATCGGCAGGGCGGTCGGCGAGCACGAGCGCACGGTCGCGCGCCGGCTGCAACGCCTGATCTCCGACGGCGCGATACGCGTCACCGCGATCTACGACGACCTCCGCTCCGGCCACGGGCGCCCCGTCCACCTGCACGTCCAGGTCCGTCCCGGCACGGCCGCGTCCGTCGCCAAGTCCCTGGCCGACCGGCCCGACACCCGCTCGGTCTACTCGCTCACCGGCGTCGCCGACATCGGCTGCGAGCTCGTGTCGCCGTCGCGCGAGGCGCTGCACGACATCATCTCCGCGCAGGTGCCCGAGATCGACGGCGTCCTCCAGACGCAGACCCAGGTCGTGCTGCACACGTTCCGGACCGTGGCCGAGTGGCACGCGCCGTACCTCACCGAGCAGGAGGTGGCCGAGCTGCGCCCGGCCGCCGCGAGCCACCCCCTGCCCGACGAGGACGGCATGTCGCCCCTGGAGCAGGAGATCGCCGCGCTGCTCGTCACCGACGGCCGCATCGCCTTCACCGCCATCGCCGAACGGCTCGACGTCTCCGTCCCCACCGCCCGGCGGCGCGTCGCCTCGCTCCTCGAACGCCGGCTCCTGCTGCTGCGCGCCGAGGCCGAGCCGGCCCTGCTCGACCTGGAGGTGGAGGCCCAGCTCTGGCTCAAGGTCCGCCCCGGCGGGCTGGACGCGGTCGGCCGCACCCTGGCCGCCCACCCCCACGTGCGTTACTGCGCCGCGACGGCGGGCACCCACTCCCTCATCGTGCAGGTGGCGGTGGCCCACGAGGCCGCCCTCTACCGTCTGCTCACGGGTGTCGTCGGCGGCCTCGACGAGGTCACCGGCACCGACGTCACCCTCATCACCCGCGCCCACAAGCGCGGCCACCTCCGCAAGTCCGGCCTTCTCACCCTGGAAAGGACACCATGACTCCCGCCGAGACTCCCGCCGCCACTTCTGCCGCCACTCCCGCCGAGAACGAGGTCGCCGAGCTCTGCTCCGAGCTGATCCGGATCGACAGCAGCAACTACGGCGACGGCAGCGGTCCCGGGGAGCGCGCGGCCGCCGAGGCGGTCATGGCCCGGCTCGCCGAGGTCGGCATCGAGGCCGCCTACATCGAGAGCGAGCCCGGCCGCGGCAACGTGATCACCCGCGTGGAGGGCACCGACCCGTCGCTGCCCGCGCTGCTCGTGCACGGCCACCTCGACGTGGTGCCCGCCAACGCGGCCGACTGGTCCGTGGACCCCTTCGGCGGCGAGGTCCGCGACGGCTACATCTGGGGCCGCGGCGCCGTGGACATGAAGGACATGGACGCGATGATGCTCGCCGTCCTGCGCCAGCTCACCCGCGACGGGCGCCGCCCGCGCCGCGACCTGGTCTTCGCCTGGGTCGCCGACGAGGAGGCCGGCGGCGTGTACGGCGCCAAGCACCTCACCAAGCACCACCCCGAGCTGTTCGAGGGCGTCACCGAGGCCATCAGCGAGGTCGGCGGCTACTCCCTGGAAGTGGACCCGTCGCTGCGGCTCTACCTCATCGAGACGGCCCAGAAGGGCCTCGGCTGGATGCGGCTGATCGCCGACGGCACCGCCGGGCACGGCTCCATGCTCAACTCCGACAACGCCGTCACCGAGATCGCCAAGGCCGTCGCCCGGGTCGGCGCCCACGAGTGGCCCATCACGCTCACCCCGACCGTCCGCACGTTCCTCACCGAGGTCGCCGCCGCCTTCGGCATCTCCTTCGACGAGAACGACCCCGCGCCCGTCCTCGACAAGATCGGGCCACTGGTCCGCTTCGTCGGCGCCACTCTCAACCACACCGCCAACCCCACCCAGCTCGACGCCGGCTACAAGTCCAACGTGATCCCCGGCCAGGCGAGCGCCGTCATCGACGGCCGCTTCCTGCCCGGCCATGAGGACGAGTTCTTCAAGACCATCGACGAGC
Source organism: Nonomuraea sp. NPDC050383 (assembly GCF_044459125.1). Lineage (NCBI taxonomy): Bacteria > Bacillati > Actinomycetota > Actinomycetes > Streptosporangiales > Streptosporangiaceae > Nonomuraea > Nonomuraea sp. NPDC050383. Next base: position 39,662 of record NZ_JBITIP010000019.1, read on the forward strand.
TCATCGGCCCGAAGGTGCGCCGGGAGTTCGTCCACCACGACATCGCGCTGGAGACGTCGTTCGACGGCGCCCTGGTCGAGTCGATGATCGCGGCCCTGAAGGCCGAGGACCCGACGGCGCGGGCGGTGCCGTACTGCATGTCGGGCGGCACCGACAACAAGACCTTCTTCGCCGACCTGGGGGTGCGCGGCTTCGGCTTCGTGCCGCTGCGGCTGCCCGGCGACATGGACTTCGCGTCGATGTTCCACGGCGTGGACGAGCGGGTGCCGGTGGACGCGCTCCAGTTCGGCGTGCGGGTGCTCGACAGGCTGCTCCTAAACTACTGAGGTGACCAACGACCCGTACAAACTGGCCGGTGAGGCCGCCGCGGCGCTGAAGGCGGCGAGCGGCCTCGACAGCTTCGACGTGGCCCTCGTGATGGGCTCCGGCTGGGTCCCGGCCGCCGACGCGCTCGGGGAGGTCGTGGCGGAGATCCCGCTCACCGACCTGCCCGGTTTCGCGGCCCCGGCCGTGGCCGGACACGGCGGCAGGATCCGCGTCGTCCGCACCGGCGCCGGCCGGCACGCGCTCGTCCTCCTCGGCCGCACCCACCTCTACGAGGGGCGGCCGGTCGACGCGGTGGTCCACGGCGTGCGCACCGCCGCCGCGGCGGGCGTCCGGACGGTGGTCCTCACCAACGCCGCCGGCGGCCTGCGCCCCGAGACGCAGCAGGTGGGCGACCCGGTGCTGATCAGCGACCACATCAACCTGACCGGCGCCAACCCGATCACCGGCACCACCTTCATCGACCTGTCCGAGGTCTACTCCAGGCGGCTGCGGGCGCTCGTCCACGAGGTGGACCCGTCCATCGCGGAGGGCGTCTACGTCGCCTTCCGCGGCCCCACCTACGAGACGCCGGCCGAGATCCGCATGCTGCGCACGCTCGGTGGCGACCTCATCGGCATGTCCACGGTGCTGGAGGCCATCGCCGCGCGGGAGGCCGGGCTGGAGGTGCTCGGCGTCTCCCTGGTCACCAACCCGGCCGCGGGCCTGTCGGACCAGGTGCTCGACCACAAGGAGGTCCTGGAGGTCGGCCGCGCCACGGCCGCCCGCATGGGCGTCCTGCTCGCCAAGGTCGTCGACCGGCTATGACATCCGACCCGCGTATGACACCCGGCCCCCGTCCGACCCCGGACCCCCGCCCCACCCCGGAGCCGGGCACGGCCCCGGGTCCCGCCGCCGGGCCGGATCCGGTCGCCGGCCAGGACCTCGTGGCGGCCGCCCGCGCGTGGCTGCTCCAGGACCCCGACCCCGAGACCCGGGCCGAGCTGTCGGCCCTCCTCGACTCGGGCGACTCCGAGGCGCTGCTCGACCGGTTCGGGCGCAAGCTGGAGTTCGGCACGGCGGGGCTGCGGGGCGAGCTCGGCGCGGGCCCCAACCGCATGAACCGGGTCACCGTCATGCGCGCCGCCGCCGGCCTGGCCGCCGTGCTCGGCCCCGGCAGGCACGTGGTCATCGGCTACGACGCCCGGCACAACTCCGACGTGTTCGCCCGCGACACGGCGGCCGTGCTGACCGGCGCGGGCGTGCACGCCTCGATCCTGCCCTGCCCGCTGCCCACCCCGGTGCTCGCCTTCTCCGTGCTCCACCTGGAGGCCGACGCCGGCGTCATGGTCACGGCCAGCCACAACCCGCCCCGCGACAACGGCTACAAGGTCTACTGGGGCGACGGCTCGCAGATCACCCCGCCGATCGACAGCGAGATCTCCGCCGCGATCGACGCCGTGGGCCGCGTCGACGAGCTGCCGCTCGGCTCGCCGGGCACGCTGACGGAGCTGGGCGAGGACATCGTCGACGACTACATCGACGCGATCACCGCCCTGCCCCTCGGCGACGCCCGTGAGCTGCGGGTGGCGTACACGCCGCTGCACGGGGTCGGCGGCGGCACGCTGACCGACGCGTTCCTGCGGGCGGGGTTCGAGAGCCCGACGGCCGTCGAGGAGCAGCGCAACCCCGACCCCGGCTTCCCCACGGTCGCCTTCCCCAACCCGGAGGAGCCCGGCGCGATGGACCTCGCGTCCGCGCTGGCGGCGCGCATGGAGGCCGACCTGGTGCTGGCCAACGACCCCGACGCCGACCGGTGCGCGGTGGGCGTCCCGCTGCCCGGCGGCTCGGTGCGCATGCTGACGGGCGACGAGGTGGGCGGGCTGCTGGCCGAACACGTGATCACCCACACCACGGGCGACCGCATGGTGGCCACCACGATCGTCTCCTCCACCCTGCTGAGCAAGATCGCCCGCGCCCACGGCGTCCGCTACGGCGAGACCCTGACCGGCTTCAAGTGGATCATCAAGGCGGGGCCGGGACTGGTCTTCGGCTACGAGGAGGCCATCGGCTACAGCGTCGGGTCCGGCTCGGGGCTGCCGGTGCGCGACAAGGACGGCATCGGCGCCGCGCTCACGGTCGCGGCCATCGCCGCGGCGGCCCGGCGCGACGGCCGCACGCTCCTCGACCTCCTGGACGACCAGGCCCGCCGCTACGGCCTGCACGCCACGGCCCAGCTCTCGGCCCGGGTCGAGGACCTGTCGCTGATCGCCGGCGCCATGGCCCGCCTCCGGACCCACCCTCCGGCCACGCTGGGCGGACGCACGGTCGAGCGGGCCGACGACCTGAGCCGCGGCGACGGCGGCCTGCCGCCGACCGACGGCCTGCGCTACACGCTGTCGGGCGGCGCCCGCGTCGTGGTGCGCCCCTCCGGCACGGAGCCCAAGCTCAAGTGCTACCTGGAGGTGGTGGTCCCGGTCACGGACGACGTACCGACGGCCCGCACCGAAGCCGCCCACGCCCTCGACGCCCTCAAGTCCGACCTCACCAAGGCATTGGACCTCCCCCGGCACCCGTGAACTCCGGCACAGGCTTCTGGCCGGCGAGTTGGCCAAAACCGGCGAAAGGGTTGCATCCGCAGGTCGTTGGGCCTTCGGTAATTTGTCAGTTGTACGCGGACAGCAGCCGGAGCAGCAGTCCCTCGGACAGCTCCAAAGAGTCCTCGTGAAGGCTCAGCTCGTCCTCTGGGAGGGCGCGGTAGACGGTGATGGCTTCGGTGACGGCCGTCAGCGCCTCCTCATGCCGGCCCAGATCGCTCAGCCGGCCGGCGTGTACGTGGAGAGCCGCGCCCAGGTCGGCCTGGAACTCGGTCGACTCGGGGTCGTCCTCGATCAGGCGGCGCAACAGGGCGACGGCTTGCGTGATGTCGTTCAGCGCATCTCCTTCACGGCCGTACCAGAAGCTCACCATCGCGGCCCGCAGACGGAGGCTGCGCGCGAGGCCGGTTCGATCGTCTTTCGAATCGGCCTCCTCGACCAGCTCGCGATAGCGTCCGACGGCCTCGTCCACGGCCTCCAGCGCGTCCGACGGCTGCGGAACCTTCTCGAGGTAGGTGGCCTGCCAGTAGAGCGCACTGGCGAGCTCATCGCGGAACAACCGTGAGCCGGACTCGACCAGGGCGCGGAAGACGCCGACGATCTCGGCCAGAACGTCTGCGGCCTCCTCGTCATCCTCGCGCAGCGCGTGAAAGCGAACCTGCTTGTACAGGGCGAGCGCCAGGCGTGACCGGTACATCTCGGGATCGGCGTCACCGACGGCACGGTAGATGGCGGCGGCTTCGGTCAGGACGTCCAGGGCCGCGTCGTCCTCGTCACCCAGCCGGTCGGCCTGGTCCACGAGGCCGTTCGCGAGCTGGGGCAGGTACGTGCCGGGATCGGACTCGGCGAGCACGCGGTAGAGCGCCAGGGCCTCGGTGGCGCTCTCGGCCGCTTCGTCTTCGCGCCCGCACTCCGCGAGGTAGAGGCTCAGGTTGTCCAGGGTGAGGGCGAGGAATGGCCGGTACATCTCGGGGTCGGACGTGGCGAGCGCACGGTAGAGCGCCACCGCTTCCGCCCCGGTTCGGGCGGCCTCCGCGTGCCGCCCCTCGTCCGACAGCTCGCCCGCCTCCATGGCCAGATCGGCAGCGACCGCGTCACTCACGCCGGCTCCCCCTTTTCCGGGACGGCGGCTTTCGCCCCGTCACGTGATCTTCGAAAGAGAAGACGCGTCATCGGAATGAATGGTTCCGGCGCGCTGGATGGCCACCGCCGGACAGGCGTGCGCCCCGTCAGGAGGTGACCTTCAGTCGAGCGGCAGGGCGTGCCGTCCGGCAACCCGGCGGATCTCCTCCAGCGGGTACGGCGTCTTCCTGCTCTCACTCTGCAGATCGTGGTAGAAGTCGTTCAGCACGGTGGCCAGCGGGCTGTGCCGCGACAGCAGGACCGCGACCCCCGCGGGCACGCCGGCCGGCCGCTCTCCCGCCGCCCATTCCCGCACCAGTTCGCGACGCCCCGGCGAGTCGGCGCCGTGGAAGGCGCGGGCCAGCCAGTTCACCAGGTACGTCAGTGTGTAGGTGCGGTCATAGGTCCGGTGCCGGCGATAAAAGGCCTGTTCCTCCTCTGACAGGTCGAACTGGGTCGACACGGCCAGCCCGAAGTCGGTCGGGTAGAAGCGGCGCCCGTCGGTGAGGATGTTCTCGAAATGTGCGTCGAAGTGCAGGAGGCCGTTCGCGTTCATGAAGGACATGGCCGCACGCAGCCCCTGGTCCGCCAGGGCGCAGGCGCGGTCGGCGTCGCCCGCGCGTACCCGCTCGTCCAGCCACTGGTGCAGGTTGTAGGGAAAGTACTCCAGGAAGAGCGTCAGGCTCGCCGGAGCCCCTGCCAGCGCTTCGAGGCGGCGGCGTACGCCGGGCGCGCCCTCCCAGAAAGTGACCGCCCCATCGATGTCGGCCAGCTCTCCGTACAGCGAGGCGGGCTCGGCGTTGGGCAGCACCCGCCAGTGATACAGCAGCGGGAAGCCGGGGAACCGGCCGGTCAGCACCCACTCGGTGGTCATCGTGTGCGCGGCCAGCTCGCGCCAGGCGCCGAAGCCGGGCGAGCCGATGCCGTAGTGGCAGAAAGGCGGCAGCCCGAACAGGTCGGCCGTCGAGTGCGGGTGGCGCAGTTCGGGCTCGGTGAGGGGCACGCGTTTGACGAAGACCGAGGTGCCGCCGACCTCGAGCCGCGCGGACGCCCCGCCGATGCCGGTGCCGAGGGGCACGGCCTCGCGCTCCAGCAGCTCGGCCAACTCCCGGTCGTCGTAGCGGGCCATGGCCGTGGAGACGTCACAGTGGGTGGTCAGCCGCGAGTCGGTCATCATGATCACCCTACCGGACGATGACGGTGTCCCTTTGCCTGGCGGCCACCTTGCCGCACCGCTTGCGGAGTTCGGCAAGGTGGTCGTCGACCTCTTGGCAGGCCAGGATCCACCTGTGCCGCGCGGCCCGGGGTCAGGCACGTCACTCATGAGGAGGTGCTCGACGTCTGGCGGCGCGGCACGTCAGGCCGGGCTTCGTGGCGCGTCAGGCCAGGCGGAACTCCAGGTCGATGTCCCAGTTGTTCGGGTCGGGCTCGATCCGGGGGTCGGTCGGGTAGTGCTCCAGGCGGCAGCCCCAGAGCTCGGCGCCGTCCCGCTCCGTGAGGTCCCACGTCAGGTTCTCCTTGGCCGCCCAGGCCAGCAGGTCGTCGATGACGCCGGCCAGGCGGTCGGGGTGGCCGTGGTGGGAGACGGTGGCGTAACGGCCGGCGGGGAGCACGGCGGCGAAGATCTCCCCCTCCGTCCCGTCGGCCGCCGGCGGCCGGGCCACCGGAACCCCGGCCTCGACCTCCAGGCGGTCCGCGGCCAGGTCGATGGCGCGGTACCTGAGGAACGGGCCGCCGGCCGGCGCGACGCCGCGACGCTCCAGCCAGGCGAACAGCCCCGGGATGCGGTCGGCCACCTCGCCGAAGGTCGTCATGGTGATGGTCTTGCGCACGCCGACGTAGGGACGGTCCGGGTGTTCCACGACATGGGGCATGGTCGCTCCTTATCAGCTGTTCGTCGCTCTCACCCACTGGTACGGAGCGGAGGCGCCGAACTCATCGGCAGCGCGAAAAGCGGGAACAGCCTGTCCCCGAGGTAGGTGGTCGTGCCCGTGACCAGGCCGCCCGACGTCTCGACGAGAAGGAGCGCGAACGGCCGCCCCTCCTGGTACTGGCCGAAGGCCGCCGCCCCGTTGGCCCGTCCCGCCGGGACCAGCCGGGAGCCGCCGCAGGGCGCGCCCGCGGCCTGCATGACCGCCCGGACGCTCTCCCGGCCGCGCAGCCACCACGTGTACGGCGGCATCGACATCGTGGCGTCCTCGTGCAGCAGCGCGACGAGGGCCTCGACGTCGTACCGCTCGAACGCGTCCACGTACCGGCCGAGCAGCTCCTCGTCCACCTCCCCGTCCGCCTCCCCGGACGAGCCGTCCGGCGGGGCGGGCAGGACGGCCCTGGCGCGTTGCAGCGCGCTGTTGACCGCGGCGACGCTCACGCCGAGCAGGACGGACACCTCCGCGGCGCGCCAGCGCAGCACGTCGCGCAGGATCAGCACGGCCCGCTGCCGCGGCGGCAGGCGCTGCAGCGCGGCCACGAACGCCAGCCGCACCGTCTCCCTGGCGACGGCCTGCTCGGCCGGGTCGGCGGGCAGCACGCGGCCGTCGGGGACGGGCAGGACCCACCGCTCCTCGGGCAGCGGCGCGCCCAGGCCCGTGCCGGGCGCGGCCGCCGGGGCGAGGTCCATGGCGCGAGCCCGCCGCTGGGGGCCGCGGAGCATGTCGAGGCAGACGTTCGTGGCGATGCCGAACAGCCAGGACCGCAGGGAGGCGCGGCCCGGGTCGTAGCGGTCGAGGCTTCGCCACGCCTTGACCAGGGTCTCCTGCACCGCGTCCTCGGCCTCGAACCCGGAGCCGAGCATGCGGTAGCAGTGGCCGGTCAGCTCGGCGCGGTGGCGTTCGAGGTCCGCGGGGCCGTGCCCGCCGCCGTCACCTCGATCTGGAGCTCCGTCACCCACGCGTCCTCCTCCTCCGGGCAGTCCAGGTACACCTCCCTGCCGAGTGACAGGGACCGGTAGCCGTTCTCCTCGATCCAGTGCGCCAGCGCCTGGAACGTCGCTCCCACGCCGTCCATGGACCCGTGGTGGATGACCGTGGCCGCCGTCCCGACGCCCGGCAGGGTGACGACCCGCAGATCATGACCGGTCGGGGTCCCGGCCGCGACGGGCACCGTGGCGTGGACCCGCACCGTGCCGTCCTCCTCCGGGAGGTAGTACGCGATGCCCGGGCCGGCCGCCGGGACGCCCGCCGCCTCCAGCCGCGCGCCCAGCTCGCGGTAGAGCGGCTTGATGACCGGCCCGATGTGCTCCGGCTCGTAGCTCGCGGCGATCGCGCTCAGCTCCGCCACCCTGGTCGCGGGCACCTTCTTGACCACCACGTCGACGGCTCCCATGCCGCCCTCCTTCTCGATCGCGCGGAGCCTAGCCTCGACGCCGCGCAGCCGGGCCCGGTCGGCGCTGATGCGCGCCTCCAGCTCGGCGCGGCGCAACCGCACCATGCCGTGCAACTCCTCCGAGCTCACCGCGTCGTCGAGGATCGTCCTGACCTGCTCCAGCGTGAAGCCGAGGTCCTTGAGCGCGACGACGCGGTTGAGGCGGGAGAGCTGGACCGCCTCGTAGGAGCGGTAGCCCGTGACCGGGTCCACGTGCGCGGGCCGCAGCAGGCCGAGGGCGTCGTAGTGGCGCAGCATGCGCACCGACACGAGCCCGAGCCTGGCGAAGTCTCCGATGCCGAACATGACCTCCCCAGGTGTAGGGCCTCACACGGTGTCAGGGTCAACGCCGGGGCGGCCGTGGGGCGGTCCGTCAGCCCGCGACCACGGCGACGACCACCATGACCAGGGCGACGGCGAGGGCCGCGAACGAGTCGAACGCCCACGACACGCGCACCTGCCCCGCGTCCTGCTCGCGCCGTCTGGCGGACTCGGCGCGCTCGGCGATCTGCTCCCCCACCCAGTCGGCGTGGGTCTTGCCGGCCAATGCCTGCGCCGCGGCCTGCTCCGCCGGGCTCAGCACCGGCTCGGTGCTGAAGCGGCCCCGCCGCGGCGGCGCCGCGCCCCGGCGCTGCGCCTTGGCCCGCTCGCGGGCGCCGCTGATCGGCGTCCACAGGCGCAGCAGCCGGCCGTCGTAGCGGACGTTGATGGAGTGGGAGACGGTGGCCTCCTCGATCGACGCCCACGGCAGGGAGGTCGTGCGCAGCGGGTTGCGGCCGACGAGCGCGGTCTCGGTGAAGAGGGTGACCGGCCTGAGCGCGGCCAGGTACACGAGCGCCGTCAGCACCGCGAGCACGGCCAGCGCGACCAGCGACGCCTTGCCGTTGTAGCGGACGATCAGGTCGAAGACGTTCAGCGCGGCGAACGCCACCCACACCCACCCGAGGATGAACGCGGACCTCGACCGGTACGCCTGCCTCACGGCTGCCACTTCAGCCGCGCGAAGCCGGGCTTGATGACGCCGTTGATCAGCGCCAGCCGCTCGTCGAACGGCAGGAACGCCGACTTCATGGCGTTGACCGTGAACCACTGGAGGTCGTCCCAGCCGTAGCCGAACGCCTCGGCCAGCTTGGCGAACTCCTGGGACAGGCAGGTCGAGCTCATCAGCCGGTTGTCGGTGTTGACGGTGACGCGGAAGTAGAGGCGGCGCAGCAGCCCGATGGGGTGCTCGGCGATCGAGCGGGCGGCGCCGGTCTGCAGGTTGGAGGTGGGGCACATCTCCAGCGGGATGCGCTTGTCGCGCACGTACGCGGCGAGGCGGCCCAGCTTGGCGGTGCCGTCCTCGGCCACGGAGATGTCGTCGATGATCCGCACGCCGTGCCCCAGCCGGTCGGCGCCGCACCACTGGATGGCCTGCCAGATCGACGGCAGCCCGAACGCCTCGCCGGCGTGGATGGTGAAGTGGGCGTTCTCCCGCTGGAGGTACTCGAAGGCGTCGAGGTGGCGGGTGGGCGGGTAGCCGGCCTCGGCGCCGGCGATGTCGAAGCCGACCACGCCGACGTCGCGGTAGCGCACGGCCAGCTCGGCGATCTCCATCGAGCGGGCGGCGTGGCGCATCGCGGTCAGCAGCGTGCCGACGCGGATGCCGCGGCCCCGCGAGCCCTCCCGGAACCCCTCCAGCACCGCCTCCACCACCTGGTCGAGGCTGAGCCCGGCGGTGGTGTGCTGCTCGGGCGCGAAGCGCACCTCGGCGTAGACGACGCCGTCGGCGGCCAGGTCCTCGGCGCACTCGGCGGCCACGCGGACCAGCGCCTCGCGGGTCTGCATGACGCCCACCGTGTGGTCGAACGTCGTGAGGTAGCGCTCCAGCGAACCGGAGTCGGACGCCTCCTCGAACCACTGCCGCAGCTCGCCGGGGTCGGTCGTGGGCAGCCCGCCGTAACCGGCCTCGCGCGCCAGCTCCACGATCGTCTCGGCCCGCAGGCCGCCGTCGAGGTGGTCGTGGAGCAGCACCTTGGGCGCCCTGCGGATCTCGTCAATCGTGGGGCTCATCAGGCCATGATATGTGGCCTCTCCCCCGCCTCAGGGAGCACGTACGGCGTGCCCCGCCACGCGGGCGGGACACGGGCCTCAGTCGCGGCCGGCCGTCTCGGGGCTGAAGGCGGGCAGGCAGACCGCGATGTACTCCGCGCCCTCGGGCCCGGCGCTGTAGCGGATCTTCTCGCCCGGCTCCGACACCAGGCTCTGCCCGGCCGCCACCTCGATGACGCCCCCGGCGTGCTCGACGAGGACGGTGCCGCGCAGCACGACGGTGTACTCGGTGAACGACGGGGTCTGCGCGGGCTCCTCCCAGCCGGGCGGGGCGACCATGTGGGCGATGGAGACCGCCTCGTCGCCGCTGTTGACCCGGCCGACGTGCTCGTCGATGAGCTTGCCGCCGGGCACCGGGATCCGCGTGGGTCCTTCGATCCTTCTCACCACCGTGTCAGTGTGCCACGTCGATGACCAGGCGGTCGGGACGGGTGTACTCGCGTACCCGGAAGGGGGTCTTCGACGCGGCGACGATCCCGATGCTCACCCGGCCCTCGAAGTCGCCCGCCTTGAGGATTCCGGTGACGTTGCCGAGCGGCTGGTCGATCGGGGTGCCGGTCCAGGTGGGGGCGCCGTCCTCGGTGTGCGCCTCGGCGGGGGTGAGCAGGACGTACAGGCAGGGGTGGCCGCGCAGGGCGAGCGGCTTGCCGGAGCCGTCCTGCTGCAGCTCGTCCACCCAGCGGACGGTGTAGCCGGGCAGGCCGCCCTTGACGTCCACCACGACGCGGTCGAACCCGTCGTGGCGCCCGGTGCGGACGCCGGTCACCAGGGTGGGCTCGCCCCGGTCGCGCTCGACCTCCACGGGGGCGGTGCCGGTCGGGCGGGCCGTGGCGGCGAGCTCGTCGGGGCGCGCGGAGGCGGCGGACGCGCCGGGGGTGGCCGCCGCCGGGCCACCGGTGGTGGCCCGGCCGGGGGTCGTGGTGGTCCCACCGGGCCGTACGGGGGCGCCGGGCTCGGGCGAGACGGTCGCGGTCGCGACGCCTCCGGGGCCGGCGCCGCAGGCGGCCGAGGACGCCACGGCGGCCAGGACCGCGAGCCCCCCGAGGACCCGCAGGAGGGGCCGTGGGGAGGACCGCGGGAGGAGCCGCGGCAGGGGCCGCCGGAGGAGCCGCAGGACGGGGTGCGGGAGGAGCCGCCCGGGGACACCCGGCAGGCGGCGCTCTCCCGCCGGGCGCGGCCGGGCCGGGGATGACGTGCTCATACCGTGGGGATGCCCGGCCCGCGCCCCCGCGAAGCCCACCGGGCCACTTCGGCCGTCAGACCGTCTCGTACGCCTTGACCTCGGGCTCCTCCACCAGGGCCGGCCTGGCGGGGCGCAGTCCGAAGGCGGAGATCCCGAGCCCGATCACGGCCAGGACCAGCGACACCACGATCGCGGACCGCAGCGCCCCGATCGACAGGCCGCCGGCCGGGCCGGAGGTGAGGACAGCGGTGACCACGGCCAGCACGATGGCGCCGCCGACCTGGCCGGAGGTGTTGAGCAGGCCGGAGGCCAGGCCCTGCTCGTCGTCGTCCACGCCGTTGGTGGCCTGGATGTTCAGCGACGGGAACGACAGCGCGAACGCCACGCCCAGCAGCAGCATGCCCGGGATGACCAGGCCGCCCAGGCTGGGCCGCTCGTCGATGCCGAGGAACATCGCGTAGCCGCCGGCCAGCGCGGCGGCGCCGATGACGATGAGCTTGCCGGTGCCGAACCGGTCGGCGAAGTCCCCCATCTTGGTGGAGGTCACCGCGACCAGCAGCCCGGCGGGCAGGAAGGCGAGGGCCGTGCCGAGGGCGGACCAGCCGAGCAGGTTCTGGAAGTACTGCATGGCGACGAACTGGAAGGCCACGTACGAGCCCATGAGGATGAGCAGGCCGAGGTTGGCGCGGACGAGCGAGCCGGAGCGCAGGATGCCGAGACGCACCAGCGGGTGGCGCATCCGCAGCTCGGCGAGGACGAACAGGCCGAGCAGCGCGGCGCTGGCCACGAGCGAGCCGATGGTGCGGACGGAGGCCCAGCCGGCCTCGGGCGCCTGCACGACGGTGAAGACGAGCAGCAGCATCGAGGCGGTGATCAGCACGGCGCCGACCAGGTCGTGGCCGCCCTCGGCGCGGTCCTCGGCGACGCGGGGCAGCAGCTTCAACGCCGCGACGAGCGCGATGATCGCGATCGGCACGGGCATCAGCAGGGTCCAGCGCCAGCCGATCTCGGTGAGCAGGCCGGAGATCACCAGCCCGAGGGAGTAGCCGCTGGCGCCGCAGGCGGTGAAGATGCTCAACGCCCTGTTGCGCTCCGGTCCCTCGGGGAACGTCGTCGTGATGATCGACAAGGCGGCCGGGGCGGTGAAGGCGGCGGCCACGCCCTTCACGAACCGGGCCGCGATCAGCAAGGTCCCGTCGTCCACGAGTCCGCCGAGCAGCGAGGCCACGGCGAAGACGCCCAGGGCGACCAGGAACACCCTGCGCCGCCCGAGCAGGTCGGCGGTCCTGCCGCCGAGCAGCAGCAACCCGCCGTAGCCGAGCACGTAGCCGCTGACCACCCACTGCAGCGAGGACGTGGACAAGTTCAGATCGTGCTGGATGGAGGGCAACGCCACGCCGACCATCGACACGTCAAGAGCGTCAAGGAAGATCACAGCACAGAGCACGGCGAGCGCGCCCCAACGAGATGAGGAAGACGACATGAGCCAGAACATTACATGCATCCGCATCTAATGCAAGGGAATTTAATTCCGTTGCATACGATTTAGCGAAGTGGTAACCTCCGCGTCATGGACGAGGAGTTCGTCGTCGGGATCTGGCACGACGTCCTGGCCAAGCACGCCAGGACCATGTGCATGCTGGAGCGCGCACTGGGCGACAAGCACGGGCTCGGCGCCAGCGAGTTCGAGGTGCTCGACCGGCTCGCCGGTCACGAGCGCAAGCTGCGGCTCCAGGAGCTGTGCGACGAGGTCCACCTCAGCCAGAGCGCGCTGTCACGCGTGGTCGCCCGGCTGGAGAAGGCCGGGCTCGTCCTGCGCGGCGCCTGCGACATCGACCGGCGCGGCGTGTTCGTGTGCCTGACCGACGAGGGGCGCACCCGCCACGCGGCGGCGCTGCCGACCCACCGCGCGGTCCTCGCCGAGGTCTTCGCCGGCACGGCCGTCCCCGTCGCCTGAGCCGCCGCGGCCCTGACGGGGCCTACCCCGTGCGGGCGTCGCGTCAGGCCGTGATGCGGTCGATGACCAGCGGCAGGTGCTCCCCCGCCGCCGGACCGACCGCGTAGCCGCCCTCCAGGGCCGCCAGGGCCCGCTCGAAGCGGGCGGTCTCGTCCGCGTGCAGGGTCATGAGCGGCTGCCCCTCACGGACCACGTCGCCCGGCTTGGCGTGCAGGGTGACGCCGGCGCCGGCCGACACCGGGTCCTCCTTGCGGGCCCGGCCCGCCCCGAGCCGCCAGGCGGCCAGACCCACCGCGTAGGCGTCGAGGCCGGCCAGCACGCCTGACGCGGGGGCCGCGACGGTCATGGTCTCGGCCGCCCGGGGCAGCGGCGCGTCGGGGTCGCCGCCCTGGGCGACGATCATGCGGCGCCAGTGGTCCATCGCCGAGCCGTCCTTGAGCGCCTGCTCGGGGTCCTTGCCGGCGATCCCGGCGCCCTCCAGCATCTCCCGCGCCAGCCGTACGGTGAGCTCGACGACGTCGGCCGGCCCGCCCCCTGCGAGCACCTCGACCGACTCCTCGACCTCCAGCGCGTTGCCCACGGCCAGGCCGAGCGGCCGGTCCATGGCGGTCAGCAGCGCCACCGTGCGCACGCCCGCGCCGGTGCCGAGCGCGACCATCGTCTCGGCCAGCTCGCGGGCCCGCTCCGTGGTCTTCATGAACGCCCCGGAGCCGACCTTCACGTCGAGCACCAGCGAGCCCGTGCCTTCGGCGATCTTCTTGGACATGATGGACGAGGCGATGAGCGGGATCGACTCGACCGTGCCGGTGACGTCGCGCAGCGCGTACAGCTTCTTGTCGGCGGGCGCCAGGCCGGAGCCCGCCGCGCACACCACCGCGCCGGCGGAGCGCAGGACCGCCAGCATCTCGTCGTTGGACAGCGAGGCCCGCCAGCCGGGGATCGACTCCAGCTTGTCGAGCGTGCCGCCGGTGTGGCCGAGGCCGCGGCCCGAGAGCTGCGGCACGTACGCGCCGCACGCGGCCACGAGCGGCGCCAGTGGCAGCGTGATCTTGTCGCCGACGCCGCCGGTCGAGTGCTTGTCGGCGGTCGGCCGGTCGAGCCCGGACCAGTCCATGCGCTCGCCGGAGCGGATCATGGCCTGGGTCCAGGCGGCGATCTCCCCGCGGTCCATGCCGTTGAGCAGGATCGCCATGGCCAGCGCCGACATCTGCTCGTCGGCGACCTCGCCCCGGGTGTAGGCGTCGATCACCCAGTCGATCTGCGCGGTCGTCAGCTCGCGGCCGTCCCGCTTGGCGACGATGACCTCGATGGCGTCCATCAGGAGCTGCGCGACAGGTCGTCGGGGCCGAACGCGTAGGGCAGGATCTCGTCCATCCGCTTCGGTCCGTCCACGGTCTCCACCAGCAGGCTCTCGCCGCCGAATTCGAACAGTAGCTGCCGGCAGCGCCCGCACGGCATCAGCAGCTCGCCGTGGCCGTCCACGCAGGTGAAGGCCACCAGCCTGCCGCCGCCCGAGGCGTGCAGCGCCGACACCAGGCCGCACTCGGCGCACAGGCCGACCCCGTACGAGGCGTTCTCCACGTTGCAGCCCGTCACGACGCGGCCGTCGTCCACCAGGGCCGCGGCCCCGACGGGGAATTTGGAGTACGGGGCGTAGGCCCGGTGCATGGCCTCCGTGGCGGCGGCCCGCAGCCCGTCCCAGTCGAAACTCGTGTCGGTACCCATCAGTGTTGCTCCCCCCGGCGGTAGCGCACGCCGTCTGCCTTGGGCATCCGCAGGCGCTGCGAGGCGACCAGGAGCACGAGCAGCGTGAGCACGTGTGGCGTGATGAAGACGAACTCGTTCGGCAGCTTGTCGACCACGATCCAGAGCCACAGGAGCACGACCGCCGCCACCGCGGCACCGGCCAGCACCGTGTAGTCCTTGGGCGTCCGGGTGACGACCACCTCGGCCTGGACAGGTGCGAGCATGGCCCGGATCCGCATGCCGATGTAGATCAGCAGCAGGATGGCGCCGAACAGCAGGATCGAGGTGACGGCATCCGAGCTGCGCAGCTTCAGGCCCTCGGCGTAGCCGAACAGCGCGGCGCCGGCCGCGAGCCCGCCGGGCCGCCAGTTGCCGAAGATCATGGCGGCCAGGCCGATGAAGCCGCGGCCCTGGGTCTGCCCCTCGACGTACTTGGTGCTGATGAAGACCAGGAACACGCCGCCGAGCCCGGCGAAGGCACCGGAGATGACGACCGCGACGTACTTGATGAGGTAGACGTTGACGCCCAGCGACTCGGCGGCCCACGGGTTCTCGCCCGCCGAGCGCAGGCGCAGGCCGAACGCCGTGCGCCAGAGCACGAAGAACGTCAGCGGCAGCAGCAGCACGGCCAGGATGACCAGCACGTTCACATTGTGCGTCAGGCCGCGCAGGATCCCCGCCACGTCCGACACGAGGAACCAGTGGGTGCGCTCCAGACCGCCCAGCCAGTCGGGGCCGGAGGACAGCAGCGGCAGGCTCGGAGTGGGCGCCTGCGACGACAGCGGCGGCGAGGTGGTGATGCCGGCACCCGCCGCGGCCGCCAGGGTGCCCTCCTTGAAGAAGACCTCCGACAGGAAGCGGGTGATGCCGGGGCCGAGCAGGTTGATGGCGACGCCGCTGATGATGTGGTCGACGCCGAAGGTCACGGTCGCGACCGCGTGGATGAGCCCGCCGAGCGCGCCCGCGAGCAGACCGGCTACCAGTGCGGCCCACGGCCCCCACTGGTAGCCCGCCCAGCCGGCGAACCAGGTGCCGAGCACCATCATGCCTTCGAGGCCGATGTTGACCACGCCGGCCCGCTCGGCCCACAGTCCGCCGAGGCCGGCCAGCCCGATCGGCACCGCCAGCATCAGCGCGGCGGCGAACGTGCCGGAGGAGGTGAGGTCGTTCTGCCCGGAGATCACCCGGACGAGCGACATGAGCAGGACGAGGACGGCGACGCCGATGAGCGCCAGGTGGTACTTGCGGATCCGGGTCGAGCCCGCGACGGTCGTCATGCTGCCACCTCAACCGGAGTGTTCCTGCCGAGCTGCCGCGCGGCCCGCCGTTCCTCGCGCCGCAGCGCCATCCTGCTGGTGATCTCGTTGGCGACGACCACCAGGAGCACGATCGCGCCCTGCATGATCGCGATGACCGAGGGCGGCACGTCGGCGAACTGCAGCGGCCCCTGCGCCCGGTCGAGGAAGCCGAACAGCAGCGCGGCGACCGCGATGCCCACAGGCCGGTTACGGCCGAGCAGGGCGACGGCGATGCCGAGGAAGCCGAGGCCGGGGGTGAAGTTCGAGCCGAAGTTGTGCTTGTCGCCGAGGATCTCCGGCAGCCCGATCAGGCCCGCGATCGCGCCGGACAGCACCATCGCGGCGATGACCATCTTCTTCGGATTGACGCCCGAGGCCAGCGCGGCCGACGGGTTGAGGCCGCTCGCCTTGACGTCGAAGCCGAACCCGGTCCGCTCCAGCACCACCCAGACGGCCACGCCGAGCAGGATCGCCACGATCAGGAAGCCCCACAGGCCGCCGCCGCGCGGCGCGGGCAGCCCGAGCAGCTCGAAGATCCCGTTGAGGTTGGGGAACCAGGCCGATTCCGGCAGTGTGGGCGTGCTCGTCGTGAGCTGCCCCTTGGCGCGCTCGCCGGTGAACGGGCCGCGGACGAGGAACGCCGCCAGGTTGATGGCGATGTAGTTGAGCATGATGGTCGAGATGACCTCGTTCACGCCGCGGGTGACCTTCATCACGGCCGGGATCAGCGCGTACAGGCCGCCGACGGCCGCCGCGACCACGATGATCACGAGGATCTGGATCGGGGCGGGCGCGGCGAACTGGGAGCCGACGAACGCGGCGCAGATGGCCGCGATCCGGTACTGGCCCTCGACGCCGATGTTGAAAAGGTTCATCCGGAAGCCGACCGCCACGGCCAGGCCGGCGATGAACAGCGGCACCGAGCGGTTGATCATGGTGGTGATGCCGTTCACCACCGCGCGCTCGGTCTCGCCGAAGTTGAAGAACGCCGCGAACGCCGCCTCCGGGCTCGCGCCCGCCGCGATGATCGCGACGCTGGAGATGGCCACCGCCAGCACGATCGCGGCGACGGCGCCGACGACGGTGAGCAGCGCCCGGTAGAGCCCCGCGGGCATCACGCCTCCTCAGCGCCGGCAAGGGTGCCGGCGTCAGTACGCGCGTCGGTACGCGTCTCGATGTCGTTCTCGGCCCCGGCGGTCCGCGTCTCACCGCTGATCGCGCCGGTCATGTAGCCGCCCAGCCGCTCGGGGGTGACGTCGGACGGGTCGAGCCGGGCGACGAGCCGCCCGCGGTAGATCACGTGCAGCGTGTCGGACAGGCCGATCAGCTCGTCGAGGTCGGCCGAGATCAGCAGCACGGCCAGTCCGGCGGCGCGGGCGGCGCGCAGGTGGTCCCAGATGGCGGCCTGGGCGCCCACGTCCACGCCCCGCGTGGGGTGCGCGGCGATGAGGAACACCGGCTCGCCGCTCATCTCGCGGCCGACGATCAGCTTCTGCTGGTTGCCGCCCGACAGGGCTAGGGCCAGCGTGTCCACGCCGGGTGTGCGGACGTCGTAGTCGTCGATGATGCGCCGGGTGTCGGCCTTGGCGGCGCGCCGGTCGATCCAGACGCCCCTGCGGGCGGGCTTGCGCGTCTGGTGGCCCAGCACCCGGTTCTCCCACAGCGACGCCTCCAGCAGCAGACCCTGCCGGTGGCGGTCCTCGGGGATGTAGCCGATGCCGGCCTCGCGCCGCTTCAGCGTGCTCCAGGAGCTGATGTCACGGCCGGTCAGCTCGACCGTGCCGTGCACGGCCCGCATGCCCATGACGGCCTCGATCAGCTCCGTCTGGCCGTTGCCCTCCACGCCCGCGATGCCGAGGATCTCGCCCCGGTGGATGTCGAACGACACGTCGTCGAGGAGCAGCCGGCGGCCCTCCGCGCGAAGGAGCGCGGTGTAGTCGGCGACCGAGGCGCCCTTCGGCAGGGGCCGGAACCCGTCGGCCTCCATGGTCAGCTCCGACACGCTCAGGGCGACGGTGTCGGTCACCGTGGACTCGCGCGTCTCGGGCGTGGGCAGCTCGCTGCCGACCATCAGCTCGGCCAGCTGCCGGGCGGTCACCTCGCGCGGGTCGGCGCTGGCGACCGTGGTGCCGCGCCGGATCACGGTGATCGCGTCGGCGATGCTCAGCACCTCGTCGAGCTTGTGCGAGATGAACAGGACGGTCAGCCCGCCGGCCTTGAGCTCGCGCAGGTTCTCGAAGAGCTCGTCCACCTCCTGCGGCACGAGGACCGCGGTGGGCTCGTCGAGGATGAGGATGCGGGCGCCCCGGTAGAGCACCTTGAGGATCTCCACGCGCTGCCGGTCGCCGACGCCGAGGTCCTCGACCAGGCGGTCGGGGTCCACCTGCAGGCCGTGCGTGGAGGACAGCTCCTCGATGCGGGCGCGCGCCCGTGCGGTGTCGAGGGCGCCGGCCCTCTTCGGCTCGGCGCCGAGGACGACGTTCTCCAGCACGGTGAAGTTGTCGGCCAGCATGAAGTGCTGGTGCACCATGCCGATGCCCGCGTCGATCGCGTCGCTGGGCGTGCGGAACGACACCTCCGTGCCGTTGATCTTGATCGTGCCCTCGTCCGGCTTCTGCATGCCGTAGAGGATCTTCATCAGGGTCGACTTGCCCGCGCCGTTCTCCCCGACGATCGCGTGCACCGTGCCGGGTTCGACGGTGATGCGGATGTCGTGGTTGGCGACGACGCCGGGAAAGCGCTTGGTGATGCCCTCCAGCTCGACGGCGGGTGGCGCCGTGTCGCGGGCGTCGGCGTTCATTGGTCGCTCACCGTTCCTCATTCGCTCCGCTCCGGGATGGCTGGTTCGCTCCCGCGCCTCCGGGCCGGGTGGAGCGGGCGGAAGAGACCGAAGGCCCGGGTACGGGGTTCCGGGCCCTCGGTCGTCGTCCCTGTCACGCGTTACGGCTTGGCCGAAACCGTGATCTTGCCGTCGACGATGTCCTTCTTGGCAGCGTCCAGCTTGTCCTTGATGTCGTCGATCTCGCCACCGGTGGTGGCCAGGCCAACGCCGTCGACCTTGAGGTCGTACACGGTGTTGCTGCCACCCTTGGCGCCGCCCTGGAACGCCTTGACGAACTCGAACACGCCGACGTCCACGCGCTTGAGCATCGAGGTCATGATGACCGACTGCAGGTCGGTCTCCTTGATGGTCTGGCGCTGGTCGGAGTCGACGCCGATGGCCTTCTTCTTGGCCGCGGCGGCCGCCTGGAACACGCCGAGGCCGGAGTCGCCGGCGGCGTGGTAGACGATGTCGGCGCCGTCCTGGTACATCTTCTCGGCCGCGACCTTGCCCTTGTCGGGGGCCTTGAAGCCGCTGAAGTCGCCGTCGGGCGTCAGGTACTTGACGTCGATCTTGGCGTCCTTCTTGACCGACTTCACGCCGGCCACGAAGCCCGCCTCGAACTTCTTGATCAGGTCGTTCTCGACGCCGCCGACGAAGCCGACGTGGCCGCTCTTCGCCTTCAGGGCCGCGGCGACGCCCGCCAGGTAGGAGCCCTGCTCCTCGGCGAACTGCAGGCCGGTCACGTTCGGGGCGTTGGAGGCCGAGTCGACGACCGCGAACTGGATGTCGGGGTACTCCTCGGCGGTCTTCTTGATGTCCTCGCCGTAGGCGAAGCCGACGCCGATGATCGGGTTGTAGCCGGCGTCCGCGAGCTGACGGAGCAGCTCACCGCGGTTGGAGCCGTCGGAGGCCGGGCTCAGGTCCTTGATCTCCGCGCCGAGCTCGGACTTCGCCTTCTCCAGGCCCGCGTAGGCGGCGTCGTTGAAGGACTTGTCACCGCGCCCGCCGACGTCGAAGGCGAGACCCACCTTGAGCGCGCCCGCCTTGGGCGCGTCACTGCTGGCGCCCGCGCTGGGCTGGGCGCTCGACGTGGTGTCCCCACTGGTGTTGCCGCCGCAGGCCGCGGCTGCCATGAGCATGGCGCCGGCCATCGTGCCGATCGCCATCCTGCCGAATCGCTTGCCGAGCAAGTCGACTCCCTTCCAATTCCCCGCCGTCAGACTTCATCGCAGGCGCGAAGAAAAGTACGGCAACCCTGCACGGAAGATAGTTGCTTGACCTGGGCGGTCCAAACCGGCACACAGGGTCGCAACCGCTCCGTTATCGACATCTCTCGCGTCCGTGACCTGATCTGGGCAGACAGGGGCGCCGGAGGGCGCGTGGCAAGCTTTGCCGGACTTTGACCGAGGAGGGGCCCTTGCCGCCGCTCCGATCATGGCAGAGATTCGATCAAAGGTGGAATGGTCCTCTGGAGATCTCATGCGCTTTCGCAAGGTCCTCGCCGCGCCCCTGACCGCGCTGCTCACCCTGCCGCTGTGCGGACCGGCCTGGGGCTCCACACCGTCCGCGGCCGACGGCCCCTCGATCGTGGTCGAGAACGGCGCCACGCAGCCGGTCTTCTCCCGCGCCGACGCCATCGCGCAGACGGTGTACGTGGAGGTGGCGGGCACCGACAGCGACGGCGACGGCGCGCCCGACCGCGTGGCGGTGGACATCCTGCGCCCCAGGGAGACCGACCACGGGCTCAAGGTCCCTGTGATCATGGAGGCGAGCCCGTACTACGCGGGCGGCAACGACGTGGCCAACCACGTCGTGGACGTCGACGCGGACGGCAACCCCCTGCCCGCCCTCCGCGCCCGCGCGGACAAGCTGACCGCCGAGCCGTTCGACGGCTACTACGACAACTACTTCCTGCCGCGCGGCTACGCGGTCGCGCTGGTGGAGAACCTCGGCAGCGGGCGCGCCACCGGCTGCCCGACCACCGGCGACCGCAACGAGACCGCCGGGCCGAAGGCCGCGATCGACTGGCTGAACGGCCGCGCCAGGGGCTTCACCCCCGAGGGCGAGCCCGTCACCGCCTCCTGGGCCACCGGCAAGGTGGGCATGATCGGCGTCTCCTACAACGGCACGCTGGCCAACGCGGTCGCCTCCACCGGCGTCGAGGGCCTGGAGACGATCGTGCCGATCGCCGCGATCTCCTCCTGGTACGACTACTACCGCTCCGGCGGCGGCGTGGTCGCGCCGGGCGGCTTCCAGGGCGAGGACGCGGACGTGCTCGCGAGGTACGTGCTGACCAGGGCCGACGGTCAGCGCGTCTGCGGCCCGGTCGTCGACCACCTGACGGCCGCGCAGGACCGGATCACCGGTGACTACAGCCGCTTCTGGGACGACCGGAACTACCTCGGCGACGTGGACAAGGTGCGGGCCAGCGTCTTCCTGGTCCACGGGCTCAACGACTGGAACGTCAAGACCGGGCAGTTCGCCCAGTGGTGGCGCGCCCTGGCCAAGCGGGACGTACCACGCAAGATCTGGCTGCACCAGGGGACGCACATGAACCCCTTCAGCCTGCGCACCGCGGAGTGGCTGCGGCAGCTCCACGGCTGGTTCGACCAGTGGCTGTACGGCATCGACAGCGGGATCATGCGGGAGCCCCGGGCCGACGTCGAGACCGCGCCGGGAACCTGGCAGAGGCACCGGACCTGGCCCGTGCCCGGCACCGTGCCGGTGCGGCTGCACCTCGGCGCGGGCGCGAGGCTCGGCGTGATCCCGAGCCCGAAGGCGCCCCGCGAGACGTTCACGGACCAGAAGTCCCGTACCGCCGAGCAGCTCGCCGAGACGGCGCCCGCGCCCGACCCGAACCGCCTGGCCTACCTCACCGCGGCCCTGCCCGCGGACGTGCGGGTCTCGGGCACGCCGTCCGTGACGGTCACGGCCTCGCTGTCGGACGGGGCGTCGCCGTACCTGACGGCGTTGCTCGTGGACTACGGAACGGACGTGCGGCCCACCGGCACGCTGGTGCCGACCGGGGAGACGCTCTGCTACGGGCAGGGGGTGCCCGGCGACACGGGCTGCACGGCCCTGCGCACGCTCGGCACCGCGACGACGCCGTACACGATCGTCACCCGCGGCTGGCTGGACACCCGCAACCGGCACCGCCCGGACGTGACGGAGCCGCTGCGGCCGGGGCGGGAGTACACCTTCCGGTGGGATCTCCAGGCCACCGACCACGTCTTCAGGAAGGGGCACCGGCTGGGGCTGGTGATCCTGTCGACGGACCGCGACTTCACGCTCCGCTACCCGGAGGGGACCCGGGTCACGCTCGCCCCGTCGCGCTCCGCCTTCACCCTCCCGGCCTCGGTCCGGCCCCTGCTGTGACGCGGGGCAGGACAGGGGTCAGGCCAGCGAGGTGATGGGGTCGGTGACGGTGACCGGGCCGGACTCCCACAGGGCCGTCAGCGCCGTGGCGGCCATGACCCGGACGCCCATGCCGATCGCCGACTCGTCCACGTCGAAGGTGCCCTGGTGGATGTCGTACGTCTCGCCGCCGACGGAGCGGGTGCCGAGGCGGGCGAACGCGCCGGGGACCGACTCCAGGTACCAGGCGAAGTCCTCGCCGCCGAGCGACTGCTGGGTGGGGGCGACGGAGTGCGGGCCGAGGGCCCGCTGGGTGGCCTCGGCGAGCATCTCGACGCTCATCTCGTCGTTGACCACCGGCGGGACCCCGCGGACGTACTCCATCTGCGCCTCGATCCCGTACGCGCCGGCGACCGAGTCGAGCAGGGACTTGATGAGGTCGGGGGCGGCGTGCCAGGCGTTCTCGTCGAGGCAGCGCACGGTGCCCTCGGCGACGCCGTCGTCGGGGATGGCGTTGGCGGCCGAGCCGGCCTCGACCCGGCCCCAGACGAGGCTGAGGGAGCTGCGCGGGTCGACGCGGCGCGACAGGGCGGCGGGCAGCTCGGTGAGCACCTTGGCCAGCGCGAAGACGAGGTCGGCGGTCAGGTGGGGGCGGGCCGTGTGGCCGCCGGGCCCGGAGACGCGCACGACGAGCCTGTCGCAGGCGGAGGTGATGGGGCCGGGCTTGAGCCCGACGTGGCCGACGTCGAGGCGGGGGTCGCAGTGGAGGCCGAAGATCCGGTCGACGCCGGTGATGCCGCCGTGGGCCATGACCTCCAGGGCGCCGCCGGGAAGCTCCTCGGCGGGCTGGAAGATGAGGCGCACGCGGCCGGGCAGCAGCCCCGCCGCGGCCTGCTGGGCGAGGAACAGTGAGGTGCCGAGCAGGATGGTGGTGTGCACGTCGTGGCCGCACGCGTGGCAGGCGCCCGGGACGGTCGAGCGGTAGGACACGTCCTTCTCGTCCTGGAGCCCGAGCGCGTCGATGTCGGCGCGGAGCGCGACGGTGGGGCCGTCGCCGCTGCCGACGTCGCAGATCAGGCCGGTGCCGCGCGGGAGCACGGACGGGACGAGGCCCGCGGCGCTCAGCCGGTCGGCGATGCGCTGCGTCGTGCGGTACTCGGCGAAGGCGAGCTCGGGGTGCCGGTGGAGGTCGCGACGGAAGCCCACCAGGTCCTGCTCGTGCTCGGCCAGGAACGCGTCGAGTTCTCCCCGCAGCTCACGTCCCCGCATCAGTCACCGTCCCGTCCATGCCGTGGGACGTCTTCTGCCCCACGCCCACGGCGCATATCGTCCAATATCGTTACTATCCCGTCCTGGTCTCACAAAGGCAGCTGTCCGGTCAGGGCAGCGACCCGGCGGATCGAAAGCCCGACCCACCGGGCTGGTGCCAGGGGTCGTCGGCAAACGGGCGCGGCCGGAGGACTCCATGTGGAGGACAACCGCGGCAGCCCGGGGAGCACGGTGGGTGACCGTGAGCCCGAGGGCGATGCTTCGACTTTATCGCTCCCGCGCACCTTCCCGCGGACAACTACCCCAAAAATTAGCCGACGGCATGTCCGTAACCCGGTCCTGTCACGGGTTGTGAGGGGGCAAGTGACCTTGAAATAGTCACAACGGATCATTAGATGGTGACCCGTGGACACTCCGTCCAAACGTGCTGGGCGATTCCGAATCCTGTCACCTTCCGTCATGGTCATGACACTGCCACGACGGCTGCTTTCGCGAAAAATGCGTGCTTCACTCGCATTATGATCACTAAAATCCCGTTCGGGGAGAAGTATGCACGGTTGAGCATCTTCGAGCCGAGCGAGGGGACCCTGGTGGTCGTGCCCTCGCTCTCCCTCCCGCAGGACGAGCTGCGCCGCATCACGGCCGCGAGGTGCTACGAGGAGCGGCTGCTCTTCCTCCTCCTCAGCCTCCGCGAGCCCGGGGTCAAGGTGGTCTACCTCTCCTCCGTGCCCATCGACCAGGAGATCGTCGACTACTACTTCGGCTTCCTGCCGGACCCGGAGGACGCGGCCAAGCGGCTCACCCTCATCAGCCTCGACGACCCCCGCACCCAGCCGCTCACCCGGAGCCTGCTCGCCCGCCCCGAGATGGTCGAGCAGGTCCGCGCGGCCATCGACGGCGAGGACGCCTGGATGGTGCCGTTCGTGCTGAGCGAGCTGGAGGAGGAGCTCGCCTCGTCACTCGGCGTGCCCCTCTACGGACCGGCCACCGCGCTGGCCCACTACGGCTCCAAGAGCGGCTCGCGCGAGGTCGGGCAGGAGGCCGGCGTGCCGATGGCGCGCGGCTTCGGCGACCTGCGCACCCAGGCGGAGATCCAGGACGCCATCGACGCGCTGCCCGGCGAGCGCGTCATCGTCAAGCTCAACGACGGCTACTCCGGGCTCGGCAACGCCATCGTGCGCAAGCCCGGCGACGACGTGCCCGACGCCTCCCGGTTCAGCTTCTCGGCGGACGGCGAGACCTGGGACACCTTCTCGGCGAAGATCTACGAGCGCGGCGCGGTGGTCGAGGAGTTCATCGAGCACCGGCCGCTGTACTACCCGAGCGCGCTGGCCCGGATCACCCCGGGCGGCCACCACGACGTCGTCGCCACCCACGACCAGGTGCTCGGCGGCGCCAACAACGACGTCTACCAGGGCTGCACGTTCCCCGCCGCCCCGGAGTACCGGGCGGAGGTCGGGGCGTCGGCGGCGAAGATCGCCGCCATCCTGGCCGAACGGGGCGTGGTCGGGCTGTTCGGCATGGACTTCTTCGCGCTCAAGGCCGACGCCGGCTACGCCGCGCTGCTGTGCGAGATCAACCTGCGCATCGGCGGCACGACGCACCCGTTCGGCGCCGCGATCCTGACGACCGGGGCCACGTACGACCCGGCGACCGGACTGCTCATGGCCGACGGCCGGCCCAAGTACTACACCGCCACCGACAACTGCTCGGCGTCCTGCCTGCGGGGACGCTCCCCCGGCGAGGTGATGCGGATGGTGGACCGGCTCGGCCTCGGCTTCGACCACGCGGCCCGCAAGGGGAACGTCTTCCACCTGCTGGGCGCGATCCCCGAGCACGGGAAGCTGGGGTTCACCTCGATCGGCGACTCGCGCGAGGAGGCTGACGAGTTGCATCGGCTGACCCGGCTCGCCCTCTGCGGAGCGACGTCCAGCCGATGACGCCCAGGACGGCCCCGAGCACGAGGTTGACGGCGATCAGAATGCCGTGCACCACGTAGAACGCGGTCGGATGGCCATCGGCCAGGTTAAACCCAAGATTCACCCACTCGAAGATCATGAAAATCCCGAGAAGAATGAGGAATCCGGCGATCTTTCGCGACATACCCACCCCTCTAGTATCGAGGTAGGACCTTCGGGGGAATGTGTCGCCACATGCGCAAGAACTCGAAGCTACGCTGAGATCGCCATGTGGACGAAACTGGTGCCTGCCACGGCACTCCTCGCCGCGGTCACGCTCACCGGGACCGCCCACGCCACGCCGGCCGAACCGCCGACGAGCCCTGTCGGCGGCGATCGGCTGGGTCACCACGGCCTGGTGGCGCCCGACGGCGTCAAGGAGCCGCCCAAGACCAAGGCCACCGCGTACGTCATCGCCGACGCCGACACCGGCGAGGTCCTCGCGGCGAAGAACCCGCATGTCCGCTACCTGCCGGCCAGCACGCTCAAGATCCTGACCGCCGTGACGCTGATCCCGCTGCTCGACAAGGACAGGACGGTCAGGCCCAGCGACAACGCCGTCAACCAGGAGGGCAGCGCCGTCGGCCTGACCACCAAGCCGATCTACAAGGTCGACGACCTGTTCAAGGCGCTGCTGATGTCGTCCGGCAACGACGCCGCCATGGCGCTGGCCGAGGCCAACGGCGGCCTGGCCAAGACGCTGCGGGACATGAACGCCGAGGCCCACCAGCTCCAGGCCAACGACACCGTGGCCAAGACCCCGAGCGGCCTCGACCAGCCGGGGCAGAGCAGCTCCGCCTACGACCTCACGCTGATCGCCCGCGCCGGCCTCGCCAACCCCGCGTTCAGGCGGTACGTGAGCACCAAGGTCGCCAAGTTCCCGGCGCCGAAGAACTACTACGAGATCAGCAACCACAACAAGCTGCTGTGGCGCTACCCGGGCATGATCGGCGTCAAGAACGGCTGGACGTCCAAGGCACTCGGCAGCTTCGTCGGCGCCGCCACGCGGAACGGCCACACGATCATCGTCGCGATCATGCGCCACGACGGCTACTTCTGGGAAGAGGTGGCGGGGCTGCTCGACTGGGGCTTCGCCGAGCGGGGCAAGGTGACGCCGGTCGGGCGGCTGGTGGACCCGCTGCCGGCGGCGGTGCCGGTGCGCGAGCAGCAGGCCGCGCCCGCCCCGGCCGCCTCCGCGAGCCCCCGGCCGAGCTCGCTGCTCGGCACGGCCGCCGCCGCGCAGACCGACTCCAGCCGCCGCACCGGCCTGCTCGTGGTCGGCGGCGCGCTGCTGTTCGGGCTGGCCTGGCTCGGCTTCGGCCTGTACCGCAGGCGGTCACGCCTCTGAGGGCAGGCCCGCGGGTGAGCCGCTCGACGGCACCGGCGAAGGCGTGGGCGGCGGGCTGAGCCCGGCCGTGGCCGTCCACGCGGCGACGTACAGGACGAGCCGGGCCGAGAAGTTGATCCACAGCAGCAGCCCCACGATGACCGCGAACGCCCCGTACAGCGGGTTGTTGAGCGTGTGGCTCAGCAGCAGCCCGGCGAG
Source organism: Nonomuraea sp. NPDC050383 (assembly GCF_044459125.1). Taxonomy (NCBI): domain Bacteria; kingdom Bacillati; phylum Actinomycetota; class Actinomycetes; order Streptosporangiales; family Streptosporangiaceae; genus Nonomuraea; species Nonomuraea sp. NPDC050383. The sequence continues at coordinate 66,273 of NZ_JBITIP010000019.1, forward strand.
CTGCTTGAGCAGCCCGAAGCCGATCGCCCCGAGCAGCGCCCCCTTGGCGATCACCCGGAACGGCTGGGTGGGCGGGGCGACCCAGCCGAGCACGACGACGAACAGCACCCAGTCGGCGACCAGGCCGGCGAACAGGCCCGTCAGGAAGAGCCCGGCCTTGTTCACCGGCGTGTCGTCCAGGCCGAACAGGTGCACCGCCCAGGTCGTGGCCTGGGTGGCGAAGCCGCTCCCCACGACGGAGGCGAGCATCGTCACCCCCAGCAGGACGAGCGAGGCGAGGTCGCGCAGCTTGCCGCGGAAGTAGTCCAGCGGCGGCGTCGTGGTCATCGACATCTCCCGCAGCGCCCCGCGCAGCGCGTCCATCGCGCCCAGCCCCGCGTAGAGCAGGCCCAGCAGACCGATGATCCCGGCCGTGCCCTTGGCCGCGGCGATGCTGGAGACGTCGAGCCGGCCCGAGATGCCGGGAAGCTGCTCCTCGGCGGCCTTGCGCATCGCCTCCATAGCGGCCTGGTCGTTGGCCAGGACGTAGCCGAGCACGGCGAAGCCCAGCGCCAGCAGCGGGAAGAACGACAGGAACGCGAAGTACGTGACCGCGCCGGCCAGCCGGTCGCCCGACTGGAGCTGGTAGCGCTGCACGGTCCGGATCAGGTGGTCGACGGACGGCCTGCGGACCCGCCAGTGCTCCCTCAGGCGGCGCCCGCGCGCCTTCACCGCCTCGATCCGCTCGGACAGGCCCATCGTTCTCGTGCCACCTTTCGCCCCGGTCAGTGGCTCCTGCCCGGCACCTGCCCGTCAAGTCTGCCATCGGGGACTGTTTTCGCCGCTCAAGGCGGTGCCGCGCGGGACGAGAGGCCCGGCGCGGGTGTCAGGCGAGCACGGCGGTGACGTGGCGCGCCGCGGCGGCCAGCGCGTCGAGCGCCGCGGCGACGTCGTGGCCCACGAGCCGCCCGCCGCGCTTGACCACCCGCCCGCCGACCAGGACGGTGTCCACGGCGCTGGTGTCGGCGTTGAGGACGATCGCGCCGATCGGGTCGTACGAGGCGGCCATGCCGAGCGTGGCCGTGCTGAGGAGCACGAGGTCGGCCTGCTTGCCCGGCCGCAGCGATCCGGTCACGTCGCCGAGCCCGGCCACCCGGGCGCCGTCGATCGTGGCCATGCGCAGCACGTCCCTGGTGGTGAAGCCGAGCCCGGCGCCGCCCGGCCGGCCACGCTCCAGCGTGTACGCGGTGCGCATGAGGCTGAACATGTCGCCGGGCGCGCACGTCACGGTGTCGGCGCTGAGCGAGACGGGCGCGCCGGCGGCCTGTGCCCGCCCGGTCACCGGGTAGCCGATGCCGAGCGTCATCTCGTCGATCGGCGAGACCGACACGCCGCCTCCGGCGCCGGCGATGACCTTGAGCTGCTCGTCGTCGTAGTGGTTGGCGTGGACGAACGTCGTGCCGGGCGTGAGGTGCCCGTGGGACTCCAGGAAGGCGAGCCCCCTGGCGGCGCTCTCCGGCCCGTGTCCGCCGAGGTGGGCGGTGACGGGCAGCCCCAGCTCGCGGGCGGTCTCCAGCTCCTCCAGCGCGTGGTCCTCGGGCAGGATCTCCGGCCCGAGCGCGGCCATGACCATGCTGACCAGGCCGGGCGCGGCGAAGTGGGCGTCGCGCACGCGACGGGTCTCCGCGGCCAGCCCGGAGCGCGGCCCGCCGTGGCAGTAGCCGAGGACGGCGCGGACGCCCGAGGCCCGCAGCGCCTCCACGGCGGCGTCGGTGTGCTCGGGCGTGAACTGGACGTGCGACCAGTCCAGCAGCGTGGTGACGCCCGCGTCGAGGCACTCCAGGGCGCCCGCGAGGTTGCCGGCGTGGACGTCCTCCGGCCGGAAGGCCGGGGCCAGCTCGCCGAGGACACGCCCGAGGTAGTCGCCGAACGTGGCGTCGGGCATCGTCGCCCGGATGGCGGCCTGCCAGGTGTGCCGGTGGGTGTCGACGAAGCCGGGCAGCACGATCTTCCCCGTCGCGTCGATGACCTCGGCCCCGTCGGCGGCGGCCAGCCCGGGGCCGACCTCCGCGATCCTTCCGTCCCGGATCCGGACGTCGGCCGGCCCGATGACGACCGGCTCCGGCTCGGTGTCGACGACGATCCCGTTCCTGATCACTGTTTCCATGGCGAAAAGCTTAGTGAATAGCTTTCTGAAAAGCAATCAGCCCACAAGTATCCTCGTCTCATGAAGCATGACGAGGTGGACGGGCTCGTCCCGCGCTGGCGCGAGGCCGGCATGCCGTCGGCCCTGATCTCCGCGCTGGAGCTCAGCAAGCGGACGTCCCGCCTCGACATGCTCTTCCAGGAGGCCGTCAAGGCGGAGCTGGCCGACCTCGGGCTCACCTACGCCGAGTTCGACATCCTGGCCGCGCTGTGCCGCACGCCCCCGCCGCACCGCATGAAGCCGAGCGAGCTGTCCAAGGCCCTCTTCCTGACCTCCGGCGGCACGAGCAACGTGCTCCAGCGCCTGACGGCCGCCGGCTACGTCGAGCGCGCCGCGGACCCCGGCGACGCGCGCAGCCGGTGGGTGCGGCTGACGCCCGAGGGGCTGCGCGTGGCCGACGCCGCGCTGGCGGCCTCGGGCAAGGCGCACACCGAGGTGATGGCGGGCGTCCCCGAGGAGGCCGTGCGGCGGGCCGCGGACGCCCTGCGCGAGGTCCTGCTCGCGGTGGGCCGGCGCAGGGTCCGCTGACGACGCGAAGAGCGCCCGGCCCCCTCGGGGGCCGGGCGCCCGATCCGGGCGGCTCGTGGCCGGGCCGGCGTCCGGTCCGTCAGGCTCCGGGCAGGAAGCCGATCCTGTCGCGGACCTGCTCCATCGTCTCCTCGGCCACCTCGCCGGCGCGCCGGGCGCCGATCGCCAGCAGGCGATCGAGCTCCGCCTCGTCGGCGAGCAGCTTCTCGGTACGCTCGCGGATCGGCGTGAACGTGTCGACCACGGACTCCGCCACGTCCTTCTTGAACGTGCCGTAGCCCTGGCCCTCGTAGCGGGCGACCAGCTCGGGGATGGGCGTGCCGGTCAGCGCCGACTGGATGCGCAGCAGGTTGGACACGCCCGGCTTGTTCTCCTCGTCGAACAGCACCTCCGAGCCCGTGTCGGTGACCGCGCGCATGACCTTCTTGCGCAGCGGGCCGGGCTGGTCGAGCACGTCGAGGATGCCCGCCGGGCTGGAGGACGACTTGGACATCTTGGCCGACGGCTCCTGGAGGTCGGTGATCTTCTCGACCTCCTTGAGGATGTGCGGCTCGGGCAGGGTGAACGTGTCGCCGAAGCGGTGGTTGAAGCGCTGCGCCAGGTCGCGGGTGAGCTCCAGATGCTGCTTCTGGTCCGCGCCGACCGGGACCCGCTCGGCGTGGTAGAGCAGGATGTCGGCGGCCTGCAGGATCGGGTACGTGAACAGCCCCACGCTCGCGGCGCTCTCGCCGAACTTGGCGGCCTTGTCCTTGAACTGCGTCATCCGGGCCGCCTCGCCCATGCCGGTCAGGCAGTTGAGCACCCAGGCCAGCTCGCTGTGCTGCCGTACGTGCGACTGCACGAAGACGGTCGAGCGCTCCGGGTCGAGCCCGGCCGCGAAGAGCTGGGCGGCGGCCACGCGGGTGCGGCGGCGCAGATCGGCCGGGTCGGTCGGCACGGTGATCGCGTGCAGATCGACCACGCAGTAGAAGGCGTCGTGGGTCTCCTGCATCGGGACCCACTGACGGACCGCACCCAGGTAGTTGCCCAGGTGGAAGGAGTCCGCGGTGGGCTGGATGCCGGAAAGAACACGAGGTCTGGCCATGGCACACAATTGTGTCAGGAATCCTGGTCGGGCGGCGACTCAACCGCCAGGCCGCGCTTCACCCTCACCCTGGCGATACGGCGTCCGTCCAGCTCCGTGACGGTCAGCTCGAAGCCGGGGATCTCCACGGTCTCGCCCACCTCGGGGACGTGGCCGAGCATCGCCATGACGAAGCCGCCGAGCGTCTCGTACGGCCCGCTGGGCAGCCTGATGCCGGTCTCGGTGGCGAAGTCGTTGAGATTGGTCAGCCCGTCGATCTCGATCTCGCCGGCCGGGAGGATCACGGTGTCGTCCTCGATGTCGTACTCGTCTCTGATGTCGCCGATGAGCTCTTCGACCAGGTCCTCCAGGGTGACGATGCCGGCGGTGCCGCCGTACTCGTCGACCACGATGGCCAGGTGGTGGCCCTCGCCGCGCATCTCCGACAGCGTGGTGAGGATGCGCTTGGAGGCGGGCACGTACTTGACCGGCCTGATCGGCACCAGCTCGCTGATCGGCTCGATGCGGCCGGTCAGCACGGGGTCGAGCAGGTCGCGGACGTGGACGAAGCCGATGACCTCGTCGTACGACTCGCGGTAGACGGGGAAGCGCGAGTGGGGCATCCCGGCGGCGAGCACCGCGGCCTCGGCCAGGGGCGTGTCGGCCTCCATGAACTCCACCTCGGTCCGGGGCAGCATCACCTCGCGCACCTGGCGCTTGCCCGCGGCGAACACCTCGGCGATGAGGTTGCGCTCGTCGGTGGTCAGGTCGGTGTGGCCGACCACCATGTCGCGCAGCTCCTCGGTGGTCACCTCCTCCCTGTCGGCATGCGGGTTGCCGCCGAGCAGCTTGACCACGCCGTCGGTGGACTTCGACAGGGCCCAGATCACCGGCCGCGACAGCGCGGCGATCCGGTCGAGGAACGGCGCCACGAACAGTGACAACCCCTCGGCCCGCTGCCGGGCCAGCCGCTTGGGGGCCAGCTCGCCGAGCACCAGCGACACGTACGAGATGGCCAGGGTGACCAGCACCAGGGCGAGCACGGGCGCGACGGCGACCGGCACGCCCCAGCCCTCCAGCACGGGGACGAGCTGGAGGCCGAGCCGGTCGGCGCCGAACGCGGCCGAGAGCATGGTGGCGACGGTCACGCCGATCTGCACGGCCGACAGGAAGCGGTTGGGGTCGAGGGCCAGCTTGGCCACCCGCTCGCCGCGACGGCCCTGCTCGGCGAGCTTGCGCACCTGGCTCTCGCGCAGGCTGACCATCGCCATCTCCGCGGCCGCGAAGAAGCCGCCCACGAGGATGAAGACCAGGACGAGGGCGATGTTGGCCACGACAGCGTCAAACATGGTGGTTGGCAGCGTACTCAACGCCTTTCGGGCGTATGCTGAACGGCAAGTCGTACATAATCAAACATATTCGCACAGGAGTAGACATCATGAGGCTTCTGGTCACCGGCGGCGCCGGATACGTGGGAAGTGTCGTGGCTGCCCAGCTCGTCGAGGCTGGGCACGAGGTGACGGTGCTGGACGACCTGTCGACCGGCCACGCGGACGCGGTGCCGGACGGCGCCCGGTTCGTCGAGGGCTCGATCACCGAGGCGCACGACGCGCTCGCCGGCGCGGAGGCGGTGCTGCACTTCGCGGCCAGGTCGCTGGTGGGCGAGTCGGTGGAGCAGCCCGGCCTGTACTGGTCGCACAACCTCGGCGGCACGCTGGCGCTGCTGGAGGCCATGCACGAGCAGGGCGTGCGCCGCATCGTGTTCTCCTCGACCGCCGCCACGTACGGCGAGCCGGAGCGCTCCCCCATCCAGGAGAGCGACCCCACGCGGCCGACCAACCCCTACGGCGCCTCGAAGCTGGCCGTCGACACCGCACTCACCGCCTACGCCGGCCTGCGCGGCCTCGGCGCGGTGAGCCTGCGCTACTTCAACGTGGCCGGCGCCTACGGCCGCTTCCGCGAGCGGCACGCGATCGAGACCCACCTCATCCCGAACGTGCTCAAGGTCGCCACCGGAGAGCGCGAGTCGGTCAGCGTGTTCGGCACCGACTACCCGACGCCCGACGGCACCTGCGTGCGCGACTACGTCCACGTGAGCGACCTGGCCCGTGCCCACCTGCTGGCGCTCGACGCGGTCCGCGAGGGGCGGCACCAGATCTACAACCTGGGCAGCGGCACCGGCTTCTCCGTGCAGGAGGTCGTCTCGGTCTGCCGCGAGGTCACCGGCCACGACATCCCCGCCGTCGTCGGGCCGCGCCGCGCCGGCGACCCGGCCGTGCTGGTGGCCTCCTCGGAGAAGATCCAGCGTGAACTGGGCTGGAAGGCCGAGCGGGCGTCGATCCGGGACATCGTCTCCGACGCCTGGACGGCGCTTTCCGGCAAATGACGCATGCGACGGCGCGATATGTGCTGTGATACCGAAATGTGAGGACCTTTTCACCTAGGGTCACGTCTTCGCCCAGGGTCATGAAGCTGCTCTTCGGCTCAGCCGTCGTGCTGGGCAGCCTCTCGGCCGCCGCCGGAGTCGTGTTCGCCACGGCCTCATCAGCTCCTCATGCCCCCTCGGGGATCTCCTGCCCCGGCACGGGCGAGCGGAACACGCCGTCGCCCTCCGCCTCCGCCGTCCTCCCATGAGCGTCCGCGCCCGCTGTCCCCGTGCAAAGCGAAGCGCGCGCCCCGCGAACGGGACGCGCGCCGATACGGACGGCTCGATGGGGCCGGGGGCCGCCGGGCAGGATCAGATGAGGCCGAGGGACCTGACCGCGTCGCGCTCCTCGACGAGCTCCTGCACGCTGGCGTCGATGCGCTCGCGCGAGAACGCGTCGATCTCCAGGCCCTGGATGATCTCGTACCGGCCGCCGGCCGAGCGGACCGGGAAGGACGAGATGAGCCCCTCAGGCACCCCGTAGGAGCCGTCGGAGACGACCGCCGCCGAGGTCCACTCGGCGCCGTTGACCCAGTCGAAGACGTGGTCGATCGCGGCGTTGGCGGCCGAGGCGGCGCTCGACGCGCCCCGCGCCTCGATGATCGCCGCGCCGCGCTTGGCCACGGTCGGGATGAACGTCTCGCGCAGCCACTCGGCGTCGACCTGCTCGGCCGCGACCTTGCCGCCCACCTCGGCGTGGAACAGGTCGGGGTACTGGGTGGCCGAGTGGTTGCCCCAGATGGTCATGTTCCTGATGTCGGTGACCGGCACCTGGAGCTTGGCGGCGAGCTGGGAGAGCGCGCGGTTGTGGTCGAGGCGGGTCATCGCGGTGAACCGCTCGGCCGGCACGTCCGGGGCGTTCTGCTGGGCGATGAGCGCGTTGGTGTTGGCCGGGTTGCCCACGACGAGGACCCGGATGTCGTCGGCGGCGTGGTCGTTGATCGCCTTGCCCTGCGGCCCGAAGATGCCGCCGTTGGCGCCGAGCAGGTCACCCCGCTCCATGCCGGCCTTGCGCGGCATGGCGCCGACCAGCAGGGCCACGTTGGCGCCGTCGAACGCCACGTCGGGGTTGTCGGTGATCTCGATGCCGGACAGCAGCGGGAACGCGCAGTCGTCGAGCTCCATCGCGGTGCCCTCGGCCGCCTTCACGGCCTGCGGGACCTCCAGCAGGCTCAGCTTGACCGGCACGTCCGCGCCCAGCAGCTGGCCCGACGCGATGCGGAACAGCAGCGCGTAGCCGATCTGACCGGCGGCTCCGGTGACGGTGACCTTGACGGGCGTGGCCATGGCCTTCCCCTAACTCACAGGACGAATCATTGACTTTGGGATGCTACCCGTTCGTCATCCGCAGGGTTCCATCGCGGGCGGCTTCAGCTCCAAGGTGAAGTCCACCTTTGCGAAATACCGGGTCAGCAGTTGCTTCATGACGCCCGTCCGGTAGAAGTCGGCGATCACGCTCCTGACCGTCTTGCAGGCCCGCACGTCGCCGCCCCGGATGCCGACCGCGTAACGCTCGTTGCTCAGCTTCGCGCCGAGAATCTTGAAGCGGAGGCTCTCGCGGCCGGCGAACCCGGCCAGGATCAGATCGTCACCGGGCACGGCGTCGACGCGGCCGCTGCGCAACAGGTCCATGCATTCGGCGTAGTTGCCGGCCGTGACGGGCTCCACGTCCACCAGGGCCTGCACCTTTCCGACCGAGGGGCTGTTGACCGCGCACACCTTGCGGCCCTTCAGGTCCTCGACCTTCTCGATGCCGGCGCCGTCGTGCACCAGCACGTCCTGGTGGGCCAGGTAGTACGGGCCGGCGAACTCGACGCCGCTGTCGTCGATGGAGTACGTGGCGAGCACCAGATCGACGGAGCCGTCGGCCAGCATGTCGTCGCGGTTGCCGACGGACACCCGGACGAACGTCGGGTTCGCCGCGCCCAGCTCGGCGGCGATCCGCCTGCCCAGCTCCACGTCGAACCCCTCGAACCCGCCGTTGCGCGCCAGGCCGATGCCCGGCAGGTCGCCCTTGACGCCGATCACGAGCCGGCCGGTGCCGGCGACCTTGTCGATGACGCTGGCGAAGGTCCGCGACGGCGTGGGCGTGTCACCGCCGGACGGGCCCAGGCCCAGGGCGCGCTGCGGCCAGCCGTTGGCCAGGGCGACGACGCTCCCGGCCACGACGAGGGCGAGCACGGTGGCCAGGGCGATCCACCACGCCTTGCGGCGGCGGGTCCTCGCCAGGCCGCCGAGCTGGGTGGGCGGCGCGGGCGGCACCCCGGTGTTGCCGACGAGCGCCTTCAGACCCGCGTGCTGATCGCCCGGATGCTGGTCGCCGGTGTGCTGCCCGATGGACTGGTGATCGCCGGGCTGCTGGTCGCCCGTGTGCTGGTCGGCGGCGTGCTGGTCGCCGGGGGGCGCCTGCTCACCGGCGGTCGTGGCCCGCGCCTCGGCCGGCAGCGCGGAGGCGTGGATGAAGGAGGTCTCCGCGTCGGCGTCCGCGCCGCGATCGGCCCCGCCGCCCGTGTGCCCGGGAATCCCTCCCTCGCGCACCCCGGAGGTCCCTCCGGTGTACGCGGCGGGCGCGCCGCCTGCCGCACCGGCGTCACGCGCGGAGCCGCCCGTCGTCGTGCGGGGATGCCCCTGAGGCGCCAGGGTCGTCGAGACGCGCAGGAACGGCGTGGTGTCGTCGGTGGCCACCTGCGCGCCACGGGTGAGGACCGCCGTGGACGCCCCGGCCGTCTCCGGCTGGCCGAGCAGCCGGAGCAGGATCTGGTCGGCCGAGGGCCGCTCCTCGGGCGACTTGGACAGCGCCGAGCGCACCACGCTCCGCAGCGGCTCCGGCATCATGCTCACGTCGACCTCGTGGTTGAGGATCCGGTTGAGCACGACCGCGATCGAGTTGCCCTCGAAGGCGGCCTGGCCGGAGGCCGCGAAAGCGATCGTCGCGCCCCACGCGAACACGTCGGTGTAGGGGCCCACGTCGTCGCCGGCGATCTGCTCCGGCGCCATGTAGGCGGGGGTGCCGATGGCCCGGCTGGTGATGGTCCCGGTCGAGTCGATGATGCGGGCGATCCCGAAGTCGACCACGCGCGGCCCGTCGGCGGCGATGAGCACGTTGTCGGGCTTGAAGTCGCGGTGGATGATCGAGGCGTGGTGGATGGCGGTCAGCGCGGTCGCGGTGCCGATGGCCAGCCGGTCGAGCACCGTGCCCCGCAGCGGCCCGTCCGTGTCGACGATGTCCCGCAGGGCGCGCCCGTCGATGTACTCGCTGGCGATGTACGGCGCGTCGCCCTCGAGGTCGGCCTCGATGACCCGGGCGGTGCAGAACGACGCCACCCGCTTGGCGGCCTTGAGCTCCCTGGCGAAGCGCGAGCGCGCGATCGTGTCACCGCTGAACTTGACGTGCAGCAGCTTGATCGCCGCCCGCTCGCCGTGCTCGTCGACGCCCAGGTAGACGATGCCCTGGCCGCCCTCCCCGATCCGTCCGGTCAGCCGGAACGACCCCAGCTCGCCGGGGTCGCCGGTCACCAGCGGCGAGATCTGCGGCATTCGTCTTCCCCACACTGTGCTTACGGCCCGACGAGGCAAACTTTACGACGTGCAGGAAGTTCTCAGGGTGGCGTTAACCGTTCGTGATCCACGCCTGGGTCTTCCTGTCCGCAACGGTGACACGCGACCGCGGCGGCGTCACGCTCAGGGGCCGCACACGTCGTCCAGCGCGGACGGGCTGTCCGGGTCCTGCTCGACGGTCCCGGTGGAGGTCCCCCACCAGTGGCTCACCTCGAAGATCAGCTCGACCGGTTCCGTCCGCACGGCCGGGCAGTCCTGGACCTCCCACATCAGGTCCAGCCGCACCTCCGCACCGGGCGCGAGGACGTGCGGGAAGCGGCCGCCGCCGGTCATCGCCGCCGAGCGCAGGACGAGCCCCTCCGTGCGGACGCCCACCCCGGTCAGCGTGACCGGCGTCCATCCTTCGTTGACGAACCGCCGTGTCTCGTGAGTGGTGGCACTCTCCTCGTACGAGTCCACGAAGAACGTGAGGCCGCCCCCACGTCCTCCGTCCCCGAGGCGCGGCACCACGGCGCCGCTCGCCCACAGCAGCGCCAGGAGGGCAGGCACCAGCGCCACCGCGACGGGCGCCCAGCTGAGCCCGCGCGCCCCGGCTCTTCGCGCTGTGGCGGCTTCGGCCACGAGTCGGTCTGCTATTTCACTAGAAAGCACTAAAAATCCCCCAGGCGTGAGATTCCGGATTCTGCTACTTTCTCCGCCGTGACGAAAGCCGATTCTTGTTAGCGGCGGCGTTCCTCGTCGTGCTGGCGGTGACGATCGGGGCCGTCGTTCTCCTCGCCCGTGAGCCGGTGCTCGCCGCAGAATCGGTGAGATTCGCCCGGCGGCAGCGCCTGACGCTCACCCCGTACAACGCGGCCGGCGTCGCCCGCAGACTGCGCGCGGACCGGCGATTCCGCTATGCGGGAGCAGGCGCCGGAGCCGCGGTCGCCCTGGCCGCGATGGTCCAGGAATCGTTCCCGGCTTCGCCTTACTATCCGGTTATCGGGTGGTTTTTCGGCGTAATAGCAGCCGAAATAGCACGCAGCCGTTCAGTGCCGGATCGCGTCCGGCCCGCGGGCATGCGCCTGGCCCCGCGCGCACTCGCCGGCATCTGGCGAGTCGCCGCCGTCCTCGCCTGCGGGATCGCCCTGAGCACCGTCGCTCGCTCGTTCCGCATGGAGGTCGGTGTCGCCGAACGCCTCGGCGCGACGCTGGCGCTCGCCTCGGTGCCGGCCGTCCACCTGCTGGTCAGGGACCTGCACCGGCGCGCCCTGCCCGCCGGGCCGGTGGACCTGGTCGCCGCCGAGCTGGCGCTGCGGGCGCGGTCGGCGCGCGCACTTCTCGCGGGTGGCACCGCCGTCGCCCTGTGGACCGCGTCCAGCGGCGGCCTGCCCGACTTCCCGTACCTGCTGCGTGACTCCGCCTCGCTCGTCTGCGACGTCCTGCTGCCCCTCCTCGCCCTGATCCATGCGATCAGGCCGTGGCAGGTCACCCCGGAGCGGGCCGCCGAGCGCCCACGAGGGCCGCTGAAGCGCCTGGTGGGCGCGGCCCTCGCCGTCGCGACGACCATCGGCCTCCTCGCGGGCTGGACCGTCTGGGGGACCGCGCCAGAGTCCCGGTACGGTCCGTATGACGAGAGCGGACAGCACGCCTGGCTGACCGGCCGGACCGTGACCTCCTGGGACTATGTGACGGGCGCGGACGGCTGGGGCGTGCGGCGGGCCGCCGCCGCGACCGCGCCGAGGCCGCCCCTGTCCCCCGTCGGCGAACCGCTCCGGTACGCCCGGCTGGACCGGGAGCGGCAGAGGTGGGAGCTGTCCGTCACGCCCAGCGTCCCCCGTGTCCTCGGCCCGGCCGTCGCCCGTCTGACGAGCGGCGGGCCGCGCGGCCGGCCCGCCCCGCTCGCGCTGAGCCGGGACGGCCACCACGTCGTCTACCTCGACGGCGCCTCACGCCGCCTGGTGCTGCTCGACCTCACCACCATGCGCCTGATCCACCTCACCGGCCCGCTGGACGACGAGAGCGTGCCCGAGCCGGCCCTCTCCGCCGACGGCGGCCTGGTGGCGCTGACCTCGGCCGCCGGCGTGGAGCTGGTCGAGGCGCGGACCGGAGCCCGCTCACGCCTGCCCGGTGTGAGCCGCGTCCTCGGCCTGGGCCCCGACGGTGTGGTGGCGACCGCCGGCCGGCGGGCCCTGCCCGGCGCGCCGGACACCGAGCTCGTGACCCTCGACCGCCGGGGCGCCGCGCTCACCCGCGTGCCCTTCGACCCCACCCTGGACGCGCTGGCCACCCCCGACGGGAGCGCGCTGGCCGTGATCGCCGGCGACGACCTCGTGACGATGGACCCCCGCACCGGCCAGGTGCTCCGGCTCGTCCCGATGCGCCTGCCCGCCCACTACGGGGCCCCGGAGACCGCCGGCTGGTCGGCCGGCGGCAGGCTGCTCGTCAGCGTCGAGACACGGGACCCGGGCCAGGCGAGGCACCACCTGGCCGACCCCGCCACCGGCAGGAGCGGCCCGGCCGATGGCCTGCCCGGCGACCTGGACGACGCGGTGTTCGGCCGGCTCCGATGAGGGGCCCGTGGACGTACGGCGCTGCCGTGCTGGCCGTCGTGGCGGGAGTCTGGGTGACCGCGCCCGTGTGGTCGCAGCCTCCCGTCCGGTTCGTCCGCCCTGACCAGGGCCCGGTCGTGCCCACGCCGGGCCCGCGCGAGCTCAGGGGCCCCGCTCCGGCGCCCGTACGGTACGCGTACCGGCCGGCCTGCGACGACGGGGCGGAGACGTGCAAGCACTGGGTGCTCGTCTCCACCCGCGGGGAGCGGTGGTGGCTGCCCTACGCCTTCGGCAGCGGCCCGCTCACCCTCAGCCGGGACGGCACGCGCGCCGCCTACTGGCACCCGAAGCAGCACCGGTACGTCGTCGCGGACCTGCTCAAGGGCACCACCACGCCCCTGCCGGTGAAGACGGGCGAGCCGCCCGAGCCCGGCCTGGGCGGGCAGGAACCGATGCTCTCCCCCGACGGTCGGCGCCTCCTGGTCGCCGACGACCGGGTCGATGACACGGGTGAGGTCGCCCCGGGCATCACCATGATCGTGGACGTGGCGGGCGGCGGGGTCCGTCGCCTGCCGCGGGGCGAGCGGGCCCTCGGATGGACCGACCGCGGCCCGGCCCTGGTGAGCGTCAAGCCCTCCGGCCGCTTCCCCGGGCACGTCACCTCCGGCTCGTACGTCGTCCGGTCGGCGGACGGCGACGTGGTGAGCCGCGCCGAGCTGCCCGGCCACCAGGCCACGACGGCCGTCCCCTCACCGGCCGGGGACACGCTGGCCACGGTCGCCACCGAGTCCACGCCCGGCGGGCCCGTGCCGCGCGGCGTCGTCCTGACCGACGCGCGCGGGGAGCGGCCCGCGCGCACCGTCGTGCCACGGCTGCCCGCCGGGTGGCGCGTCCGCGCGATCCTGCGCTGGGAGAGCGCGGACGCGCTCGTCACCGAGACCCGCGGCCCCCATGGCGAGGTCGCCTGCCACCTGCTGAGCCCGGCCGACGGGACCGTGACGCCGCTGCGGCTGGACGCGCCGTCGCCGATCGTGGTGGGCACACTGCGGTAGCCGGGAGCTAGTACGGCAGGGCGCGGGTCTTGTACGTGGTGCGCAGGAACGGGTCCTTGAACTTGGGGAAGGCCACCGTCGTCACGTCGCCGTCCGAGGTGTAACGCATGTCCGGGTTGTTCTTCAGCCAGTCGAGCCACGCCGTGGAGCAGAACTGCGCGCAGTCGCCCTTCTTGTCCATGGCCCGGATGCGCGGGATGCCGAGCGGGTCGAAGGAGCGGCTGAACGGCGACGGCGCCGGGGTGTAGCCGGCCAGGAAGACGCCGGCGTGCTCGTACGACACGTCGCCCAGCTTGCCCCGGGCCGCCCATTCCTTCCGGCTGGGCTGGTTGCCGTACGGCAGGGCCAGCGTGACGGGCTTGACGTAGGCGAGGGCGCCGATCTGCTGGGCGATCGAGCCGATCTGCTCCTCGACCTCCTTCTTCGACTTTCCGCGCAGGTTGACGTGGTCGCGCGTGTGGTTGCCGATGTCGAAGCCGTTCTGCTTGAGCCAGAGCAGCGTCTCCGCCTGCTCCTCGCGCACGGTCTTGCCGAACATGTCGCGCGTCACGTAGAACGTGGCCACCGGCCGGAACCCGGGGTGCTTGGCCGCCACCTCGCGCAGGATCGCGACCGCGGTGTCCGGCTTGGGATTGCCGACCTCGTCCAGGGAGAGCTGCGACGGCGAGGAGTCGTCGAAGGTCAGCACGGCCGGGTGCGTCCCGGCGGGGATGTCCATCTTGCCGGTGACGAACTCGGCCGCGGTGACCGGCACGTAGCCGTCGGCGGCGAGCCGTTCGAGGTCGGAGCGGAACTGCTCCGGAGTCCTGTCGTCCGTCGTCGTCGGGTTCTGGATGACCCGGTGGAACATCAGCACCGGCACCTGGCCGAGCTCGTTCGCCTTGACCTTGGCCGCGGCGGCGACCTTGGCCGCCCGGGTCTGTTTGGTCTGGGCCGCCGTGTCGGCCTTGCCGCTGCTGGACGTGGGAGCGGGCTCGCTGCCGCAGCCACCCGCGATCACGACCACCGCCGCCAGGCCCACTCCGCTCAAGACACGCAGTCGCATCCGAACCCCCCGAGACGCGTACGACTCCTTGGGAGGCTCCTACCCTGGTGATCAACTACGCCACGCCCGCCGGAACCCCAAGAGATGGCCCCGAACAGCGAAAAGGGCCGCCCGGAGGCGGCCCTTCCCCAACGGGACGATCAAGCCATCTTCTTCTTGAGGTTCTCGTCCAGCGCGGCCAGGAAGTCCTGGGTGGTGAGCCACTCGGCGTCGCCGCCGACCAGCAGCGCCAGGTCCTTGGTCATCTGACCGCCTTCGACGGTCTCGATGCAGACCCGCTCCAGCGTGTCGGCGAACTCGGTCACCGCGGGGGTGTTGTCGAGCTTGCCCCGGTGGGCGAGGCCGCGGGTCCACGCGAAGATCGACGCGATCGGGTTCGTGGAGGTCGGCTTGCCCTGCTGGTGCTGGCGGTAGTGCCGGGTCACCGTGCCGTGGGCGGCCTCGGCCTCGACGGTGCGCCCGTCGGGCGTCATCAGGACCGAGGTCATCAGGCCGAGCGAGCCGAAGCCCTGCGCGACCGTGTCGGACTGGACGTCGCCGTCGTAGTTCTTGCACGCCCAGACGTAGCCGCCCTCCCACTTCAGGGCCGCGGCGACCATGTCGTCGATCAGGCGGTGCTCGTACGTCAGGCCGGCCTTCTCGAAGTCGGCCTTGAACTCGCTCTCGTACACCTCGGCGAAGATGTCCTTGAAGCGGCCGTCGTACGCCTTGAGGATCGTGTTCTTCGTCGAGAGGTAGACCGGGAAGTTGCGGGACAGGCCGTACCGCATGGACGCCCGCGCGAAGTCACGGATCGACTCGTCCAGGTTGTACATCGCCAGCGCGACACCCGGGCCGGGGAAGTCGTAGACGTCCAGCTCGATCGGCTCGGAGCCGTCCTTCGGGGTGAACGTCAGGGTCAGCGTGCCCTCGCCGGGGACCTTGAGGTCGGTGGCGCGGTACTGGTCGCCGAACGCGTGACGGCCGACGACGATCGGCTTGGTCCAGCCGGGCACCAGCCGCGGCACGTTCGACATGATGATCGGCTCGCGGAAGATGACGCCGCCGAGGATGTTGCGGATGGTGCCGTTCGGCGACCGCCACATCTTCTTCAGGCCGAACTCCTCCACCCGCGCCTCGTCCGGAGTGATCGTGGCGCACTTCACACCCACGCCGTACTGCTTGATGGCGTTGGCGGCGTCGATCGTGACCTGGTCGTCCGTGGCGTCACGGTGCTCGACGCCGAGGTCGTAGTACTTCAGGTCGACGTCGAGGTAGGGAAGGACCAACTGTTCCTTGATGAACTGCCAGATGATCCTGGTCATCTCGTCGCCGTCAAGCTCGACGACCGGACCCTCCACCTTGATCTTGGGCATGCGAATGGTTCCCCTTCAATGAATCGATGCGTCGAGGCTATCGGACGGCCAAGTCAGCGTGCGAAAAGGGACATGATGAGGGCCTTGAGCTCGTTGTTCCCCAACAACAGGGAGGTCAGCACGAGCACGAAACCGAACACGCCCAGCGTGACGGCATCCGTCCTTCTGCTGCGCACGGCCAGCACGCCGCCGTACCCCGCGAAGCGCAGGGCGGCGGCCACCATCACCGCGCCGCCCAGCGCGAACCCGCCCCACCGCGGGTCCACGAGCAGGGTCACGGCGACGGCCACGACCGCACCCGCCAGGATCAGCGGGTACGGTCCCCAGCTCTCGTCCGACTGAGTCACCTCTCCTCGATCGGCTTCCACTTCTGGTCCCGCTCTCCGATGTACTCGCTGTCGGGACGGATCAGGCGGTTGTCGGCGTGCTGCTCGATCACGTGGGCCGTCCAGCCCGCCATGCGGCTGATCGAGAAGACCGGCGTGAACAGGTCCGTCGGGATGCCGAGGTAGTGGTAGACCGTCGCGGCGTAGAAGTCGACGTTCGGGTAGAGGCCCTTCGTGTCGAAGACGACCTCCTCCATCTCCTTCGACATCCGGTAGTACGTGTCGTCGCCGGACGCCTCCGCCAGCTCCTGCGACATCCGGCGCAGATGCGTGGCCCGCGGGTCCTCCGTCTTGTAGACGCGGTGGCCGAAGCCCATGATCTTCTCGCCCGCGGCCAGCTTCTCGCGGACCGAGCTCGCCACGTCACCGGGCGAGATCGACTCCAGGGTCTTCATGACCTGCTCGTTCGCGCCGCCGTGCAGCGGGCCCTTGAGCGTGCCGATGGCGGCGACGATCGCGGAGTGCATGTCGGACAGCGTGGCGGCGCACACCCGGGCCGCGAACGTCGAGGCGTTCATCGTGTGGTCGGCGTGCAGCACCAGGCAGGCGTCGAAGAGCTCCACCTCCCGGGCGCCGGGCTCCCGGCCGGTGACCTGGAGAAGGAAGTTCGCCGCGATGCTGAGCCCCGGGTCCGGGTCCGGCGCGCTGCCGCCGGTGCGGGCCGCGTGGTAGCGGGCCACGAGCAGCGGCTGCTGGGCGGTCAGACGGGCGGCCTTGCGCAGGTTCGCCTCGGGGGCGATCGAGTCGCGGTCGGGATCGTCCGCGGCGGTCAGCGAGACGAGGCTGCGCAGCGCCTCCATGGGTTTCTGCTTCTCGGCGATCTCGGCGATGTTCGCCGCGGCGAGCGCGCCCAGCTCTCGGCCTCGCACCAGCTCGGCCCCGAAGGCGTCGAGCTCCTCCCGGGTGGGCAGCTTGCCCCGCTGGAGCAGATGCGCGGTCTCTTCGAACGTCGCTCTGCCTGCCAGGTCGTGGATGTCGTATCCCCGGTAGAACAGGCGACCGGCCTTACCGTCGATGTCGCTCAACGCTGTGGACGCGGCTACGACGTCGGCCAGGCCTTTCGTGGGCTTGTCCGCCATGAGTCTTTCCTCCGGTTATCTTCGGTGGAAGTCTACCCGTGAGCAGGCAAAACCGTCTGCGAAGGTCCAGACCAATTTCACGCGTCATTCTCCTTATGGCAAAGGCGATTCCCCATCCCCTCGTTTGGGTAAGCCGGAGCTGTAGTAACAGTTACGGCGGGCTACCTGGGGAGGAACTGCCGTGGAGGGGCCGTTCATACGCGTCGAGGACACCGGTGAGGTCGTCCCGTTGCGCCCCGAGATCACGACGGTGGGGAGGGGCCGCGGTGTCGACATCCGGCTGACCGATCCCAGCGTGTCTCGACTCCATGCCGAGTTCGTCAGGCGAGGACCCTACCTGTACGTCGTTGACCTGGGCCTGTCCCGCAACGGCACGCGGGTGAATGGCAGGCCGATCGCCCGGAGGGTCCTGGACGACGGCGACGTCGTCTCCTTCGGAGCGGCGCGCGGTCGCATCGGCGGGGTTCCCCGCGAGGACTTCGCTCCCGAGGTCGAGCTCCGCAGGGCGGCGGCCCCCGAGCTGACCAGACGCGAGGTCGACGTGCTGACCTCGCTCTGCCGGCCGGCGCTGTCCGACGAGGCGTTCGTGGCCCCGGCGACGGCGCGGGAGATCGCCGACGACCTGGTCGTGACGGAGGCCGCGGTCAAGCAGCACCTGCTGCGGCTGTACCAGAAGTTCCGCATCCCGGAGGGCACCAACCGGCGCACCCGGCTGGCCAACGAGGTCGTCGCGCTGGGCCTGGTCCGGCCGACCCCCGTGGTGCCGCCGCAGCGCACGGGCACCCCGGCCGACCAGCCGTCCGCGGCGGGCCGCCGGGCCTCGTAGATGCTCTAGGCGAAGCGGATCGCGATCGGCGCCTCGGCGAGGGGCGCCGGCAGCGTCAGCGGATCGGAGCCGGGCGTCAGCGTGCCCAGCACCCGTGCCCCGGTGGCGCCCGTGCAGCTCGGCACCGTGGCGGGCAGTCCGTGCGCGGTCAGCCAGCCGAACAGCGAGAAGGCGATCGCCTCCTTGGCCCCGGCGGGAACGCCGAGCTCGTCGCTGGTCACCAGCCGGGCGCCCGGCACGCGGGCGCGCAGCATGCCCATGAGCGTGGGGTTGCGGACGCCGCCGCCCGACACGACCACCGTGTCGAGCCGGTGCCGGCGGATCTCCGCCGCCACGGTCTCGGCGGTCAGCGCCGTCAGCGTGGCCACCAGGTCCGGCAGGGGCAGGTCCGCCTTGACGTAGCCCGGGGCGAACAACTCTTTACCGGTCGATTTCGGCGGCTCCTTGGCGTAGTACGGCTCGGCGAGCAGCTCCGCGAGCAGGCTCTCGTCCACGGTCCCGGCCGCGCCGAGCGCGCCGTCCTCGTCGTACGGCGGGGCGGCCGCGTCGATGAGCGCGCACGCGGGGCCGGTGTCGTAGGCGATGGCCGGCTCGCGCACGGTCAGGTTGGCGATGCCGCCCAGGTTGAGCGCGCCGGAGCGGCCCGGCAGCCCGGCCATGAGCAGCAGGTCGAGGTACGAAACGAGCGGCGCGCCCTGCCCGCCGGCCGCGACGTCGCGCGCCCGCACGTCCGACACGACCGGCAGGCCGGTGCGCTCGGCGATCCAGGCGGGCTGGCCGAGCTGGAGCGTGCCCCTGACCCGGCCGTCCTCGACCCAGTGGAAGAGCGTCTGGCCGTGTGAGCAGATCAGGTCGGCCCGCGGCGCGTGCCCGGCGGCCTCGGCGAACGCCTGGCCGATGAGGGTGTCGAGCGCGCACACCTCGCCCATGTCCACCCGGTTCGGCGGCAGGGCGGCCACGATGCGGGCCCTCAGGCCGGGCTCGTACGGCTCCTCGCCGGTGTGCTCGACCACACCGGTGAGTGTTCCGCCGGACAGCGACCAGTCGACGACGGCGCTGTCGATGCCGTCGTGCGACGTGCCGGAGATGAGGCCGAGAACCCGCATCGCGCTCCTTCAGAATCGGTTAAAGCACCACGAAGCCGTTGCTGGGCTTGCTGGTCCGGTTGACCCGGTCCACGGCCACCACGTGGTAGTGGTCTCCGCGCTTGCCCTCCGGGTCGAGCCAGCGCACCTGACGGTCGCCGGGGACGACGGCGACGAGGTTGCGCGCGTCGTCGAACGCGCCCGCGGCGGGCCGCCCGGAGAAGCGGAAGATGGCGAACTGGAACGGCTCGTCGTGCCCGGTCGCGACCGCGCGCACCTCGACCCCGCCGGGGCGGCGCAGCGCGTAGGCGAGCACGGGGCGGCGCGGCGGCTCGCCGCCGGCCAGGCGCGGCAGCACGGGCGCCAGGGCGGGACGCGTGTAGTGGTTGGTGACCGCCGTGCTGATCGAGCCGATGCGGTCCACGCGCACGTCGTTGGCGTTGTACCAGATGTCGCCCGACACCTGCGGGTGGGCGCGGTTGAGCGTGAGGTGGTCGGACAGCTCCGCCGGGTCCTGCCAGTCGACGGCCTGCGCCGGGTCGCCGGCCTTGTAGGCGGCCTGGCCGATCCACAGCAGCGTGTTCGTGCCGTCGGCCACGCTCGCCCACCACGGCACGAGCTTGGAGTAGTCGGCGGGCGGCTGGCCCATGTACCAGTAGAGCTGGGGCGCGATGTAGTCGAGCCAGCCCTTCTTCACCCAGCCGCGGGTGTCGGCGTGCAGCCCGTCGTACGACTGGCCGCCGTTGGTGTCGGAGCCGAGCGGGTCGCTGGCCTTGTTCCGCCAGATGCCGGACGGGCTGATGCCCCAGGCGACCTCCGGCTTGACCTCGCGTACGCGCTGCTGCATCTCCGAGACCATGAGGTCGACGTTGTGCCGCCGCCAGGTGGCCAGGTCGGGGAAGCCGGCGCCGTACTGGGCGAAGGCGGCGCTGTCGTCGAAGGCCGTGGTGTTGGTCGGGTAGAAGTAGTCGTCGAAGTGCAGGCCGTCGATGTCGTAGCGGGTGAGCGCGTCGAGCATGGCGTCCTGGCAGAACTTGCGGACCTCCGGCAGGCCGGGGTTGTAGTACAGCTTGCCGCCGAACGGCAGGATCCACTCGGGGTGCTTGCGGCCCGGGTGCTCGGGGTGCAGCTTGGCGGGGTCGGTCTGCATCGACACGCGGTACGGGTTGAACCAGGCGTGGAAGCCCAGGCCGCGCTTGTGCGTCTCGGCCACGGCGAAGCCGAGCGGGTCGTAGCCGGGGTCCTGCCCCTGGACGCCGGTGAGCCAGTGCGACCACGGCTCGAACGACGACGGCCAGAACGCGTCGGCGGTCGGCCGGATCTGCACGAACACGGAGTTGAGCCTGCGCTGCACGGCCAGGTCGAGCCAGGCGTTGAGCTCCGCCTTCTGCTCGTCGGCGGACAGCCCCTGCTTCGAGGGCCAGTTGATGTTGGCCACCGACGCGATCCACATGCCGCGCATCTGGTGCAGCGGCGGGACGTACGCGGCCTCCGAGGCGGTCGTGGTGGCGGTGGGGGTCGTGGTGGGATCGGCGTAGGCGGGCAGCGGCACCGCGGACGCGGCGGCGGCGAGGGCGAGACCCTTGAGGAGTGTCCTTCTGCTCGGCATGGGGGGTGGCCTCTCGGAAGCGGTTGTGTCGAGGGCGACGATGACAGAAAATTACCTTCAGTTCAATAATCGTGAAGGAAAATGCCGCGCACGCCGTCCCCCGGCGTCACGGGAGATCATCGTCAGCCACAGCCGCCTGGTCCCGGGACCGGCGTAGGAGGTCCCATGAGCACTGACCTGTACGGGCTCGCGTCCGCCGTGCTGCAACCCGGCTACGACGGCGTCGAGGTCCCGGACTGGATGCGCCGGGCACTCGGGGAGGGTCTCGGCGGGGTGGTGCTGTTCGCCCGCAACCGCCCGGACGCCGAGGTGGTGCGGCGCCTGCGCGCCGAGAGCCCCGACGTGGTGGTGGCCGTCGACGAGGAGGGCGGCGCGGTGACCCGGTTGGAGGTCGAGCACGGCAGCTCGTTCCCCGGCAACCGCGCCCTCGGCGTCGTGGACGACGTGCACCTGACCGAACGGGTCGCCCGCCAGATCGGCCGGATGCTCGCCGAGGCCGACATCACGCTCGACTACGCGCCCTCGGCCGACGTCAACGCCAACCCCGACAACCCCGTCATCGGCGTCCGCTCGTTCGGCCCCGACCCGGACCTCGTGGCCCGCCACACGGCCGCCTACGTGCGGGGCGTGCAGGGCGCCGGGGTCGCGGCCTGCGCCAAGCACTTCCCCGGCCACGGCGACACCACCACCGACTCGCACCTGGCGCTGCCCACCGTGCACGTCTCGCGGGAGGTGCTCTCGGAGCGCGACCTGCCGCCGTTCCGCGCCGCCGTCGAGGCCGGCGTCCAGTCGATCATGAGCGGTCATCTGCTCGTCCCGGCGCTCGACCCCGAGAGGCCCGCGACGCTCAGCCGTACCATCCTGACCGACCTCCTCAGGGGCGAGCTCGGCTACGACGGGATGCTCGTCACGGACGCCATCGAGATGCGGGCGGTCGCCGCGATGCACTCCCCCGGCGAGATCGCGGTGCGCGCGCTCGCGGCCGGGGCCGACGCCGTCTGCGCCGGCCTGGTCACCGAGCGGGGCCTCGCCGAGCTGCGCGACGCCATCGTGGCCGCCGTCCGCGAGGGCGTCCTGCCCGAGGAACGCCTGGCGGAGGCGGCGGCCCGGGTGCGCGCGGTCTCCCGCTGGTACGGCGCCCAGGCGGCGGCCCGCGACAAGGCCGTCGCCGACGCCGACCCCGGCGCGGGGCTGGAGGCGGCCCGGGCGGCGCTGACCACGACCGGCACGGCCCGGCTCACCCGGCCGCCGCTCGTCGTGGAGGTCAACACCCGGCTCAGCCAGGCCGTGGACCCGTCCATGCCGACTGGACTCACGGCGGCGCTGGCCGAGCTGCTGCCCGGGACCGAGCGGGTGCGGATGACGGACGACGGTACGCTGCCAGCGCTCAGTGATCGGCCCGTCGTGCTGGCCGTCCATGACGCGGCCCGGCACGCCTGGGTGCGGGAGCGGGTCGAGCAGGCCGTACGGGTGCGGCCGGACACGATCGTGGTGGACACCGGCATCCCCGGCCCGCCCCAGGGGGCGGCACACGTCGCCACGCACGGCATCTCACGTGTGTCGGCGCGCGCGGCGGCGGAATGGCTGACCCGATGACCACCGCGCGCAAGGCCGCGACCACCTCGCCTCCCGAACCCGCCAACCCGTCCGCCGCCGTCCGGGCCGTGCTGCCGTCCCTCACCCCGGCGGCGCGGGCCATCGCGCGCATCATCCTCGACGACCCCGAGCTGGTGGTACGGAGCACGATCACCGAGTTCAGCGTGGTGTCCGGCACCAGCGAGGCGACGATCGTCCGCACCGCCCGGGTGCTCGGCTACAGCGGCTACTCCCAGCTCAGGTTCGCGCTGGCGGCGGCCGTGGCGGTCGCCAAGGAGCCCGAGCGCCTCGTACCCGGCGACCTCGGGCCCGAGGACCCGCTCACCGACGTGATCGCCAAGGTGGCACGGGCCGAGTCGGAGGCCCTGGCGGACACGGCCGCGCAGCTCGACCCCGGCCAGCTCGGCGAGGTGGTGACCGCCATCGCCGCCGCCCGCCGCGTGGACGTCTACGGAGTCGGCGCGTCGGGCCTGGTGGCCACGGACATGTCGCAGAAGCTGCTGCGGATCGGCCTGTCGAGCCACCCGTTCGCGGACGCCCACCTGGCACTGACCAGCGCCGCCCTGCTCAGGGAGGGTGACGTGGCGGTGGCCATCAGCTGCAGCGGCGAGACGCCGGACGTGCTCGTCCCGGCCCGCACGGCCGCCGAGGCCGGCGCCCTGGTCGTCGGCATCACCAACAACCCGCGCTCGACGCTTGCGGGACTGGCCCACCACACCATGGTGTCGGCGGGCCGCGAGACCGCCTTCCGCCCGGGGGCGCTGGCCAGCCGCATCAGCCAGCTCCTGATCGTGGACTGCGTGTTCGTGGGCCTGGCCCAGCGCACGTACGACACGGCGGACGCCGCCATCCGCGCCACCCGCGAGGCCACGGACCGCTACCGCCTCCGCTGACCCCCACCTCAACCCCTGAGCCCGAAGCCCCAGAAACCGAAGCCCCACCTCGCTCCGCTCGGACGCCCCGAGCGGGGCTCCGCCCCGCACCCCGGTACCGGGAGCCCGGGCCCAGGCCCGAGGCGTTTTCATGTCGTAAGTCGGAGCAGCTGAAGGCCGTCGGCGAGTTCACGCGCCATGCCGATGACCTACCAGGACCGGAGACCGAAGCTGACGGCTAGCCAGGCAGGATGCTGACGTCACCGGAATCGACGCGGGCCACTACCTTGTGCGGCGAGTTGTGGTCGGTCTTCACGGAGACCGTCGCATCGCCCGACTTCGCCTTTGCGTCCACGTTGTACGGCCCACCGGGAAGCTCGATCTTCGCGTTCCCCGAACCGATCACCAGATCGACGCTGTCGGGAGGGGTGGCGTACTTCAGCATGGCGTCGCCCGAACCGGCCTCGACCTTGATCTGCGTGCCCGTCAGCCCGGTGCCCTCCAGGTCGCCAGAGCCCACCTTGGTCTTGATGGGGCCACCCAGCGCTTTCAGCCGGATGCCCCCCGAACCGGTCGCCACGTCCACCGCCATGCCCTTGGGCACCTCGATTGTGTAGTCGACCGAGCAGTTGTCCATCGCCTCGGGGCAGTCGTACCTCATCGCCAGGGCGTCGCCCTCCACCTTGTGCTCGGTGGTGGGCTTGGCCGAAGTCCAGCGGAGGGTCTCGACCACCTTGACGACGCTGCCGTCCCCCTCACTGATCACGGTCTCACCCGCGCCGCCGACCAGAACGAGCCTGGCCACCTTCTCCTTCACCTCGTAACTGAGGGTCGCCTGGTCGGCCGCCTTGGTGATGTTCTGCAATCCGCATCCGGTCAACACCATCGCGGTGGTCACCAGGCCACCCACCAGCAAAATCGCCTTCATAAGAGAAGATCATGCAGCACGTCGGCGGCGCGTCGCATTGAGGAATACCCCCGAGTGTTCTCTGAGGAATCCCTGACCCCCGCGCGTCCAAGGAGTAAGGGGCGTCACAGGGTGTCGGGGTGGACGGCGTCTGCCGTCACCTGGCAGCCGGCGGCGTTGGGCGGAGGTCGTCTCGGTTCTTCGAACAGCTGGGACCCGCGGCGTCGAACGAGCCTCGACATCCGCGTCCAGGGCCCGCGCCAGGCGCTCCAGAACGGGCAACGTGGGAATGGTGCCACCGGCTTCGAGCCGCGCCACCGCCGACTGCGTCATGCCGGCCTCGCGGGCCAGGTGGTCCTGGGTCCAGCCACGCCCTTCGCGCAGGCGGCAAGCGGATCCACTGATGCTATGAACAAACTTCTGGCGCGCCTTGCGTTCGTCTGGACACGATGGGCGATCGCATGTGCCCTTGGCCGCGAGCCACCAACGGATGAGACACGCGACATCCATCACCGCGACAGCGCTACTCCTCCGACATGCCAGGTCTCATCGGGCCTGATCCGGCGGCCGTGCGGTTGGGACGGTTGGCGAGGCGGTGCAGGGCGATGAGCCCGTAGCCGAGCAGGACGAAGCAGACAGCCAGCCCCACCGCCATGATCGAGACTCCGCCGTAACCGTACGTGTCCACGTTCAGGAACGGATAGGGGTATCTCTTCCATGCGCCCGGAGGCAACAGGGCGCCCCGGACCAGGGCGAAGGCCAGGTACGCCACCGGATAGGCCAGCCACACGGGAGCCACCGCCCATCTCGGCCGGGCGGCGGTCCGGTCGAAGAGCAGCCAGTCGACCACGGCCATGATCGGTGTCACGTAGTGGAGGAGGAAGTTGCCGAGGCCGAGACCGGAGTGGGACAGGCGCTCGAAGGGGTTGGCCCCGCGCATACGCAGGAAATGCCAGATCAGCCCGGTTATCACGATGTAGAGCGTCACCGCCCCCTTGACCTCGAGGGAAGGCCGCCGCCTGCTCACCACCCGCCAGGCGCAATAGCCCGCGAGCATCAGATTGCTCTGAACGGTGAAGAGCACGAGCGGGTGCAGCGGGCCGGCCAGGGCCATCCACGTGTAGACCATGCCGGTCACCCCGGCCGCGATCAGTACCAAGCGGAACATCGTCGCCCAAACCATGAAGATCACCTTGGCACATGTACGTGACGACCTTCGCCGTCCACCCGTCGGCGTGCGCCCCGGCCGCCGTGACCTCGTCGAGCACGACGGTGATCCGGTTGAGCCCGACCCGCTCGCCGCGGACCATGTGGCCCACCCCGCGGCCGGGATCGGCCGCGGGCAGCTCCCCGAACGCGGGCAGCGTGAGGATCGCGGGAGATCCGCGTTGCCGTCAGGCGTTGTATCCCAGCACCAGGGCGGCGATCACCGGGGCCATGTACAGCAGGGGGTAGGCGACGGTCGAGTACGAGCGCGCCCGGAGCACGGTGACGACGGCTCCGGCGAAATACAGCACCAGGCCGATCCCGGCCAGGACGCCGACGACCGGGACGAACAGGCCGACCAGCAGGCCCGCGGAGCCTGCGGCCTTGGCTGCGCCGAGCCAGGTCCACCAGGACTGGGGGACGCCGTACTCCATCAGCGGCTTCACCACCCACTCGGCGCGGCGAAGGAGGGAGAAGGCAGAGAAACCCACCCAGAGGGCGGCCAGGACGGTGACGACGGTGGCAGTGGTGGACATGGGGACTCTCCCTGGCTGGTGCTTTCTTGTGAGACCAATCCTGCGAGCCCTGGTTGTCAGATCCGCGATGCGTTCACGATGGGCGGCTTCCCGACACCGCTGCTCACATCCGGCGCGAGAACACGCGGCTTGACCCCCACGCGGCGTGAGGGCGCACAGTGGCGGACATGAACGACAAGGAATACACCGTCGGTGTCGTGGCCGACCTGGCCGGAGTGTCGATCCGTACCCTGCATCACTACGACGAGATCGGCCTCCTGGAGCCTCAGGAGCGCAATGGCGCAGGCTACCGGCTCTACTCCGCCGGAGATGTCCGCAAGCTGCAACGCATCCTGTTCTATCGAGAGCTGGACTTCGACCTGGACACCATCGGCGCCATCCTCGCCGACACGACGCTCAGCGACGCCGACCGGCTGCACGAGCAACGCCGGTTGCTGACCGAGCGGATCGAGCGGCATCAGACCATGGTCGCCGTGATCGACAAGGAGTTGGCCGCGCGGAGGATGGGCATCACCCTCACGCCCGAGGAGCGGCTGGAGGTGTTCGGCAGTACGCGCCTGGAGGACAACGCCGAGCCCGCCGAGCAGCGATGGGGCGACTCTCCACTGTGGCGGCAGCGACATCGACGCACCTCACGGTACTCGGCCGAGGACTGGCGGGAGATCCGTGCCGAGCAGTCCGGAATCCATCAGCGCCTGCTTGAGGCCATGCGTACCGGCATCCCCGCCGACAGTGCGACCTCGATGGACCTGGCCGAGGAGCACCGGCTGCACATGGAGCGCCGGTTCCATGACTGTGACTACGACACGCACCGCGCTCTGGCCGCGTCCTACCTCGCGAACGAGCGGATCGGCCTCAACTTCGACGACGTGGCCCCCGGTCTGTCCCGCTACATCCACGACGCCATCATCGCCAACGCCGACCGCGCGAAGGCCGACCACTCGTGACCAGCGCTCTGCTCCCCGTCGTTCGGGACCAACTCCGGACGTGTTCGCTGGTTCGGTTCGGTGAGCCGCGTGGGCATGTCTACGGGCGAAGCCGGCGAGCGAGGGGGCCCGATGAGGCAGCAGGGAGCGGGTGGGGCGGCGACCGTCCGGGAGGCGACGTTCGACGTGCTGAGACGGACCGGGCTGACCACGGTGTTCGGCAACCCGGGGTCCACCGAGGTCACGTTCCTGGGCGGGCTGCCCGACGACCTGAGGTTCGTGCTGGCGCTGCACGAGGGCTCCGTGGTCGGCATGGCCACCGGATGGGCGATCGGGCACGACGCGCCGGCGCTCGCCGTGCTGCACACCACGGCCGGCCTCGGCAACGCGGTGGGGGCCATCGCGACCGCCCGGGTCAACCGGGTCCCGCTGGTCGTCCTCGTCGGCCAGCAGGACCGGCGGCACCTGGCGCTGGAGCCGTTCCTCGCGGGGCGGCTGGCGGGGCTGGCGGGCGACTACCCGGTGCGCGTGGACCAGCCGGTCCGGGCGCAGGACGTGCCGGGGGCCGTGGCCAGGGCGGTCCACGAGGCGGTCACGTTCCGGGGGCCGGCGCTGGTGGTGGTGCCGATGGACGACTGGGACGAGCCGTACGAGGGCGAGGTCCTCGCCGCGCCGGGCCGCCTGCTGCGCACCCCCGCGCACGCGGCCTCGGGTGGGGCGCCGGCGCCGCTGGCCGAGCTGCTGGGCGGGGCGCGGGCCCCCGTGATCGTGGCGGGGGCGGGCGCGTGCCGGGCGTGGGAGCCGCTGGTCGCGCTCGCCGAGCGGCTCGGGTGCCCGGTGTGGCAGGAGCCGTTCGGCGCGCGGCCCGGCTTCCCGCAGGACCATCCGCTGTTCGCGGGCGTGCTGCCCGCCGACCGGCCCCGGCTGCGGGCCGCGTTGTCGGGGCACGACGTGGTGCTCGCCGTGGGCGCGCCGGTGTTCCGGCAGTACCCGTACACGCCGGGCCCGCTGGTCGAGCCTGGCACGGTGGTGGCGCTGGTCACCGACGACCCGTCGGAGGCGCACCGGAGCCCTGCCGATCTGGCCTGCCTCGCGGACCCGGCCGAGACCTGTGCCCACCTGGCGGCCCTCCTGCCCGCGCGGCCGGCCGTGGACGTCGCCTCCCCGGCGGCCGTGGTGCCGCCGGTGCCCGCGGAGGGGCGGCCGTTGCGGGCCGCTCGCGTGCTCCGGGAGCTCGCCGACCGGCTGCCGGCCGACGCCGTGCTCGTCGAGGAGACCCCGTCGTCCCGGTCGGACCTGCACCGGCTCGTGCCGGCCCGCAACCCTCTGGGGTTCGTGTCGGCCGCGATGGGCGGCCTGGGCTTCGCGCTGCCGGCCGCCGTGGGGCTGCGCATGGCCCTGCCCGGCCGGCCCGTGGTGGCGGTCACCGGCGACGGCTCCGCCCTGTACGGCCTGCACGCGCTGTGGAGCGCCGCGCACTACCGGGCCGGCGCGCTGTTCCTGGTGCTGGCCAACGCCCGGTACGCCATCCTCGACCGGCTCGCGGAACGGCACGGCGACAAGGCCCCGTGGCCCGCCTTCGACGAGGTGGACGTGGGCGGCCTGGCCAGGTCGCTGGGCTGCCCGTCCCGGCGGGTGGAGACGTACGCGGAGCTGACCGCCGCGCTCGACGAGGTCATGCCCACGCTGGCCGGCCGCGATGAGCCGCTGCTGCTCGACGTGGCCGTGGCCGTGGACCTCGACTTCCAGCCATGAGCGTTCCCGGACAGGGCCCATGACGCCCTCTCCGGGACCCGTCGTACCCTTGCCAGATGTCGTCGGCGAGATCCGCACTGCTGGTCAGCGGCTTCGTGCTGGCCGCACTCAACCTCCGGCCGGCGCTCGCCGGCGTTTCCCCACTCCTCGACGAGATCATGACGGACGTCGGCCTCGCCCCCGCGGGAGGCGGCGCCATCACCACGGTCATGGTGCTGTGCCTGGGGCTGTTCGGCTGGTTGACCCCGTTCCTGGCCCGGCGGATGGGACTCGACCGGACGCTGCTCGCGGGGCTGCTGCTGCTGGCCTGCGGTGTGCTGATCCGCGCGTCGGGCGGCGCGCCCGCCCTCTACCTGGGCGCCGCTCTGGCCGGGACGGCCATCGCCGTCATGAACGTCGCCATGCCCGGCGTGGTCAAGCAGCACTTCCCCGACCAGATCGGGCCGTACACGTCCGTCTACGTCTCCGGCCTGGTCGTCGGCGCCGCCGCCGCGTCGGCGCTCATGGTGCCGCTGGAGCATCTCACCGGGTACGGCTGGCGCGGCGTGTCGGCGCTGGCGGCGGTGCCGGCGCTGGCCGCCGCGCTGCTCTGGCTCCCCCAGGCCCTCCCCGGGCACCGGGCCGCGGACGCCCCCGGCCCGGACTCCCCCGGCGGCGCCGGCGCGGGGACGGGGGCAGGGACGGGGACGGCGGTGCGGGCCAGGCCGTTCGCCGCGGTGCTCAGGAGCAGCGTGACGTGGTGGGTGACGGCCTTCATGGGGTTCCAGTCGCTGACGTTCTACATCGTGCTGGCGTGGCTGCCCACGATCTTCCAGGAGTCCGGCGTGCCCGCCGACCGCGCCGGATACCTGCTCGGCCTGACCAACCTGGCTCAGGTCGGCGCCACCCTCGCGGTGCCCGTCCACGCGGGGCGCCGCGCGTCGCAGGTGCCGCACGTGGTGGTGGCGTCGGTGCTCACGATCGCCGGGTACGTCGCCCTGCTGGTCGCGCCGACCACCGTGCCGTGGCTGTGGATGATCGTGCTGGGGCTCGGGCAGGGCGCGTCGATCGCGCTCGCGCTGCTCATCATCGCCCTGCGCGCCCCCGACCCCGCGTCGGTGACGGCGTTGTCGGCGGTGGCGCAGTCGTGCGGCTACGTGCTGGCCGCCCTCGGGCCGCTGCTGATCGGACTGCTGCGGCAGGAGTCGGGCGGCTGGACGGTGCCGCTGCTCGCCGGCCTGGCGGCCTGCCTGGTCCAGACCGTGGCCGGCGTGTACGCGGCCCGCCCCCGCCTGTCCCGTCCCTGACCCGGATTCCGGACGATCAGCGACCCCGCAGGTCAGCGGGGGTGTCGTCGTTTGATACACAGGAAGGGAAGGCCAACGGCGACAGGAGTGGCCATGCGCGCGACCGTTCTGCACGCGCCCCGCGACGTCCGCATCGAGGACGTCCCCGACCCTGTTATCCAGCAGCCCGGTGACGCCGTGGTGCGCGTCGTGCTGGCCTGCATCTGCGGCAGCGACCTGTGGCCGTACCGCGGCGAGGCCGAGCGGCAGCCCGGCGGGCGCATCGGGCACGAGTTCCTGGGGATGGTGGAGGACGCCGGCTCCGAGGTGTCCGGCATCCACCCCGGTGACCTGGTCGTGGCGCCGTTCAACTGGTGCGACGGCGTCTGCGACTTCTGCGCCGAGGGGCTGACGAGCTCCTGCGTGAACGGCGGCTTCTGGAGCGTGCCCGGGTCGGACGGCGGCCAGGGCGAGGCCGTGCGGGTTCCGTTCGCCGACGCGACCCTGGTCAGGCTGCCCGCCGAGGCGGCGTCCGACCAGCGGCTGCTGACCGCGCTGCTCACGCTGGCCGACGTGCTGTGCACCGGCCACCACGCGACGCTCGCGGCGAAGGTCCGGCCGGGCGTCACCGCCGCCGTGGTCGGCGACGGCGCCGTGGGACTGTGCGCCGTGCTGGCCGCCAAGCGGCTGGGCGCCGACCGGATCGTCATCCTCGGCCGCCACACCTCCCGCACCGACCTGGCCCGCGTGTTCGGCGCGACGGACGTCGTCGCGGAACGCGGCGACGCGGCGGTGGAGGCCGTCCTGGAGCTGACCGGGGGCGAGGGCGCGCACGCGGTGATCGAGGCGGTCGGGACCGAGCAGTCCATGCGCACCGCCGTCCACGTCGCCCGTCCCGGTGGCGCCATCGGCTACGTCGGCGTCCCGCACGGCAGCGGCAACGGCCTGGACATGGAGGTCATGTTCACCCGCAACCTCGCCGTGGGCGGCGGCGTGTGCCCCGTCCGGCCGTACATCTCCGAGCTGCTGCCCGACGTGCTGTACGGCGACGTGGACCCGTCACCCGTGTTCGACCTGACCGTCGACCTCGACCACGTGC
Organism: Nonomuraea sp. NPDC050383; assembly: GCF_044459125.1. NCBI lineage: Bacteria > Bacillati > Actinomycetota > Actinomycetes > Streptosporangiales > Streptosporangiaceae > Nonomuraea > Nonomuraea sp. NPDC050383. The sequence goes on from NZ_JBITIP010000019.1 coordinate 97,162, forward strand.
CCGACGGGTACCGGGCGATGGACCAGCGGACCGCGACCAAGACCCTGGTCACGCTCTGACCTCGCCCCGCCTCGGCGTGGCCGGCTCGGGGAGCGTCCGGAACAGCAGCCAGCTCAGGAAGGGCAGCACGACCAGCGGCGCCAGGGCGGTGCGCAGGGAGGTGGCGTCGGCGACGGCCCCGATGACCGGGCCGGCCAGGCCGCCGACGCTGACGGTCAGCCCGAGGGTGATCCCGCTGGCGGTGCCGACGCGCGTGGGCAGGTAGTCCTGGCCGAGGGTGACCTGGAGCGAGAACGGGACGTAGAGGGCGGCGGAGGTCAGCGCCACGAACACGTAGATCGCCGGGCCGGGGACGAACACGGTGCCCGCCACCGCCGCGACGGTCACCAGGTACGCGCCCCGCACGACCGTCACCCGGTCCCGGCGCTCGGCCAGCCTTCCGCCCAGCACGGTGCCCGCCGCGCCGCCGAGGTAGAGGACGAACAGCGCCGCCGTGCCCGCGGCCGTACCGCCGCCGGTGCGCTGCTGGGCGTAGAACGAGATGAACGTGCTGAGCCCGACGAACACCACGGACCGGCACACCACGGCCAGCGCCAGCTTCACGAACGACGCCCTGTCGTCGGCCCCCACCGGGACCTCGGCGCCGGACCGGGCGCGTGACGTCCGCTCCAGGGCGCGCAGGACGGGCAGGCACAGCGCGCTGCCGGCGAGCGCGGGCAGCACGAGCAGCGGTGTGAGCCGCAGGCCGCCGGTGGCGACGACCGCGGCGACCATGACGGGCGCGACGGCGAACCCGATGTTGCCGCCGAGCGAGAACCAGCCCATCGCGCTGTGGCTGCCCTCGCCGGCGAGCCGGGCGACGCGGGCCGACTCGGGATGGTACGCGGCGACCCCGATCCCCGACACGGCCACGAACGCCAGCGTCAGCGCGTACGAGCCGCTGAGCCCGCTCAGGCCGATCCCCAGGCCGCCGAGCACCGTGCTCACGGGCAGCAGCCAGGGCATCGCCCACCGGTCGGTGAACGCCCCGAACAGCGGCTGCGCCACCGAGGACAGCAGCGACGCGGCGAGCACGACGCCCGAGGCGGCGGCGTAGGTGTAGGCGCGCTCGGCGACGAAGAAGGGCACGAGCGCCGCCACGGCGCCCTGGTAGACGTCCACGCAGGCATGCCCGACCGACAGCAGGATGATCGCTCTGTTCCTTGGCACATGCCCATGCTCCCGGCCGGGCTCCTTGTCGTGCTTCCGATAACCTGCCAATCGATGACGAGAATCCGCCACCAGCCGACGGCGCCGACCCGCGCGCAGTGGCTGGCGTCCGGAGCGGCCATCGACGCCCACCGCCATGACGACCACCAGATCGTCTACGCCGCCCGGGGGGTCCTGGCCATCACCACCGGCGCGGGCTCGTGGGTCGCCCCGGCCACCCGCGCCATCTGGGTGCCGGCCGGGACCGTCCACGCCCATCAGGCCCACGGCGAGCTCGAACTTCACTTCGTCGGCCTGCCCGCCACCGACAACCCGCTCGGCCTGGACGGGCCGACGGTGCTGAGCGTCGCCCCTCTGCTGCGCGAGCTGATCCTCGCCTACACCCGGGCTCCGCACGACGACAGCCCCGAACGCGGGCGGCTGCGCGCCGTCCTGCTCGACCAGCTCCGGGCCTCGCCGCAACAGCCCGTACACCTGCCGAACCCCACCACCCCACGGCTGCGCGCCCTGTGCGACCTCCTGCGCGCCGACCCGGCCGACAACCGGACGCTGGCCGTCCTGGGCCGGCAGGTGGGCGCGAGCGACCGTACCCTGTCGCGGCTGTTCAAGGCGGACCTGGGGATGAGCTTCCCCCAGTGGCGCACGCAGCTCCGCCTCCACCACGCCCTGGTCCTGCTGGCCGAGAACACGCCGGTGACGGCGGTGGCGCACCAGTGCGGCTGGTCCTCGGCCAGCGCGTTCATCGACGTGTTCCGCCGTGCCTTCGGCCACACCCCGGGCGCGCACCGGCCGTGACCTTGCGAGAATATGTAGACCGGTCTAGTTTGGACGCATGGGACAGAAGGGCGCCGAGACGCGGGACCGACTGCTGGACGCGACGCAGGAGCTGGTCGAGACGGGAGGATACTTCGGCGCGGGGCTCAACCAGGTGATCGCGGCCAGCGGCGCGCCCCGGGGCTCGCTCTACTTCCACTTCCCCGACGGCAAGGACCAGCTCGTCGGCGAGTCCGTACGGCGGGCCGGGGAGACGATCGGCGCCGCCCTGGAGGAGCTGGCCGGCTCCAGCTCGTCACCGGCCGAGTTCGTCCGCGACGTGCTGCGGCAGCTGGGCGACCGGCTGGAGGAGTCGGGCTGGCGCAAGGGGTGTCCGGTGGCCACCGTGGCACTGGAGATGGCGGCCACCAGCGACCCGCTCCAGGAGGCCTGCTCGGACGTCTACGCCTCCTGGGAGTCGGCCCTGCGCTCCCGGCTGGCCGGTCACCCGGACGCCGACGACCTCGCCGTCACGGTCCTGGCCATGATCGAGGGGGCGCTGCTGCTGGCCAGGACCCACCGCAGCAGGGAGCCGCTGAGCCGGGTCGCCCGCCAGATCACCGCCCTGCTCCGCTGACCCGGCCCGCCGCCCCGGCGGGCCTTTTTCGGCCCACAAAATATGTAGACCGATCTATTTTTGGAGTCTCATGGACGCGATCGTGTTCGGCGCCACCGGCTTCGTCGGGCGTCACCTCGTCGCCGAGCTGCTCGGCCGGGGGCAGCGGGTGGCGGCAGCCGTGCGAGCCGACACCCTCACCTCCTGGCTGACCTCCCGAGGCGTCGGCACCGGCCGCCTCACCGTCGTCACCGCCGACATCACCCGGCCGCTCGACGGCCTGCCCGAGGCGCGCGACGTCTACAACACCGCCGCGCGGTACGCCTTCGGCCTCGGCGTGGAGGAGGCGCGGGCGACCAACGTGACCGGAGCGGTCAACGTGCTCGACTGGGCCGCCGGGCTGCCCGCGCTGCGCAGGGTCGTGCACGTCAGCGGGTACCGGGTGAGCGCGCCCGGCGGCCGGCCGGACTACGCCGGGCTGGGCGCCTACGAGGCGTCCAAGGTCGAGGGCGATCTCGCGGTGCGCGCCCGCGCCCGCGAGCTGGACGTCCCGCTGACCATCGCCAACCCGAGCACCGTCATCGGGCCGGGCCAGTACATCGGGCTCGCCGCCCTGGTCAAGGACCTGTGGAACGGCAGACTGCCCGCGCTCCCCGGCGGGCGTGACGTCTTCGTGCCGATCGTCACGATCGACTACTTCACGCGGTTCCTGGCGGAGATCCCCGCATCGCCCGCCGGTGAGCACCACTGGGTGCTCGACGACGCCACCCCCCTCCTGCCGGAGCTGATCAGCACGATCGCCGGCCACGTGGGCGTGCCCGCGCCGCGCCGTACCGTCCCGGTCGGCCTGCTGCGGCGCCTGCCGCCCAAGCTCACCGGCGCCGACCCCGAGACGCTGTCGTTCCTGTCGGCCGACCGCTACCCGACCGCCTCCGCCCGCGCCCTGGCCGCGTCCGCCGGCCTGGAGATGCCGCCGGCCGCCGACGCCCTGCGCGCGTGGGCCGACGACCTGGTCGCCTCCCGCTTCGGCGCCGCGTCACCCTGGCTGCGCCCGTACGGCTACCGCGACGTGGCGGGCAGCCGTACCTGGGTGGCGGGAGAGCTCCACCAACCGGCCCATGTCCTGCTCCACGGGCTGCCGATGAACGCCGACCTCTGGGCGCCGCTCGTCGCCCACCTCGACGGCCCCGTCCTGGCCCCCGACCTGCCCGGCATGGGCCGCTCGGCCCCCACCGACCGGCCGCTGGACGCCTGGCTGGCCGACCTGCTGCGCCCGGTACGGACCCGCCCCACGCTGGTCGCCCACTCGATGGCCTGCGGGCCCGCCCTCCGCTTCGCCGACAAGTACCCCGACCGCGTCGGCAGGCTCGTCCTCGTCTCCCCGGCGTTCCTGCAGGCGCCCGGCCCCCGTCTCACCCGCTCGATCCTGGCCGTGCCGACGATGCGCCGGATCTCCGCCGAGCATCTGGCCCGCGCGCTGGGCGTCCCGGAGGGGCCCGAGGTGGCGAGCGCGGCGGCGGATCTGCGCCGTCCCGGGGTGGCGCGACGGGTGGTCGCGGCCCTGCGCGAGGACTTCGCCGGCCGCGAGCGGTCGCGGGCCCTGCTGGCCCGGGTGCGGGTCCCCGTCGAGATCATCGTGGGCTCGGCCGACCCGCCGGCCATGGGCGCCGGCTTCCCGGCCCACGAGATCAGCGGCGCCGGTCACTACCCGCAGCTCACCCATCCGGCCCAGGTCGCCCGCCACCTCAGCGCGGTACACGGCCCGATCGGCGGATGACTCCGGCCGGCGGCCCGGCAGGTGAAAGCGACGGGGACCTCCGGGAGATCAGGCCGATCGTTCCGTTCCCAGAGGTCCCCGTTGAGCGGGCCGCGCTGTCAGCTGATGAGCTTGACGGTGTAGTCCAGCGTGGTGCCCTGGACCTCGTAGGTCGCGGTCTGGCCGTTCTGGGCGTACTGGACGAGCGTGTCGCCGGACTCGTTCTCGCCCCCGTCAGCGTGGACCCGCGGCCTCACCGATGCGCCCACCGGGACCTGGGTCGAGTCGAGCGGGATCGTCCGGGTCTGGTTGATGGGGTAGTTGCCGGTGTCGGGTGGGCTCTCGGCGAACTGGCCGGTGTTCGGGTCGAGGAACTCCACATTGAAGTACATGACGAAACCGGCGTTGTTGACACAGGCGATGTTCTCTACCTGAAGCACTATGCCCCCTTGATCTGCGCGAACGTGATCGCGTTCCTCTCCGTGATTCCCCCCGCGTGTGTGGACCCTGTCCGGTTTTCGGCGACCAATTCGCCAAGACTTGTGCATCAAGATCCGGTGATGGCCGCCCGCGGTGAGCCGGCCGGCGAGCGGGCCGTGTAGCGCTCCTGTGCGTCAAGCAGCTCGTCCCAGTGCTCCGCCGCCCACGCGCACGCGGCATACAGCGGCTCCAACATGCTGCGGCCCAGCGGCGTCAGCGCGTACTCCACCGCCGGTCTCGGATCGGCGCGCACCGTGCGCGAGACGAGTCCCCCTCGCTCCAGGCCACGTAGCGACTTTGTGAGCACCTTCGGGGTGACGCGGTGCAGCGGCACCCGCAGCTCGGAGAACCGGCGGGGGCCGTCTTCCAGGCAGCACATGACCAGAGGCGCCCACTTGTCGCCGAAGCGGAACGGCAACAGCGAGGACGGACACAGTTCGTCGAACATGTCCCGAGGCAGCGGCTCGCGGTGCGTCATGCTCTCTCCTGCCTGTCGGCTGGGACCGGTGATCGGTCTCGGTATCCAGGAGGTAACCGCTCTCGCGGCTACCTTTCGGGAGCATCGAGTCAACAGGAGGTATTCCGACGATGAGCAGGTTCGTGATTTTCGGAGCCGGTGGCCGGGCCGGCCGGCAGACCGTCGCTGAAGCGCGCCGGCGTGGACACCAGGTCACCGCGGTGGTCCGCGACCCGTCCCGCTACGGCGGCTTGGCGGACGACGGCGTACGGGTCGCCGCCGGGGACGTCACCGACGTGGCGGACGTCGCCGCCCTCGCGGCCGGGCACGACGCCGCGATCAACACGGCGGCGGAAGTCGGGCCGGACGACTTCTTCACCAACGCCGCACACGCCCTCATCAAGGGCCTGGGACAGGCCGGGGTGGACCGGCTCGTCGCGGCCGGGCTCGCGCCGCTCCTGCCCGGCCCCGACGGGACCCGCCTGCTGGACCAGCCCGGTTTCCCCGCCGAGTACCGGCCCTTCTGCCTGGCGCACGCCGACGGTCTCGCGGCTCTTCGTACCGAAGGAGGCACGCTGGACTGGGTGTATGTCAGCCCGGCCGGCGACTTCGACCATGAGGGGGAGCGCACCGGCCGTTACGAGATCCGCGAACACGTCGACCCGGCGGCGCACATCTCCTATGCGGACTTCGCCCTCGCCCTGCTCGACGAGGCCGAGACCCCACGGCACCACCGCATCCACCTGGCCGTGTCATGACGGCATGGCGACACCCTTGGACGCGGTTCCCTGGCGGCGTAGCAGGCCGCGTACCTCCGCCAGCAGGTCGACCTGTGCACGCCAGTCACCGCCCGATATCCCGATGACCGCATGCCTCGCCCCGGCCTCGCGCCAGGCGTTCAGCTTCTCGGCGGCCTCGTCCGGCCGCCCGGTGAGCGGGATCGGCATGACCTCCTCCAGCGGGCGGCCGTAGGCGCCGCTGATGCCGGTCGCGATCTCCGTCCGGGACGGGACGCCCGGTCCGGCTCCCAGGGCGGCGACCCCGCCGATCGCGATGACGGGAGCCGGCCGGCCGTGCTCCGCGGCCAGGTCCGCCAGCCGCGCCCCGCCCTCGGCGAGGTCGCGGGGCGAGATCAGTGAGGGGAACCAGCCGTCGCCCAGCCGCGCGGCCCGCCGGATCGCCGCCGGAGACGCGTTGCCGACCCACACCGGGGGCATCGCCGCGGCCGGCGACAGTCTGACCGTGGGCTGCCCGGGCTCGTCCGGCAGGCTGGTCTGCTCGCCCGCCAGCAGCCGGGGCAGCAGCTCCAGAGCCGTGTCCGTACGGTTGCCACGCCGGTCGTACGGCACTCCGGCAGCGGCCCACTGCGCGGAACCGCCCCCCGAACCGACTCCCAGCACGAGGCGGCCACCGGACACGTGCTGCAGGGACGCCACCTGCTTGGCGGCCCACGCCAACGGCCGGATCGCGGGGACGAACACGCTGAAGCCGATCCTGACCCGGGACGTGGCCGCGGCGGCGGTGGCCAGGGCGATCGGCGCGTCCAGTGTCGGCCCGCCGATGGCCAGATGGTCGCCGTGCCACACGCCGTCCAGTCCGGCGTCCTCGGCATGCCGCGCGGCCTCTGCCAGCGTGACGCCGTCGCTCTGCTGTACGGCGACGCCGGGGAGGATGACGCCGATCTCGAAACTGTCCATGGCGACAAGCCTGCAACCTCAGCCGCGGTCGAGGTCAACCGGCGAAGGCGGTCGTCGCGCGGGTCAGATCGCGCGGGTCAGGGCGCGGGTCAGGGCGCGGGTCAGGTCGCTCGCCGGCGAGTTTCGTTCTTCTCGCGGATGATCGCGTGGAGGTCTGCGACGGGGCCCAGGTGCCCGAGCTTGTCCGGGTTGATCACCGAACGGATGGTCTGGATGCGGCCGTCGAGGATGTCGAGCACCCAGGTGTTGATGACCCTGCCGTCGCGGTCGCGAAGGATCGCGCCGGGCTGACCGTTCACCTCGCGCATCTCCAGCGCGGCCCCGATCCGGATGAACGGCGGCGCGGTGGCGGCCAGCGCCCGAGCGATCTTGTCGACGCCGTGGACGGGGATCCTCCCCCCGACCTTGCCGCCGCCGTCATTGACCAGCTGAGCGTCGGCGGCGAGGAGCGCGCGCAGCCCGGCGACGTCCCCTTCCCTGAACGCGTCGAAGAACCGGCCGGCGAGTTCCGCGCGCTTCCTCCGGTCGGCCTCGAACCGGGGCCGGCCGTCCTGCATGTGGCGGCGTGCCCGTGACACCAGCTGGCGGCATGCCGCCTCCGAGCGATCCACCGCCGAGGCGACCTCCGCGAACTCGAACCCGAAGACCTCCCGGAGCACGAACACGGCGCGTTCGAGCGGGCTCAGGCGCTCCAGCAGCAGGAGTGCCGCCATCGACACCGAGTCGGCCAGCTCCACGGAGCGTTCCGGGTCCTGGTAGGGGTCGGCGAGCAGCGGTTCGGGCAACCACGGCCCGACGTACTCCTCCCGGCGAACCCGGGCCGAGCCCAGCACGTCGATCGAGATCCTGGTGACTGTCGTCGAGAGGAACGCCTTGACGGAACGCGGTTGCGTCGAGGTCTTCGCGTAGCGCAGCCAGGTCTCCTGGACGGCGTCCTCTGCCTCGGTCACGCTGCCCAGGATCCGGTAGGAGATCGAGAACAGCAGCGGCCGCAGCTCCTCGAATTCCTGCTCTCGCGTCATCCCAGCCCGTCCTCGAAGCACCGACGCCAGGAAGGCTAGCGCAGCCCCCGGCCGAGCCGGTCACCAGCCCGCGCCCGTCCCATGTCACAACCGAGCGGGCTACGTCGTCTCAGAGGGCATGACGAACTCGGAACACACCTCGGTGCTGATCACCGGAGGCAACAAGGGACTCGGCTTCGAGGCGGCCCGCCGGCTCGGGGAAGAAGGCTGGACGATCTTTCTCGGCTCGCGCGACGAAGGCCGCGGACGGGCCGCCGCCGACAAGCTGACGGCCGGCGGCGCGAACGTGGTCCTGGTCCCGCTGGACGTGACCTCGGACGAGTCGGTGGCCGACGCCGTACGACTGGTCCGGAAGCACACCGACCGCCTGGACGTGCTGATCAACAACGCCGGCGCGCCGGGACACGCCGTCGCGCCCGCGGACGCGACGGCCGGCGAGATCCATTCCGTCTACGACACCAACGTGTACGGACCGATCAGGGTCACGCACGCGTTCCTCCCCCTGTTGCGGGCGGCGGACCATCCGCGGGTGGTGATGGTGTCCAGCGGTGGCGGCTCCTTCGCGGTCGTGACCGACCCGGAGCAGCCCGTCTCGAAGATGCACGAGCTCGCCTACAGCTCGTCGAAGGCGGCGCTGAACATGATCACCGTCCGGTACGCCCAGGCGCTCCCGGACATCAAGTTCAACGTCGCCACCCCCGGAGAGGTCGCCAACCGCAAGTTCGCCGCCACGGACATGAACCGCCACACCGGCGAGCTGACGGTCACCGAGGGCACCGACTCGATCGTGAGACTCGCGATGATCGCCCCCGACGGACCGACCGGGACCTTCATCGACCGCCTCGGCCCTGTCGGCTGGTGACCGCCGGGGCCTGACCGCGCCGGGACGTCACATCCCGGCAAGGGCCTTCTCGGCGGCCTCGACCACGTTGGACAGGAGCAGGGCGCGGGTCATGGGGCCGACTCCGCCCGGGTTGGGGGTGAGGAAGCCCGCCACCTCCTCCACGTCCGCCGCCACGTCTCCCGCGATCTTGCCGTCCACGCGGGAGACGCCCACGTCGAGGACCGCCGCGCCCGGCTTGACCATGTCGGCGGTGATGAGGTCGGGCACGCCCGCCGCCGCGACCACGATGTCGGCCCGGCGGACGTGGCCGGCCAGGTCCTGGGTGCCGGTGTGGCAGAGGGTCACCGTGGCGTTCTCGCTGCGGCGGGTGAGCAGGAGGCCCAGCGAGCGGCCCACGGTGATGCCGCGCCCGACCACGGCCACCTCGGCGCCCTTGATCGGCACGCCGTACTCCTGGAGGAGCAGCACGATGCCGTGGGGCGTGCAGGGCAGCGGGGCCTCGACCATGTGGACGAGGCGGCCGAGGTTGACCGGGTGGAGGCCGTCGGCGTCCTTGGCCGGGTCCATGCGCTCCAGCAGCGCCATCGTGTCCAGGTGCCTGGGCAGCGGGAGCTGGACGATGTAGCCGGTGCAGGCGGGCGAGGCGTTGAGCTCGTCGATGGCGGCCTCGACGTCGGCCTGCGTGGCGGTGTCGGGCAGGTCGACGCGGATGGAGGCGATGCCCACCTCGGCGCAGTCGCGGTGCTTGCCCGCCACGTAGATCTGGCTGCCCGGGTCGTCGCCGACGAGGACGGTGCCGAGGCCCGGTGTGACACCTCGCTCCTTGAGCGCGGCCACCCGCGTCGTGAGGTCGGCCTTGATGCGGGCGGCGGTGGCCTTGCCGTCGAGTTTCACTGCGCTCATGTCAGCCCATCCTTCCACGTCCGGCCGAGGCCCGAGCACCCCACCCTCGACCCCGTTGACATCGTTGTCATCGCCGGGGCGGACGGCATAGTGTGACGTCGCCAGCCTCGCGCCCCCTCGTCGATTCCCGTACCGAACAGAACTCCACGCCGCCGAGGCGGCGCGGCGCCGGGCGTTCGCCCGGTGGCTCGACCAGCAGCGCGCCGAAAGGATCCGACTCGTGCCCGGTCTCGAACACCCTGGCGACCCCCGCCGGCCCGACAACCACCACAAGCACTGATGGGCCACGTACTCGCGATCGACATCGGCGGCACCAAGCTCGCGGCCGCCCTCGTGGACCGGGACGGCTCCGCCGCCCGCTCCGCGACGCGCCCGACGCCGCGTACGGACGTCATGGCCGCCCTGACCGCGCTGATCGGCGAGGTCGCCGGCGACGGACCAGTGCCGCTCGCGGTCGGCATCGGCTGCGCCGGCCCGCTCGACCTGGCGGCCGGCACCGTCAGCCCGGTGAACATGCCGAGCTGGCGCGGCTTCCCGCTGCGTGACGAGGTGCGACGGCTCACCGGGGCGCCCACCGTGCTCGCGGGCGACGCCCAGTGCTTCGCTCTGGGCGAACACTGGCTCGGCTCCGGGCGTGGCAGCTCAGCGCTGCTGGGCATCGTGGTGTCCACCGGCATCGGCGGCGGCCTGGTGATCGACGGCGTGCCGCTGCTCGGCCCCACCGGCAACGCCGGGCACGTGGGTCACATGACGATCGACCCGTACGGCGAGCTGTGCGAGTGCGGCGGGCGCGGCTGCGTCGAGCGGTACGCCAGCGGCCCGAACCTGGCCCGCTGGGCGCTGGCCAACGGCTGGAAGGTCCCGGAGGGCGAGCCGGCCGACGCGCGGACGCTCGCCGCGGACGCCGCGAAGGGCGAGCCGGTCGCGGTGGCCGCGTTCGAGCGGGGCGCGCGGGCGCTGGCCGGCATGATCGCCTCCACGGCCGCCGCCACCGAGGTGACCAGGGTGGTCATCGGCGGCGGCGTGTCGGGAGCCGGCCCGGTGCTGTTCGAGCCACTGGCGCGGGCTCTCGACGAGGTGGCCGGGCTGGCGTTCGTCAGGGCCGTGGAGGTGCAGCCGACCACGCTGGGTGTGCGGGCCGCGCTCGCGGGCGCGGCCAAGCTCGCGTGGGACCACTCCGCCGAAGCCGGCTGACCGCGGCGGAGGTGCCGGGGCGAGGCCGCGCGGCGACGCGGCCGCGCCCCCCCCGGCGGTGCGCCCCGCGCTGGTCCGGCGGGTGACCGGGGGGGTCTCCACCCCGCGGGCGCCGAGGGA
>NZ_JBITIP010000019.1:108222-140383 GCF_044459125.1 Nonomuraea sp. NPDC050383
GGGGGGCGGGGGGGGGGGGGCGGGGCGGGGGGGGGCGCCCCCCCGCGGGGGGGGGGGGGGGGGGGGGGGGGGGGGGGGGGGGGGCCGCGCGCCCGCCCCCCCCCCCCCCCCCGCCGCGGCGTTGCGCCGCTCGATGATCCTGCGGGTGAACGGGATGATCTCCACGACGCGGGCGCCGAGGTAGGCGCCCACGAACGCGAGGGCGATGAGCACGAAGGGGCTCGTGGACATGCCGTTCAGCGTCACGAAGGCGTACAGGATCGAGTCGAGCAGGGCCATAGGGGCACTCCCAGGCGAGGTTTGAGGCGGCGACCACAGGGTAGCCGCACTCGTTTGATGCTCGGGGCCCTTCTGACGCGGTTCAGTGGAAGAAGTGGCGCGTTCCGGTGAAGTAGAGCGTGATGCCCGCCTTCTCCGCCGCGTCGATGACCTCCTGGTCGCGGATGGATCCGCCGGGCTCCACGACGGCCTTGACACCGGCCTCGATCAGCACCTCCAGCCCGTCGGCGAACGGGAAGTAGGCGTCGGAGGCCCCGACCGCGCCGGCGGCCCGCTCGCCCGCGCGGCCCACGGCGAGGCGGCAGGAGTCGACCCGGTTGACCTGCCCCATGCCGACGCCCACGGTGGCCCCGCCGGAGGCCAGCAGGATGGCGTTGGACTTGACCGAGCGGCAGGCCCGCCAGGCGAAGGCCAGGTCGGCCAGCACCTCGGGCGAGGCGGGCGTACCCGTCTTCAGCTCCCAGCTCTCCGGCGCGTCGCCCGGCGCGTCCACCTTGTCCACGAGCTGGACCAGCAGGCCGCCGTCGATCTGACGCGACTCGGCCGGCCGCGACGGCCCCTGCGGGCAGAGCAGCAGGCGGATGTTCTTCTTGCGCGTCAGCACCGCGATCGCCTCCTCGGCGAACGCGGGCGCGACGACGACCTCGGTGAACACCTCCGCGATCTGGCCCGCCAGCTCGGCGGTGACCTCGCCGTTGACCGCGATCACGCCCCCGTACGCCGACACCGGGTCGCAGGCGTGGGCCTTGCGGTGCGCCTCGGCCACGTCGGCCCCGACCGCGATGCCGCACGGGTTCTGGTGCTTGATGATCGCGACCGCGGGCTCGGCGAAGTCCCACGCCGCCCGCCAGGCCGCGTCGGCGTCGAGGTAGTTGTTGTAGGACATCTCCTTGCCGTGCAGCTGCTCGGCGTTGGCCAGGCCGCCCCCGCCCTCGGTGTAGAGGGCCGCGCGCTGGTGCGGGTTCTCGCCGTAGCGCAGCGGGTGCTTCAGCGTCCACGTCTCACCGGCGAACTCGGGCCAGGCCTCGTCGCGCTCGGCGGCGCCGGCGGAGAACCAGTTGGCCACGGCCACGTCGTAGGAGGCGGTGTGGGCGTAGGCGATGCCCGCCATCCGCCTGCGCTCCTCCAGCGTGAAGCCGCCCTGGGCGAGCGCGTCGACCACGCCGCCGTAGGAGGACGGGTCGACCACGACCGCGCACGTGCTGTGGTTCTTGGCGGCGCCGCGGATCATCGCCGGGCCGCCGATGTCGATCTGCTCCACGCACTCGGCGTCGCTCGCCCCGGAGGCGACCGTCTGCTCGAACGGGTAGAGGTTGACCACCACGAGCTGGAACGGGTCGATCTCCAGCTCGTCCAGCTGGGCCACGTGGTGCGGCTTGGTGAGGTCGGCCAGCAGCCCGGCGTGGACGCGCGGGTGGAGCGTCTTGACCCGGCCGTCGAGGCACTCGGGGAACCCGGTGAGCTGCTCGACCTTCGTCACGGGCACGCCGTACGACGCGATCGCGGCGGCGGTGCCGCCCGTCGACACGATCTCCACGCCCGCGCCGTCGAGCGCCCTGGCCAGCTCCTCCAGGCCCGACTTGTCGTACACCGCGATCAGCGCGCGCCGGATGGCGATGCGAGTCACTTGGATTCCTCTCCTGTTGCGTTCCCGATGCGGACAGTGCGTCCGCTGACCGTCCAGCCCTCACGGACCAGGCGGCCGACGATCTCCACGAGCAGGCGGCGCTCGACGACCTTGATGCGCTCGTGCAGCACCGCCTCGTCGTCGTCGGGCAGCACCGGCACCGCCTCCTGCGCGATGATCGGCCCCGAGTCGACGCCCGCGTCGGCCAGCATCACCGTGCACCCCGTCACCTTCACCCCGTGGGCCAGCGCGTCGCGCACACCGTGGGCCCCGGGGAACGACGGCAGCAGCGCGGGATGGGTGTTGAGCACCGGATGGGCGCCGAGCGTCGGCGCGCCGAGGATCTTCATGAAGCCGGCCGACACCACCAGGTCCGGCTCGTAGGAGGAGATCCGGGCGGCGACCGCCTCGTCCCACGCCTCCCGCGTCGGGTGGTCGCCCAGTCTCTCCACGAAGGTCGGCACGCCGGCTCGGGCCGCGCGGGCGAGGCCCTCGATACCGTCGCGGTCGGCGCCGACGGCGACTATCTCCGCGCCGTACGCCGGGTCGGCGGAAGCGTCCAGAAGGGCCTGTAGGTTGGTTCCAGAGCCGGAGACGAGGACGACGAGCCGCCCAGCCTTTGACACGCGCACTCCAAGAGAGAGAACCGGGGTGGGGCTGCCAGCGTATCCGCTCCTCGCCCGGGCACGCAGAGGAGGTCAGGTGTCGACACCGGTGCAGGCGCCGGCGGGTCAGCAAGCCGCGGATTCCGCGGGCCGCCGCGCGATCTGGTTGTCCATCGCAGCGCTCGCCATGACGTTCATGCTGCCGCTCGCCGGGCTGGTGATGGCGGCGTTCGCGCTCATGGCCGGCATCCGGGCCCTGCCCCGCCTGAAGGAGGCGGGCCGGCCCACGGGCACCGCGGTGGGCGGCATCATCGTGTCCGCGGTCGCGCTCGCGCTGTCGGCCATGGCGACGGCGATGCAGCTCTACCTGATGGACGAGTACTCCGCGTACCAGGAGTGCATGAAGGGGGCGGGCACCGTCTCCTCGCAGGGCGAGTGCTTCACCCAGTTCAGGGACGCGGCGCAGCGCAAGCTGCCGGCGGACGTGCTGGACGTCCTGGGCGCCGTCCAGCCCTGACGATCCGCCGTCGTCCCGACGCGGTCGCCGCGGCGCGCTACTCGCGGTCGTCGCGGTCGTCGCGGTCCCAGGCGTACGGGTCGACGTAGATGACGTGGCCGCCGCGGTCGTCCGACACGTCCACGATGTCCGTACGCCGCAAGCGCCCCTGCCCCGTCCCCGTGTGAGGGCGCGCCTGGGCCCTGGTCTCCGCCTCGGCAGAGGCGTGCTCGTCCGTCCAGTCGTCCCGGATGACCGGGATGGGCTGGGTGTCGGCCTCGGTGGCGTCGAGCCAGTGGCCGGGCAGCGGCTTGGCGTCGGACTCGGCCAGCCCCACCCTGCTCGCCGCGCGGGCGATCGCGGCCCCGGCCTTGCGCACGGGCTCCGCCGCCTTGTCGAGCGGCGCGCGGGCCCGCCGGTTGAGCAGCAGGATGTTGGTGATCCCGGCCGAGATGCCCGCGGCGACGCCCACCTCCAGCGCGACCGACAGGGCCACCTCCCACGGCGACGGGCCGACGGCCGCCAGCCGGCCGCCGCCGATCGGGCCGCCGGACAGGGTCGCGAGCAGCGCCGACACCAGGCCGGTCGTGACGCCGGTCAGGAAGCCCCACAGCGGGGCGGCCTCGTACGACGGCGAGGGCGAGATGCGCGCGACCACCACGCCCGCCAGCGCCCCGGCCGCGAACGGCAGCGCGACGACGGCCATCATCCAGGCCGGCACGGTGCCGCTGTCGGGCAGGGCGCCCAGCAGCGGCAGACTCGGCACCGTGCCGAGCTGCACACCCGTGGGCGCGACCAGCGTGCCGGTGCCGATGGCGAAGCCCGGCCCGGCGATGTACGACAGCGCCCAGATGACCACGTTCAGCAGGTACAGGAGCTGGACCAGCAGGAGCAGCAGCCCGCCCACGAACCCGGGCGAGAGCACGTTCGTCAGCTCGCGCACCTGGCCGAAGTTGAGCACCACCGCCACGAGCACCAGCGCGAACCCCGCCACCAGCAGCACCGCCGTGGCCACCGCCGTGCCGACGGTCAGCGCCCGCACCCGCTCCGGCAGCAGCCTCAGCATCGCCCGCCACGGCCCGATGGTGCGCGCCGTCGCCACCGAGCCGGCCAGGAACGCCAGCGTGAAGTGGCTCAGCAACGCGTCACCGATGAAGGGCTGGGTGACGTCGTTGCGGGCGACGAGCGCGATCAGGCCCGCCAGCAGCGCGTACGGCGCCGCCAGCGAGACCCCGGCCTGGGCCACCAGCACGAGCTGCGCCCGCCGCCGGGCGTTGGCCTTCTCGCGCGGGCTGTTCTTCGGCAGCCGGGCCGGGAGCCGCAGCCGCAGGTCGGCGTCGCGGGCCATCCAGCGGGCCGCGCGGTAGAGCAGGATCGCGGGCAGCACCACCAGGCCGAGCGGCAGCAGCCCGACCCGGCCGCCGGGCATCGCGAAGCCGGCGTGGTGGGCGGCCAGCCAGATCTGGGCGGCCGTGCGGAACACCCCCGGCAGGCCGGAGCCGAGCGCGCCGCTGGGCGCGGCGATCCAGCCGACCAGGGTGAGCGTGGTGAGCGCCGCCAGGCCGACGCCGAGCGTGGCCGCCGCGGCGAGCATCCCGGAGACGGGCAGCGGACGCCGGGACTCGTCGTCGTCCGAGACCCCGGGAATCTTGCCGAGGACCGAACGGGGGGCCGTCCGCAGCTGGTCGAGAAGCGCCGTCACAGTAGGCGATTTTCTCAAGCTTTCGCGACCGGCGCTTGGTTGACGCGCCGCAGGCGGCCAGCTTTATCCGGCTCTGCCGGGCTTTCCGGCCGTACCCGGGGCATCCGGGTGAACGCGGAAGGCCCCGCACGGCCGGAGCCGGTGCGGGGCCTTCCGCGGAACGTGCGCCGGGTCAGCGCGCCTGCATGATCTCGCGCATGAGGCGGGCCGTCTCGGAGGGGGTCTTGCCGACGCGGACGCCGACCTTCTCCAGGGCCTCCTTCTTGGCCTGCGCGGTGCCGGCCGAGCCGGACACGATCGCGCCGGCGTGGCCCATGGTCTTGCCCTCGGGGGCGGTGAAGCCCGCGACGTAGGCGACGACCGGCTTGCTGACGTGCTGCTCGATGTAGGCGGCGGCCCGCTCCTCGGCGTCGCCGCCGATCTCGCCGATCATCACGATCGCGTCGGTGGCGGGGTCGTCCTGGAACGCCTGGAGGGCGTCGATGTGGGTGGTGCCGATGACGGGGTCGCCGCCGATGCCCACCGCGGTCGAGAAGCCGAAGTCACGCAGCTCGTACATGAGCTGGTAGGTCAGCGTGCCCGACTTGGAGACCAGGCCGATGCGGCCCGCCGTCGTGATGTCGGCGGGGATGATGCCGGCGTTGGACGCGCCGGGCGAGGCGATGCCGGGGCAGTTCGGGCCGATGATGCGGGTCTTGTTGCCCTTGGCCACCGCGTACGCCCAGAACTCCGTGGAGTCGTGGACCGGCACGCCCTCGGTGATCACCACGCAGAGCGGGATCTCCGCGTCGATGGCCTCCTTGACGGCGTCCTTGGTGAACGCCGGGGGCACGAAGATGACCGACACGTCGGCGCCGGTCTTCTCCATGGCCTCCTTCACCGTGCCGAACACGGGCAGGCCCTCGTGCGTGATGCCGGCCTTGCGGGCGTTGACACCACCGACCACGCGGGCGCCGGAGGCGAGCATGCGGCGGGTGTGCTTGGTGCCCTCACCACCCGTCATGCCCTGAACGATGATCTTGCTGTTCTCGGTCAGCCAGATAGCCATGTCTCACGCACCTACCGCAGCGAGCTCGGCGGCGCGCTTGGCCGCGTCGTCCATCGTGTCAACCAGCTCGACGCGCGGGAGCGCGGCGTCGGCCAGGATCTGTCGCCCGAGCTGGGCGTTGTTGCCGTCGAGGCGGACCACCAGCGGGTGGGTCACCGCCTCGCCGCGGCTCTCCAGGAGCTTGAAGGCCGCCACGATGCCGTTGGCGACGGCGTCGCAGGAGGTGATGCCGCCGAAGACGTTCACGAAGATCGACTTCACCGACGGGTCGGAGAGGATGATCTCCAGGCCTGCGGCCATGACCTCGGCCGAGGCGCCGCCGCCGATGTCGAGGAAGTTGGCCGGGGACGGCTTGCCGGGGAACGCCTCGCCGGCGTAGGCGACCACGTCCAGGGTGGACATGACCAGGCCCGCGCCGTTGCCGATGATGCCGACGTCGCCGTCGAGCTTGACGTAGTTGAGGTCCTTCTCCTTGGCCCGGGCCTCCAGCGGGTCCTCGGCGGCCTTGTCGGCGTACCCCTCGTGCTCCGCCTGGCGGAAGGAGGCGTTGTCGTCGAGCGTGACCTTGCCGTCGAGCGCCTTCACCTGGCCGTCGGCCGACAGGATCATCGGGTTGACCTCGACCAGCGTCGCGTCCTCGTCGACGAAGCAGCACCAGAGCTTCTCGATGAGCTCGGCCGCGCCGTCGAGCGACTGCTCCGGCAGACCGCCGGCGACCGCGATCTCACGGGCCTTGGCCCGGTCGATGCCGTCGAGGGCGTTGACGGGCACCTTGGCGACCTTCTCGGGCGAGGTGTGGGCCACCTCTTCGATGTCCATGCCGCCGGCGGCGGAGCAGATCGCGAGGAAGGTACGGTTCGCGCGGTCGAGCAGGAAGGAGAAGTAGTACTCCTCCGCGATCGCGCTGGCCTCCTCCACCAGAACCTTGTGGACCGTGTGGCCCTTGATGTCCATGCCGAGGATGGCCGTGGCCTTCCCGACGGCGTCGGCGGCGTCGTCGGCCACCTTCACGCCACCGGCCTTACCGCGCCCGCCGGTCTTGACCTGGGCCTTGACCACGACCCTGCCGGTGAGTTGCTCGGCAGCCGCGCGCACCTCCTCCACGGTGTGGGCGACGATGCCCTTGGGCACCGGGATGCCGTAGTCCGCGAAGAGCTCCTTCGCCTGATGTTCGAACAGGTCCACGAGGGTCCGTCCTTGCTTATCCGACTGATGTTCGACGGCCCGGGCCACCCCGTACGTGCCGGGCGTTTCCGCCAGTGAAGCCTAGCCCCAAGCTTGACGTCCCCTGGTCACCGGGTCGCGGATATGCCGTGATGTGACGGTGATCTCACTTCGGCCGCATGTCGCCTCGCATCCGAAGAGGGATGAACTGCGGCCCCCGAAGCACCCGTACGTCGCTATCTGCCGACAAACCCCCGCAAAATGGCCTGGAGGGGCGGGCACCGGCGGGACGGTTGGAGCACCGAACTGGAGGAGAACCAGCCAGTTGGATCATGGCTTCTCCGTGCGGCCGGGAAAACAAATGAGAAAGAACGCCAGTGGGGCCGCCCTCACCCTCGCCACCGTGCCACCGGAAGACGACGACGGTCACGTACGGAAGCGGAACTCGTTCTTCGGCGGTGACGCGCCGCTCACGGGCCGTCGTTTTCTCGGGCGAAATCCAGACCTGCACGAGAAATACACATATTTCCCTCTACAGCGCCCCTCTCCTGAGATATCCTCGTGATCTTTCTTTGCCATGATCCTCCAGCATCCAAATGAGAAACGACAAGGATAGAGAATGAAGCGAATCCTCACCGGCGTCGCCCTGGCGTCCGCCGCCACGCTCATCGCGGCCGCCCCGGCCCAGGCCGCGCCGGTGAACCCGGTCGCCGCGGTCCAGAAGCAGTTCGTGGCGGGCAAGGGCGTCAAGTTCGTCGAGCAGGTCAAGATCGCCAGCGGAGGCGTGCGGCAGATCAGCCTCCGGCGTGCCGGCACGCTGCAGTTCGGCGCCTCCGGTGTCGTCGCCTCCGACCTCACCGGCCAGTTCAACATCAAGAGGGAGGACGCCGAGAAGTTCGCCAAGGAGCTGGGAGCGGATGAGCTCGGCCTCGACCTCGTGACGGCGCTGACGATGCCCGAGCGGATCGTCACGAAGGGCCGGTACACCTACCTCACGGGCGGCCTGTGGAGCGCGGTGTTCAACGCCGGCAAGTCCTGGATCAGGGTTCCCGGCACCCAGCCCATCGGCATGACCGCCATGTACGGGCAGCCGCTGAACATCCTTGCCGAGCCGGCCACGCTCAAGACCCTCCTCAAGGGCGCCAAGGCGACGAAGGACGGCTACACCGGCAAGGTCGCGGCCAAGGACCTGCGCAAGACGTCCCCCGGATTCGCCGCGACCCTGGGCCTGGCTTCGGCCAAGTCCGTGAAGGGCTCCATCGGCTGGAAGCTCACCGTCGACGCCAAGGGCCTGCCGGTCCGGCTGGTGTCGGTCATCCCGGCGGAGGCGCTGGGCGCCGTTGACGCCAAGGGCGCGACCGTGAGCGTCGAGACCACCTTCAGCGACTGGGGCACGCCCGTCACCGTGACGGCCCCGCCGGAGCTGGAGGTCGCCAAGACCCTGGACGAGGCGATCCAGATCCCGGGCCCCAAGACCATCCCGCTGAGCGCCATCGCCCACTGAGAGACCGGGTCATAGCCCGCTGAGAACGGATCGCGCCCGTCTCCCCCGCATCGGGTGGAGGCGGGCGCGACGCCTGTCCGGGGCCCTGTCCGGGGCTCTGGCCGGGACGGGCTGACGTCCTCCTAGGACAGCCTGGAGTCGCGGACGGCCGCCCAGGCGAGGGAGTGCCTGATGCCCTCCTCCAGCGAGTAGCCCGCGCGCCAGCCCAGCAGCCGCTCGGCGAGGTCGCTGCGCGTGTAGGCGCCCACCACGTCGCCCGGCCGGCGCGCCGTCTCCACGACCTCCACCGACCGGTCCGCCACGCGGTTGAACGCGTCGGCCAGCTCCCGCACCGTCGTGCCCGACCCGGTGCCGAGGTTGATGATCGAGCCCTCCGGGAACAGCCCGTCGAAGCGCCGCAGCGCCTCCACGTGGGCCTGCGCCAGGTCCCAGACGTGGATGTAGTCGCGGATGCCGGAGCCGTCACGGGTCGGGTAGTCGGTGCCGGTGATCTGGAACGGCGTCCCCTCCTCGTACGCCTCGATGAGCTTGCCGAGGGCGTGGCTGGGCCGCCGGAGCTGGAGCCCGGTGCGCATGCTCGGGTCGGCGCCGATGGGGTTGAAGTAGCGCAGCGACAGCACTTTGACGGGCTGGGTGGCGGCGATGTCGGCGAACATGGCCTCGCACACCGCCTTGGTGCGCGCGTACGGGCTCTGCGGGTCGAGCGGTGAGCGCTCGTCGACGGTGTGGTCGTCCCCTGCGCGGTAGATCGACGCCGACGAGCTGAAGATCATTCGCTCGCACCCGTTGCGCAGCAGGTGATCGACGAAGTCGAGGCTCTTGGCGACATTGGCCCGGTAGTAGCCGACGGGGTCGGCCACCGAGTCCGGCACGACGATGAGCGCCGCGCAGTGGATGACGGCCTCGATGTCGGGCCGCTCGGCGAACACCTTGTCGACCAGCGCGCCGTCGCTGATGTCGCCCTCGTAGAAGGCCCGCCCCTCGGTGAACTCGCGCCGCCCGGTCACGAGGTTGTCCAGGATCACCGGCTCGATCCCGGCGTCCAGGCACGCCGAGGCCACCGTGCTCCCGATGAACCCGGCGCCGCCGGAAATCAACACGCTCATGCCAGCCCCCTGCTCCTCACCATCACCGCCCACCGGCCTGCCCGGTCGAGCTCCCCACCACGTCCGCCGGCGCCTGCCGGCGGACGTCGCGACCCGGCGGGCCACCCGGCCCCGGAACGCCGTGCCCGACCATCCTCGGTCACCACGCGGGGCGCTCGTGACCATTGGCGACACCCCGGTCGTGTCGCTCCACCGGCGACTCAACGGCGTTATGTGATCGTTACAACTTACGGCCCTCAGAACGCCGGTTTCGTTTGTCTACCTATGAGACGCATGCGAAGCACATAAGTTCTGGAGTGACCCGTGAATCCCCTCACCCGGTTGCCGGCCCTGATCGCCATGGCGGCTCTGGTCTCGATGACGGCCTGCGCCGCCGAGAGCGCGCCCGCCACGCGGGCACAGCCGACGCCGGCCGCCGGCGCACCCACCAAGAGCGCCACGGCCGCACGCAAGCCGCTGGCCGCCGGCGCCGCCAAGCAGGCGGCGCCGAAGAAGCCCAAGCTGGAGATCGCCGACATCACGCCCATGGGCGAGACCACGGAGAAGGTCGGCGTCGGCTTCCCGATCATCGTGACGTTCGACCGTGACGTACGGGACAAGGCGGCGGCCGAGACGGCGCTGGAGGTACAGGCGGACAAGCCGGTCGACGGCGCGTGGCGCTGGGTCTCCGCCCGCAAGGTCATCTACCGCACGAAGACGTACTGGAAGCCGCACCAGAAGGTGCTGTTCACCGCGCACCTCAGCCAGATCCCGGGCAACGAGGCCGCCAAGGACGTCTCCCGCCGCTTCTCCGTGGGCACCGCCAACATCTCGGTGGTCGACACGCGCCGGCACGTGATGAAGACCTACCGCGACGGCAAGCTCGCCAAGCGGATCGCGATCAGCGCCGGCCGCGGCGGCCTCGTGCGCAACGGCGTGGACGTGTACCTGACGACCAGCGGCACCCACCTGACCATGGGCAAGAAGCGGGTCGAGACCATGACCTCGTCCTGGATGGGCGTCACGGACCCCAAGGACCCGCAGTACTACAAGGAGGAGATCCCCTGGGCGGTGCGGATCTCCGACAGCGGCGAGTACGTCCACCAGAGCGCCGGCTACTACCAGTACCTCGGCCGCTCCAACCAGAGCCACGGCTGCGTCCGCGCCACCCCTGAGGGCGCCCGCTGGTTCTACACGATCGCCCAGCGCGGCGACGTGGTGAAGATCACCGGCACCAAGCGCAAGCTCGACTGGCGCAACGGCTGGAGCTACTGGCAGCTCAACTGGACCGAGTGGAAGAAGGGCAGCGCCCTGACCGCCGTCAAGAGCTGACCGCCGACGGTCCGGACCCGGCCGGTGAGCGGGCGCGTCGTCTCACCGGCCGCCGTCCGGCACGCGGTCGCCGGGTCGTGGGGCTGGTGTGGCAGCCGATAAACCTGGGATGATGGGATGCCTTGTCCCGCGGTGGAGAAAGGGTCCGCTACGTGAGTCCGTCCCCCAAGTTCCTCCCGCAGGCGGGGTTCCTGTTCTCCGCCGCCGGTGTCGCCGGCGTGGTCCTGCAGATGCTGAAGGTCGCCTACCCCGACGGCGACCCGGCCAAGGCGCGCGAGGTCGCGCAGCTGTTGCGGCAGCTGGCCACGCGGACGGATGTCAGCCTGGACGACATGGAAGAGGTCGCGGGCAGGCTGTGGCGGCCGCCGAACTCCGGCGCGGGCCTCGATGCCTTCAGGACCTACTTCACCGAAGAGATCGCGCCCTATCCGCCACTGGTATCCGCGTACATCCGCGGGTTCGCCGACGCGATCGACGACTACGCCGACATGCTGGAGCAGACCCAGCACACGCTCCGGACGATGGCCATGATCCAGTGGATCGAGCTGCTGATGTTCTTCTGCTGGCCGACGATCGACAAGAAGGTCCAGGTGCTGATCAACTGGGCGATGCGCAAGCGGCAGGCACGACTGCTGCTCAGCATGTTCGAACACGCCGTGGGCAAGCGGTTCATCTACGCCGTTGGGGGCAGCCTCGCCTACACGGCCCTCGACCAGGCGATCGTCGACGGTTTCAAGCTGGCGCGGGGCGAGGACATGGGCTCGTGGAGCGACCGCGGCATGTACATGGTGAACAACTTCGCGGCGGCCCTGGTCTTCTACCATGTGGATCCGGCCAATTTCGGCAAGGTCGCGAAGCTGCTGCCGCAGAACAAGGCGGCGCAGAACGCCATCGTGTTCCTGACCGGGTCCAGCGTCTTCACCACCACCGCGAACGCGCTCAACAGGCCCGGCGACGTGGTCGACGATCCCGCCAGTCTGCTGCCCACCTGGGAGCAGATGCTCGCGAAGCTGGGTGTCGCCGCGGGCCAGGACCAGTTCAGGCGCTGGCGCGGGTATTACCCGGCGCCGACCAGGTAGTCAGTCCTGGTTGAAGCGCCTGATCTCGTCGGCGAACGGGTTCAGGCCGTCCGTCATCAATCCCGCCATCTGCGTGGTCAGGTCCGCGGTGGCGTCGTTCGCGGCGGCGACCACGGCCTCCGCCAGCGCGTCCGCGCCGAGCCGCATCGCTCGCGGGTCGATCCGCAGGCTGCCGAGCGCGCCGCTCGGCAACACCTCGGCCCGCACCAGGCCGTCGGCCGCCTCGCCGCGGCCGCGAATGGCATCGAGACTTTCCTGCAATTCTTCCAGCGGCGCGGTGTCGGCCTGGAATTGGGAGAGAAAGCGGCTCATCTCTTCGTCGAGGAAGGGGGCGCCGTCGTCCGGTGTGGTCATCAGATCTCCAAGAAACGTCAGGGCTTGAGCTTCCCGTCCGACTCCGAGAACTTCGGCGGGTCGGACACTTTCGGCAGGGATTCGATGACGGCCCAGTTCGCGATGTCGAAGGTGGTCCTCATACCGGCCAGCCTTTCGGCGATCTCCGGATAGACGTCGCTCAGCGCGTTGACGTACGTCGATACTTTCTTCAGCGCGGTGGAATAGCCCTGCCTGAACGTCTTGGCCGTGTCATCCGTGCCGGCGAAGTCACCCAGCGCGGCGATGGCGTCGAGAATCCGGCGGGTGTCCCCCGCGAGGTCGTCGTGCTCGGTGACGAACGCGCCGGCCGCCTTCGTGAAGTTGCTTCCGTAGAAGTCGGTCGGCGGCATGGCCGGGGTCCCATGGCTCGGCGAGGCCGGCGACGGACCGAACGGCGGGGAGGTGGTGCCGGGGGTGACCGACGGGGAAGCGGAGGGAGCCGGCCACGCGGGAGGCGCTCCGGTCGGCGTCGGTGTGGGGCTCGGAGCCGTGGGGCTCGGCGTGGGCGTGCCGGACGGGCTCGGCGTGGGCGTGCCGGACGGGCTCGGCGTGGGCGTGCCGGACGGGCTCGGTGTGGGCGTGCCGGACGGGCTCGGTGTCGTCGGACTGGGCGTGGGCGTGGGGCTTGGGGCCGTCGGGCTTGGCGTGGGGGTGGGCGTGCCGGACGGGCTGGGCGCCGTCGGGCTTGGGGTGGGCGTCGGCGACGTCGTGGCCGTGGACGACGGCGTGGGCGAAGGTGACGGAGTGGAGTTATCCCCTGAAGACATGACATCCTCCTCTGGGTGTGCCTTATCGCGTTGGCGCAGGCCACTGGCCGCCTTCACCGATTGCCGATATTACCTAGAGGTAAAGTGTACTTTGAGCCGCAGGGGTGCGCCGCCAAGGCCGGTACGAACGCGGCGGCGGCGCGACGGCGGTCACCGTGGATGTCCTGACCGGTACCGTCGTCACGCCGCCTGCCGGAGCGGCAACCCGTTTAGGGGAAAGGCCCTACAGATCCTGCGCGGGCATCAACCGCGCACCTGCTCCCGGAATCTCGCTCAGAGCTTCTCCAGCGGCGCGTACGCGAGCAGAAGGGTCTTCTCGCCCCCGCTCCCGAAGTCGATCTTCACCTTGGTCTTCTCCGCCTGCCCGTCCACCGACACCACGGTCCCGAGCCCGAACGCGTCGTGCGACACCCGGTCGCCGGGGGTCAGCGACGGGACGGCCCGGCCGCCCTTCTTCGGCGTGGCGGGCGCGGCCGGCTCGCGGCGCGTGGCGGCATTCCAGGCCGTCTTCTCCGGCGGCGTGCGCCAGTCCATGAGCTGCCCCGGCACCTCGCTGACGAACCGCGACGCCGGGTTGAACGACGGCGCGCCCCACGAGCTGCGCACCGCCGCCCGGGTGAGGTACAGGCGCTTCTGCGCCCGGGTGATGCCGACGTAGGCCAGCCGGCGCTCCTCCTCCAGCTCCTTCGGCTCGCCCAGCGAGCGCACGTGCGGGAAGACGCCGTCCTCCATCGCCGTCAGGAACACGACCGGGAACTCCAGCCCCTTGGCGGTGTGCAGCGTCATCAGCGTCACCACCCCCTGGCCGCCGTCTGCGTCGGGGATCTGGTCCGCGTCGGCCACCAGCGACACCTGCTCCAGGAACTCGACCAGCGTGCCCTCGGGGTTGGCCTCCTCGAACTCGGAGGCGACCGAGATCAGCTCGTTGAGGTTCTCCAGGCGGGACTCGTCCTGCGGGTCCTCCGACGCCTCCAGCTCGGCGCGGTAGCCGGTGGCGACCAGCACCTCCTCCGCCAGCGCGGACGGCGGCACGCCCTCGGCCTTGGCGATCAGCTCCTCCAGCATGGCGACGAAGTCGCGCACCGCGTTGAGCGAGCGGGTGGCCATGCCCGGCGCCTCGTCGGCCCGGCGCAGCCCCTCCCAGAACGTGACGCGCTCCCGCGCGGCGAACGCCTCGATCATCGCCTCGGCCCGGTCGCCGATGCCGCGCTTGGGCACGTTGAGGATGCGCCGCAGTGACACCACGTCGGCCGGGTTGGCCAGCACCCGCAGGTACGCCAGCAGGTCCTTGACCTCCTTGCGCTCGTAGAAGCGCACTCCCCCGACCACCTTGTACGGCAGGCCGGTGCGGATGAAGATCTCCTCGAACACCCGGGAGGCCGCGTTGGTGCGGTAGAACACGGCGACGTCGCCCGCCCTGACGCCCTCCTCGTCGGTGAGCCGGTCGACCTCCTGGGCGACGAACATGGCCTCGTCGTGCTCGTTGTCGGCGACGTACCCGACTATCTTGGGGCCGTCGCCCTGGTCGGACCAGAGGTTCTTCGGCTTGCGCGACTCGTTGCGGGAGATGACCGCGTTGGCGGCGGCCAGGATGTTCTGGGTGGAGCGGTAGTTCTGCTCCAGCAGGATCGTGCGGGCGTCGGGGTAGTCGCGCTCGAACTCCAGGATGTTGCGGATCGTCGCGCCGCGGAAGGCGTAGATCGACTGGTCGGCGTCGCCGACGACGCACAGCTCCGACTGGTCGGCGCCCGACCTGACCAGCTCACCGTCGGTGGTGCGCAGCTCGGGCCGGCCCACCAGCTCCCTGATCAGGATGTACTGGGCGTGGTTGGTGTCCTGGTACTCGTCCACCATGACGTGCCTGAACCGCATCCGGTAGTGCTCGGCCACCTCGGGGAAGAGCTGGAAGAGCGTCACCGTGTTCATGATGATGTCGTCGAAGTCCATCGCGCCGGCCTCGGTGAGCTTGAGCTGGTAGCTCTTGTACGCCTGGGCGAGGACCTTCTCCAGGTGGGAGCCCGCCCTGTCGGACGCGGTCTCGTAGTCGATCAGCTCGTTCTTGAAGTTGCTCACCTGCGCCGAGAACGACCGCGGCGGGTAGCGCTTCGGGTCGAGGTCCATCTCGCGGCAGACCATCGCCATGAGCCGCTGCGAGTCGGCCTGGTCGTAGATCGAGAAGCTGGAGGGGAAGCCGAGCCGCTTGGCCTCGCGGCGCAGGATCCGCATGCAGGCGCTGTGGAAGGTCATCACCCACATCGCCTTGGAGCGCGGGCCGACCAGCTTGTCGACGCGCTCCTTCATCTCGCGGGCGGCCTTGTTGGTGAAGGTGATCGCGAGGATCTCGCCCGGGTGGACCTCGCGCTCGGCGAGCAGGTAGGCGATGCGGTGGGTCAGCACCCGCGTCTTGCCCGACCCCGCCCCCGCCACGATCAGCAGCGGGCTGCCGTGATGGATCACGGCCTCGCGCTGCTGCGGGTTGAGGCCGTCGAGCAAGGGGTGGTCAACAGAGACGTGGGTCGGCACCCACCTAGGTTATGACTCCCCGCCGACAAACGGCGCCCGGAATGACAGCCCCGGACCGCAGGTTGTCACGGGAGGGGAGATCCTGGGACCGTCGGCCGTACGGCAGGATCCTCCCCGCGGTGATCACGCGGGTGATCGGCCGCGCGGGAGAGATCGGAATGGGAGAGGACGACCATGCTGGCCGAGAGCGAGATCAACCGGGTGCTCACCGTCACGGCGCACCCCGACGACGTCGACTTCGGCGCGGCGGGCACCGTGGCGCTGTTCGGCGACAGGGGCGTCGAGGTGACCTACCTGGTCGTGACGGACGGCGACGCCGGAGGCAACGAGCGAGAGCTCGACAACTCCGGCATGGCGGAGCTGCGCCGGGCCGAGCAGACGGCGGCCGCCAAGGCCGTGGGCGTCACGGACGTGCGCTTCCTCGGCTACTCCGACGGCACCGTGGTCCCGTCGCTGGACCTCAGGCGGGACATCGCGCGCGTCATCCGCCAGGTACGCCCCGACCTGGTGATCACCCACCACCCCGACCGCAACTACCAGTTCATCGCGCCCAGCCACCCCGACCATCGCGCGGTCGGCGGCTCCGCCCTCGACGCGGTCTACCCGGACGCCCGCAACCCGTACGCGTTCCCCGAGCTGCTGACGGAGGAGGGGCTGGAGGCGTGGACCGTGCGCGAGGTGTGGCTGACGGGCGGCTCGACGCCGGACCACTGGGTGGACGTGACGGACGCCATCGACCGCAAGCTGACGGCGCTCCAGTCGCACGTCAGCCAGGTGGCGCACGTGGAGGGCTTCGCCGACTTCGTCAAGGAACGCTTCGCCTCGTGGGGCAAGCGGGCCGGCTTCGGCGAGGGCCACTACGCGGAGGGCTTCCAGGTCGTCCAGACGGCCTGACGCTCATGGCTCCCGCCCCGGGCGAGAGCCATGACCACGCGGACGTGGATCCGCACGGCGCGGAGCGGCACCGTGAGCCGGCCTACGACACGGACCCGGGTGGCACGACCCAGAGCGACGGCTGCCCAGTGACCTCGGCGATGACGTCGAAGTCCCGGTCGTAGTGCAGGATCGTGGCACCGTGCACCTCGGCACAGGCCGCGATCAGCAGGTCGTTCGCGCCCACGCCCCTGTGCTGCGACCTGCGCGCCAGCATGGCCTGCACGTGCAGCGCTCGGATCTCCACATCCGCGTTGACGGGCAGGTGGCGGAAGTCGTCGCGGAGGTGCTGAGCATCGAGCTCATATCCGGCCGGATTGCGAGCGCTGTAGAGAACCTCGAGTTGCGTGACCGTGCAGACGGCCAGCATCTTGTCGAGCATGAGCGGCTCCAGCGCCCGCGCGACGGCGGGGTGGGGCATCCGCGCCAGAGCGCTCTTGTCGATCAGGTAGACCACGCCGGTGGCTACCACGCACGCTTCATGAGCTCCGGATCCAGTAGATCCGTATTGTCCTTCGAGGTCCAGTATTCGAATGCTTCGCGCCGTCTTGCCCTTTCGGCGATCTCCGTCAGGGCGGCGTGGACCGTCTCCTTCATGTTCTTCGTGCCCAACTCCTCCTGGGCTATCTCCAGGAGCTCCTTGTCGATATCGATCACCGTACGCAAGGGACATCACCTCCGCTACCTCCAGGGTATATCACAGATCGTGATCTTGATATACGCACTCACCGTGAACGCGCGGGCACGGAAAGGCGTCGCGGAGACGCTAGGGCATCGCGGCCGGACGTTTCAGCACCCCTGTGACACCGGTGGAGGATTCTCATCCCTCAGGTGAAATCGCCGATCGACGCCGTCCAGCGAGGCGGGCGAACAGGTAGCCCAATGAGTTGGTCGCTGTGTGCAGCATGGACGGCGCCAGCAGACCGGCCCGGCGGCGCAGCTCGCAGAACAGCACTCCGGCGACGCCCGTCGACACCACGCTGCCCGCCACCACCCGCGCCGTGTCGAGCCGCCCTGGCCGCTCCCCCGCCGTCAGCGCGCCGAGGGCCGGGTTGGCGCGGGCCATGTCGATCGCGGGCAGCACGTGCCAGAGCCCGAACAGCGCCGACGAGACCGCCGTGGCCGCCACCGTGCCGTGGTCGCGGCGGAGCATGCCGTACAGAGCGCCCCTGAACCCGGCCTCCTCCAGCAGCACCGTGCCGACCGGCACCTGGAGCAGGGCCTCCTCCAGGGCGCGGGCCGGCGTGAGCGACAGGGCCCGCTCGTCCTGGAACAGCGGCCTGGTACGGGGCACGGCGACGCCGGCCGTGTAGACGACCGCCACGCCCGCGGCCAGGACGGCGCCGGTCAGGGCGCCCCGGCGCGGATGCTCGAACCCCAGCTCGGCCCAGGAGGCCCCGGACCGGCGCGCCATCGCGACCAGCGCGGCGGTGGCGGCGGTGGAGGTCAGGGGCGCCAGGCGGGGGGCGACCCGGTTGTTCAGCACGTTGGCCGCGGCCAGCACGACGATCGACGCGATCAGCACCCCTGCAGGCTACGTCCCGCCCGCACGGTGTCGGGAGGTGGCACGTGTCCGACGGTGGCGCGGGTCGGGAGGTGGCACGTGCCGGGCGGTGGCACGTACCGGGCCGGGCGGTGGCACGTGCCGGAAGGTGGCGCGGGTCAGGCGGTGGCGCGGGTGCGCCAGCCGGCGGGGAAGCGGGAGCGGCGGCGTTCCTCGGGGGTGAGACCGCCCCAGATGCCCTCCGTCTCCCCCGCCCGTATGGCGTAGGCCCGGCACTCGGACAGGACCTCGCAGCGGGCGCACACCGCCTTGGCGCGTCGCTCCTGGACGGCTGAGGGCGCCAGCGGGAAGAAGAGCTCAGGATCGCTGGATCTGCAGGCGCCCCCGCGCAGCCAGCCGGTCTCCTCCAATGGCATGGCGCCCACGGTATGCCGCGTACATGATCGATCGCATCATCCTGTGGGTTGACCTTCGCCTACATCCTCAGCAGGCGTCGACGCCCCCGTTGTACCCCGTCGCGAAGGAGCGCTGGCGTTGCGCGGCCGTGCCGTGGGCAGCGGGGTCGAGCCAGTCGTCGGTCGGGTCACCCGCCGCCTCCAGGTTGAGCAGCAGCTCGTCCTCGTCGCCCGGCTCCGCCCGCAGCGCGCCCGAGGAGACCAGGCCCGACAGGGTGCCGCCCGCATAGCAGTCGGCCTGCAGCTCCGCCTGGATGTTGAGCCGGAAGCTGGACTGGAGCTGGGCCTGCACCGCGTGCCCGAACTCGTGCGGGATGATCAGGTACACCGACCCGTCGCCCATGTTGTTCCAGAGTCCCTCCAGCCAGTCCCGGTCGTAGGCGATGAAGTGCCCGTCCGGGCAGTAGAAGGCGTTCTGCGGCACGGCGGGCTCCCCGGCGCAGCTCGGCCCGGACCGCCCCGAGTACGGGATGAAGCGGGTGATGGGCTGGTAGGTGCGGCCGGCGGCGGCGAACCGCTGCTGCCAGAACGACTCCGTCAGGGACCGGGCCGCCCGCACGTCGCTCTCGAAGCTGTCGTCGCCCTGGACGTTCCGCGAGGGGGCGGTCGTCAGCCCGCACGCGGAGACCAGTCCGCAGGACAGCAGGAGCGCGAGGGCCAGCGCGAGGGGGCGTGTCACGCGGTCACACTTCCCACGCGCGCACGGGTTCATTCGCGGTCACACTTCCCACGTGTGCACGGGTTCGTTCGCGTGCATGTGCTCGGCGTACTCCAGCGTCATACGCCGCAGCGCCTCGTGCCTGTCGCCGCCCAGCGCGCTGACCTTGTCCACCTGCCAGCTCGCCCCGGTGCGCCCGGTCAGGCAGCGCGCCTCGATGATCCCGAGCATCCGGTCGGCGACGGCCGTGTCCACGCCCCACGCGGCGAGCCCCTCGTACGCCATCGGGAGCAGGCGGCGCAGGATCAGCTCGCTCGCGGACACCTCGCCCAGTCCCGGCCAGTACAGGCGGGCGTCCAGGCCGCTCCGGGCGGCGGCGTTGAGGTTCTCCTCGGCGGCGGCGAAGGACATCCGGCTCCAGACGGGCCGCTCGATGTACGGCAGGACGCGCATGAGGCCGTAGTAGAACGCGGCGTTGGCGGCGATGTCGGCCACGGACGGGCCGGCGGGCAGCACGCGGTTCTCGACCCGCAGGTGCGGGCGGCCGTCGACCACCGCGTACACCGGCCGGTTCCAGCGGTAGATGGTGCCGTTGTGCAGGGTCAGCTCGGGCAGCTCGGGGACGCGGCCCTGCGCCAGCACGTCCTTGGGCTCCTCCGGCTCGCACAGCGGCAGCAGTGCCGGGAAGTATCGGACGTTCTCTTCGAACAGGTCGAAGACGCTGGTGATCCACCGCTCGCCGAACCACACGCGCGGGCGTACGCCCTGTGTCTTCAGCTCGGCCGGCCGCGTGTCCGTCGCCTGCTCGAACAGGGTGATCCTGGTCTCACGGTGCAGCTCCTTGCCGAACAGGTACGGCGAGTTGGCGGCGACCGCGACCTGTGCCCCGGCGATGGCCTGGGCGGCGTTCCAGTGGGCGGCGAACGCCTCGGGGCTGACCTGGAGGTGGAGCTGCACGCTGGTGCAGGCGGCCTCGGGCGTGATGCTGTCGGCGTGCGTGTCCAGGGTCTCGACGCCCTGGATGAACAGGTGCAGGTCCTCGCCCCGGGCGGCGAAGATCTGCTCGTTGAGCAGCCGGTAGCGGGGGTTGGCCGACAGCGTGCCCTCACCGATGTCCCGCTCGCGCAGCGTGGGCAGGATGCCGATCAGGACGAGGTGGCCGCCCTGCGAGCCGGCGCGCTCCTCGGCGTGGTTGAGGCGGGCGCGGACGTCGTCCTCCAGCCTGGCCGCGCCGTCGCCGGCCAGGTCCTGGGGCTCGATGTTGATCTCGATGTTGAACTGGCCCAGCTCGGTGGCCCAGTCGGGCCGCTGGATGGCTTCGAGCACGGCGGCGTTGCACATGGCGGGCTCGCCGTCCGCGTCGACGAGATTGAGCTCGATCTCCAGGCCGGCCAGCGGCCGCTGGTCCTCGAAACGGGAGTCGCCGAGCATCTGGGCGAAGACATCAAGGCATCGTCGTACCTTTTCGCGATATTGCCGCCTGTCGTTCCGACTGAAAACGACGACCGGCACATCCCTCCCCATATACCGAAATTTCCCCAACGCTGCCCTTTTAGGCCAGAAATCCCGGACTTAGAGAGGAATCAAACGAGGCGGCGCGCGGTGGCCCAGCGGGACAGCTCGTGCCGGTTGGACAGCTGCAGCTTGCGCAGCACCGACGACACGTGCGTCTCGACCGTCTTCACCGAGATGAACAGCTCCTTCGCGATCTCCTTGTACGCGTAACCGCGCGCGATCAGCCGCAGCACCTCGCGCTCCCGCTGCGTGAGCGAGTCGAGCTCCGGGTCGATCGACGGCGCCTCCGACGAGGCGAACGCGTCCAGCACGAACCCCGCCAGCCGCGGCGAGAACACCGCGTCGCCGTCGGCCACCCGGCGGATCGCGTCGGTCAGCTCCCGGCCGCTGATGTTCTTGGTGACGTAGCCGCGCGCGCCGCCCCGGATCACGCCGATCACGTCCTCGGCCGCGTCCGACACCGACAGCGCGAGGAAGCGCACCTGCGAGCCCGAACCGAGCACCCGGCGCAGCACCTCCTGGCCGCCGCCGCCCGGCATGTGCACGTCGAGCAGGACCACGTCGGGCTGGAGCTCGGCGATGGCCTTCACCGCCGTCTCTACGTCCTCGGCCTCGCCGACCACCTGGATCGAGTCGCCCAGCTCGGCGCGCACCCCCGACCGGAACAGCCGGTGGTCGTCCACGATCAGTACGCGCGTCATCCGCCTACCCTCAGTCAATTCCTCGCGAGCCAACCAGCTTCAGTCCTTCGCGACCTTCATCGTCAGCATCACTTCCGTCCCCTCATCGGGCTCGGTGCGCACCCTGGCGGACCCGCCATGGCGCTCCATCCTCCCGATGATGGACTCCCTGATGCCCATCCTGTCGAGGGGGATCGCGTCCAGATCGAACCCCTTACCGCGATCCTTCACGAAAATCGTGGCCTCGTCACCCTCGACTTCGGCGTACACGGAGATGGTAGAGCTTCCGGAGTACTTGGCCGCGTTGACCATCGCCTGCCGCGACGCCTTCAGCATGGCGGCGAGCCTGCCGCCCGCGTCGAGCTCCATGTCGCCGACGCAGACGACCTCGATGGCCACGCCGTGCGCGTCCTCCTCCTCGGCGGCGATCCGGCGGACGGCCGCGGCCAGCGTGGCGTCCGCGTCCTGCGCCGGCTGGTAGAGCCAGTTGCGCAGGTCGCGCTCCTGCGATCGGGCCAGGCGCACCACCTCGCGCTGGTCGTGCGCGACCCGCTGGATCAGCGTCAGCGTGTGCAGCACCGAGTCGTGGACCATCGCGGCCACCTCGGCCCGCTCCTCCTGGCGGATGCGCTCACGCCGTTCGAGCTGGAGCTCCTTCCACAGGCCCGCGAGCCACGGCGCGGCGATCACGGCGAGCCCGCCGACCACGACCCCGGTGAACAGCAGCCCCGGCCGCGCCTCGGCCAGCCTGCCCTCGACGGCCAGGAAGCCCACCGCGCCGACGACCACGAGCGCCACGCCGAGCAGCGTCCGCACCCGGTTGGCGCGAATGCTCTTGGTGGCCCCGCTCACCCAGCCCTTGCGCCGCTCCGGGTCCGCCTGCTGCCACAGGATGAGCGCGCCGATGCCGCCCACCGCGAACGGCAGCATGCCGATGCCGCCCTTGGACGCGCCGCTCAGCCAGCCGAACGCGAGCAGCGCCACACCGATCGCGCTGAACGCGGCGAGCTGGCTCCAGTCGCGGGCCGGCGGCGGCCCCTCGTACGGCTCGCGCGGCGCGATCATCCAGAGCACCGCGTAGGCCACTCCGCCGACCCCGCCCACCACGGTCAGCAGCACGAACGTCAGCCGGATCACGACCGGATCCAGCTTCAGCTGCGCGGCGAGCCCCTGCGCCACACCTCCGAGGAGGCGGCCCTCCATGGGCCGCGTCATCCGGCGGTAGGGCGCATCGCCACCGGGCTCGGCAAGAGTCTTCTGGTCAGCCATAACACCGTCATCGTCACACGGAGCGGGCGAAAGAGGCATCAGGGAACGACCCCCGGGTCCCGTCAGGGGTGTCCCGGATGCGGCGCGCCACGCGCCGGGCCACGATGGTGTCATGACAGAGGCACCGCCGAAGGCACCCGCCGCGCCTCCCCGCGAGCTGCGCCGCAGCTCCGAGGGACGTTTCCTGCTGGGCATCTGCGCCGGACTGGGACGGCAGACGGGGATCGACCCCGTGGTGTTCCGCGTGGCCTTCGTGGTGCTGCTGTTCGGCTCGGGCATCGGCATGTTCGTCTACATCGCGGCGTTCCTGCTCATGAAGGAGCCGAACGGCCGGCCGGGCTACATCGAGCAGTGGACCCGCCGTGACTTCGACGCCGACACCGTGATGGCGCTGCTGACGGCGGTGCTCGGGTTCGGCCTGGCGATCAACCTGACGACGGTCTGGCTCGACACCGGCACGCTGGTGGTGGGGCTGCTGCTCGCGATCTCGCTCCTCGCGGCGCACTCCAGGGGCGTGGACCTGCTCGCGCTGCTCCGCTCGATGCCGGAACGCCTCAAGCGCCGCCCGACGCCGGGCGCCTACCCGCCGCCGCCGGTCTACCCGCCCGCCCCGCCCGCCGCCCGCCCGTTCCCCACGGGCCCGCCCACGCAGGGCGTCCCCCGTACGTACGCCCAGGGAGCGGCACGCGCGTACACCCGGGAGACGCCCGCGCCGCAACCGGAGCCGGCGCAGGCCGCGGCCCATCAGGAGACGGCGCCCCCCGAGACGGCGGCGGCCCACGCCGACCAAGGTCCCACGGGCGGCACGAGTCCTTCGCCGTCAGGTGAGCCGTTCGCGCCGCGCGGCCCGTACCAGCCGCCGAGCGGACCCTTCGCCCCGCGCGGCCCGCACCAGGCGACGGGCCCGCGCCGGCCCGAGGGCGCCTACGAGCCACACCCCCCGTACCCGAGCGACCGGCCGTACCAGCCGCTGGACCCGCGCAGGCGCGCCGGCTACTCCCCCTACGACCCCGTCCTGTACGGCCGGCCCGTGCGGCGGCCCCCCAGGCCGCGGCGGCCCCCGTCGTTCATCGGCCCCATCACCTTGCTGCTGGCCTTCGTCATTGGAGGGATCACCGTGGCCGTCCAAGCCCGCTCGGGCACGGCAGTGAGCCCCGCCCTCGTCGGCGGCGCCGTGCTCGTCACGATCGGCGCCGGCCTGCTGGTCGCCGCCTGGTGGGGCCGCGGCGCCGGGCTGGTCGCCGTGGGCACGGGCGTGGCCGTCCTGCTGGCGTTCGGCCTGATGATGGGCGGCGTGCCGCGCAACGTCGGCGACTTCGTGTGGACGCCCCTCACGGTCGCGGAGACGAGCCACGGGTACGAGGTGGGGCTGGGCGACGGCAGGCTGGACCTGTCGGAGCTGAAGATGACGCCCGGCACGAGCGTGACCCTGAACGCGAGGGTCTCCATCGGCGAGCTCACCGTGATCGTGCCGCCGGAGGCACGCGTGGAGGTGCACGCGAGCAACAAGGTGGGCGACATCCAGATCGACCAGTCGATCAGAGGCGGCATGGACATCCGCTTCGACAAGGTGCTGGAGCCGGACACGACCCCCAAGGACGCGGTGTCCACCATCGTGCTCAACCTGCGGGGCGGCGTCGGGGACATGGAGGTGCGCCGTGCCGCGTGAGCGTGAGCCGGGCGAGGAGATGGAGCCCGCCCGCCGGACCCACCGTACGGACTGGATGGCGCTGCTCAGCGGCATGCTGTTCGTGGCGCTCGGCGTGCTGGTGCTGACGGGCTCGCTGAAGGATCCGCTGGCGCTGGTGGGGCTGGTCGTGGTGGGGCTGGGCTTCTCGGGCCTGGTCGCGGTGGTCGCCCGAGTGGTGCGGGGCCGCTGAGCGATCGCCTGGGGCGTACGGGTGGTGCGGGGTACAGAACCCTTGACCGGGAAAAACCCCGGCGTAATTTGGCAACTATCCAGTTATTCCCCCCTGCTTCGAGGGAGGACGTATGCCCCGCATCACCATCACCGTCGATGGGGTCAGGTACGAGGAGGACGTGGAGCCACGGCTCCTCCTCGTCCACCTCCTGCGAGAGCGGCTGGGTAAGACCGGCACCCCCATCGGCTGTGACACCAGCAACTGCGGCGCCTGCACCGTGACGCTGGACGGCAGGAGCGTGAAGAGCTGCTCCGTGCTCGCCGTCCAGGCCGACGGCTGCGACGTCGTCACGATCGAGGGACTCGGCTCGGCCGGGTCCATGCACCCGATGCAGCGGGCCTTCCACGAGGAGCACGCACTGCAGTGCGGCTACTGCACGCCGGGCATGGTCATGGCCGCGATCGACCTCCTCAGGGACGATCCCGACCCCTCGGAGGAGACCATCAGGCACGGCCTGGAGGGCAACCTGTGCCGGTGCACCGGCTACTGCACCATCGTGCGCGCGGTGCGGCGGGGCGCCCAGGAGATGGGGCAGGCGGTGAGGACGCCATGACCGAGCTGGACCCCGGCCTGGTCGGCGAGCAGATCGCGGAGAGCGGGCAGATCTCGGAGCCGGTCGGCGGCAGGGAGGTCGGCCGGGCCCGGCGGCGCAAGGAGGACGCCCGGCTGCTCACCGGGCACACCCGGTGGACCGACAACCTCCAGCAGCCTGGGATGGTGCAGGTCATGTTCCTGCGCAGCCCGATGGCGCACGCCAGGATCACCCGGGTGGACGTGTCGGGCGCGCGCGGGCTCCCCGGGGTGCTGGCCGCCTTCAGCGGCGAGGACTTCGCGGCCGAGCAGGGCAGCCTGCCGTGCGCGTGGCCGGTGAGCGAGGACATCGTGATCCCCGACCACCCGCCGATGGCGGTGTCGGAGGTGAGGTACGCCGGCGAGGCCGTCGCCTGCGTGGTGGCCGTCGACCGCTACCGGGCGGCGGACGCGCTGGAGGCGATCGAGATCGACTACGAGCCGCTGCCTGCCGTCATGGACATGCGCGACGCGCTCTCCCCGGACAGCCCGAAGGTGCACGAGAGCGGCAACAAGGCGTTCAGCGCCAGGATCACCTCGGGTGACGTGGAGGCGGCGTTCCGGGACGCCCCGGTGCTCATCGACCGGACGTACGTCCAGCAGCGGCTGATCCCGAGCGCGATGGAGCCCCGCGCGGTGCTCGCGAGCACCGACGGCGACACGTTCACGCTCTGGTCGTCCACGCAGATCCCGCACGTGCTGCGGGTCATGCTGGCGGTCACGACCGGCATCCCCGAGCACCGGCTGCGGGTCATCGCGCCGGACGTGGGCGGCGGGTTCGGCTCGAAGCTCCAGGTCACCGCCGAGGAGGTGCTGTGCCTGCTGCTGACCCGCCGGCTCGGCCGGCCGGTCAAGTGGAGCGAGTCGCGCTCCGAGGGCAACCTGACCGTCCATCACGGCCGTGACCAGATCCAGCACGTCCGGCTGGCGGCCGAGGCCGACGGTCGCATCAGGGGGCTCCGGGTGGAGCTGCTGGCCGACATGGGCGCCTACCTCATGCTGGTCACCCCAGGGGTGCCGATGCTGGGCGCGTCGATGTTCAACGGGATCTACAAGATGGACGCCTACGAGTTCACCTGCACGGGCGTCTTCACCACGAAGATGCCGACCGACGCCTACCGGGGCGCGGGCCGTCCGGAGGCCACGTACGCCATCGAGCGCGTCATGGACGAGCTGGCCGCCGAGCTGGGCATCGACCCGCTGGAGGCGCGGCGGCGCAACTGGATCAGGCACGACGAGTTCCCGTACACCACGGTCTCCGGGCTGACCTACGACTCGGGCAACTACGAGGCGGCCACGGAGCGGGCGATGGCGCTGTTCGGCTACGACAAGCTGCGGGCCGAGCAGGCGGACCGGCGCGACCGCGGCGACCCGGTGCAGCTCGGCATCGGCGTCAGCACCTACACCGAGATGTGCGGCCTGGCGCCGTCGCGCATGCTCGGCATGGCCAACTACGGCGCCGGCGGCTGGGAGCACGGCTCGGTGCGCATGCTGCCCACCGGCAAGGTGGAGGTCGTCACCGGCACCTCGCCACACGGGCAGGGGCACGTGACGTCGTGGAGCCAGATCGTGGCCGACGCGCTCGGCGTGCCGTTCGAGGACATCACGGTGCTGCACGGCGACACGGCCGTCGCGCACAAGGGCATGGACACCTACGGCTCGCGCTCGCTGGTCGTCGGCGGCATGGCGGTGCTCCGGGCGTGCGAGAAGGTCAAGGACAAGGCCCGCCGGCTGGCCGCGCACCTGCTGGAGTGCTCGCCGGACGACCTGGAGTTCGAGGCCGGGGCGTTCAGGGTGCGGGGCACCGGGGCGAGCCGAACCATCCAGGAGCTGGCGTTCGCCGCGTTCACGGCGCACGACCTGCCCGAGGGTGTGGAGGCGCGGCTCGACTCCGACGCGACGTTCGACCCGGACAACTACTCCTTCCCGCACGGCACCCACCTGTGCGCGGTCGAGGTGGACACCGAGACCGGCATGGTGAAGATCCGGTCATACGTGGCGGTGGACGACGTCGGCAAGGTCGTCAACCCGCTGATCGTCGAGGGCCAGATCCACGGCGGCATCGCGCAGGGCGTCGCGCAGGCGCTGTTCGAGGAGGCGGTGTACGACGCGGAGGGCAACCTGCTGACCACGACCATGGCCGACTATCTGCTGCCGTCGGCCGCCGACCTGCCGTCCTTCACGACGGACCGCACCGAGACGCCCGCCACGGGCAACCCACTCGGCGTCAAGGGCGTGGGCGAGGCCGGCACCATCGCCTCCACGCCGGCCGTGGTCAACGCGGTCGTGGACGCGCTGCGCCCGCGCGGGATCGACGACATACGCATGCCCTGCACGCCGGAGCGCGTCTGGCGGGCGGTGCGGGGGTCCCGGGAAGGAGCACGGTCATGATCCCTGCGCAGTTCGACTACGTGCGCGCCGGCTCGCTGGAGGAGGCGTGCCGGGCGCTCGCCGCCGACGAGGACGCCAAGGTGCTGGCGGGCGGGCAGTCGCTGCTGCCGCTGCTGCGCTTGCGGCTGTCGTACCCGACGACGCTGGTCGACGTCGGCCGGCTGCCCGAGTTGTCGGGCGTCGAGGACCGCGGCGACCACGTCCACATCGGCGCGATGACCACGCACGACGAGGTGATGCGCTCGCCCGTGGTGGGCGCGGCCTGCCCGCTGGTGGCGATGGCCACCGCGACGGTGGCCGACCCCGCCGTGCGGCACCGCGGCACCTTCGGCGGCTCGCTGGCGCACTGCGACCCGGCCGGTGACCTGCCGGCCGTGGTGCTGGCGCTGGACGGGGTGTTCGTGGCCCGGTCGGAGCGGGGCGAGCGGGACATCCCGGCCGCGGAGTTCTTCGTGGACTACCTGGAGTCGTCGCTGCGTCCGGGCGAGATCCTGGCCGGGGTGCGGATCCCGAAGCTCGGCGAGGGCTGGGGCTACCACTACGAGAAGTTCCACCGGACCGCGCAGGCGTGGGCGATCGTCGGCGTGGCCGCGGCCGTCAAACGCTCCGACGGGGCGATCCAGGAGGCCCGGATCGGCCTGACGAACATGGGCTCGACGCCGGTCCGGGCGCACGCGGCCGAGGAGGCGCTGCGGGGCGTGGAGCTCGGCGACCGGGTACGGGCGGCGTGCGAGGCCGCGGCGGAGGGCACCTCGCCTCCGGCCGACCTGCACGCGCAGCCGGACTACCGCAGGCACCTGGCCAAGGTGCTGACCCACCGCGCGGTCGGCAAGGCCGCCGGGGTGCCCTGACGCGGGCGGGCGTCCCTTCCGGGGCGCCCCTTTCGGACGTAGTGTCGATGGTGAGGAGCGATCCGATGGCGATGCGGT
Organism: Nonomuraea sp. NPDC050383; assembly: GCF_044459125.1. Taxonomy (NCBI): domain Bacteria; kingdom Bacillati; phylum Actinomycetota; class Actinomycetes; order Streptosporangiales; family Streptosporangiaceae; genus Nonomuraea; species Nonomuraea sp. NPDC050383. The sequence goes on from NZ_JBITIP010000019.1 coordinate 136,635, forward strand.
TCGAGCACGAGTTCACCGTCCCGGTCCCGGTCGAGCAGGCGTGGGCGGTGCTGCTCGACGTCGAGCGCGTGGCGCCGTGCCTTCCCGGGGCGTCGCTCGACGCGGTCGAGGGTGACGAGTTCACCGGCAGGATGAAGGTCAAGGTGGGGCCCATCACCGTGACCTACCGCGGCTCGGCCCGGTTCGAGGACGTGGACAAGGACTCCCACACGCTCACGATGCAGGCGTCGGGCAAGGAAGCGCGCGGGCCCGGCACGGCCTCGGCCACGGTGCGGGCCCGGCTGACCCCGGCCGCGGCCGGCACGACGGCCGTGGCGGTGGAGACGTCGTTCCACGTGACCGGGCGTCCCGCGCAGTTCGGGCGCGGGGTCATGACGGAGGTGGGTGGGCGGCTGATCGACCGGTTCGCGGGCAACCTGGCCGACCTGCTGGCCGAGCCCTCCCACGAGCCGCCCGCCGCACCGGCCGCGCAGGCGCCGGCCCCGCAGGCGCCGGCCGAGGAGGCGGTGGGCAAGCAGACTGTGGCCGAGGAGACGGTGGGCGAGAAGCCGCCGGCCGAGGAGGCCCTGGACCTGCTGGAGCTCGCCGGCGCCCCGCTGCTGAAGCGGCTCGCGCCCGTCGCGGGCGTCCTGCTGGCGCTGGCGTTCGCGGCCTGGCTGATCAGGCGGCTAATGCGATAAATACCGCAAAATCACCCTAAAACGGGACAAGGTGCACTGAAGTTCGGGAATCCCCTCCCCACGTGACGCACTCGCGGGGGGAGCCGGCATGCCGGACTGCACGGTCGTCGTGATCACCTACAACGACGCGGCCCGCCTGCCCAGGGCCGTGCGATCGGTCCTCGGCCAGACGCTGCGCGACCTCGAAGTGATCGTCGTGGACGACGCGAGCACGGACGCCACCCCCGACGTGGCCGCGGACCTCGTACGGGCCGACTCCCGCGTGCGCCACCTGCGCCGGGGGCTGAACAGCGGCGGCTGCGGCGCGCCCCGCAACGACGGGCTCGACGCCGCGGCCTCGCCGTACGTCATGTTCCTCGACAGCGACGACGAGCTGCCCCGGCACGCCTGCAAGAGCCTGCTCACCGAGATCGAGCGCACCGGCGCGGACTTCGTCTCCGGCCAGATCTCCCGCCTGTACGAGTGGAACGGCCGGTCGGAGCCCTACTACCCCGAGCTGTTCGCCCGGCGGAGGGTCGTGGAGGGCATCCGCGAGGAGCCCCGGCTCTTCCTCGACTCGTTCACCACCAACAAGCTCTACCGGATGTCGTTCCTGGACGAGCACCGGCTGCGCTTCCCCGAGGACATCCACTACGAGGACCACGTCTTCGCCACCGAGGCGTACGCCGTCTCCCGCCGCTTCGCCGTCGTCCCGTGGCCGGTCTACCTCTGGCACCGGGTGCGCGGCGGGTCCTCCATCTCGCTCCGCATCGAGGCGATGGAGAACGTGCGCCACCGGCTCGTCGCCGCCTGGCGCAGCGACGACGTGCTGCGCCGGCACGGCCTGGACGACCTGGTGCCGGACCGGCAGGAGCGGTTCCTGCGCCAGGACCTGCGTGTCTACCTCAACCCGCTGCCCCGGCGCGACCGGGTGTGGGCCAAGGAGTTCGCCGCGCTCGTCCGCCCGTACCTGGAGCGGATTCCGGCCGAGGTGGCCGACCGGCTCGACCCCATGATCCGGGTGTGCTGCCAGCTGATCCTGACGGACCGGATCGACGACCTGCTGGTGGCCGCCGCCTCGCTGACCGGCGACCACGCCCCGCCGCGCGCCGCGGTCCGGGCCGGCGGGCGCACGTTCTGGGGCACCACGGTCTCCCCCGGCATGGACATCACCTCGCTGCGGCTGGCCGAGCTGCCCTTCAGCGCCAGCCGGCTGCGGCACGAGGTGACGGAGCTGTCCGCCGACGGCGAGCGGGTCCGCATGACCGTGCGCACGTACGACCCGTTCGGCGCGCTGCCGCCGGAGTGGCGGGCGCGCCTGCGGCTCGGCGGCGAGAGCGTCCCCATCCGGCCGCTGCCGTCCGGCGAGGGCGGCTACACCACCGAGGTGGCCTTCACGGTGCGGCGGGGCTGCGAGCCGAGGATCGCCTTCACCAGCGTCGCGACCGGCCACACCACCTCCGACCGGCTCATGCTCCACCCCGGCGCGGAGCCCGTCGAGCTGCCCCGGGTACGGCTCGAACCGTCCGGCCACGCGGCGTACCTGCGGGTCCACGAGCGTCCGAGCCTTCGCTCGCTGCCGCGCCGGCTCGCCCGCAGAGTGATCAGGTTCGCCGGCCGGCCGCGCCACAAGCTGCTCGCCTACCGGGTGCTGATCAGCGTCCTGCGCCCGCGCCGGGACCTGGCGCTGTTCGAGTCGGACGTCGGCAAGGGCTGCACCGGCAGCCCGCGCGCCGTCCACGACGAGATGAGGCGGCGCGGCCTGCCCGTCGAGACCGTGTGGTCGGTGGCCCGGGGCCGTGGCGACGTACCCGCCGGGGCCCGCTCGGTGCGCCGCGGGAGCTGGCGCTATGTCTGGACGCTGGCCCGCGCCGGGATCTGGGTGGACAGCCACGGCTTCCCCCTCGACTACCCGAAGCCGCGCGGGACCCGTTACCTGCAGACCTGGCACGGCCAGGGCATCAAGTCGATCGGCTTCGACGCGCCCGACCTGCGCGCCGACTTCGACCGGCCGCGCGAGGTGTGGCGCGCCGCCGTCGCCCGCTGGGACGCGCTCGTCTCGCCCAGCGAGGAGTTCTCGCGGCTGTTCGCCGGCGCCAACGGCTACACCGGCCCCATCCTCAGGTACGGCACGCCGCGCTGCGACGCGCTGGTCCACGGGGTGTCCGGGACCGACGTCCGCGCCCGGCTGGAGATCCCGCCGGATCGCAAAATCCTGCTGTACGCGCCCACCTACCGCGACAGCGCCAAGGGCGAAGGCGCGTCGGTCCGGGCCGACCTGGAGCTGATGGCCGAGGAGCTGGCCGGCGAGTGGGTCGTGGTGCTGCGCACCCACCCGGTCGAGCGGTACACGGTGCCCGGGCACCTGCGGCACTTCGTCCGGCCGGCCGGGACGTACCCCGAGGTCAACGACCTGATGCTGGCCTCCGACGCGCTGCTGACGGACTACTCCTCGGTGATGTGCGACTACGCGATCACCGGCAGGCCGATGCTGTTCCTCATCGACGACTGGGACGACTACCGGCTGCGTGAGCGCGGCGTCTACCACGACCTGCCGGCGATCGCCCCGGGCCCGTGCGTGCGGACGACCGGGGAGCTCATCGACCGGCTGCGCGACCTGCCCGCCGTCCACGCCTCCTACGCGCACCGGTACGCGGCCTTCCGCGCCCTGTGGTGCGCCGAGGAGCGCGGCGACGCCTCGGCGCGGGTCGTGACGGCCTTCTTCGGCGACTCCCCCATGGAAGGGAAGCACGTGGAAGGGAAGCACGTGAGAGGGAAGAGGGCCGCGTGAACGTCGTCTTCGCGTGCCTGGACGCCGACACGCTGGGCGGGATCCAGCGGGTCACGCACACCCTCGCGCAGGGCCTGGCCGAGCGCGGCCACGCGGTCCGGGTGGTCGGGCTGCACCGCTCCACCGCCCCGTTCCGGTACGTGGCCGAGCCGCGCTACCGGCGGCACGTGGTCGGCCGCGCCCCCCCCCGCCGGGCGGGGCGGAACGCGCCGGGGCGGGCCCCCCCCCCCCAGGCCCCGCGGCGGCGAGCCCCCCCACCCGGGGGGCGCGGGCGGACCAAGCCGAGCCCGGGGGCCCCG
>NZ_JBITIP010000020.1:0-137291 GCF_044459125.1 Nonomuraea sp. NPDC050383
ATGTACCCATCGAGCCACGCCCGAGCTCACCGTGCTGCCCGAATCGGCGAATCAGGCGGCTAAACACTCCTTCTGATCCACAAAACACTGCCTAGGGCCGCACGACCCTCCCCCGGAAGCCGGAAGCCGGAAGCGGGGGTCAGCGGCGGGAGAGGCCGGAGAGCTGCCAGGAGAGGGTGCGCCGGACCCTGGGGAGCCGTCCGGCCAGCCCCATCACCGCGTTGCGGAGCGGGCGCACGGCCCGTCCGGCCGTGGCGAGGCGGGTGAGCCTGCTCGCCAGCCCCACCACCTCCTCGGCGACCGGCCGGCGGGCGTCGGCGTAGGCGTCGAGGAGGTCCGGCGAGCCGCCGTCGAGCACCCGGGCCAGGGTCTCGCCGAGCGTGACGGCGTCCTCGATCCCGAGGTTCATGCCCTGGCCGCCCGCGGGCGAGTGGACGTGCGCGGCGTCGCCCGCGAGCAGCAGCCGTCCCGACCGGTACGTCGCGGCGATGCGGTGGTGGACGCGGAAGCGCGACCCCCACACCACCTCCTCCACGACGGCGCGCTCGGCCCGCGGCCCGCGCTCGTCCAGCAGCGCCTGGACGAACGCCAGGTCCGGCTCGCGCGGCGCCTCCTCCACCGTGGCGACGATCCGGTACATGTCCCCGGGCAGCGGGGCGACGACGACCAGGCCGGCGGGCGAGAAGTACAGGATGACCTCCTCCGCCGGCACTCCGCCGCGCAGGCGCACGTCGGCGAGCGCGAACGACTCGGCGTACGTGCCGCCCTCGAACGCGATCCCGGCGTGCTCGCGGACCGTGCTGCGCATGCCGTCCGCGCCGACGAGGTAGGCGGCGCGGACGTGACGGCCGTCGTCGAGCGTGGCGGTGACGCCGGACGGGTCCTCGGCGACGGCGGTGACGGTGCGCGGGCGCAGCACCTCGACGCCCAGCTCCTTCAGCCGCGCCCGCAGGTGCGCCTCGGTGTCGGCCTGGGAGAGCATCAGCGTGTACGGGTACGGGGTCGGCAGGTCGCCGAACGGGACGCGGACGAGCAGGCGGTCCCGGTCGCGCACGGTGAAGGTGGGCACGCGCGTGCCGTGGGCCACGAGCCGGGACGTCACGCCGTACGGCTCCAGGAGTTCGAGGGTGCGGGAGTGGACGACGGCGGCGCGGGAGGTGTTGGCGCCCTCGGCCTGCGCGTCGACCACGGTGACGGCGCGGCCGCGCTGGGCGATCACGACGGCGGCGGTCAGCCCGACCGGTCCGGCCCCGACGACGAGGACCTCGGTGGTGATGTCCATGGCTCCTCCATGCGGTCTGCGGTCAACGGCTGTTGGCCAACGCTTGTAGGCATCACGGTAGGCTCGGCCGCCCCGTCATGTCAACGGCTGTTGGCCTACACTCGTTGACATGAGGAGATCTTCGGAGGAGACGAAAGCGGTCATCCTGGGGGCGGCGCGGGAGCGGTTCGCCGCCGACGGGTACGAGCGGGCCACCATCCGGGCCATCGCCGGGGACGCGCGCATCGACCCCGCCATGGTCATGCGGTACTTCGGCAGCAAGGAGCGCCTGTTCGCCGCCGCCTGCGCGTTCGACCTGGCGCTGCCCGCTCCCGGCGCGATGCCCCGGGAGCGGGTCGGCGAGCTCCTCGTCGCCCACTTCCTCGAACGCTGGGAGAGCGACGAGGCGCTGCAGATCCTGCTGCGCACCGGGGTGACGAACCCCTCGGCCGCCGAGCGGATGCGCGAGATCTTCGTCGCGCAGCTCGTCCCGCTCGCGGCGGAGCTGTCCGGCGACCCGGAGAGCGCCCCCCGCCGCGCCGGGCTGGTGACCACGCAGGTGCTGGGGCTGGCGCTGTGCCGGTTCGTGCTGGAGATCCCGCCGGTCGTGGCGATGGGCCGCGAGGAGGTCGTGCGCTGGGTCGGCCCGTCCGTCCAGCGCTACCTGCTCGACCCCGCGTGAGCCGGACGCGCTGACCTCCGGCCCGGGCCGCCTCCTGCCGAATGGGGAGATGTGGGAGGATCCGGGCGTGCGAAGCGTGCGGGCGGTCAAGGGTGCGCTGCTCGTCGCGGGGACGTCCTCCGACGCGGGCAAGAGCGTGGTGACCGCCGGAATCTGCAGGTGGCTGGCCCGTCAGGGAGTTCGCGTGGCGCCGTTCAAGGCGCAGAACATGTCGCTGAACTCCTACGTCACGGTCGACGGCGCCGAGATCGGGCGGGCCCAGGCGGTGCAGGCGCAGGCGGCCGGCGTCGAGCCGGACGCCGACATGAACCCCGTGCTGCTCAAGCCGGGCAGCGACCGCCGCAGCCAGGTCGTGCTGCTCGGCCGGCCCGTCGCCGACGTCGACGCGATGGAGTACGGCCGGGTGCGCGACATGCTGCGCGCGACCGCGCTGCGCTCCCTGGACCGCCTCAGGAGCCGGTACGACGTCGTGATCTGCGAGGGCGCCGGCAGCCCCGCCGAGATCAACCTGCGGCGCGGCGACCTGGCCAACATGGGGCTGGCCCGGGCCGCCGGCCTGCCCGTGATCGTGGTGGGCGACATCGACAGGGGAGGGGTGTTCGCCTCCTTCTACGGCACGGTCGGGCTCCTGGAGGCGGCCGACCAGGCGCTGGTGGCCGGGTTCGTGGTGAACAAGTTCCGCGGCGCGCCGGAGCTGCTGCGGCCCGGCCTGGACCAGATCCGGGCGCTGACGGGCCGCGAGGTGTACGGCGTGCTGCCGTGGGCCGACGGCATGTGGCTGGACGTCGAGGACTCCCTGGCCCTGGACTCGCGCCCGGTGGCGGGCCGGGAGCCGTACGGGCGGCAGACGCTGCGCGTGGCCGTGGTCCGCCTGCCGCGGATGTCGAACTTCACCGACGTGGACGCGCTGGCGGCCGAGCCGGGGGTGGTGGTGCGGTTCGTCACGGCCGCGGCGGACCTCGACGACGCCGACCTGGTGATCCTGCCCGGCTCGCGGGCCACGGTCGACGACCTGGACTGGCTGCGCCGCACCGGACTGGCCGCCGCGCTGCTGGCGCGCAAGGGGCCGATCCTCGGCGTCTGCGGCGGCTTCCAGATGCTCGGCCGGGAGATCGTGGACGAGGTCGAGTCGCGCGCCGGCCGGGTGGACGGGCTCGGGATGCTGCCGGTGCGGTTCGCGTTCGTCCCGGACAAGGTGCTCGGCCGGCCCTCCGGGCACGCCTACGGCCGGCCGGTCACCGCGTACGAGATCCACCACGGCGTCCCGGTGGTGGAGGGCGGCGAGCCGTTCCTGGACGGTTGCCGCGTCGCGAACGTCTGGGGCACCACCTGGCACGGCGCGCTGGAGAACGACGGCTTCCGGCGCGCCTTCCTCGCGGACGTGGCCCGGGAGGCGGGGCGCGACTTCACGCCCGCGCCGGGCACGGACTTCGCCCGGCTGCGCGAGGAGCGCCTGGACGCGCTGGGCGACCTCGTGGAGCGGCACCTCGACACGGCGGCGCTGCTGCGCCTCATCGAGCACGGCCCGCCGGAGCTGCCGTTCCTCCCGCCGGGAGCTCCCGACCCCGTCCCGTAGCCGCGGCGGTTGCCGGTTCCCGGAAGGAAGCCGCGACCGCTCTTGCCGGACTCGCCCCTGACGCCGCCCCGCCCGATCGCCCACCATGGCGGCATGACAGCAGTGGTGCAGGCCGAAGCGCTCAGCAAGTACTACGGCGGGCGCCGTGGCCTGGAGGACCTGACGCTCGACATACAGCCGGGCGAGATCTTCGGGTACCTCGGCCCGAACGGCGCGGGCAAGACGACCACGATCCGGCTCCTGCTGGACGTGATCCGGCCCACGCGTGGCCGGGTGCGCGTCCTCGGCGAGCCCCCCGGTGCGGCGGTGGTCCGGGCGCGGATCGGCTACCTGCCCGGCGACCTGGCGCTGGAGGGACGCGAGCGGGCCCGGGACTACCTGGCGTTCCTGGCCGGAGTGCGGGGCGGGGTGCCGCCCGCCCGGGTCGCCGAGCTGGCCGAACGGCTCGACGCCGACCTGTCCGTGCCGATGCGCAAGCTGTCCAAGGGCAACCGGCAGAAGATCGGGCTGATCCAGGCGTTCATGCACGAACCCGAGTTCCTCATCCTGGACGAGCCGACCACGGGACTCGACCCGCTGGTGCAGCAGGAGTTCCTGGCCATGCTGCGGGAGGTGCGCGCCTCCGGGCGCACGGTGCTCATGTCCTCGCACGTGCTGGCCGAGGTGGAGCACGTCTCCGACCGGGTCGGCATCGTCCGCGCCGGCCGCCTGGTCGCCGTCGAGAACGTGTCGACACTGCGCGAGAAGGCCGTGCGCCGGATCGAGCTGCACTTCGACGCCCCGGTGCCGCGCGAGGCGTTCGAGGGGCTGCCGGGCGTGCGCGACCTGCGGGTGGAGGGCGCCGGCGTCCGCTGCACCATCGACGGCCGGCCCGACCCGCTGATCAAGGCCGCCGCCCGCTTCACCGTCGTGCACCTCGTCAGCGCCGAGCCGGACCTGGAGGAGATCTTCCTCACCTACTACAGCGAGGAAGGCGCACACCATGATCATCAAGAGTCTGCGTGACCACCTCCGGACCCTGGTGGGCTGGACGATCGGCCTCAGTGCGTTCATGTCGATGTACCTCGGCATCTACGGCAGCATCAAGGACGACCCCCAGACCTACAGCGCCCAGGCCATGGCCAAGTACCCCGGCGCGCTGAGGGACCTGATGGGCGGCCTGAACGACATCGCCAGCGGCATCGGCTACCTCCAGTCGGTCGCCTACCAGCTCTTCGTCCCGGCGTTGCTCTCGGCCTGCGCGATGATCCTGGCCAACCGGTCGCTGGCCGGGCCCGAGGAGGCGGGCACGCTTGAGCTCGTCGTCACCCTGCCCGTCAGCCGCCGGCGGCTCGTGCTGGAGCGGTTCGCCGCGCTGGCGCTCGGCCTGCTCGCCGTGGCCGTCGGGACGTTCGCGGTCGCGTGGGCCATGACCCGGGCCGTCGGCATGGACGTCTCCTCCGGCCGGCTGCTGGCCGCGCACACCGGCGTGTACCTGCTCGCCCTGTGCTTCGGCACGGTGACGCTGGCCGTCGGCGCCGCCACCGGGCGCAAGGCCGTCGCCTCGGCCGTGCTCGGCGCGTGGGCCGTGCTCGGGTACATGGTCGTCACCGTCGGCCGGAACGTGGACGCCGTCTCGTGGCTCAAGTGGGTCTCGCCGTTCCACTACTACGGCGAGGGCAGGCCCCTCTATCAGGGGCTCCCGGCCGGGGACTACCTTGTGCTGGCGGGGGCGACGGCCGTGCTCGCCCTCATCGCGGTCCTCGCCTTCGACAGGCGTGACGTAGGAGTGTGATGGTCGCCTCCCGGGTGCCCGCCGACCTGCTCGGCGGGCACTTACAGGTGCTCGCGCGGGCCGCCGGCACCGGCCGGCTGCCGGACCGCGCCGATCTGGACGCCTACCACGAGGCCGGCGCCCGCGCCGCCCGGCTGGGGGTCCCGCTGCGCGCCGTGGTGGACGCGGCCCTGTCGGCGGCTGAGCAGCCGCCCGCCGGCGAGGGGCCGGGCAGCCCCGCGCGGGGCGGCCCGGCCGTGCTGGCCGCCCGGCGCAGGGCGGTCGCCGCGCTCATGGAGGGGTACGAGCGGGCCCAGCTCGCCGCGATCCGTGAGGAGGAGACGGCGCGCCGGGAGTTCGTGGACGACCTGCTCCTCGGCCGGGCCGAGCGGCTCGCCGAGCGCGCCGAGCACTTCGGGCTGCGGCTCGCCGAGTCGTACGTCGTGGCCGTCGCGCGCGGGCTGAAGGACGGCGGGCAGGACCGCATCGAGCGCGACCTGGTCGCCCGCTTCGGCTCCCACAACGTGCTCGTGGCCGTCCGCGACGGGCTGCTCGTCTGCGTCGCGCCCGCCACGCTGCCGGCCGCGGTCGGGGAGTTCACCCACCATGTGCGCTCCCGCTTCCCCGCGGGCTGGCGGGTGGGGGTCGGCCGCCCGCAGCGCGGTCCCGGCGGCGTGGTGGCCTCTTTCCGCGAGGCCGCGTCCGCGCTCGACCTCGCCGACCGGCTCGGGCTGGTCCGGGACGTGGTCAAGGCCGCCGACCTGCTGGTCTTTCCCGTACTGCTGCGTGACAGGAGCGCGATGGAGGACCTCGTGACCAGTGTGCTGAGCCCACTGCTGAGCGCCCGTGGCGGGCACGGGCCGCTGCTGGAGACGCTGGAGGCGGTCTTCGCCGCCCAGGGCAACCAGACGGCCGCCGCCCGCCGCCTCGGCATCAGCACCCGGGCCGTCACCTACCGCCTGGAACGCGTCCGGCGGCTGACGGGCTTCTCCCCGGACGACCCCACGCAGCGCTTCACCCTGGAGACGGCTGTCCTGGGCGCCCGCCTGCTGGAGTGGCCGTGGCCCTGAGGAGTGTCCTCGTCACCTGTCGATCGCCAGCCGCAGGCCGAAGCCCACGATGACCACGCCCGTGACCCGGTCCAGGACCCGCCTGACCCGGGGCGTGCGCAGCACTCCGGCCATCAGCGTCGCGAATCCGACGAGCACGGTGCTCCACACCAGCCCCTCGGTCACGTGCACGCCCGCCAGGAGCAGCCCCATGGCGGCGTGCGGGGCGCCGTCCGGGATGAACTGCGGCAGCATCGCCACGTAGAAGGCGCCCACCTTGGGGTTCAGCAGGTTCGTCACCAGCCCGCGACGGAACCCGGTCCGGAACCGCGTCTCCTGGCGCCCCTCCGCCTCCTCCGGCGCGGCCGTGCCCCGGGTGAGCAGCATCCGCGCGCCCATCCACACCAGGTACGCGGCCCCCGCCCAGCGCAGCACGTCGTAGGCGAGCTGGGAGGCCGCGAGCAGCGCGGACAGACCGGCGGCGGTGAGCACGCCCCAGACCAGCGTGCCGAGCTGGATGCCCAGCACGACGCCCCACGCCGTCCGCCGCCCGGCGACGACGGAGGTCCGCAGGATGAGCGCCGTGTCCAGCCCCGGCGTCAGCGTCAGGAACGCGACGACCACGGCGAACGACGCGACAGAGGCACCGATCTCCATAGCGCCGCACCCTATCCAAACCATGTCGAACCGGGCGGATCACCGTCCCCGCGGCGCGTGACGCGATCCCGGCGATCTATTCTCGTGAGCCGTGAAAGAAGCGGGAGAGCGCCACGCGAGCTGGCTTGAACTGTTCTTCGACCTGGTCGTGGTGGTGGCGGTCGCCCAGCTCGCCCACCGCCTCGCGCACCCGACGTGGGCCAACGTCGCCCTGTTCGCGGTGCTCTACTACGCGGTGTGGAGCGTGTGGACGTCGCTGACCCTCTACTCCAACGTCCGCGCCGAGCAGACCCACACGCGCAGCATGCTGATCGGCATGTTCGGCATCGCCGTCATGGCCGCCGCCGCGCCCGACGTCGCCCACGAGATCGCCGGTGTCGGCACGCACGACGGCTGGTTCATCGCCGCCTACATCACCTGCCGCATCAGCGCCTCCCAGTCCCTGCAGGCGTCGGGCACCATCATGACGGCCTGGCCGGCGACCCAGCTCGGCGCGGGGCTGGCGCCGTGGTTCGCCTCCATCTGGGTGGATCCGCCGCTCCGGTACGCCCTGTGGGGGCTCGGCGTCCTGCTCGACGTGGTCTTCTCGGTGGCCCAGAGCCGCCGGCCCGAGCGGTTCGTCGCGGAGATGCGGCGCCAGGCCGAGCGCGTGGAGCAGCGGCAGCGGCATCGGGGCGGTGCGGGGCGGGCGCACCCGCCCCGCACCGTCACCGCCGCCGTCCTCGACCCCGCCCACCTGGGGGAGCGCCTCGGCCTCTTCGTGATCATCGTGCTGGGGGAGGCGGTCATGCAGGTCGTCCTCGCCGCGTCGGGCCAGGACTGGCAGCCGCCGCTCGGGCTCGCCGCCGTGGCCGGGTTCGGGCTGATCGTCTCGCTGTGGTGGCTCACGCTCCAGTACGGCCTGAGCGCCGTCCCGGGCGTCGGCGAACGGGGGCTCAAGTCGTACGTCGCGCTGCCCGCGCACTTCGCCATGACGGCCGGCATCACCGCGACGGCGGCCGGGCTGGGCGTGGTCGCCGCCGCCCCGGAGGAGCACCTGCACGGCGGCACCGGGTGGGTCATGGGCGGCGGGCTGGCCGTCTACTTCGCGGCCTCCGCCGTCCTGGGCTTCGCGGCGCGGGCCGGGCGCGTGTGGCTCTGGTGCTGGGCGCTGCCCGCCGTCGTGGCGCCGCTCGTGGTGGCGGCGGCGTCGGGTCTCCTGCCGGGGTGGGGCGTGGTGGCCCTGCTGCTGCTCGTGGCCCTGTGGCGGGTCGCCTACCGCCCCCGCGGCGGCCGTGCCGCGGAGGCGGTGTCGCCCGCCTGATGGTCAGGGGATCAGCAGCAGCTTGCCCGTGGTGCGGCGCGAGGTCAGGTCCTCGTGGGCCCGTGCCGCCTCCGCCAGCGGGTAGCGCGCGGAGACGTTGATCCGCAGCCGTCCCTCCCTGATCCAGCCGAACAGGTCCGAGGCCCGCTGGAGCAGCTCCTCCCGATCGGCGATGTAGTCGGCCAGGGTCGGGCGGGTGAGGAAGAGGGAGCCGTTCTTGTTGAGCGTCTGCGGGTCCACGGGCGGCACCGGGCCGCTGGCCGCGCCGTACAGGGCCATGAGGCCGCGCGGGCGCAGCGCCTTCAGCCCGCCGTCGAACGTCGCGGCGCCCACCCCGTCGTAGACCACGTCCATCCGCCCGCTCAGCGCCTCGGCGAAGTCGTCGTAGCGCAGCACCTCGTCGGCCCCCGCCTCGCGGGCCAGCTTCTCCTTCTCGGCGGTGGACACCGTGGCGTGGACCTTGGCGCCCCTGAGCTTGGCGAGCTGGATGAGGAGCTGCCCCATGCCGCCGGCGCCGGCGTGCACGAGCACGTGGTCGCCCTCGCGCACGGCGTGCGTCGAGTGGGTGAGGTAGTGGGCCGTCATGCCCTGGAGCATCGTGGCGGCGGCCAGCTCGGCGTCCACGCCGTCCGGCACCGGCACCAGCCGGTCGGCCGGCACCACGGCCTTCTCGGCGTAGCTCCCGAGCACGCTCGCCCACGCCACGGTGTCGCCCACGGCCACGTCCCGCACGCCGGGGCCGACGGCGGACACGGCACCCGCCCCCTCGGAGCCGATCGCGGCCGGCAGCGCCAGCGGGTACGCCCCGGAGCGGTGGTAGGTGTCGATGTAGTTCACGCCGGCGGCCGCGACGTCGACCACCACCTCGCCCGGGCCCGGCTCGGGGTCGGGACGTTCGACGTGCTCGAGGACCTCTGGGCCGCCGTGGGCGGCGATCACTATGGCTCGCATGCTCCTAGTCAACCCCCGCCCGGGTCTCCCGATTCCACCCGCCCCTCCTCCGCTCGATGCCGCGACACTTCCTTACTCAGAGTTGACTAATGTGACTAAAACGGAATACTGGGACACCTGATCGGCCGCTGCTCACTGATTCAGAGGACGCCCATGCCGGATGGCCACACCCTGCCCGCGACGCGGTCGTGCCGGGCATGGAGCCGGCCCGGCCGCTTACGGCGGCGGGCGGCGCGTGGACGCGGCCCGAGCCGGCTGTCCCGGGACGGCGACGCGTCTCGCTGACGCCTCCCACCGGCAGCCCCTCCCGCCCGGCTCGTCCTCCCCCCGACCTCAGGATTCTCATGCCGCAAGACTCCCTCATCGTCGCGACAGTGATCGGCGTCGCCGTCCTCGCCGTCGCGGGCGTCCTGCTCGTCCACCTCCGCGCACGTCGGGAGCTGGCCCTGACCCGCGGGCAACTGGCCCAGGCCCGGCAGGCGCAGGAGCACCTGTCACGCGAGACCAGCGCCCGGGACCAGCGGCTGAGGGAGGCCGAGCGCCGGCTCCAGGAGGCCGCGGAGCGCAAGGCGTTCGAGGCGGCCGAGGCCGTCCGCGACGCCCGCGGCCAGTACGACCTGGTGTGCGCCGAGACGGAGTACCTGCTCGACAAGCGGATCCCCGCGCTGGCCTCGCACCTGCGGTCCCCGCACGTGATCGTGCCCGGCATGCAGAACCCGGCCCTGGCCGGCACCGAGATCGACCGGCTGCACCGCGGCATCCTCGACGCGCTCGCCCGCGCCATCCGCGACGAGGGCGAGCGCGTCGACGAGGCCGCCCAGGCGGTCGTCAGGGGCGCGATGTCCCGCGTGCAGACCCAGGCGCTGCGCGCCCAGGACCTGCTCGCGGACGTGCAGCGGCGCTACAGCGGCGACGAGCACACGGCGCTGATGCGCGAGGTGCTGGGGCTCGACATGTTCAACGAGCTCATCATCCGGCGCGTCCAGGCCACCGGCATCGCCTGCGGGGCCACGCCCGGTCTGTCGCGTGACGACACCTACCTCGTGGACCTGATGGTGGGCGCCATCTCCCGCGTCGAGAACTTCGAGCAGCGCGTCGAGGGGCCGGCCAACCACCTGCGCCGCCGGGTCGGCGTGGCCGCCCGCGCCGCCGAGCCGATCCTGTTCATCACCTCCGAGCTGCTGGCCAACGCGGTCCACCACTCCCACGGCACCCTCAAGGTGTCCATCGCCGTGCACGAGACCAACACCGGCGCCGCCATCGTCATCGACGACGCCGGGGTGGGGCTGAACGAGGAGCAGTACGCCCGCGCCACCCGCCTGCTCAGCGGCGCCCAGCCCGTGCGGCTGATCGACCTCGGCAACCCGCCGCACACCGGCTGGGCGGCGATCGGCCGCCAGGTGGCGCACTACGGCATGCAGGTCACGGTCAAGAAGAGCGCCTTCGGCGGGGTCCAGGCCGTGGTCGGCATCCCGAACGAGCTGCTGGTGGAGATGCCGGAGCACATCCGGCCCTCGGTGCTGGCGCCCGAGCCGGTCAGGGCCGTGCCGGCCGCGACGCTCCGTCGGGAGCCCGTCATGACGGCGTCCCGGGCCGGCGGCCCCACCGCTGTGCCGGCCGTTGCGCCGGTCACCGCGCAGGCCACTCCGCAGGTCCCGTCGCCGGCCCCTTCGCCGGCGACGGTGCCGATCAGCGAGCCGGCCACGGGCCCGATCGGCGCCCCGTTGACCGCGTCCGCGTCCGGCCCCGTGCCCACGCAGGCGACCGGTGAGCCGGGACGGAGCGAGTCCGGGGAGCCCTTCCCCGGGCTGCCCCAGCGCCGCCGCCAGACGCCCCGGACCACCCCCGGCCGCGCCGGCGGCCCGGGCGGACGCTCCGGCGGCTCCGCGGACAAGGCGCTCACCACTCCGGAGGAGGCCCAGAGGAGGTGGGGAGACTTCCAGACCGGGGCCGAAGCGGGCCGCCGCGAAGCGCTCCCGTCCCAGCCGCACGACTTCACCGAAGGGAACTGACCACCCCATGGACGCCCACTCCGCAGCCCCCACCGCGCAGACCAAGGGCCGCCCGCTCTCGCTAGACGTGTCCTGGGTCCTGTCGCCGCTGCTGGCGCTGCCCGGCGTGAGCCGGGGCGTGGTGCTGAGCCGTGACGGGCTCATCCTCGGCGGCTCCGCCGGTACGTCGGTCGAGGCGGGGGAGCGCGCCGCCGCCATGACGAGCTCGGTGCTGGGCGCCGCGCGCGCCCTGTGCGAGGGCCTCAGCAACGGCGCCGACGGCGAGGTGGTGGACATCGTCATCTCGGCGGGCACCGGGTACTACTACATCGCCCCCGCGGGCGAGCGGGCCGCCATCGTGGTGGCGGCCACCGGAGCGGTCAACATCGGCTCCCTGGCCTACGAGGTCCAGCTCCAGGTGCAGAAGCTGATCAAGGCCCTCGACGAGGCCAGCGCGGCCAGGACGCCGGGCGTCCGGGCATGAGCTCCGGACGGCAACGGCGGCGTGTCGTACCGGACTACATGGCCGCCGCCAGGGTGGTCGTGCCCGAGCACATCAGCATCGAGCGGACCACCCTCGTCTACGTCGCTCCGGACGTGGTCGCCAACGGGCTGGACCCGCCGGCCTCGCACCTGCTGACCCTGCTGGGGGAGGGGCCGCTGTCGGTGTACGAATGCGCCGCGCACCTCGGCCTGCCGTACTGCGTGGTGCGCCTGCTGGTGGCCGGGCTGGTGGCCGGAGGGACGCTGCTGACCCGCGACCCGCCCCCCGCCGACCTGCCCGACCTGGAGATCTTGGAGTTGGTGCTCAGTGGCCTTCGCGCCCTCTGACGGCCGGATCAGTGCCGATCACATACCGGTCAAGCTGGTCATCGCCGGGCCGTTCGGCGTGGGCAAGACCACCATCGTCAACGCGCTCTCGGAGATCGAGCCGCTCAACACCGAAGAGATGCTGACGCAGGCCGGCACGCTGGTCGACGACCTGACCGGCGTCAACGAGAAGACCACGACCACGACCGCGATCGACTTCGGCCGCCTCACCCTGCCCGGCGTGGTCCTCTACCTGTTCGGGGCGCCGGGGCAGACCCGGTTCCAGGTTCTCTGGGACGAGCTGGTCCGGGGCGCGCTGGGGGTGCTCGTGCTGGCCGACACCCGCCGCATCGACGACAGCTTCGCCGTCCTGGACCTGGTGGAGGGCGCCGGCATCCGCTACGCGGTGGCCGTCAACCACTTCCCCGACTCGCCCCACTACCCGGCCGACGTCCTGCGCAAGGCGCTGGACCTGGACCCGCGCACGCCGCTGCTGGTGTGCGACGCACGTGACCCCGTGTCCGCCCGCGCCTCGCTGATCGCGCTGGTGGAGCACATCAGAGAGCTGGTTCTATCGTGACGACGCGCTACATCCCCGACGCCGGCCGCCTGTACGGGCCGGAGTTCGCCCGAGACCCGCAGGCGGTGTACGCCTCGCTGCGCGCGCGGCACGGCGCGGTGGCGCCCGTCGAGATCTCGCCCGGGATCGGGGCGCACCTCGTGATCGGCTACCAGGCCGCCGTGGACGTGCTCACCAACGTGGGGGGCGCGTGGAGCAAGGACTCCCGCGACTGGATGGCCGCCCTGCCCGAGACCCCGGAGGCGGCCGGCGCGGTCGGCATGCTCGGCTACCGGCCCAACGCGCTGTTCTCCGACGGGGCCGAGCACACCCGCTACCGCAAGGCGATCATCGACTGCTTCGGCATGGTCCAGCCGCACAAGCTGCGCCAGCTCGTGATCGAGGTGTCCGACTCGCTCATCGCCCGCTTCGCCGCGACCGGCGAGGCCGACCTGGCCGCCGACTTCGCCAAGCCCATCCCGCTGAAGATCTTCAACCGGCTCTTCGGCCGCCCCGACTCCGACAGCGACGCCCTGATCAGCGCCCTGTCGGACCTGATGGAGGCCGACGGCGAGGCCGGCGCGCGCGGACTGGACGCCTTCAGCCGCTACCTCGGCGAGCTGGTCACGGCCAAGTACGCCGACCGGGGCGACGACCTCACCTCCTGGTTGATCGACCACCCCGCCGGGCTGAGCCAGGACGAGCTCATCTGGCAGCTCGTCCTGGTGGTGGCCGCCAGCTACGAGCCCACGGCCAGCCTCATCTCCAACGCCATCTCCCGCATGGTCAGCGACGACCGCTACTACAGCTCGCTGACCAACGGAGCGCTGAGCACGTACGACGCGCTCCTGGAGGCGCTGCGCGCCGAGCCCGCCATGGCCAACTACGGCCCCTACTTCGTGCGGCAGCCCGTGCACTTCCACGGCACCTGGATCCGGCCGGCCGAGCTGGTCCTGGTCTCCTACGCCGCGGCCAACACCGAGCCCGCCAACGTGCCCGGCGGGCTGCGCTCCGACGGGGGCGCCTACCTGGGCTTCGGCGCCGGGCCGCACCGCTGCCCCGTCAGCGACCCGGCCATGCTCATCGCGATGACCGCGATCGAGCGCCTGACCTCCCACCTGTGCGACCTGGAGCTGACCGTGCCCCGCGAGGAGCTGTCCTGGCGGCCCGGCCCGTTCCACCGGTCGCTCGCCCACCTTCCGGTCCGTTTCACACCTATCCGTCCCGATCAGCCTGGAGAATCCCCTTGGGCAGTGCAGCCCCCGTCGTCCTCGATCCCTTCGGCCGAGACCTTCCCGGAGAGGTCCGCAGGTTACGTGACCTCGGCCCCGTGGTCCTCGTAGAGCTGACCGGAGGGATCCCCGCCTGGGCCGTCACACGCCACGACCTGCTCAAGGAGCTGGTCCTCAACCCCATGGTCAGCAAGGACAAGCGGCACTGGCGGCTGCTGCCGCAGGCCCTGTCGGAGCCCGGCTGGACCTGGATCATGACCTGGATCGGCGTGTCCAACATGCTGAGCGCGTACGGCGAGGAGCACCGGCGGCTGCGCAGGCTCGTCGCCCCCAGCTTCACCGCGCGCCGCTCCCGGGCGATGCAGCCGATCGTCGAGGGCATCGTCGCGGAGCTGCTGGACGCCATGGCCGCCGTGCCGCCGGGCCAGGTCGTGGACCTGCGCGCCGCCTACGCCCACCCGCTGCCGATGCGGGTGATCTGCGAGCTGTTCGGCGTCCCCGCGCACATGCGGGAGGAGATGGCCCGGATGATGGAGGCCATCATGGACACCTCCGCCACCCCCGAGCAGGCGGCGGCCACGGCGGCCCAGATCGGCACGGTGCTGCCCGCCCTGGTGGCCTACAAGCGCGAGCACCCGGGCGACGACCTCACCACGGAGCTGATCAACGTCCGCGACAGCAGCGCCGCCGGCGTGGGCGGGGGCGCGTCGCTGAGCGACGACGAGCTGCGCGACACCCTGCTGCTGCTCATCGCCGCGGGGCACGAGACCACGGTCAACCTGATCGGCAACGCCGTGCACGCCCTGCTCACCCACCCCGACCAGCTCCGGCGCACGCTCGCGGGAGAGATCTCGTGGGAGGCCGTGGTCGAGGAGACCCTGCGCTGGGCGCCGTCCATCGCCCACCTCCCGCTGCGCTTCGCCGTCGAGGCGATCGACGTGGGCGGCGTGCGGATCGAGGCGGGGGACGCGATCATCACCTCCTACCTCGCCGCCGGGCACGACCCGGACCAGCACGGGCCGGACGCGGCGGCCTTCGACGCCACCCAGGAGCGGGACGAGCACCTCGCGTTCGGGATCGGCGTGCACCGCTGCATCGGCGCCCCACTGGCCCGCCAGGAGGCGCTCACGGCCCTGCCGGCGCTGTTCGCCCGCTTCCCCGACCTGCGCCTGGCGGTGGAGGCGGACGCGCTCACGCACGTGCCGTCGTTCATCGCGCACGGCTGGAGCGAGCTCCCCCTGCTCCTGCACCGCTGATCACCGAGCCGCGGCCCGGAGTCCCCCGCCGGGCCGCGCGGCCGGCATGGCGCGCAAGAGTGTCAGGGGATCTCCACCCGGGCGAGCGCGCCCGCTTCGAGGGCCACCCAGATGGCCCCGTCGGGCCCGACCGTCAGACCGTGCGGCTCCGCGCGTACGTCACCGGCTCCCGCGCCCGTCGCGGTCAGGTCGTACTCGTCCACCTCGCCCTTGACGGTGATGCGGCCGAGGCGGTCGGTGGCCCACTCGGTGAACCACAGCGCCCCGTCCGGCCCCGAGACGACGGCGTGCGGGCGGCAGGCGCGGTCCGGCAGCGGGAACTCGGTGATCTCCCCGGTCACGGTTACGCGCCCGATCTGCCCGGCGCCGATCTCCACGAACCACAGCGCACCGTCGGGCCCGGCCGTGATGCCCACCGGGGCGGCCCCGGGCGTGGGCAGCCGGTGGATCGTCATCTCGCCGTCGAGCGAGACGCGGCCGACGGCGTCGCCCTGGTTGAGCGTGAACCACAGGGCGTCGTCCGGCCCGGCGGTGACGGCCGAGGGCATGCCGCCCTTCACCGGCACCTCGAACTCGGTCACCGTTCCGTCGCGGGAGATCCGTCCGATGCGGTCGGCCTGCATCCGGGTGAACCACATCGCCCCGTCGGGGCCCGCGGTGATGCCGTACGGCGAGCCGGCCTCGAAGGAGGTCACCTCGCCCGACTCCGTCACCCGCCCGACCCGGCCTCCCTGGAACTCGGTGAACCACATCGCCCCGTCGGCGCCGGGTGTGATCACGGTCGGTCCGCCGTCCGCCGGGTCGAGCCGGTGGACGACCGGCTCCTCGCCGGGCACGAGCCTGCCCACCATGCCCTGGTGGACCAGCGTGAACCACAGTGCCCCGTCGGGGCCGGTCGCGACGCCGTAGGGGGCGCCCTGCGGAATCATGGTCAGTGACATAGGTGTCCTCCTGAGACTTCCAGCCGCGTCCCCCGGAACCGCCTGTGCAGGGCGCGGTCGTGCGTGACCACCACGAGGGTTCCCGTGAAGCGGTCGAGGGCCTGCTCCAGCTCCTCGGCCAGCTCAGGGGACA
This sequence comes from Nonomuraea sp. NPDC050383, assembly GCF_044459125.1. NCBI lineage: Bacteria > Bacillati > Actinomycetota > Actinomycetes > Streptosporangiales > Streptosporangiaceae > Nonomuraea > Nonomuraea sp. NPDC050383. Next base: position 16,155 of record NZ_JBITIP010000020.1, read on the forward strand.
GGTGGTTGGTGGGCTCGTCGAGCAGCAGCACGTCGTGCTCCTCGGCGAGCAGCCGGGCCAGCGCCAGCCTGCGCCGCTGCCCCACGGACAGCGCGCCCACCCTGAGGTCGAGCGTCTCCGCCCGGAACAGGCCGGTGGCGAGCAGCGCGGTCCGCCGCTCGTCGGGGTGGCCGTGGCCGTACGCCTCCAGGACCGGCAGCGCGGGGTCGAGAACCGTCTCCTGGGCGAGGTGTCCCACGCGACCCCGGGCCCGCTCGGCGACGGCCCGCAACAGTGTGGACTTGCCCGCCCCGTTGTGCCCGTGGACGAGCAGCCGGTCACCGGCCCGGATCACGAGCGACTCGACGCTCAGCCGGTCGCCCACCCGCACGTCCCGCAGCTCGGCAACCACCCGGCGCGGGGACCGGGGCGGCACCCCGTCGGCCTCCGCCGGCCCGCAGGCGGCCTCCACGGCGCTGGGGGCGGCCTCCACGGCGCCGGGGGCGGGTTCCGCGGGGGTGGGGGCGGGTTCCGCGGGGGTGGGGGCGGGGTCCGCGGGGGTGGGGGCGGTGAACGTGCCGCGGAAGCGGAGCGGGGCCGGGGGCCGGGGGACCGGGTGCTCCTCCAGCCGGCGCAGCCGTTCCTGGGCGTTGCGGACCCGGCCGGCGATCGAGCTCTGCACCCGCCCCGCGTTGCGGTCGTAGGCCATCTTGTTGTTGTCGCGCATGACACGGCCTTGGGCGACGCGGCGGGCGGTCGTCGCGGCGTGGTCGCGCACCTGGCGCACCTCCTCGCGCCAGGCGGTGTACGCCTGCTCCCAGCGGGCCCTGGCCGCCGCCTTGGCGGCCAGGAAGCCGGCGTAGCCCCCGCCGTACCGGGTGACCTCGCCGCCCTCCACCTCGATCACGGCGGTGGTCACCCGGTCGAGGAAGATCCGGTCGTGCGCCACCACGACGACCGTGCCGGGATGGCCGCGCAGACGCTCCTCCAGCCAGACGAGCGCCGACTCGTCGAGATGGTTGGTGGGCTCGTCCAGCAGCAGCGTCTCCGGCGAGGCGGCCAGCACGCACGCCAGCCCGAGCCGGGCCTGCTCGCCTCCGGACAGGCTCCCCAGCGTCCGCTCCCGGCCGCCGGCCTCGCCGCGGCGGGTGCGCGCGGACGGGCGTTCGGCGGTGAGGTGGGGAAGGCCGAGGGCGTGGAGGGACTTGTCCACCCGGGCGTCCGCTTCGTAGCCGCCCCGTGAGGCGAAGGCCGTGAGCAGGTCGCCGTACTCCTCCAGCGAGGCGTCGTAGCCTTCGGCGGGCTCGGCGGCGAGCGTGGACTCCAGCTCGCGCAGCCGCCGCTCCATGGCCCTGAGGCCGGCCAGCGCGGCGTCGACGGCCTGCTGGACCGTGAGGTCGGAGGACAGGCCGAGAGTCTGGCCGAGGTGGCCGACCTCGCCGGACACGACGACCTCGCCGGAGTCGGGCCGCTCGGCGCCGGAAAGGAGCCGCAGCAGGGTGGACTTGCCCGAGCCGTTCTCGCCGACGATGCCCAGGCGCTCGCCCCGCCGGACGGACATGGACACGCCGGACAGGACCCTGCGGTGGGCGTAGGACTTCGTGATGTCTCGAAGCAGGATGGTCAGGATGGAACTCCAATCGCAACTTGTGTAGCGTTAGAGTGGCAGACTCGAAAGGCTAATGCAACTGGAGTAGCGTTTGAAAGTGGTGAAGCGGCCCGGTGGACGCAGCGCGCGCGTGCGCGACGCCGTGCGGCAGGCGACGCTCGGCGAGCTGGCCGAGCACGGCTTCCGCGGCCTGACCGTGGACGGCGTGGCGGAGCGCTCGGGCGTCCACAAGACGACCGTCTACCGGCGGTGGGGCACCGTCGAAGGGCTCGTCGCCGACGCCCTGGAGCTGGCCGCCGGCGAGCCGTGGCCCGTCCCCGACACCGGCACGGTCCAGGGCGACCTGCGGGGCGTCGTCGAGCTGGTGCGGAGCGGGTTCGAGGATCCCGAGCTGGGGCCCGTGTCGTCGGCGTTCGTGGCGGCGGCCATGCAGAGCCCCGAGGCAGCGCGGGCCCTGCGCGCCTTCTTCGAGGCCCGCCACGAGCAGTCGGCCCAGGTCGTGCGGCGGGGCGTGGAGCGGGGCGAGCTGCCCGTCACGGTCGACGCCCGGGAGGTGGTCCGGGTCGCGGTGGCGCCCGTCTACTACCGGCTGTTCGTCGCCCACGAGCCGGTGAGCCAGGCCGACGCCGACCGCGCCGCCGACGCCGCCCTGGCCGCCGCCCGCGCCGGAGTTCTCTGACGAGCAGGGCCCCAGCCCGCGCCGAGGGTCGTATGGATTCTGTACATACAAGTATGTACAATCGAAGGCATGAGCACGAGAACGGCCTTGATAGAGGCGACGTCGGAGCTGTTGTGGGAGCGCGGCTACGCCGCCACCAGCCCCACGATGATCCAGAGGCGGGCCCACGCCGGCCAGGGCAGCATGTACCACCACTTCTCGGGAAAGGCGGGCCTGGCCGTCGCCGCCATGGGCTATTCGGCCGAAAAGCTGCGCGAGACCGCGGAGGCGGTGCTGAGCGGGAGCGGCTCGGCGGTCGAACGCGTGTGCGCCTATCTCGACCTCGAACGCGACCCGCTGGCGGGCTGCCGCTTGGGCGGCCTGGTCCAGGACTACGACGTGGCGACCGACGACAGCCTGCGTGCTCCGGTCGCGGAGCTCTTCTCATGGCTGGTCGGGCGCATCACCCAGGTGCTCGAAGAGGACCGCGAGGACTTTCGCCCGGACGCCGACATCCTGGCGACCGCTTCCATGGTGGTGGCCGCGGTGCAGGGGGGTTATGTCCTGGCCAGAGCCACCCAGGACCCGCAGGCGTTCCGGCGCGTCACCCAGGCCGCCAAGCAGGCGGTGCGCGACCTCGTCCGCGGGCAATGAGCACTCGGACGCTGGAGCGGGCCATCGCGGCGCCGAGCGGACGTGCGCTGGCCGCCGTCTGTCTCGGCTTCTTCATGGTCCTGTTGGACGGCAGCGCGCTCAACGTCGCCCTGCCCGCGATCGAGCGGGACGTCCACGGCTCCATCACGGCGCTGCAGTGGGTGGTGAACGTCTACACCATCCCACTCGCCAGCGTGCTGCTGACGGCGGGCAGCATGAGCGACCGCTGGGGCGCCCGCAGGCTGTTCGCGGCCTCGCTGGCCACCTTCACCGCGGCCTCCCTGCTGTGCGCGGTCAGTCCCACGCTGAACGTGCTCATCGTCGCGCGGTTCGCGCAGGGACTGGCCGCGGGCGGGCTGCTGCCGACCACCTTGGCGATCATCGCCCGCACCTACCCCGACCACGCCGAGCGGGCAAGAGCCATCACGGTCTGGGGCGCGACAGGCGGGCTCGCCCTGGTGGCGGGGCCGGTCGGCGGCGGGCTGCTCACCGACCTGCTCGGCTGGCGCGCGATCTTCGCGATCAACATCCCGATCGGCCTGGTCACGATCCTGCTGGCGCTGCGCCACGTCGCCGAGACCCCCCGACGCCAGGCCCGCGCCGACCTGCCCGGGCAGGTGGCGGCGGCGGTCGCACTCGCGTCAGTCACCGCGTGGCTGATCGAGGGCGGCCCCCTCGGCTGGGGCTCGGCCGTCCCCCTCGGGCTGCTGGCACTCGGCACCGCCGCGACCGCCGCCTTCCTGCTGATCGAGCGGCACTCCGGCCATCCCATGCTGCCGCTGGCGGTCTTCCGCCGCGCCGCCTTCTCCGCGTCGGTCGGCAGCGGACTGGCGTTCCAGTTCGCCGGGTACGGCATGCAGTTCATGCTCGCTCTCCATCTTCAACAGCACTGGAGTCTCGGCCCCGCGCGAACGGGCGTATGGTTCCTGCCCTTCTCGATCGCCTGGGTGTTCGGCACCATCGTGATCAACCGCCGCCTGATCGGGCTCGGGCCCCGGGCACTGCTGTGGAGCGGGGCGCTGGTGTCCGCCGCCGGGGCGATGCTGCTGCTGGGCGTCGCGGGGCCGGGCACCTGGCCACTGTTCCTGGCGGGCACAACGCTGGCTGGGCTCGGATGCGGCGTGTTCTCGCCCAGCCTGAACGCCGCCGCACTCCAGGCGATCGACCCGGCCTACGCGGGGCTCGGCTCAGGAGTCCTCAACACCGCCCGCCAGGCCGGCATGGCCATGGGGGTGGCGCTCCTCGGCTCCCTGGTGTCGATGCGCGACGCGGCGCTGGGCGTCCACCTCGGCGCGGCCCTGCTCACCGCCTGCTTCCTGACCATCGTCTGGCTGAGCCTGCGCTACCTCCCCGGTCGCTCCGATCGGCTCGCGTGACCACCGGCGGCGGCCACGGCGTCGTACGGGTGGGGTGAGGTTCGGGCGGGGTGCGGCGAACCTCAGGTCTGCTGCTGGCCCCGCAGGTCGAAGTCGTCGAACGTGGTGCGCAGCACCGACTCGCTGTCCTTGGGCGTGCGGGCGAACAGCCCCACGTACCCGTTGCCGAGCCCGTTCGGGTCGTCCACCTGCTGGACCCGATCGCCGTTGACCCACATCGTCAGCCGCACCGCGCTCCCGCGCTGCTCGCACGACGCCTCGATGCGGGCCTTGCCCGGCAGCCCGTCCACCTTGACCGGCTGCGCCAGCGTGCCGCCCGAGCCGTCCACGATGCGCCGGATGCGGGCCTGCCCCGACGTGTCCAGGCCGAACTCGTAGGAGGTGCGGTCGTCGGCCGAGTGGCAGTACACGCCGTACTCGCCGCTGCCGACGACCTGCCGGACCTGCGCGGTAACGCCGACGACCACGCTCGGCGGCATCATCGGCGTCGGGGTGCTCGACGGCAGCGGCGTCCCCGTCGGCGTGGCGATGAGGTACGACGTGGGCGCCTTGATCCGGCGCTCCTCGTAGTCCTCCTCCACGTCGAGGCCGAACGTGCCGTCGGTGCGGTAGCCGTAGGAGGCGGTCTCGTCGGGGTCGTAGGTGCCGCCCCAGCCGCCGGAGGTCTGGGTGAAGTCCTCCTGGAGGAGCGTCGGCCCCTCGGGCGGCCCGCCGGGCGACAGGAACGTCCACGCCGCCAGGACCGCGCCGGCGAGCGCCACCGTCCCGACGGCCAGCCCGGCGGCCAGGAGCCCCCGCCTGCGCCCGCGCGAGGGGGCTCCCGGCCCGCCGCCCGGGACCGGGTGCGGGACACCCGGCTCTGTGAACGGCGTCGTCCCCTGCTGCTGCCAGCTCAGCCGCACCGTCCGCGCCGCCTGCTCCGGCGCCGCCGAGCGGCCCACCAGGTGGTCGAGGAGCTGCTGCGCCGTCGGCCGGGCCGCCGGGTCCTTGCGCAGGGCGGCGGCGACCAGCTCGCGCAGCGACGGATCGACCTGGCTCAGGTCGGGCTCGGTGTTGAGCACCTGATAGACGATCGCGGGCAGCGTCTCGCCGCCGAACGGCGCCCTGCCGCTCGCCGCGTACGCCACCAGGCAGCCCCACGAGAACACGTCGCACGCCGGCGACACCGGGTCGCCCCGCAGCACCTCGGGCGCCATGTAGCGAGGCGTGCCGACGATCTCGCCGGTGCCCGTGACCCCGCTGAGCGTGTCGAGCGCCCGAGCGATGCCGAAGTCGATCACCCGGGGGCCGACGGGCGACAGCAGCACGTTGGACGGCTTGAGGTCGCGGTGGACCACCCCGGCCCCGTGGATGGCGGTCAGGGCGGTGGCCACGCTGACGGCCAGCGCGTCGAGGCTGGATCCGCGCAGCGGCCCGGACTGCTCGACGGCCTGCTCCAGGTTGGGGCCCGGCACGTACTCGGTGACGACGTAGAGGATCCGGCCGTCGAGGGCCGCCTCCAGGACCGCGGCGGTGCAGAACCGGCGCACCCGCCGGGCGGCGTCGGCCTCCCTGCGAAAACGCATGCGGAACTGCTCATGCTGGCTGAACTCCGCGTTGATCACCTTGATGGCGACGCGCTGCCCCGCGGTGTCCTCGGCGAGGTGCACCGTGCCCATCCCGCCCCTGCCCAGCACGCTCAGCAACCTGTAGCGCCCGATGTGGGAGGTTTCACCGCTCACGGCGGGTTAGCTTACCGATATCGGGCTCGTCCGGGTGGGCCGACACGGGCTCGCCGCCGACCGGGCTCACCTGCGTGAGCGACTTGCGCTCCGAGCCGCAAAGAACATATGTTCGATATGTAAGAACGCCCGCCTTCCCCCGGGTGGCTGAACACAGTCGAAAAGCCGCGGGGAGAGGCGTCTTGAGCAGACTCTATGGCGATCCGATCGAGGTGTGGACCCGGGAGGGCGAGCCCAGCCAGTTCGTCTGGCGTGACCGGCTCTATCTCGTGCGCCGCGTCCTCGACCACTGGGTGGTGACGCGCGAGTGGTGGAAGGTGCGGGAGGGCGATCCGGGCGAGCGCCAGTTCTGGCGGGTCGAGGCCAGCCCGGGGCGTGAGGCGGGCTCCTACGAGCTGAGGTTCGACACCGCCAGCGGCGGCTGGCTGCTCCTGAGGGCGTGGGACTGATGGGCGCGCCGTTCCCGCACCTCAACGTGGCCTCCGCCTACTCGATGCGGTACGGCACCGCGTTCCCGCGCGAGCTGGCGCGGCGGGCCGCCGACGACGGCATGGACATCCTCGCGCTGACCGACCGCGACGGTCTGTACGGGGCGGTCAAGCACGCGCAGGCGTGCGCGGACGCCGGGATCGGGCCGGTCTTCGGCGTCAGCCTCGTCCTCGCCGGAGCGGGCGGCCCCGGCGGCGGCCACGAGGGCGCGCTCGACGGCCTCACCCTCGACTCCGGCGGCGCGCTCGACGACCTGAGCCCCCTCGCCCGGAGCCGGAAGCCGCAGCGCCCCCGCACCGGGGCGGACGCCGAGGACCGGATCACCGTGCTGGCCCGTTCGGGCGGCTGGTCCCGCCTGGCCCGGCTGGTCACCGACGCCCACTACGCGGGCGGGCGCGGCGAGCCGCGGGTGACCCGGGAGATGGTGGCCGCGTGGGCCGGCCCCGGCGTCACCCCCGACGACGGGCTGACGGTGCTGCTCGGCCCCCGCTCCGACGTGGGCCGGGCGATGGCCGCGCGCCGCGACGAGCGGGCCGCGGCGCTGCTCGGCCTGTGGCGCTCCATGGTGCCCGGGGTGGTGGTCGAGCTGGTCGACCAGTACGGCTTCCGCGACGCCATCACCGCCGTCCGCATGCTCGCCCTGGCCGAGTCCGCCGGGGTGCCCGCCGTGCTCAGCAACGCCGTCAGGTACCTCGACCCGGACGACCACCAGGTGGGCGACGTGCTCGACGCGGCCCGCCAGCTCGTCCCGCTGCACCCGCGCCACCTGGAACGCACCACCTCCCACGCCTATCTCAAGGGCTCCAAGGACATGGCGACGGTGGCCGCGAAGATCTGCGGCTCCGACGCGCGCCGGGTCGCCGACCTGCTGCGCGCCACCCGCAGGGTCGCGGAGGAGTGCGTGATGGACCCGCGTGAGCTGCTCGCGCTGCGCGGCGACCCGCCCGCCCTGCACCTGCCCGAGATCGGCGCCGACCCGGTGCCGCTGCTGCGCCGCCGGGTGGAGGACGGGATGGCGGCGCGCGGCCTGGCCCGCTCCCGGGAGGCCGGCGAACGGCTCCGGGACGAGATGGCGATCATCGAGCGCAAGCGCCTGTCCGGCTACTTCATCGCCGTGTCCGACATCACCGACATGATCCGGCGGATGGGCATCCGGTGCGCCATCCGCGGCTCCGGCGCGGGCAGCCTGGTCAACTACCTCATCGGCATCGGCGAGGTGAACCCCCTCCACCACGGCCTGCTCATGGAGCGCTTCCTGTCGGAGGGCCGCGTCGGGCTGCCCGACATCGACGTGGACGTGGAGTCCGCGCGCCGGCTCGACTGCTACAAGGCCATCTTCGACAGGTACGGCGAGGAGCGCGTGGCCTGCGTGTCCATGATGGAGACCTACCGGGCCCGCAGCGCGATCCGTGACGTGGCGGGCGCCATGGGCCTGCCCCCGTACGAGATCGACGCGATCGCCAAGGCGTTCCCGCACATCAGGGCCAGGCAGATCACCGCGTCGCTGAGCGACCTGCCGGAGCTGCGCGACAGCAGGCTGGGGGAGGCGGGGCTGGACCGGGTGTTCAGGCTGGCTGAGAAGCTCGACGGGCTGCCCCGGCACATCGCGCTGCACCCGTGCGGGGTGCTGATCGGCAACTCCGGGCTGCGCGACCGCACGCCGGTGGAGCGCAGCCTGCTGGAGTTCCCGATGTCGCAGTTCGACAAGGACGACGTGGAGGAGGCGGGGCTGCTCAAGCTGGACGTGCTGGGCGTGCGCATGCAGTCGGCGATGGCGTACGCGCTGGGCGAGATCGAGCGGGTGGACGGCGTCGTGGTCCGGCTGGACGAGCAGCGCCCTCCCGACCCGCAGGCCCGCGACCCGGAGCCGCCGATCCCGGAGCCCCGGCCGATCCCGGACGCCCGGCCGGAGATTCGTTACGTGCCGCACGACGACCAGGACACCTACGACATGATCTGCGCCGCCCGCACCCTGGGCTGCTTCCAGATCGAGTCGCCCGGCCAGCGCGAGCTCGTCGCCAAGCTGGAGCCGCGCGCGATGCACGACCTGATCGTGGACATCTCGCTGTTCCGGCCGGGACCGGTCAACTCCGACATGGTCACCCCCTACCTGGAGGCCAGGCACGGGTGGCGCGCGCCCTACTACCCGCACGAGCGGCTGCACGAGGCGCTGAAGGAGACGCACGGCGTCGTGGTCTTCCACGAGCAGGTGCTCAGGGTCATCGCGGTGATGACGGGGCGCGACCTGTCGTTCGCCGAGATGCTGCGGCGCTCGCTGTCCACGCCCGAGGGCCGGGAGCTGGTCCGCAAGACGTTCGTGCCGCTGGCCAAGGCGAACGGGTTCGACGACGCGACCGTGGAGCGGGCCTGGGAGGTGCTCGACGCGTTCGGCGGGTTCGGCTTCTGCAAGGCGCACGCGGCGGCGTTCGCGCTGCCCACCTACCAGTCGGCCTGGCTCAAGCGGCACCACGCGGCGGCGTTCTTCGCCGGGGTGCTCACCCACGAGCCCGGCATGTACCCGCAGCGGGTCATCATCGACGAGGCCCGGCAGTGCGGGGTCACGATCCTGCCGCTCGACGTGAACCGGTCGGGCCGTGACTGGCAGGTGGAGCGCCTCGGGCCGCGCCCCCCGCTGCGGCTCCGGGTCCAGGCGGACGCGCTGGGCGAGCCCGGCGAGCCCCGGCGGGCGCCGTTCAGGGCCGAGGAGTTCAGGCCGGGGGAGCTGGGCAAGGGATACGCGCTGCGGGTGCCGTTCTCGGCGGTCAAGGGGGTGAGCGAGGCGGAGGTGGACCGCATGGTCGCGGGCCGGCCGTACACGTCGCTCGCGGACTTCTGGGACCGCGCCCGCCCATCGCGGCCGATCATGGAGCGGATCGTGCAGGTGGGCGGCCTGGACGCGCTGCACGGCCTGAGCCCAGGCGGAGGCGGCGACCGCTGGCGGCCCGGCCGCCTGACCCGCCGCGACCTGGTCGCCCAGGTGGGCGCCCTGGAACGTGCCTCCGCCTCGCACGTGGGGCACGCCACCGCCGGCCGCTCCAAGCGCTACGCCCCCGCCCGCCCCGTGCCGCCGGGCAGGCAGCGGGAGGGGGAGGCGGCGGCCGTGCAGCTCCCGCTCGGGTTCGGCGAGCACGTGCCGCCGGGCGAGCTGCCCGAGATGACCGACGCCGAGATGGTGGAGGCCGAGCTGGAGATCCTCGGCATCGACGTCTCGCGCCACGTGATCAGCTTCTACGACGAGCTGCTCGACGCGCTCGGCGTGGTGCGCTCCAAGGACCTGCTGCGGCAGCGCAACGGTGCGGAGGTGCTGGTCGCCGGGGTCAAGGTGGCCACGCAGACGCCGGCCGTCCGCTCGGGGCAGCGGGTCATCTTCACCACGCTCGACGACTCGACGGGGCCGGTGGACCTGACGTTCTTCGAGTCGGTGCAGGGCAGGTGCGCGGCGACGGTGTTCGGTGCGTGGCTCATGGTGGCCCGGGGAGTGGTCCGGCGCACGGGCACGCGGGCGGTCTCGCTGCGCGCGGTGGACTGCTGGAACCTCGCCGACCTCGAACGGGTGTGGCGCTCGCAGGGCGTCGAGGCGGTCCGGGCGCTGATGGCCCGCGACCCGGAGTCCCGGGGCGGCGTCGGCGGGCGGCCCATCGAGTACGCCAACGGCTTCCTGCTCTCGCCGTACTCCGACCTCGGCCCGGCGGTCGCGTCACCGCCGCGCAAGCTGTGGCACGCCAGCCCGGGCAGCTCCGGCCCCACGGCCGCCTGACAGGGCCCGGACGGGGCCCGGACGGGGCCCGGACGGGCGGCGGGCCCGGCGGATCAGCTCACCTGGCCGAGCGGCGCCGACTCCGGCGGCGTCGCCGGCCGGCGCATCCCCGGCAGCACGGTGGGCATGGCCACGCCGCGCGCCGAGCACTGGACGGCCGTGATCTGCCGGACGGTCGCCGCGCACAGCAGCGCCGCCGCCGTCAGCGCCACCAGCTCCGGCACGCCGACCCCGGTCAGCCCGTCCGCCGACGTCTCCCGCGGCAGCCGTACGAGCACCAGCGCCAGCGTGGTCAGCCAGCTCGTCCACCACGCCGCCAGCAGCACGAGCCAGCGCCGACGGCGGCCGGCCGGCGGCAGGGCGCCACGCCACAGCTCGTCGACCAGCAGGACGGGCGCCACCAGGTTGACGCCGGGGATCAGCCAGGCGGCGGCGACCGGCCCGGCCGTGGCGGAGCGGTGGTCGGCCTGCCGGGCATGCACCAGCCAGGTGGTGTACGCGGCGGCGCTGGCGATCGTGGCGACGCCGAGCAGCAGGATGAGGACGGCGAAGAGCGTCACCGGGCCGACGACCGCCTCGGCCTCCGCGCCTCGGGGACGGCCGTCGAACGCGGCGAGCTGGGCGGCGAGGCTGCGCCCCCGGACCAGCTCGAAGGTCACGAGGGCGCCCAGGCAGAGGACCTGCGCGGCGAGCGTCACGTATACGGCGGAGGCGGCTCTCGTAGGCGGTGCCTGGGCGTAGCGCACGTTGGTTCTCCCCCCGTGCCATGCGCTGGGTTCTCCCTCACCTTGTATCCCGCCGAGCTCATTGTTAATCAGCCCACCACGCCGGATTCCCACGCCCAAGCTGCGATTTCCACCCGATTACGGACACCGAGTTTCGCCTGGATGCTGCCGAGATGCGTCTTGACCGTCGACAGCGAGACGAACAGCTCGCCGGCCACCTCCTGGTTGGTGCGGCCGCGGGCCACCAGCCGCACCACGTCGAGCTCCCGCTCGGTCAGCGGATCGTCCGGGGCGGGGGCGCCGCGCTCGGGCCTGGCCAGGTGGCGCAGCAGCCGCACGGTCACCGACGGCGACACCAGCGCCTCCCCGTCCGCCGCGGCCCGGACCGCCTCGATGAGCAGCGTCGGCCCGCTGTCCTTGAGCAGGAAACCGGTGGCGCCGGCCCGCAGCGCGCCGTAGACGTACTCGTCCAGGTCGAAGGTGGTGACGATGACCACCCGCATCGGGCTCTCCACGCCGGGCCCGGCCAGGGCGCGGGTCACCTCCAGCCCGTCCAGCTTCGGCATCCGGATGTCGAGCAGGCACACGTCCGGCCGCAGCCGCCTGGCCTCGGACACCGCCTCGGCGCCGTCGGCGACGGCCGCCACGACCTCCATGTCCGGCTGGGCGTCCAGGATCATCTGGAAGCCGGTGCGAACCAGTTGCTGGTCGTCTGCGATGAGCACCCGAATAGTCACGCCGAACACTCTAGGATCGGCCGTTCGGCCGAGGGACAACCGGACGCACGGCCGATCCGCCGCACGGGCCGCGCCGGAAGACTTTCCGGCATGAACGACGTGCTCGCTGGACGTGAGCTGACCAAGAGATTCGGGCAGACGGTGGCCCTGGCCGGCGTCGACATGACGGTGCGGTCGGGGGAGGCCGTGGCGATCATGGGGCCGAGCGGCTCCGGCAAGTCCACGCTGCTCCACTGCCTGGCCGGCATCATGCGGCCCGACTCGGGGGAGGTGCGCCTGGAGGGCACCCGCATCGACGACATGGGCGAGCGGAAGCGCAGCGCCCTGCGCCGCACGCGCTTCGGCTTCGTCTTCCAGTTCGGCCAGCTCCTGCCGGAGCTGCCCGCCGACGAGAACGTGGCGCTCCCGCTGATGCTGGGCGGGGTGACGAGGACGGACGCCGTACGCCGGGCAAGGGAGTGGTTCGGCCCGCTCGGCCTGAGCGGCATGGAGACGAGGCGGCCCGGCGAGCTGTCCGGCGGCCAGGCGCAGCGGGTGGCCATCGCCCGCGCCCTGGTGACGCGGCCCGCGGTGGTCTTCGCCGACGAGCCGACCGGCGCCCTCGACCAGACGACCGGCAACGACACGATGCGGCTGCTGGTGGACGCCACCAAGCACAACGGGGCCTCGCTCATCGTGGTCACCCACGACCCGGGTGTCGCCGGCTGGTGCGACCGCACGGTCGAGGTCCGGGACGGCGTGCTGCTCGCCGCGGGGGCCCGATCATGAGCGCGGGCACGAACGCGGGCCTGACCTGGCGGCTGCTCAAGGGCGGCGGGCGCAGGGGCATGCTCGGCACCTGGCTCACCCTGGGAGCCGTCGCGGTGTCCACGGCGCTGCTGCTGTTCGCGGTCACGGTGGACTTCGCCTTCGCCGACCGCGCCGACCGGGGCGCCTGGCGCAACCCGGTCGCGGCCGGCTCGCGCCCGGCCGTCGCGGTCGAGGCGAGCCGGCACGACTACGTACGCGGCAGGGAGATCACGGTGGTGGACCTGGCGGCCCTGCCGGGGAAGAGCCCCGAGCCGCCGCCCGGCCTGCCGCGTTTGCCGGCGCCCGGCGAGGTGTGGCTCTCGCCCGCCCTGGCGGAGCTGGCGGACCGGCTGCCCCCGGCCGAGCTGGCCGCCCGCTACCCCGAGCGGGCCGGCGTGCTCGGGGACGAGGCGCTGGTCCATCCGGACGAGCTGATCGTGGTCGCCGGTCGCGCGCCGGACGCGCCGGAGCTCACGGCCGCGCGCAGCTCCGACTGGATCGTCGGCTCGCCGCCGGTCAAGGTCGCCTCGCTGGCGGGGGAGCCGACGGAGGACGCCGAGGGGTACCAGATGCTCGCCCTCATCGCGAGCGTGCTCATGGTGGTGCCGCTGCTGGTGTTCGGCGGGGCCGCCGCCCGGCTCACGGTGGCGCGCCGGGACCAGCGGCTGGCGGCGCTGCGGCTGGTCGGCGCGACACCGGGCCAGGTGGTCGCCATGACCGTGACGGAGGCGGTGATCGTCGCGTTCGCGGGCGCCCTGGCCGGCGCCGCCGCGTACGGGCTGGCCGTGCCGCTGCTGTCCCGCGTGGAGATCGACGGCGGCCCGTGGTTCGTCTCCGACCTGTGGCCGAGCCCGCTGGTCATGATCGGGGCCGTGGTCGCGGTGCCGCTGCTGACCGGCCTGTCGGCCGTGGTGGGGCTGCGGCGGGTCGTGGTCAGCCCGCTGGGCGTGGCCAAGCGGGAGACGCCTCCCGGGATGCGGTTCGTGCGGATGCTCGCCCTCGTCGCGGCGCTCGCCGCCGTTCCGGTGCTCTCCCGCGGCACCAGCGCCGGTGTGATCGCGGTGGTGATCGGGCTGGCGTTCCTCTCCCTCAACCTGGCCGGCCCGTGGGTGGTGGGCCTGATCGGCAGGATCACCGCCGCCTCGGCCCGCCGCCCGGCCCGGCTGCTGGCCGGGCGCCGGCTGGTCGACGACCCGCGCGCGGCGTGGCGCACGGTGAGCGGCGTGGCCCTGACCGGCTTCGTGGCCGGCTTCCTCGGGCTGCTCAGCCCCGGAACCCTGGTCGGGGCCCAGGACACCGGCCACCTGCGTGTGACCGCGCCCGCCGGTCAGGTCGCGGCCGTGGCGCAGCAGAGCCGGGACCGGCTGAAGCAGGCCGGCGTGGCGGCCGCGGTGACGACGAGGAAGGACCTCGTCGTGATCGCTCTGAAGGACGCGACCCGGGTCACCGGCGAGGACGCGCGGCGGAAGAAGCCGGACGAGGCCGTCACCCAGGCGGACCCCGCGGTGCTCGACCGGGCGCGGACCGCCCTCACGGGCCTCGTGCCCGGCCGCGCGCCGACGACCCAGGCCGATGACGAGTCCTTCGGGAGCCGGCTCCTGGGCGACGTCGCCACGGGCACGGTCGTGGTGCTGTCGGTGTCGTTCCTGGTGGCCATCGCGAGCGCGGGCATCACCGCCGCCTCCTCCGTGCTGGACCGGCGCCAGACGTACGCGCTGCTGCGCCTGGCCGGCACGCCGCTGGAGGTGCTGGACCGGGCCCGCCGCGCGGAGACGCTGATCCCGCTGGCGGTCATGGGCGGCGGGGCGATCCTGGTGGGGGCGTTCTGCGGGATCCCCTTCATGATCACCGACCCGAACCTCTCGGGCCTGGTCACCCTCCTCGTGTGCGTCGCCGCCGGCTTCGCCGGGGTCGTCGGGGCGGGGGCGCTCAGCAGGCCGCTGCTGCGGTCGGTGACCGCCGACCCGGCGCCCCGCCCGGACTGACCGGACTGACCGGACTGACCGGACTGACCGGATTCAGCCGAGGACCAGGTCGCGGACCGTGGTGAGCTGCTCCTCGTCACGCGGCCCCATGACCAGCAGGGACGTGACGGGGGAGGCCCGCCACGGTTCGAGGCGCTCCTTGATGCGCCCCGGCGGCCCCACGAGCGCGATGCCGTCGGCCAGCTCGTCCGGGATCGCCTGGAACGCCTCGTCCTTCCGGCCCGCCAGGTACAGCGCCTGGATCCGCTCGGCCGCCTCGGCGAAGCCCATCCGGCCCATGATGTCGGCGTGGAAGTTGCGGTGCCGGGCGCCCATGCCGCCGATGTAGAGAGTGAGCATCAGCTTCACCCCGTCGAGCGCGGCCCGGACGTCGTCGGAGACGACCACCATGACCATGGCCGCGATGTCGAAGCCGGGGCCGCGCCGCGCGAGCGCGTCGCCGTACATCTCCTCGATCTTGGAGGGGAACGTGAACAGCGGCAGCCAGCCCTGCGCGACCTCGGTGGCCAGGGCGACGTTCTTGGGGCCCTCCGCGCCGAGGTAGACGGGGATGTCCGGGCGCAGCGGGTGCGTGATGAGCTTGAGCGGCTTGCCGAGCCCGCCGGGCAGGGGGAGGGGATAGTGCGGGCCGTCGCCGGTCACGGGCTCCTCGCGCCGCCACACCTTGCGCATGATCTCGACGTACTCGCGGGTGCGGGCCAGCGGGCGGGCGAACGGCTGGCCGTACCAGCCCTCGACGACCTGCGGGCCGGAGGCGCCCACGCCGAGCAGCAGCCGGCCGCCCGTGAGATGGTCGAGCGTCATGGCGGTCATGGCGGTCGTGACCGGGGGTCGGGCCGAGAGCTGGGCGACCGACGTGCCAAGCTTGATGCGAGACGTGTGGGCCCCGTACCAGGCCAGCGGCGTGAAGGCGTCGCTGCCGTACGCTTCGGCGGTCCACACCGAGTCGTAGCCGAGCCGTTCGGCGGCCCGGACGAGCTCGGTCGCGTCGTTGGGATGGCGCTGCCAGTATCCGAGGTTGAGGCCGAGTTTCATGACACCTCCAGAATTTAGTTCTATTACGGCGGCGCCGGCCTCGCGTGTCAATGCATGATCTACCGGGGAGGTCTGACCTGTGCTCAAGGGTCTGTGCCGCATAACCTCAGTCCTGCTGTTCCTCGCCGCAGCCCCCGCGGCCCTTCTCCCCTCGGCGTCGGCCCAGGCGAGAGCCTCGAAGCCGAACATCGTCATGGTGCTCGCCGACGACCTGGAGACGGGGACTCTGCCGTACTTCCCGAACATCACCCGGCTGGTGCGCGAGGGTGCCACCTTCGACCGGCACTTCGTGACGAACTCCTGGTGCTGCCCGTCCCGCTCGTCGATCCTGCGCTCCCAGTACGTCCACAGCCACGGCGTGTGGACCAACACCCCGCCCGAGGGCGGTTTCGACAAGTTCCACACGACAGATCTGGAACGTTCCACCGTGGGCGTCTGGATGCAGCAGGCCGGATACCGCACCGGGCTCATGGGCAAGTACCTCAACCACTATCCCGGCGGCAGCGCCGAGGAGACCTTCGTGCCACCCGGCTGGAACGAGTGGGACGTGCCCGTCCGCCGCCTCTACGAGGAGTACGGCTACCGGCTCAACGAGAACGGCAGCACCGTCGACTACGGCTGGGCCGAGGACGACTACCTGTCCGACGTGCTCGCCCGCAAGGCGAGCTCCTTCGTCACCGCCTCCGCCGAGCCGTTCTTCCTCTACCTCGCGCCGATCGGGCCGCACAACCCGAACAACCCGGCCGTCCGCCACGCCGACGCCTTCGTGGGAGCCAAGGCGCCCCGCACGCCCTCGTTCGACCAGGAGGACGTCAGCCGCGAGCCGGCCTGGCTGCGCCGGCACCCGAGGCTCTCGGAGAGCGCCATCGCCCGCGTCGACGAGCGCTTCCAGGCCCGGATGCGCTCCATGCTCGGCGTGGACGACCTCGTCGGCTCCGTCGTCGAGGCGCTGCGCGCCTCCGGCAAGCTCGACAACACCTACATCATCTTCACCTCGGACAACGGCTTCCATCTCGGCACTCACCGCCTCAAGCAGGGCAAGACCACGCCCTTCGAGGAGTCCATCCGGGTGCCCCTCGTGATCCGGGGGCCGGGGGTCGCGGCCGGCTCGACGGTCAAGGAGATGACGCAGACCGTGGACCTGGCGCCCACGTTCGCCGAGCTGGGCGGGGCGACGGTGCCGGCGTTCACCGAGGGGCGCTCGCTGGTGCCGCTGCTGCGCGGGCAGCATCCGTCGCCGTGGCGCAGGAACGCGCTGGTCGAGTTCGCCAGGCCGGCCGACAAGTCCTCGGCCGCCCAGACGCCCGTTCCCGACTACCAGGCGGTGCGCACCGAGACCCACGCCTACGTCAAGTACGCGACGGGGGAGACCCAGCTGTACGACCTCGTCAAGGACCCGTACGAGCTGCACAACCTCGCCGCCGACGCGGACCCCGAGCTGGTGCGCAACCTCCAGGAGCGGCTCCAGGCGATGGTCGCCTGCTCGGGCGCGAACTGCCGGGAGGCCGACGTCAAGGAGTGACCCGTCCCTCCCCGGCCGGGGCGGGGTAGGCGCGCGCGAGGTGGTCCGTCACCGCCTCCGCCGCCTCGTCCGGATCGCCGTCCAGCACCGCCCGCAGGATGCGCCGGTGGTCGGCCTGGAGCCCCGAGGTGTCGCCGAGCCGGACGACGGCCTCGACCGCGTACCTGCGCAGCGAGTCGCGCAGCGAGCGCATGAACGCGGCCGTCAGCCGGTTGCCCGACGCCTCGGCGAGCGCGCAGTGGAAGGCCGTGTCGTGCTCCACGAACTCCTCGGCCGAGGCCGCCGCGTCCATCCCGGCGATCGCCTCGGCGAGCACCGAGGTGTCCGGGCCGGTCAGGGCGGCCCGTGCCGCCGCCCAGCGCTCGATCATCAGCCGGGTGTCGATCACCTCGCGCGGTTCCAGCGAGGCCAGCCCGAGGTGCAGGCGCAGCAGGTCGGTGAGCGCCGCGCCGGGCTTGGAGACGAGCACGGCCCCCGCGTCAGGTCCCCGGCCCACCTGCGACGACACCACGCCGAGCGTCTCCAGCACGCGCATCGCCTCACGCACCGACGACCGGCTCACGCCGAGTTGCTCGGCGAGGTGCCGCTCGGCGGGCAGCCGGTCGCCCGCCGTCAGCCCGTCCTCGGCGATGCGGCGCTCCACCTGCGCGAGGACGTCCTCGAACGCGCGGGTCTTCCTGACGGGCTGCCAGCCGGTGCCGGTCAACGGGTCTCCCTGGATGCTATGGTCTGACCATACTGTGGTCTGACCATACCTCGGTTCCTCGTCAGGATCGGGTCCTCGGAAGGAGAGCGGTGCGAGTCGCCCTGTTCATCACGTGCGTGAACGACACGCTCTTCCCCGGCACCGGCAAGGCCGTCGTGTCCCTGCTGCGCCGGCTGGGCTGCGACGTCGACTTCCCCGCCGCGCAGACCTGCTGCGGCCAGATGCACGTCAACACCGGTTACCGCGAGGAGGGCGTGCGGCTCGCCCGCCACTTCACCGAGGTCTTCGCCGGGTACGACGCGATCGTCGCGCCGTCGGGCTCCTGCGCCGCGATGGTCCGGGAGCAGTACCCCAAGCTCGTACGGCCCGGCAGCAGGGGGGCGGCGGCCGTGGCCGAGGTGGCGCCCCGGGTGTACGAGCTGACCGAGTTCCTGGTGGACGTGCTGAAGGTCGAGGACGTGGGGGCGTACTTCCCGCACCGGGTGACCTACCACCCGACCTGCCACTCGCTGCGCGGCCTGCACCTCGCCGACCGCCCGGCCCTGCTGCTCCGCAACGTCCGCGGCCTCGACCTCGTCCCGCTGGCCGGGGCCGAGGAGTGCTGCGGGTTCGGCGGGACGTTCGCGGTCAAGAACCCGGCCGTCTCCGCGGCGATGGGCGCCGACAAGGTGCGCAGCGTGCTCGACACGGGCGCCGAGGTGCTCTGCGCGGCCGACAACTCGTGCCTCATGCACATCGGCGGCATGCTCGGCCGCCAGCGGACCGGCGTCCGGGTCATGCATCTGGCCGAGATCCTCGCCTCCACCGAAGAGGGCAAAGCATCATGAGCGCCACTTTCCTCGGCATGCCAGGAAATTTCCCGAAAAACGCCGCGCAGGCCGTTCAGAACTCGCAGCTCCGGTACAACCTCCGCAAGGCCACGCACACCATCCGCGGCAAGCGCGCGAGCGTCGTCGGCGAGCTGCCCGACTGGCAGGAGCTGCGCGCCGCCGGCAAGGCGATCAAGGACGAGACCCTGCGCCACCTCGACCGGTACCTCGTCCAGCTGGAGGAGGCCGTCACCGCCGCCGGCGGCCACGTCCACTGGGCGAGGGACGCCGCCGAGGCCAACCGCATCGTCGCCGGCCTGGTCAAGGCCACCGGCGAGACCGAGGTGGTCAAGGTCAAGTCCATGGCCACCCAGGAGATCGGGCTCAACGAGGCGCTGGCCGCCGAGGGCGTCACCGCGTACGAGACCGACCTCGCCGAGCTGATCGTCCAGCTCGGCGACGACTTCCCCAGCCACATCCTCGTGCCCGCCATCCACCGCAACCGGGCGGAGATCCGCGAGATCTTCCTCGACAAGATGGACGACGCGCCGCCCGGCCTGACCGACGAGCCCGCGGCCCTGGCCGAGGCCGCCCGCGTCCACCTGCGCGAGCGCTTCCTGCGCAGCAAGGTGGCGATCTCGGGCGCCAACTTCATGATCGCCGAGACCGGCACGCTCGTCGTCCTGGAGTCCGAGGGCAACGGCCGCATGTGCCTGACCCTGCCGAAGACGCTGATCAGCGTGGTCGGCATCGAGAAGGTGCTGCCCACCTGGCGCGACCTGGAGGTCTTCCTCCAGCTCCTGCCGCGCAGCTCCACCGGCGAGCGGATGAACCCGTACACCAGCACATGGACCGGCTCCGCCGAGGGGCAGGGCTTCCACCTCGTTCTCCTCGACAACGGCCGCACGGACGTCCTCGCCGACGAGGTCGGCCGCCAGGCCCTGCGCTGCATCCGCTGCTCGGCCTGCCTCAACGTCTGCCCGGTCTACGAGCGCGCCGGCGGCCACGCGTACGGGTCGGTCTACCCCGGCCCCATCGGCGCCATCCTCACCCCGCAGCTGCGCGGCATGACCTCGGATCTCGACGCGTCGCTGCCCTACGCCTCCAGCCTGTGCGGCGCCTGCTACGAGGTGTGCCCGGTCGCCATCGACATCCCCGAGGTCCTCGTCGACCTGCGGGCCAAGGCGCCGCACGGCGCGGCCGAGCGGGCCGGCATGCGCGTCGCCGGATGGGTGCTCAACGACCAGGCCCGGCTGGCCACGGCGCAGCGGGCCGCCACCCGGCTGCGCAAGCTGGTGCCCAGGCGGCTGCCGGGTCCGCTGTCGGCGTGGACCGACACCCGGGACCTGCCGGACATCCCGGAGGAATCCTTCAGAGACTGGTGGGAGCGAGAAGGGTGAGCAGGAGCGCGCGCGAGGAGATCCTCGCCCGGATCAGGCGGGCCGTCGACGGGGCCCCGGAGGTGGAGATCCCCCGGGACTACCGCGCGACGGCGCCGGTGGACGACCTGGTGGCCCTGTTCGCCGAGCGGGTGGGCGACTACCGGGCGATCGTCCACGTCGTGCCCGAGGCCGAGGTCCCGGCCACCATCGCCGGGATCGTCGCGGGGCGGCACATGGTCGTCCCCGACGGGCTCCCGGAGGCGTGGACGCCCGCGCGGGAGGTGGGCGCGCCCCCGGCCGACCCGTACACGGCGGACGGCGTCATCACCGGGTGCGCCGTCGCCGTCGCCGAGACCGGCACCATCGTGCTCGACACGGGGCCGGGCCAGGGGAGCAGGGCGCAGACGCTCGTCCCCGACTACCACCTGTGCGTGGTCCGGGCGGACCAGATCGTGGCCGGGGTGCCCGAGGCCGTCGCCCGGCTCGATCCGGCCCGTCCGCTCACCTGGATCAGCGGGCCCTCGGCGACGAGCGACATCGAGCTCAACCGCGTCGAGGGGGTCCACGGCCCCAGGACGCTGGAGGTCCTGATCAGCACCTGATCCCGTCAGTACCTGATGACGGCCGCGACGTCGGACACCTTGTCGGTGAACCACAGCTCCGCGTCCGTCATGGCCGCCGCCCTGGCCAGCGCCGAGTCGGCGCGCTCACGCACCGGCTCCTCGACGCCCCACCCCCGCAGCTCTCCGTCGTCGGTGGAGACCTGCGTGCCGCCCTCGCCGACCCACACCTCACGCGGCAGCTCACCGGGCGACAGCAGGGCGTGCACGCGCCCCTCGCGCAGCGCCTGGAACACCAGGGTCAGCCCCGTCGGGCCGGACGCCTCGCGGTGCCGGTCGAGCAGCTCGGCCCGCCTGCCCTCCAGCCACGCGTCGAGCGCCTCCTCGACGTCCCGCTCGAACGCCCCGTGGCCGGAGCGGCTGCCGTGCTCCACCATCACGATCCGGTCCGACGCCTTCGTGCCGAGCTGGTCGGTGAGCATGGCCCGCGACTTCGGGTCGCCGGCCACCAGGACGAGCTCGGCGCCGATCCGCCGCACCTGCTCGTCCACCTCCCGCGCCACCGCCCCCGCGTTCCTCTCCCAGGTCTCCTCCACCGCGTTCTCGTAGCGCCACTGCGCCCAGCCGCCCTGGGCGGTCTTCTGCAACGGCCAGTCCTCCGCCTCCACGGTGGACGTACGCGGCGAGCCGCCCCCGAAGACCGTCACCTCGGCGCCCGCGTGGTCCACGATGACCCGCAGGTGCGGCACGTTCTCGCCCCTTGCCAACAGCAGCGGCGTGACGTGCGGCAGCGGCGACCAGACCGCCAGCTCGCTCGGCGGCGGCTCGGCCAGCGGCTCGGCGAGGACGACGTCGCCGTGGGTGGCGAACAGCGCCCGGCCCGGCCCCGGCCGCAGGGCCTCGCTCTCCACGACCTTCAGCGTGTCGGGGTCCGCCGCATCCAGCCGGTCCCGGACGGCGTGCCAGCGGGACTCACGGTCCCCCTCGGTGAACGCCCCCGTGTAGACCGACGCGTACGGCCCGCGGCGCTCGTACAACGGCCGGATGAAGTCGAGCCGCACGGGTCACCACCTCCGCTTCTCCATCCCGAGTCCCAGGGCCTCGGCCACCTGGGCGACGTTCTCGAAGCTGCGGTCCGGCAGCCCTCGAACCATGCCGACGATGTGGTCCGGGGCGTGCCCGTCCTGCGCCTGCCGCACCAGCTCGTCCTTGGAGGAGGGGAAATGGCTGTCGTTGAGCCACCTGGCCAGGTCGCTGCGGGCCTCGACGCCCTCCTGCGTGATGCCCTCGGGGGTGCCGGGCTCGTGTCCGGGCGGGTACTTGCCGTGACTCTCCTCGCCGGTGGCTGACATGGGCTCGGACTCCTTCCACTCCTCCGCGTGGGTCGGGCCGCCGCCGCGTACCAGCCCCTCGGTCTCGTGCTTCTGCTGCTCGTCGACGCGTGGGGTGTGTTTGGCGCTTCCTCGATCCATGGTTCTCACTCCTCTCCTGGGCGCCCCTACCCCCGCTTTCATGGGCAAACATCGCAGAGAACATCACGCCTGTGTACGCTGCCGGTCGTGTTCGATGCCGATGTGAAGGTCGTCACCCCCCGGCTCACGCTCCGCCCCTTCGGCCCGGCCGACGCCGCGCGGATCAGATCGATCGTGGAGTCCGGCGTCCGGTTCCTGCCGCCGGGAGCGCCCGCGCACGTCGCCGGCGTCTCCCACTGGCTGCAGACCGGCGTGCACGAGCTGCGGGAGTCCGGCCAGGGCACGCACCTGGCGATGGCCGACGCCGAGGGCCGCATCGTCGGCGCCATCAGCCTGCTCAAGACGTCCTGGGGCGCCGGCACGACCGAGGTCGGCTACGGCGTCCACCCGCTCCACCGGGGCCGCGGCTATGCCACCGAGGCCGTGCGCGGGCTGACCGCGTGGGTGTTCGCCACCACCGACCTGCGCCGCGTCGACCTGACGGCCAACCTGGACAACCTCGCCTCGCTCCGCGTCGCCCAGAAGTCCGGCTTCACCTGGGAGGGCGTGCTGCGCGAGGCCAGCCTGGAGGACGACGGGCCGCACGACCTCGTCGTCTTCGGCCTGCTCCGCGAGGACGGCCGCACCCCCGCCGAGACGCTGCCCCGGGCCGAGCTGCGCACCCCGCGCCTGCTGCTGCGCCCCCTGTCGGAGGCGGACGTGCCCGGCCTGGCCGCCACCGGCGCCGACTCCCTCACCCAGGCCAGGACCGGCGTGCCGCGCGGCTACACCGAGGCCGACGCCAGGGCCTTCGTCGCTGTCGCCGAGCGGATGCGCGTCAGGGGCGAGGGGATCGCCTGGGCCGCCGTCGAGCTGGACGGCGGCCGGTTCGCCGTCAACGTGGATCTGCGGGACGTCGACTGGCGCAACGAGTCCGCCGAGGTCGGCTACATGACCGCGCCGTGGGCGCGCGGCAACGGGTACGCGGGGGAGGCCGTGCTCGGCGTCGCCCGGTGGCTGTTCGAGGTCCAGCGGTTCCAGCGGCTCGTGCTGCGCGCCGCCGTCTCCAACCCCGCCTCCCAGCGCGTGGCCGAGAAGGCCCGCTTCGTCCGCGAGGGCGTGGCCCGCAACGCGCTGCGCGGCGAGGACCTCGTCGTCTACAGCCTCGTCCCGTCCGACCTGCCCTAGCCCGGCATCTGGTTAAACCACCACGAAACCGTCACTCTTGGTGGTGAGGACGGTGAGGCGCCATGATCACGGTGGTCGGCTGGGACGGATCGGAGCTGTCGGCCGAGGCCGTCGACCGGCTCCACGCGGCGGCACTGGTCGTGGGCCCCGGCGCCCTGCTGGGCCGGCTCGAACTCTCGGCGGCCGTCGTGCCCGACGACACGCTCCTGCAGCCTCACGACCGCGTTCTCCCGGAGCACCACGACCGCACGCTTCCGGAGACCCACGACCGGACGCTCCCGCAGCCCCACGGCCGCACGCTCCTGGAGACCCTCGACCGGCACGCGGAGGAGGGCGGCGGCCCGGTCGTCGTCCTCACCCAGGGCGACCCCGGCTTCTTCGGCGTCGTCCGCTCCCTGCGGGCCCACGGCCTGCGGCCCGAGGTGCTGCCCGCCACCGCGCTCGTCACCCGCGCCTTCGCCTGCGCCGGGCTGCCCTGGGAGGACGCCCTCGTCGTCGCCCCGGCCGGCCCGGACCACCTCGGCCGGGTCGTCAACGCCTGCCGCGCCCACCCCAAGGTGGCGGTCCTCGTCACCCCGGGCGTCGGCCCCGCCGAGATCGCCCGCGAGCTGGCCCCCACCACCCCCCGCTCGCTCATCGTCTGCGAGGATCTCGGCGGCCCCGACCGGCGCGTCACCCACAGCCGCATGGGCGAGGCCACCACCCGCCCCTGGAAGGACCCGGACGTGGTGCTGGTCATCGACCCGCTGCACCGGCCCGGCCCGCCCGGGTGGGTGGCGGGTGCGCAGCCCGGACCGGCCGAGTGGGCGCTGCCGCTCGGCGGCCCCCTGCCCCCGGAGGTCATGGCGTTCGTCCTGGCCAAGCTCGGCCCCCGGCTCGGCGACCTGGTGTGGGACGTAGGCGCGGGCTCCGGCGAGGTCGCCGTCGAGTGCGCCAGGCTCGGCGCGGCCGTCATGGCCGTCGAGCGCGACGAGCATGCCTGCGCCCGGCTGCGGGCCTCCGTGCTCGCCCACGGTGTCAAGGTCGCGCTCACCCGCGGCCAGGCGCCCCCGGCGCTGGAGCCCCTGCCCGACCCGGACGCCGTGTTCGTGGGCGGAGGCGGCATCGACGTGATCGTCGCCTGCGCCGCGCGCCGCCCCCGCACGCTCGTGTGCGCCGTCAGGACCCTGGAACGCGTGCCCGCCGTGCTCGACCGGCTCCGCGAGCACGGCTATCGTGCCGAGGGCACCCAGATCCTCGCCTCCAAGCTCATCCTCCAGCCCGACGGCTCGCACGGCCTGGCCGCCTCCGACCCGGTCTTCGTCGTCCACGCGGTCCCCGCGTACACCGAGTGACCTGTCGCTCACGGGTGCGCATCGGTTATCCTCGCGTGTCTTTGTCTACCTCCGGAGATTCCCTCGATGAAGCCGCCGCTCCTGCTGATCGGGCAGGGCTCGAACGATGACGCCGACTCCGCGGAGTTCGGCAGGTTCGTCCACCGGCTCCGCTGCCGGCTCGACCAGCACGCCGCCGACGTCTCCGGCGGCTACCTGGAGCGCGCCACGCCGCGGTTGAGCGAGTCCGTGGCCTCCCTGGTCGCCCGCGGCCACCACCGCCTGGTGGCGCTGCCGCTGAGCCTCAGCCGCGTCGGTGAGGAGTGGCCGCAGGCGCTGGAGGCCGAGACGCGACGCCACCCCACGCTGATGTACGACTACGGCCGCCCCCTCGGCCCAGACCCCCGCGTGCTCGCGCTGCTGGCCGAGCGGCTCAAGGACGCCGCCACCGAGATGCCGCGCCTGCGCCCTCTGGAGGTCGTCGGCGGCAGGTTCCGCCAGCTGCGGGCCGTCGACGCTCCGGCCGCCGAGCTGCAGCCCGGCCACGTCGAGCCCGGCGACACCGCCGTCGTGCTGGTCGGCGAAGGCTCCACGGACCCGGCCGCCAACGCCGAGATCCACCGCGTGTCCCGGCTGTTCTGGGAGACCCACGCCTACGACTTCATGACCGTCGAGACGGCGTTCGTCTCCGTCACTCCGCCCGGCGTGCCCGGCGGGCTCGAACGCTGCCGCCGCCTCGGCGCCAAGCGCGTCATCGTGGTGCCCTATCTGCTGTTCGCCGGCGGGGTGCTGGAGCGGGTGTGGGCGCAGGCGCTCGCCTACGGTGCGGGCCATCCCGACCTCGACATCCGCTGCGCCGAGGTGATCGGCGACTGCGACACCCTGGCCGACGTCGTCATCGACCGCTACGAGGAAGCACTCCAGCTCGTCCCCTGACCCCCACCTTCCTGATCCCACGGAGGTTCGCCGTGCTCGCAGAGACGCTCGCCGCGATCCGTCCCGCCGACCCCCGGGCGCGCGCCGAGGCCCGCGCCCACCAGGACCGCCTCACCAAGCCGCGGGGCTCGCTGGGCGTGCTGGAGGAGGTCGCCGTACGGCTCGCCGGTGCGGCCGGCGTCAGCCCGCCGCCCATGCCCGAGCCCGCGACGCTGGCCATCTTCGCGGCCGACCACGGCGTCCACGCCAGCGGCGTCACGCCCTGGCCGCAGGAGGTGACCGTCCAGATGGTCGCCAACTTCCTCGCCGGCGGCGGCGTGGCCAACGCCTTCGCGGCCCAGGCGGGCGTCTCGGTGACCGTGGTGGACGTCGGCGTCGCGGCCGACCTGCCCGACGCGCCGTCGCTGCTCAAGCGGAAGATCGGGTACGGCACCGCCGACCTGTCCAAGGGGCCGGCCATGACCGTCGACCAGGCGGCGCGGGCCATCGAGGCGGGCATCGCGGTCGCCCGCGACCTGGTCGCCGGCGGGGCCCGCTGCCTGATCACCGGCGACATGGGCATCGCCAACACCACGGCCTCCGCCGCGCTCGTCGCCGCCTTCACCGGGGCCGACCCGGCCGACGTGACCGGGCGCGGCACCGGCGTGGACGACGCCACGTACGAGCGGAAGGTCGGCATCGTCCGCGAGGCCCTGCGCGTCAACGGCGTCACCCGGGCGGGCACCGAGGCCAGCGACGCGCTGCGCGTGCTCGCCGCAGTCGGCGGGTTCGAGCACGCCGCCATCGCCGGCTACATCCTCGGCGGCGCCGCCGCGCGCGTTCCGGTGATCCTCGACGGCGTCATCGCCGGAGCCGCCGCCCTGGCCGCCGCGGCCCTGGACCCCGCCAGCGTCGACCACTGCGTCGCCGGGCACCTCTCGGCCGAGCCCGGCCACACCGCGGCCCTGGCCGCCCTGGGGTTGCGCCCCCTCGTCGACCTGGAGCTCAGGCTCGGCGAGGGCACCGGCGCCCTGCTCGCCCATCCCCTCGTCTGCGCGGCCGTCCGCACCATGCACGAGGTCGCCACGTTCGACTCGGCAGGGGTGACCGAGAAACCGGTGTGACGGCTGATGACACGGGTTGACGCGGGCGAAACACCGGGCGCGCCCGGACCCGGTAGGTTTACCTCCTGACACAGCCCAACCCTCGCGAACGGGAGAATCCCACCATGGGCCCCTACCTCCTCGGCCTGCGGCTCTCGGGTCGCCGGGTCCTCGTCGTGGGCGGCGGCCGCGTCGCCCAGCGCCGGGTTCCCGCCCTGCTGGAGGCGGGCGCGGTGGTCACCCTGGTGTCGCCCGGTGTCACCCCCGCCCTCGACGACCTCATCGCCGCCGGCCGCGTCACCTGGCACGCCCGGCCGTACGAGGTGGGCGACTGCGACGGCGCCTGGCTCGTCCAGGCCTGCACCGACCAGCGGTCCGTCAACACGGCGGTCGCCGCCGAGGCCGAGGCCAAGCACATCTGGTGCGTACGCGCCGACGACAAGGACGCCACCGCCGCCTGGACCCCCGCCTCCGGGCGCGTGGACGAGATCACCGTGGCCGTCACCGCGGGCGGCGACCCGCGCAGGGCCGCCGGCATCAGGGACGCCGTGGTGGGCGCCCTGCGCGACGGCACCGTGGACGCCCGGCGCAGCCGCACCAAGCCCGTCGGCGTGGCCCTCGTCGGCGGCGGGCCCGGCGACCCCGGGCTCATCACCGTGCGCGGCCGGCAGCTCCTGGCCCAGGCAGACGTCGTGGTCGCCGACCGCCTCGCCCCCCGCGCCCTCCTCGACGAGCTCGCGCCGGACGTCGAGCTGATCGACGCCGCCAAGGTCCCGTACGGCAGGTCACTGCCCCAGGAGAAGATCAACGAGCTGCTCGTGGACCGCGCCCGGCAGGGCAAGTTCGTGGTGCGGCTCAAGGGCGGCGACCCGTTCGTGTTCGGTCGCGGCGGTGAGGAGATGCTCGCCTGCGCCCGCGCCGGGATCCCCGTGGTCGTCGTGCCCGGCATCACCAGCGCCGTCGCCGTGCCCGCCTCGGCCGGGGTCCCGGTGACTCATCGGGGCGTCAGCCAGGAGTTCCACGTCGTGTCCGTGCACGTGGCGCCCGACGATCCCGCCTCGACCGTCGACTGGCCCGCCATGGCCCGCTCGCAGGGCACATTGGTCCTGCTGATGGCCGTGGAGCGGCTCGCCAAGGTGGCCGAGGCCCTCCTGCGAGACGGACGCTCACCGGAGACTCCCGTAATGGTGGTGCAGGACGGTACCCTTCCGACCCAGCGGGCGGTTATCGCTCCACTGTCCACCGTGGCCGACCGCGTGTCCGCGGCCGGGATACGGCCGCCGGCGATCGTCGTCGTCGGCGATGTCGTGAGCGTCGGCCAGGAGGTCGAGATGGTTCGAGCGGAGCGCTTGCCGTGAACACGGCCATGGATGACGGGCGCCAGGAGTCGCCCGGGGAGCAGACGTTGAGCTTCCGCGCCATCACGGACGAGGAGGACCCCTCCCCAGAGGCGGAAACGGACTCCGTACCGGAACCAGAGCCCCAGTTCGCAACGGAGCCGGACCCGGAGCCCGAAGAGCCGCCCGCCTCCCGGCCCTCGCTCTTCCAACCCGCGGCCTTCCGCCCGCCGGCCTCCCGGGCCTCGGCCGCGCAGGCAGAGCCCGAGGCCGCCACCGAGCCTTCGACCGAGCTCTCGACCGACGCCGAGCCCTCGACCGAGCCCGAGCCCACGACCGACGCCGAGCCCTCGACCGAGCCCGAGCCCACGGCCGACGCTGAGCCTTCGCCCGAGCCCGAGCCCGAGTCCGAGCCCGACGCCGAGCCTGAGCCCCAGACCGACACCGACGCCGACACGCAGCCGGGGACCGATCCTGATCCCGAGACCGGGACCGCTCAGGCGGAGCCCGAGACCGGGAGCACTCGGCAGCCGGCGACAGACCCTGAGCCGGACCCGGACCCGGACCTGGAGACAAAGCCGGAGACCGAGCCGGAGCCCGAGGCCAAGGCTGGGACGGGGGCGCAGGCTCTTCCGCCGGAGACCGTCGCCGCGCTCACCTCCGCCCTCGACACCCTCCGCGTCAGCGTCGCCGACCTGCGCTTCGGCCTCGACCTGCCGGGCGCCGACGAGGCCAGGCAGGCCCGCGCCGACCTCCTGGCCCAGCTCCAGGACTACGTGCTCCCCAGGGTGCGCACCAACACCGCGCCCGCCCTCATCGTGGTCGCCGGCTCGACCGGCGCCGGCAAGTCCACGCTGGTCAACTCCCTGGCCGAGAAGAACGTCTCCCGCACCGGCGTCCGCCGCCCCACCACCGGCGTACCCGTGCTGGCCTGCCACCCGGAGGACCAAAAGTGGTTCGCCGAGGGAGAGCTGCTCGGCGGCCTGCGGCGCATCGACAAGCCCACGGCCGAGTCCGGCCCCGACAGCCTCGTCGTCGTCCCCACCGAGAAGCTGCCCCAGGGCGTGGCGCTGCTCGACACCCCCGACATCGACTCGGTCGTCGAGAAGCACCACGAGATCGCGCAGCGCATGCTCGACGCCGCCGACCTGTGGGTCTTCGTCACCACCGCCGCCCGCTACGCCGACGCCCCCGCCTGGAACCTCCTGCGCATGGCCAAGGAGCGCGGCGCCCGCCTGGCCATCGTCCTGTCGCGGGTCCAGCCGAAGGCGCGCGAGGTGGTGCTCAAGCACTTCGCCCGCATGCTCACCGAGTACGGCCTGGGGGAGATCGACCGGTTCGTCATCGGTGAGTCCAAGGTGGTCGACGGCCGGCTGCCCGACAGCGAGGTCACCGACCTGCGTCTGTGGCTGGCCGAGCTGTCGGTCGACGAGGAGCGCCGGGCGCAGGCCGTACGGGAGACCCTGGACGGCGTGCTCGACAGCTTCCGCACCCGCGTACCCGCGCTGGCCAAGCACATGGAGACGCAAGTGGCGTTCCGGGGCGAGCTGCGCTCCGACGTGGACGCCGCGTACCGCAACGCGCTGTCCGACATCGACCGGGCCTTCCGCGGCGGCTCGCTCATCCACGGCGAGGTGCTCGCGCGGTGGCAGGACTTCGCGGGCTCGGGCGACCTCATGCGCACGCTGCAACTGCGCAGGCGCGGCCGCGCGGCCCGGCAGGCCCCCGAGCGGGTGCTGGCGTTCAGGGCGGCGCTGCGCGCCGGTCTGGAGTCGGTGATCGTCGCGGCCGCAACCCGCGCGGCCGACGAGGTGGCGGCCCGCTGGCGCCACCGCTCGCCGCTCGGCGCGAAGCTCGCCGCCGATCTCGACCGGCCATCCGACGATCTCGTACGGCACGCGGCCCGCGCCATCGCCGCCTGGCAGGAGCACGTCACCGAGCTCGTGCGCACCGACGGAGTGGCCAAGCGCTCGGTGTCGAAGGTTGTGTCGTTCGACGCCGACTCGCTGTCGTTGATCTTCATGGTGGCGATGTTCAGCGGCGCGACCACGGGTGTGCCGCACCGGCTGGTCAACGCCCTGCTGGGCGCCGAGTCGCTGCGCGGCATCGGGGCGAAGGCGCTCAGCGACCTGCGCGCCAGGATCGGCATGCTGTTCGACGAGGAGTCCATGCGTTACGTGCAGGCGCTCGACTCGGCCGGGATCCCGGACGAGTCCATCGCGACACGGCTCTACCAGGCCACCTACAACCTTGAGGTGGCGCGATGACCACCATGACCACCAGGCCCGGCCTGGCGCCGCGGCTCACCGCGCTCACCAAGCTCGTGGAGCTCGGGCCGGGACGGCTGGAGCCCAAGCTGCTGGCCGAGGCGAGCACGCTGCTCAAGCGGGCCGGCGAGCGGCTCAAGCTGTCGTCGGAGCACACCGTCGTCGCGCTGGCCGGAGGCACGGGCAGCGGCAAGTCGTCGCTGTTCAACGCCATCTCGGGGCTGGAGCTGTCGCCCACGGGCGTGCGGCGGCCCACCACGGCGCGCACCCATGCCTGCGTGTGGGGGCTGGAGGGCGCCGCGCCGCTGCTCGACTGGCTGCAGATCCAGGAACGGCACCGGTTCGCCCGTGCCAGCGCCCTCGACCGGGGCGAGACTCAGCTCCACGGGCTGATCCTGCTCGACCTGCCCGACCACGACTCGATCAGGGCCCTCACCGACAACGAGGCGGACCGGCTCATCGGCCGGGCCGATCTGGTGGTGTGGGTGCTGGACCCGCAGAAGTACGCCGACGCCTCCACGCACCGCCGCTACGTGACGGAGCTGGCGGGGCACGAGGCGGTGACCGTGTTCGCGCTCAACCAGGCCGACAAGCTGAGCGCCGCCGAGCTCGCCGAGCTGGTCATCGACCTCAACGACCTGCTGCGCCGCGAAGGCGTCGAGCACCCGACCGTCGTCCCCACCTCGGCGACCACCGGACGCGGGGTGGACAGTCTCAAGACCGTCGTCGCGGGAGCCGTCTCCCGGCGCCGGGCCGCCATCCAGAAGCTGGAAGCCGACCTCCACCGGCTCGAACAGCGGATCAGCACGGCCATGCCGGTGGGGGAGTCCCTGTCCGCGCCGTCGGCCGTGGACGACGCCCGCAGGCTCGGCCTCACCGACGCGCTGTGCGACGCCGTGGGCGTCCCGGCGGTGGGTGAGGCCATGGAGAACGTCTACGCCGAACGCTCCATGGGCTGGGTCGGCTGGCCGTACCCGCGCTGGATCTCCAAGCTGCGGCCCGACCCGGTCAAGACGCTGCGGTTGCAGGACGTCGGGGACGAGATCCGCGGCATCACCACCGGCACGGTCAGCGCCCAGACCGCGGAGGTGGTGAACGCGGTGCAGGCTCTCGCCGACGGGTTGTCGGGCGACATGCAGCCGGTGTGGCGGTCGTCCCTGCATCACGCCGCCCGCTCGCGCCTCAAGCAGCTTCCGCAGGCCCTCACGGAGGATCTCTCGGAGGTGGCGCCCCGGCTCGACCAGGTGCCGGGCTGGTGGTGGCTGCTGAAGATCTGGCAGTACCTGCTGGTGGCGGCGTTCGTGCTCGGACTGGGCTGGCTGGTGACGGGGCTGTTCCTGCCCGGCCAGTCGCCGCTCGGCTTCCAGCTTCTGGGTGACACGGCCGCGCTGCCATGGGTGGGGCTGATGATGGCCTCGGTCCTGGGCCTCGGGGCACTGTCGGGCATCGCCGCACGCAACTTCGTCGAGCTGGGAGCATCGAAGGAGCGCGAACGGCTGGAACGGGAGATGCGGCGACGGGTCGCGGCGGTGGCGGAGACCATGGTGGTGGAGCCGGTCGAACGCGAGCTCGGCCGCCACCACACCTTCTACACGGCCATCCGCACCCTCGCCGGCTAGCCCGCACCCTCGCATTCGCCCGCTCGCGCCGACCGACGGCCCTGCCACGGTCCGGCAGGGCGATGCAGTCCGGTACGGTGTCGCGTTCTCGTACGGCGTCGGGCCGACATACGGCCCCCTTGCGCCGCCCCTTCGGCAGTGGTGAGCCGAGCGCCACGACGTTTTCCACAACCGGCCCGCCCCTCCACCCCGCAAATCCACAGAACGCCATTCGGCGCCCCGGGCCCTCCACCCCTTCTGGCACCGTGATCCCAGGTCGCGGGCACCCCGCCCGCTGACATGGGAGGCAATGGGATGAACGACATCTACATCACGCTCACCGGAAACGTCGCAGCAGAGCCCCGTCAGTACACCTTCGAGGACGGGGCGAAGGTCACCTCGCTCCGGG
Source organism: Nonomuraea sp. NPDC050383 (assembly GCF_044459125.1). Taxonomy (NCBI): domain Bacteria; kingdom Bacillati; phylum Actinomycetota; class Actinomycetes; order Streptosporangiales; family Streptosporangiaceae; genus Nonomuraea; species Nonomuraea sp. NPDC050383. Next base: position 48,229 of record NZ_JBITIP010000020.1, read on the forward strand.
TCCTGACGTCGCACCGCTACTTCGACAGGAAGACCGGCCAGTGGACCGACGGCGAGAGGGTCTGCTTCGCGGTGCGCTGCTGGCGGTCCCTCGGCGACAACGTGGCGCAGTCGATCAAGATAGGGCAGCCCGTGGTGGTGTCCGGCAAGCTCCGCATCCGCGAGTTCGGCCCGGAGGGCGACCGCCGCTTCATGCCCGAGATCGAGGCGAGCGCGGTGGGTCATGACCTGCGCTGGGGCACCGGTGCCTTCGTCAAGCCGGAGCGTGGCGGCGGCGCTGCCACGGTGAGCAAGGAGATGCGCGACCGCTTGGACGCGGAGACCCAGGACTGGGCCATGGGCATGAGCGCGGGCATGAGCGCGGGCATGGGTACGAGCGCGGGGACGGCCATGGGGACGAGCGCGGGGACGGGCATGGGCACGAGCGCGGGGATGGGCATGGGCACGAGCGCGGGGACGGGCATGGGCACGAGCGCGGGGACGGGCATGTCCGGAAGGACCGATCATGCCCGCCCGTCTCTTCCGGAGCCTCCCGCCTTCACCCCGCTTCCCCCTGCCCCGGCGGACGACGCAGGCGAAGCCGCCTACGCCTCCATCCAGCGGGACCTCGCTCCCGCCACCCGCGCAGGCGAGCCCCGTCACGCCACCGACCCGGCAGAGTCCCATCACCCTCACCCCATGGGAAAGGCCTCCGACACCGGCGACGGGGCGGACGCACCCCGTGCCGACGACACCACCGCCTCCAATGTTCAGCGGCCCAAGACCTCGCCCGCCCCGACCTCGCCCGCCCCGACGTCTCCGGCCTCCGGCAAGGCGCCCTCCAAGCCCTCCCGCTCCAAGGGACGCCCGGCCCGTACCGACGGCACCGTGATCCGCATCCTCGGTGAGGACGACAACGAGCACGAGGCGGAAGACGCCGAGTGGCCCACCAGGGAGCCGATCGCGGCCTGACACCGCCGCACTCCCACACACAACCGGCCCGACGCCCTCTCCCCAAGGGCCTCGGGCCGGTACGGCCAGGTGAGGGTCCATACGAGAAGCCCCTTAACCCCCAGAACCACTCAAAACACCCCGCCGACCTCACGACAAGCCGGCACCCGAACAGAGACAAGAAAGCCGCAGGCAGACACGAGAAGAAGCAGTGAGAAGCCTGAAGGAGGCCAACACAATCTGGAGGGGAAACGACGCGAGGCCTGGCAACGCCGCAAGGCATGGAAGGGCCCAGCTCAACCCGGGCGGAAGGACGCATGCCCCGGGGGAGAGCACCGGCCCGGAGGGCGAACACCGCCCCGGAGGGCGAACACCGGCCCGGAGGGCGAACAACGCGGGTCCAGAGGGGTGACAACGCGATGCCTGGAGGGGGAGCAACGTCGGCCCAGAAGGAGAGCAATGGGGCTGAGAGGGGACAAGGGCGAGTCGTCGGCCACGAGAAACCAAGCTGAGAAAGACCAACCCAGAAAGACCAAGCCCAAGACCAGCTCAGAAAGACCAAGCCCAGAAGGGTCAAGGCAGAAAGACCAGGCCAAGGCGTCGCATCAAGATCAGGCAAGACGTCGCATCAAGACCAGGTCACACCTCGCGCCATGGCTGCTCCTTTCCGTCGTCTCCCCGCTCGTGGAGTGAGCCGGAATCTCCCTTAGAGACCACGATGACCTAGGTGGTCCCGTCGCCCAACGTATCGGTTCCGATCGCACAACGCACACTCCGCAACTATTGTGTTACATATCGTTAGTCAGGGAGGAGACGTGATGGCGGCCCCTCGTCACACCCCGATCACGCCTCGCGACGGAGTGTCCACCCTGGTCGGCCGCTGGCCGCTGCTAGGGCAGCGGCGTCCCCTCGTGATCTATCTCGTCGGGATCGTGGCCCTCGACCTCGTCGCGATCGTCCTGCTGGCGGCGTCCACCCCGGTTCGGTGGTCGGACGTCATGGCATTCGTCGCGCTCATGGTGTGCGGCGCGGTATGCATCGAGGCGACGAGACGTCTCGGCATGCCCGCCGGCGTCTCCCGCGACCTGCTGTCAGCGTGGTGGTTGCCGGTGGCGCTGCTGCTGCCGTCCCTCTATGCCCTGCTCGCGCCCATCGTGTTGCAGATGCTCCTGCAATGGCGGGTCCGGGCCACGGTGCTGCATCGCCGTGTGTTCAGCTCGGCCGCCATCGGATTGGCGGGATGCGCCGCCTCGATGGCGTTCCACCGGCTGGTGCCCGATCCGGCGGCGCTGACGCGGGGCGCCATCGAGCCGATCGGCTTGGCGGTGGCAGCGGCGGTCGTGTTCGCCCTGCTCAACACGGCCCTCATCGCCCTGGCCGCGCACATGGCCGACCCCGAGGTTCCGTGGCGCGAGGTCCTGTGGGACAAGGAGAGCGCCCTGCTCGACGTCGTGGAGCTGTGCCTCGGCGTCAGCGTGGCCATCTCGGCCGGGCTCAATCTCGGCCTGCTCATTCTCGCGCTGCCACCGGTCGTACTGCTGCAACGCAGCCTCCTGCACGCCCAGCTCCAGGCGGCCGCCCGCACCGACCCCAAGACCGGCCTGCTCAACGCGGCGGCGTGGCAGCGCGAGGCCGACACCGAGATCGTCCGCGCCCGGCGCACCGGCGAGACACTGGCCCTGCTCATCGTCGACATCGACCATTTCAAACGGGTCAACGACCGACACGGCCACCTCGTCGGCGACCAGGTCCTGGCAGCGGTCGCGGCCACGCTGCGGAGCCAGTTGCGCGAGTACGACGTGGTGGGCCGCTTCGGCGGGGAGGAGTTCGTGGTCCTGCTGCCCGGGGCCGACGTCCACGAGGCGCGCCAGGTGGCCGAACGCCTCCGCAACCGCATCAGCCACATGGCGGTCGCCGCCGACGACGCCATGATCACCGTGACGATCTCGGTGGGGGTGGCCATCATGACCCTGCACGGTGACGACCTCATAGAGCTCCTGGCCGCCGCCGACCTGGCCCTCTACCGCGCCAAGGAGCTCGGCCGGGACCGCATCTGCCTCCCGGTCATCCAGCCCACCCACCTCACCGACACCGAGACGGCAGCGATCCCGGTCCCCTCACCCCCCGAAGGCCTCCACCCCGAAGAGCTCCACCCCGAAGAGCTCCACCCACCGGAAGACCTCAACCTCGAAGAGCTCCACCTACCCGAAGAGCTCCACCCACCGGAAGAGCTCCACCCACCGGAAGAGCTCCACCCACCGGAAGAGCTCCACCCCGAAGAGCTCCACCCACCGGAAGACCTCGACCCCGAAGACCTCCACCCACCCGAAGACCTCAACCCTGAAGACTCGCCGTCGACGCTGGATCACTCATCGGCCTCAGACCCTCACCCACCGCCGGACCGCCTCTCGACCCCGAACTCCCTCATGACAGAGCTGTCGCTGAACGACGAGCCGGAGTTAGCACCGAGTCCGACGCCTCAACAGCTCCCAGAGCACCCGCCGCAAACGGCAACGGCGGGCGACTGAGATGGACCGGGCACTTTCGAGAGGGACCCAGGCGCTTGCGAGCGGTGATCGACTGCGTCACCCACGGGCAGAACTGCCGGCAACCGCAGGGACGAGAGCGTCTCCCAGCCGGAGCGAATGCAACGGCCGGAGAGTGGATGCAACAGCCGGAGAGCGGACGCAACGGATGGTGGATCCGCATGCCCCAGCCGGGCGGCGGCTCCCCGAGGGCGCAGCCGTGTCTCCGGGACAACTCACGACGGGCCTTGGTACGGAGGCAGCGGCACCGACACCTCGACTCCCTCTCATTCCAGCGACGCGTCGGGGGAGGCCGGGATCAGGTTCGGATGATCCCGATGCCGCCTCCCCGAACGTCGCGGCCGAACAGGTGCCAGAGAAGATCAAGGCTCCTGCAGTTCTCCGACTTGCATGGGGATCAGTCTGTATCGGGGGAGTGCGGTCACGGGGACTCGACCGAGGGTCGCCTGGCGGGGAAGCCATGGCTGCGCGCGGCGAGAACCACCCCGAGCACCGGTAGCAGGAGCAGCAGCACACTCCACGGGAACGACTCGCTGCCGAGCAGGTCGAGCAGGACGCCGCCGATGACACCACCGCCCGCCATAGCGACGTTCCACAGCGTGACGAGCATCGCCTGGGCCGCGTCGGCTTGGTCACCGCCCGCGTCACCGGCCGCGGTCTGGAGCAAGGTGGGCACCCCGCCCCAGCCGAGACCCCACAGGACGGCGGCGAGGTAGACGAGGGCGGACTGATCGGCCAGGACGGCCAGCAGCGCGGCGGCCACGGCGACCGACAGCGCGCTGGCGATGCTGAGGGCACGCAGCCGGTGATGGATCTGGGCACCGACGATCCAGATGCTCACCAGCGAGGCGGCGCCGAAGACCAGGAGCACCAGATCGGTGTTGCCGCCCATGCCCAGATCGTCGAGGAAGGCGGCGATGTAGGCGTACAGGATGGTGTGGGCCAGGACGAAGATGAGTGTGACGAACAGGACTGCGGCCACCCCCGGCACACGCAGGGCCCGCAGCATCCGGGGCCGCTCGCCACTGGCCTGTCCCGGGAAGTCCGGCACCGTGGCCACGATCCAGGCCAGCAGCAGCACGGTGAGCGCCGTCATCGCGAAGAAGGCCACGCGCCAGTCGGTCACCTTGCCCAGGAAGGTCCCGGCCGGCACGCCGAGCGAGAGCGCGACCGGGATGCCCGCCATGGCGATGGCTATCGCCCTGCCCTGGAGGTGAACGGGGGCCATGCGGCGCGCGTACCCCGCGAGCAGCGCCCAGGCGAGGCCGGCGGCCACACCCGCGACGAACCGCGCCGTCATCGTCAGGGCGTACAGGGACGACATGGCCGTGATCGTGTTGGCCAGGGCGAAGCCCCCCATGGCGGCCAGCAGCAGTCGCTTGCGCCTCCATCTCGCGGTGGCCGCGGTCAGCGGGATCGCGGTCAGCGCGGTGCCGAGCGCGTAGATCGTCACCGTCTGGCCGGTCGCGGACTCGCCCACGCGGAGGGCGTCGCTCATCGCCGGGAGCAGGCCCGCGGGGAGCGTCTCTGTGAGACTGGTGATGAAGACGGCGGTGGCCAGGGCGAGCAGGGCGAGGAGCGGAAGCTTCTGCTGCTCCTCGCCCCTGCCCCTCGTGCCGGATCGGGCGCCGGTGCCTGCGGCAGAACCGGCTGCGGTGTCGGGTGCGGTACTCATGTGGTGTACTCCGGGTCTTTCCAGGGACATCGTCTGTTCGGCCGCACCGTGTGCGGTGCAGCGGGTCTGGCGGCAGTGATCCGGGCATGGGCGGACTGCGCCGGTGGGTCACGCCCGGCTCAGGCCGCCGTCGACGGGGAGGCGGGCGCCCGTCGTGAAGGTCGCGTCCGTCGCCAGGAAGAGCGCGGCGCGGGCCACCTCCTCGGCGGCTCCGAGACGGCCGAGCGGAGGCAGGGATGCGGCGCTGCCGCCCGGCGACTCGATACAGTCCGGGGCCACCGCGTTGACGCGGATGCCGCGGGAGGCGAGCTCCGCGGCGAGGTCGTGTACGGCGGCGGGGGACGGGGCGGGTGTGGTGAGCACCACCGCACCACCGTCCTTGACGTGTGACAGCAGCGGTCGCGTGGTGGGAACGGAGTCGGCGAAGAGCAGATCCACGCCGCCGCCCGCCTCCAGGTGAGTTCTGAGAGCGGCCGGGTTGACGACACGGGCGGCGGAGCCCAACTCGTCGCCCAGCCGCATGCGTTCCTGCGGTGTGCGGGCGGTCAGCAGGATCCGCGCACCACCTTCCACGAGGCGCTTGGCGATTGCCAGGGCAATGCCTGTGGCATCCCCGGCGATCACGCCCCATTTGTCCCCGTACCTGGTCATGCTTACGGTTCCCTCTCACACGTGTCGTTCCGTGGGGCACGCGTGGCGCCTCACCCATACGACTGTGCTCTCGGGCGCTTCAGGTTTTCTTCGGAAGGGCTGACGGCCGGCTGCAGGCGGTGCCGTCGCAACCCAGGAGCGAGTCCGCCTCGATGCATGCAAAGACATACAGTGGCCCCATGCGGTTTGGGGTGCTCGGGCCACTGGCCGTGTGGGACGAGGAGGGGCGAGAGGTCAAGATCCCGGAGGCCAAGGTCCGGGTGCTGCTCGCGGATCTGCTCGCCCACGACGGAGGCCCCGTCTCGGCGGACCGGCTCATCGACGACCTGTGGGGCGACCGCCCGCCGGGCAGACCCGCGGGCGCCCTGCACACCAGGGTCTCCCAGCTGCGCCGGGTCATCGGCCGGGACCGGGTGGTGCGGCAGCCGCCGGGCTATCGGCTGGAGCTCGACGGCGACGAGCTGGATGCCACGCGGTTTCGCTCCCTCGTGGCCGAGGCCCGGTGCAGCCCGGATCCGCGCACCCGGGCCGCCCTGCTCACCGAGGCCCTCGACCTGTGGCGGGGGCCCGCCTACGCCGACTTCGCGGACGAGGAGTTCATGCGGCCGGCCGTGCAGCACCTCACCGAGCAGCGGCTGTCGGTGTTGGAGGAGCAGGCCGAGGCCCGCCTCGAGGCCGGGGACCACGTGCTGCTCGCCGCGGAGCTCGCGGACCTGGTCTTCCGGTACCCGTTGCGGGAGCGCCTGCGTGCCCTGCACATGCGGGCCCTCTACGTGTCAGGGCGGCAGAGCGAGGCCCTCGCGTCGTACGAGGACCTGCGGCGCCGGCTGGCGGAGGATCTGGGAGTAGACCCCGGCCCCGAACTGACCGCGTTGCACCGGGCGGTGCTTCGGCAGGATCCCCGCCTGGAGACCCCGCCGGCGCCGGGCCCGACGGCTGCCGGTGGCGAGGTGCCCGGGCGCACCCACGCGAACCTGCCGGTCCCGCGCACCCACGCGAACCTGCCGGTGCCGCACACCCACTCGAACCTGCCGGTGCCGCTCACCCCCCTCATCGGCCGGGGCCAGGCCCTCACCGACCTCTCCCGCCTCCTGCGCGGAACCCGGCTGGTCACGCTGACCGGCCCCGGCGGCGTCGGCAAGACCCGCCTGGCTGTGGCGGCGGCCGCCGCGGTGGGAACGGACGAGGGCGCCGGCGACGGCATCTGGCTCGTCGAGTTCGCCGGCCTCCGCGCCGGCACCGGCGCCGACCTCGCCCAGGTCATCGCCGCCACGCTCGGTGTCCGGGACGACACCCATTCCCCCCGGCCAGGCTCCGGCTCACCGGCCCACCGCCTCGCCGACGCCCTGCGGGATCGCCGCATCCTGCTCGTGCTGGACAACTGCGAACACATCGTCGACGCCGCGGCGGAGCTCGCCGATGTCCTCCTGACCACCGCCCCCGCACTGCGGGTGCTGGTGACCAGCCAGGAGCCGCTCGGCCTGGCGGGTGAGGCCGTGTTCCTGGTCGAACCACTCCAGGACGTCGACGCCGTACGGCTGTTCATGGACCGCGCCGTCGCATCCGCCCCCGGCTTCCCCACGGACCTGGACGCCCTGGAGCCGGGGGACCGCGCGGCCGTCGCGGAGATCTGCCGCCGTCTGGACGGCATCCCGCTCGCCCTCGAACTCGCCGCCACCCGCGTACGGGCGCTCGGAGTCCGGGAACTGGCGGATCGGCTCAATGACCGGTTCAAGATCCTCGGCTCCGGCCGGCGCGGCGCACCGGCCCGGCAGCAGACCCTGCGAGCGATGATCGACTGGAGCTGGCAACTCCTCGGCGCGCCCGAACGGATCGTGCTGCGCCGCCTCGCCGCGTTCGGTGACGGCTGCGACCTGGAAGCCGCCACCGCGGTGTGCGCGGGCGACGGCGTCGCCCGGGAGGAGGTGCCCGAGCTCGTGGCGCGCCTCGTCGATCGGTCCCTCGTGGTCGTGGTGAACGGGCCCACGGGGCCCCGTTACCGGCTCCTGGAGTCCGTGGCCGCGTACACGATGGAGCGGCTGTACGAGATGGAGGACCTGACCGCCGTCCGCGACCGGCATCTGCGTCACTACCTGGCGCTCGCCGAACACGCCGAGTCCCGGCTGCGCGGCGCCGAGCAGCGGTCCTGGCTCTCCCGGCTGGATGCCGAGACCGGCAATCTGCGCGCGGCTCTCGAGGAGGCGATACGCCGCGCCGCCGCGGGTGAGCCGGCCGATGCCGTGGGCCTGGCCACCGCACTGTCGTGGTGGTGGTTGCTGCGCGGCCGTCTCATCGAGGCCCGGCGCAGCCTGGAGGCCGTGCTGGCCGCCGTTCCGGCGTCGGCGCCCGCGCCGGTGACGGCGGAAGCAGCGCTTTTGCACCGCGCGTTCGCGCTGCTGACGGGTGATCACGGCGCTGCCGCCGCCGCCCCGGACGCCGACGCCGTCCCCGATCTCGTACGCCGGGCGCGTGGCCTGTGGTTGTGCGCCTTCGGATTGTTCAGCGCCGGTGCCGCAGCCGACAGCGACACGTGGAACACGCGCGCCCTGACCCTCTTCACCGAGGCCGGCGACCAGTGGGGCACGGCCGCCGCGCTGGGCCTGCGGGCGAGACTCGCTCTGGACCGCGGCGACCTGCGAGGGCTCGGCCGCGACGGGCGGCGCAGTGCCTCGCTCTTCCGCGAACTGGGCGACAGATGGGGCGAGCTGCAGACGGTGTCGCCGCTCGCCGTGCTCGCCGAGATCAAGGGGGAGTACGGCGAGGCGGAGCGCCGCCAGCACGAAGGGCTGCGGATCGCCCGGGACCTGGGCCTGGCGGCGGAGGTCGCGGCGCGGCTGTCCGGGCTGGGCCGCCTCGCGCTGCTGGCGCGCGACTGGGACCGGGCGCGCGAACTGCACGAGCAGGCCCGCCGCATCGCTGCCGAACAGGGCTACATCTACGGCGAGCTCCACTCCGAGATGGGCCTGGCCCTCGGGGCGCGCCGTTCCGGTGACCTGGACGCCGCGGAGGCGCACCTGCTGCACATACGCGACGGCTACGGGCACGTGTCGTCCCAGGCCGGGGACCATCTGCTCCTCGCCGAGCTGGGCTTCATCGCCGAGCTCCGCGGCGAAGCGGCCCAGGCCGTCGCCCACCACCTGCACGCTCTCGACGTCGCCCGCTCTCTCGCCGAGCCCCGTGCCCTCGCCCTGTCGCTGGAGGGCCTCGCGGGCGCGCTGTCCCGGCAGGAGCACACCGCGGCCTGCGCCGCGGTCCTGCTCGGCGCGGCTGACGCCGCCCGCCGCAGCGTGGGCGCACCGCTCCCACCCGCCGAACGCGGTGACGTCGACCGCATCACGGCGGCCGCGCGGGCCGTCCTGGGCGAGGAGGCTTTTGCGGAGAGATTCACGCACGGCACCCGGCTGACCGCCGACGAGGCCGTACGGATGGTGATCGACGGACCGTGCTCGTCCTGGGCGAGCTGTTGACGCAAGCCCGGCGGCGGCCTCCGGCGCCACAACCCCGTACCTCGGCCGTCTCTCCGGCTGTCTTCGGTGCCCGACCGGCGGAAGCCCGGTCGAGAGCCCCTAAGCTAGATGTCATGCCGGAGTACATCTACACGCTGCAGCGCGTGCGCAAGGCGCACGGCGACAAGGTTGTCCTTGACGACGTCACGCTGTCGTTCCTGCCCGGAGCCAAGATCGGTGTCCTGGGCCCGAACGGCACCGGTAAGTCGACGCTGCTCCGGATGATGGCCGGCCTGGAGCAGCCGTCCAACGGTGAGGCGCGGCTCATGCCGGGCTTCTCGGTCGGCATGCTCCAGCAGGAGCCCCCGCTGAACGAGGAGAAGACCGTCCTCGGCAACGTCCAGGAGGGCGTCGCCGAGACGATGGCGATGCTCGAGCGCTACAACGCGATCGCCGAGCAGATGGCCACCGACTACAGCGATGCGCTGCTGGACGAGATGGGCAAGCTGCAGGAGCAGCTGGAGCACCGCAACGCGTGGGACCTCGACAGCCAGCTCGAGCAGGCGATGGACGCGCTGCGCTGCCCGCCGCCGGACGCCGACGTGACCACGCTGTCCGGTGGTGAGCGCCGCCGCGTCGCGCTGTGCAAGCTGCTGCTGGAGGCCCCCGACCTGCTGCTGCTCGACGAGCCCACCAACCACCTCGACGCCGAGAGCGTGCAGTGGCTGGAGCAGCACCTGGAGAAGTACGCCGGCACCGTGCTGTCCGTCACCCACGACCGCTACTTCCTCGACAACGTGGCCGGCTGGATCCTCGAGCTCGACCGTGGCCGCGCCTACGCCTACGAGGGCAACTACTCCACCTACCTGGAGGCCAAGGCGCAGCGGCTCAAGGTCGAGGGCCAGAAGGACGTCAAGCGCAAGAAGCGCCTCGAGGACGAGCTGGAGTGGGTCCGCTCCAACCCGAAGGCCCGCCAGACCAAGTCCAAGGCCCGTCTCCAGCGCTACGAGGAGATGGCGGCCGAGGCCGACAAGCACCGCAAGCTCGACTTCGACGAGATCCAGATCCCGCCGGGCCCGCGCCTGGGCACCACCGTGATCAGGGCCGAGGACCTCACCAAGGGCTTCGAGGACCGGCTGCTCATGGAGAAGCTCTCGTTCGACCTGCCGCGCAACGGCATCGTCGGCGTCATCGGCCCCAACGGCGTCGGCAAGACCACGCTGTTCCGCATGATCACCGGCAGCGAGACGCCCGACAACGGCTCTCTCGTCGTGGGCGACACGGTCAAGATCTCCTACGCCGACCAGAGCAGGGGCGGCATCGACCCCAACAAGAACGTCTGGGAGGTCGTCTCCGACGGGCTCGACCACATCAAGGTCGGCAACGTCGAGATGCCGTCGCGCGCCTACATCGCCGCGTTCGGGTTCAAGGGCCCCGACCAGCAGAAGAAGGCCGGCGTCCTGTCGGGTGGCGAGCGCAACCGGCTCAACCTGGCGCTCACCCTCAAGCAGGGCGGCAACGTCCTGCTCCTCGACGAGCCCACCAACGACCTCGACACCGAGACTCTCTCGTCGCTGGAGAACGCGCTGCTCGACTTCCCGGGTTGCGCGGTCATCACCTCGCACGACCGGTGGTTCCTCGACCGCATCGCCACGCACATCCTGGCGTGGGAAGAGGGCTCCAACTGGTTCTGGTTCGAGGGCAACTTCGCCGACTACGAGAAGAACAAGGTCGAGCGGCTGGGCGCCGACGCGGCCCGCCCGCACCGGGTGACCTACCGCAAGCTCCACCGCGACTGATCCGGCGTCCACGGCTCAGGGCCCGGGCCTCACGGCTCAGGGCCCAGGCCGAGGGCCCAGGCTGAGGGCGCGGTCACGGGTCGGGACTCGCACGCGCCCCGCCTGCCGGGTCCAGCGGCACAGATACCTCGCGAGGTGCGCCAGGGTCTCCGGTCGCGCGGCTGCTCACCCGCTTCGTCCAGAACAGCCTCCGGCCGGTCGGCCCCGGACACCGACCGTGCCGCCGGTCCGTGCCGCCGGTCCGTGCCGCCGGTCCGTGCCGCCGGTCCGTGCCGCCGGTCCGTGCCGCCGGTCCCCGACCGGGCCGCCGGTCGGGCCGGGTGAGAAGGGCCGCGTGAGATGGGCCGCGTGGGGGCGGGTACGGTGGCGGGCGTGGTGCACGAATCGCTCGAAACCCTGACCCGGCGGCACGTCTTCCCCCGCATGGTGCGGTTCGCGGACATCGACTCGCTCGGCCACGTGAACAACGTCCGGTTCTTCGACTACCTGGAGGACGCCCGGCTCGGCATGTTCCACATCGACCCGTACCGGTCGGGTGACGCGCCGTTCAAGGGGCTGGTCATCGCCCGGCACGAGATCGACTACCGGCGGCCGTTGACGTTCAGGGCCGAGCCGGTGCGGGTGGAGACGTGGGTGACGGAGATCAAGCCGGTGCGGTTCACGCTGGCCTACGAGATCCGTGACGACGACGAGGTGTTCGTGACCGCGTCCTCGGTGGTCGTGGGCTACGACGTGGAGGCCGGCGCGCCCCGCAGGCTGACGCCGCAGGAGGTCGCCTACCTCGAACGCTTCAAGATCCCTGCCTAGCGGCGTGTCCCCTCCGAAGCGGGACCTGAGGCGCTGGGTGATGCTCGCCCTCGGCGTCAACGCGCATGCCAGCGTCACCCTGGGCCTGTTCGGGCTCCCCCTCGTCATGCCGGATCTGCAACGCTTCTTCGAGCTGCCCCTACCGCTGGCCGGCATCGTGGCGAACGCGCCGGGCATCGGCGTGCTGTTCGCCCTCGTCCCCTGGGGCGTGCTGGCCGACCGGCACGGCGAGCGGCTGGTGCTCGGCCTGGGCGTGGGACTGGCAGCGGTGTTCTTCGCCGCCGTCACGCTGGTCACCGGAGTCTGGGCGGTCGTCGGCCTGCTGGCGCTGGCGGGCGCCGCCGGGTCGGCCGCGATGGTGGGCGGCGGCCGGATCGTGCTGCGCTGGTTCCGCCCGCCGGAGCGCGGCGTCGCCATGGGCCTGCGGCAGGTGTCCTACACGCTCGGCATGGCCGTCGCCGCCTTCGTCCTGCCGCCCGTGTCGCGCGCGCACGGCATCCCGGGCGTGCTGGCGGTGTGCGCCGCCGTGAGCCTGCTGGCCGCCGTGCTGGCCGCCCTGTTCCTGGCCGAGCCGCCGCGCGACGGCCCCGGCTCGGGTCCCGCGCCGGCCGGCTCGCCGTACCGGCAGCCCGCCCTCTGGCGGGTCCACGCGACGAGCGCGCTGCAGGCGGTGCCGCAGATCGTGGTCAGCACGTACGGCGTGGCGTGCCTCGTCCACGTGTACGGCTGGGACGGCGTGCAGGCGGGACGGCTGTTCGGCGTGGCCGCGATCGGCGGCGCGGCGGTGCGCATCGCGGTGGGCCGCTGGTCCGATCGGACGGGCCTGCGGATGGCGCCGCTGCGCCTGCTGACGTTCGGCAGCCTGGCCGTGCTCGTCCTGCTGCTCGCGGGCACCTTCACCGGGTCGTGGCCCGGCCCGGTGATGCTGGCGCTGGCCGCGGTGATCACGGTGGCGGGCAACGGGCTGGCGTACCTCGCGGCCGGTGAGCTCGCCGGGCCCGGCGCGGCCGGGCGGGTGCTGGGCACCCACAACACCATCCAGAACGTCGTCGCGCTGGCCGTGACCCCGCTGGCCGGCCTGCTGATCACCGGGGCGGGCTACTGGGCGGGGTTCGCGGCGGGGCTGGTGTGCGCGCTGCTCTCGGTGCCGGTCATCCCGGTCCGGGGGGAACGCGGCGCGCACACCCTCTCCCCTGAAGTCAGGTGACGGGTGTGCCCAGCAGCCAGGCCGCCGTGTCCGGAGGAAGGACGTCACCCGCCAGGGAGCCGCTGGACAGCAGGACGCGCTCGTGCGGCGGCAGCCGTACGGCCTCCGTGCCGCAGTTGAGCACGCACACCAGCCGCCCCCGGCCGAAGAACAGCGCGTCCTCCGGGGAGTCCAGCCACTGGATGGTGTGCGGCATCTCCTCCACCAGCTCCCGGCGGCAGGCCAGCGCGGCCCGGTAGAACTCCAGGGTCGAGGCCGGGTCGCCGGCCTGGGCCTCCACGCTCAGCGCCCCGAACTCCGCCGGTTGCGGCAGCCACGGCCGTGTCTCGCCCGGGGAGAACCCGTGGGAGGGTCCCGTCACCGTCCACGGCAGCGGCACCCGGCAGCCGTCGCGCCCGGGCAGCTTTCCCTCCGACTGGAAGAAGACCGGGTCCTGCCGCGCCTCCGGGGGAAGATCCTTCACCTCGGGGAGTCCAAGTTCCTCCCCCTGGTAGAGATATGCCGACCCGGGAAGCGCCAACATGGCGAGCAATGCCGCTTTCGCCCTGAGGAGTCCGGTTCCGGGGTCGGCGGTCTCGTAGCGGGTGCGGTGCCGTACGACGTCGTGGTTGGACAGCACCCAGGTCGCGAACGGCACAGTCGCCAGCGTGTCGTCGATCACCTTCCGGAACGCCGTCGCCGACCACGGAGCCTGGAGCCAGGCGAAGTTGAAGCTCTGGTGCAGCTCGTCCGGCCGGACGTAGCGGGCCAGGTCCTCCGGGTCGTCCGTCCACACCTCGCCCACTGCCATGCGCTCGCCCGGGTAGCCGTCGAGCAGCTTGCGCCACGATCGGTACACGTCGTGCACCTCCGGCTGCCCCCACACCGGCGAGCGCGAGGTGAACGACTGGTCGTCCACCCCCGGAAGGTCCGGCAGCCCCTCCGCCTTGTACAGGCCCATCGCCACGTCGATGCGGAACCCGTCGACGCCCCGGTCCAGCCAGAACCTCAGGACGTCCAGGAACTCCTCGTGGACCTCCGGCTCGCGCCAGTTGAAGTCGGGCTGCTCCGGGGCGAACAGGTGGAGATACCACTGTCCGTCGGCCACCTGGGTCCACGCCGGCCCGCCGAAGGTGGACTGCCAGTTGTTCGGCCGGTCGCGGAAGACGTAGCGCTCACGCCGCTCGCCGCGCAGCGCCGCCTGGAACCACGGGTGTTGCGAGGAGCTGTGGTTGGGCACGATGTCGACGAGCACCCGCAGCCCGTGCTCGTGCGCGTCGGCCACCAGCACCTCGAAGTCCGCCAGCGACCCGAACAGCGGATCGACGCCCCGGTAGTCGGCCACGTCGTAGCCGCCGTCGGCCATGGGGGAGGGGTAGAAGGGCGTCAGCCAGATGGCGTCGACGCCCAGGCGCCGGAGGTACGGCAGGCGCTCCCGGATGCCGGCGAGGTCGCCGACGCCGTCACCCGAGGCGTCGGCGAAGCTGCGTACATAGATCTCGTAGACGACCGCGTCACGCCACCAAGGGATAGTCATGGGGCGGTCATGCCCGTTATGTGGGTGAGTTCACCAAGCTGTGCGCAGCGTAAACCAGGTAGTCCCAGAGGCGCTTCTCCTGCTCCTCCGGAAGCTCCAGCGAGTCGACGCCGTCGCGCATGTGCTTGAGCCAGGCGTCACGCTCGGCCTCGCCGATCACGAACGGCACGTGCCGCATGCGCAGACGCGGATGGCCGCGCTCCTGGCTGTAGGTGTTGGGGCCGCCCCAGTACTGGATCAGGAACCCCCGCAACCGCTCCTCCGCACCCGTCAGATCCTCTTCGGGGTAGAGGGGACGGAGCAGCGGGTCCTGGGCCACCCCCTCGTAGAAGCGATGCACCAGCCGCCGGAAAATCTCCTCGCCCCCGACGGCGTCGTAGAAGGAGGTCTCAGTCACGCTGCAAGCCTACGCGCCGGGCACCAGTGCGATGCCGGCGGTGTCCATCGCGTTCTTCACCTTGAGCCGCATCTCGCGGGCGACCTGCGCCTGCTTGGAGGGGAGCGTCTTGGCCGAGATGCGGAAGACGAGCATGCTGTCGGACAGCTGCTCCACGCCGAACACGTCGGGCCGCTCCACGATCACCGTCTCCCGGAACTCGGGGTCGTCCCACATCTCCTTGGCGATCCGCTCCAGCACGTCGCGCACCGCCGTCACGTCGCTGTCGTAGCCCACCGGGACGTCCACGTAGGCCCGCGACCAGCCCTGCGACTCGTTGCCGACCCGGGTGATGGTGCCGTTGCGCACGTACCAGACCCGGCCGTCGGCGTCGCGCAGCCGCGTGATGCGCAGCGTGACAGCCTCGACCGTGCCGACGGCGGCGCCCGCGTCGATCACGTCACCCACGCCGTACTGGTCCTCCAGCAGCATGAACATGCCGGCGATGAAGTCCTTGACCAGCTCCTGCGCGCCGAAGCCGATCGCCACGCCGAGGATGCCGACGCTGGTCAGCAGCGGCGCGATGGGGATGGTCAGCCGGTCGAGCACGGTGAGGGCGGCCGTGCCGAGGATGACGATCGAGGCGACGTGCCTCAGCACTGAACCCATGGTCTCGGCCCGCTGCTTGCGCCGCTCATGGAGCAGGACGTCGATGCTCTCCGAGCCGACGCCGTTCCGGCGGAACCGGGTCATGATCGAGCCGCCGGTCGCCGCCCGGGTGACCACGCGGGTGATGAGCCGGTGCGCGACGTTGCGGATGACGAACGCCAGGATGAGGATCAGCACGATCGTGATCAGGCTGGCGACCAGGGGCGCCCAGACCGCTCCGTCCAGCAACCCGACCATCCAGGAGCAGAGGAAGGTGTCACTGCTGCAGGTCGCCGCCATCTGCTGCCCCAGGCTGTCGAGGCTCGGCAGCACGGACGTCGGTGAGGGCGATGGCGTTGGGGTCGCCAGGAACACTGGGGGGATCCCCTTTCGAGAAGCGGTTCGGCCGGCGGATTGGACCGATTTCGATCCACAAGATACCGCCGACCGAACCGGCCGCCGTCACATCGCGCCGGGGAAGACGGGGTCGTCAGGCCCGGGGCCGCGGAGGGCGAGGCCTGACGCTCCGGTGACGGACGGCCCGGCAGGGACGAGCACCCGGAAGCAGGTCCCGTGCCGTTTCTCCGGAAGGCGTACCTTCCGGACACCCTCCGGTGTGACCCGGAGGGAGTCGGTGTGAAAACCGTGGAGCCGGCGGGACGGCCAAGGCTCCCGCGAACGGGAGACCTCCGCACCGGCCGCCCCGCCGGCTCCGTGAAGCCGCGATGGATGCGGTGAACCGCGGTGGCTGCGCTCCACGCGGGTCACCGCCTGTGTCATTCGCCCACCGCGGCGAGCACCCGAGCGACCTTCGTCGCCGCACCAGCCGGGTCGTCCGCCGCGTGCATCCGCTCTCCCCAGGACCAGCAGTACCACCAGTCCGGCAACTCGGAGACCGCCGTCGGCCGACAGGTGACGTTCTCGGACAGGCTGGTCGCGTTCGGGTTGATCACCCGGACGAACAGCCGGCCGGTCTGGGTGCGGACCACTCGTGCGAGCAAACCGCGAGCGCCGAGCTCCGCTACCAGACGCTCCAGGTGCTCGAAATCGTCGTCCCCCACCTTTCGTCCCTCCCTCGCTTTGTTGCTGGTGGGCCAAAGATGACTCAAGTCGGCGCGTTACGCAACGAGCACATCCCGATCACAGGGAGTCGCTATTCCCTCGTGGGTTGTAAGAAACAGTCCGCCGGAGGACGATCCTTAACCGTAAACTTCAAGAGGACGTTTTCTTCCCGTCCACAATGGTCCATAGTCTTCGGTAGGCGGAGTGCAACCCAGAGACTACGCTGAGTCGTCGGTCGTGGATCGTTCGGGACGTGTGTGAGAGGGGCCGGGATGTCCGGCAGGCAGCACAGGGAAACGGAGATAGCGCGGCGGACCAGAGCCAGGGGTCTCGCCGCCGGCCGCACCCCTGCCCAGATCGCCGAGGAGATCCATGAAGCCTGCGCGTCGCAGTTCGGCACGACGAAGATCAAGAGCCATCGTCTGTCGCACGGCATCGCCCTCGCCGACGTCATCGAGCAGGTGCGCGCCCTGTTCGAGTGCGACGCCAAGCCGCCGCCGGGCATCGGCGAGACCCTCCTGTCGGCGTACGAGAGCGGCCTGAAACGCCCCGGCCCCGAGTACCTCCACTACCTGTGCACCGTCTACCGCGTCGAGCCCTCGGCCCTCGGCTACGACGGCCCCTGCATCTGCGGCCACGGCCACCGGGCGCCCGGCGGCCCCGCCTTCGACGTCTCGGAGCGCGTCCCGGCCTCGGTGGAGGCGCGTGAGCAGCGGCCCGACCCGCCCGGTGAGGAGGAGTCGCCGCACGAGAGCCAGGAGGACGAGAACATCCTCCGTCGCGCCCTGCTCCACCTGCTCGGCGACAAGCCCTCCATGAAGCCCGAGGGACCGGTGCTCGGCGCCATCGACGGCATCAGGCGCCGCATGGACGAGACACTCGTCTGCGCCACGGTCTCGCCGGCCATGCTCGACCAGTGGGAAGAGGTCACGCAGGCCTTCGGCCGGCAGTACACGACCACCGCCCCGCTGCGCCTGCTGTGCGACGTGGTGCTGGAGCTGGGCGCGGTCCGCAACGCCATGAAGCATCGCCAGCCGATCGACCTGCAGGAGCGCCTGTGCCGCATGGTCGCGCAACTGGCCGGGCTGAGCGGCATGATCATGATCAACCTGGGTGACCACCGCCTGGCGCGCTCGTTCTTCCGCACCGGCCGCATCGCCGCCGACGAGACCGGCGACCGCGCGCTGCGCGCCTGGGTGACGGCCCGCGAGTCGCTCGTCCCGCTCTACTACGGCGACGCCCGCGAGGCGCTCAACCTCGCCAAGAAGAGCCGTGACCTGGCCGGTGCCACGCCGTGCGCCGCGCAGGCCATGGCCCCGGTCGTGGAGGCCCGCGCGCTGGCCATGCTCTCGGGCACCGACAGCAAGAAGGAGATCGTCGACCAGGCCAAGCGCGCGCTGGCCCGGGCCCGCAACGCCTTCAGCCACATCAAGGGCGACGAGCGCGAGGACATGGCGTTCGGCTACACCGAGCGTCAGCTCTACTTCTACCAGGGCGACGTGCTCACCAAGCTCGGCCAGACGCTGGAGGCCGAGGTGGTGCTGGAGCAGGCCCTCGACAAGTACCAGGACCACATCCTCGACCAGACGCTGATCAGGCTCGACCGGGCGCAGTGCCGCCTGATCGAGGGCGACGTCACCGAGGCGCTGGAGGTCGGCACCGAGGCCCTGCGCCTGCTCGGCCCGGAGTACCGCACCGACTTCATCATGCGCCCGGCGCTCGCCTTCGAGCAGGCGGTCATGCAGCGCGACCCCGGCCATCCGGGCCTGGTCGCCTACCGCGAACAGTTGCGCCCCGAGCCGGTCGCGGGCGAAGGAAAGGCCGGTGCATGAACCTGAAGATCCGTCGTTACCGCTGGTCCGACCTGGACACGATCCTGGCGCTGCACCAGATCTGCCTGGCCCAGGTCGGCCTGTTCCCCGGTGACGGGGTCTACTACGACGACGACTTCCCCCGCATCCAGGAGCTCTACCTGGTGTGCGGCGGCGACTTCCTGGTGGGCGAGACGGGCGGCCGGGTCGTCGCCATGGGCGGGCTGCGGCCCATCGACTCGGGCAAGGCCGAGATCTGCCGGCTGCGCGTCCACCCGGAGCTCCAGCGCCGCGGCTACGGTGCCGCGATGCTCACCGCCCTGGAGAAGCGGGCGGTCGAGCTGGGCTTCCACAGCGTCCGAGGCGACACCACCCTGCGGCAGGAGGCCGCCCTCGCGCTGTACGCGCGGCACGGGTGGCGCGAGATCTCCCGATCGCGCGTCGGCGACCTCATCGTGGTGTACGGCGAGAAGCGGCTCGTGCCCGCCGCCGTCCTCGACGCCTGATCCCCGGAAGCCCTCACCCCGCCTTGCCCCGTCTGCACCTGAGTCCTGTGGGCAAAGGGTGACGGGAGAAAAGGGGGATTCGATCACTCCTGCGGATATGGATGTACGAACCCCCGGGTGAGCCTCTTCCCTCCCGGTGGTAGAGGAGTATCCCCGACTGCTGCGAGTACATCCGCGGCTGCGTTTCGTAGTGAGATGCTTCCGCCATGACAGGCGTGGCCGCTCCCCGACCCCTCCTGGGAGCCGTGCTTCTGTTGTTCGTCAGCGCCGCATGGGGGTCGGCGTTCCCGCTGATGAAGGATCTCATTCTCCGGATGCCGGTAGAGGATCTGCTGGCCGAGCGTTACACGATCGCAGCAGTCACGCTCCTGGCCCTGCGCCCGGGCGCGCTACGGGGGCTGTCGTGGCGTACGTGGGGAAACGGGCTGGTCCTGGGCCTCATGTTCGGGGTCGGCCAGGTGGGGCAGGCTTTCGCGCTGGACAGCCTGCCCTCGGCCGTGTCGGGGTTCGCCGTCGGGTGCAGCGTGGTCCTCACGCCCATCCTGGCGCTGGTGCTGTTCAGGACGAGGATGCCGGGGCGGGTGTGGGCTGGGGTCGCGCTGGCGCTGGCGGGCATGACGGTGTTCACGCTGCTGCGCGGCGTCGGCGACCAGCCGATCTCGCTGCCGGCGCTCAGCGTGACGCTCGTCGCCGCGGCCCTGTACGCGGGGCACACGCTCCTCCTGGCGCACTTCTCGCGCACCCGCGAGGGCTTCAACGCCTACGCCCTGACCGTCATCCAGCTGGGCACCATCGGGCTCATGACAGGCGGCTACGCCGTGCATGACGGGCTGAGCCTCCCGGTGAGCCTTGCCGACTGGGGGGTGCTCGCCCATCTGGCGGTGGTGTCGTGCGCTCTGGGGTTCCTCGCCCGGTCGTACGGCCAGGCGCACGTGGCGGCCGTGCCCAGCGCGGTCCTCATGTCGTCGCAGCCGCTGTGGGTGGCGGCCATCGCGGTGATCTGGTTCCACGAGCCGGTGGACTGGAGCATGATCCTCGGTGGTGGGCTCATGGGCGCGGCGATGCTCCTGGCCGTACCGTCGCGTACGACGGCGCCCCTGCCTGCTGAGGTGTCCCCTCCCATGGCGCCCCTTCCGGTGGCGCCACCGCCGGTGGAGGAGCCGGCGGACGGTGCGCCGCGGCGCGTACAGCTGCTCGCCGTGTCCCGCCAGGCCTCGAAGAGGCTGGCCGACCTCAAGGTCAAACGGGAGGAGCCGGGTCAGCCGCGGGAGGCGCCCGTGCCGCAGGGGCCGTCCGTCGCGGGGGCGGCGTGCGGCGACAGCCCGGCGTGCCGGCTGCAGCTTCACCAGATCAAGGGCAGCGGCCAGCCGAGCCTCGACCGGCTGATCCAGCGGGCGACAGTCATCGTCCGCGCCCGCAACCTGCCCGGTCCCGGCTGCTGCCGGTCCGTCACGCTGTCGGGAGGTTGCCTGTGCGCGCTGATCGAGGAAGCCGAGCAGAACGGAGAGGTGACAAAGGTGTGCTGGTTTCAGCACGGCTGACCATCTGATAATCATCGAATAAACACGCCAGTCAGCTATTACTAGCTAACTTATGCGTCCTAAAACTTGATAATCGGTGCTGTGCCCGAATAATGGTGTATTAGTCCCAATGGAGGGGTAGAACACCATGAAGCGCATCATCGTGCATAAGCCGGGCTCAGCGCAGCTCACCGGAACCTCGAGCGTCATCCACAAGGGGTGACCGGGGGAGTTTCCCACCAGCGGGTACCGAGTGATCCGCCTGTCGAGCCGGGGGCCCTACGGCTGTTGATGCCGATGATCGACGGACACCGCCGGCCCCACGGCCCGTACACCGTCGCCTCCGCTCTGCTCCACCACCTCGTGCCGGAGGTGCTGGAACGTTCCCCAGAGCTGGTCGCCGCCCACGACATCGAGATCAGGGCGGCGGCCCCGGGCCTGCGTGACCTGGTCCCGGCCGGACGCGCGACGATCGACGCGAGCCTGCCCGACGACGAGCGCATCCTCGTGCCCGCGCCCCGCCGCACCCTGCGGCTGGCCAACGGGCTCACGGAGTTCGTCCGCGAGGCCGTGGCCCCGGGGCGCACCCTGATGGTGTGCAACGGCGCCGAGACCGACCCCACGGACGCCGAGCTGCTCGACGTCATGACCCGCCGCATCCCGCCCGAGGTGCTCACCGTCGTCGTGTACGAAGGCGGCCCCGCACCCGCCGACGACCCGCGCGGCCCCGGTGCGCTGTGGGACCTCGTGGACCGGTGCGTGCACGAGGGGTTCCTGCACGCCGTGGCCGAGGCCGGCCGGCGCGGGCTGGAGACGGCCGAGCCGGGCGGCGAGCTGTGGTGGCGCTTCGCGCAGCGCACCGCGACCGCGCTCGGCGGGCTCGGCCGCATCGATGAGGCGCGCGAGGTGTGGGCGTGGGCGCGCAGGTGCAGCCAGGATCCGGCGGTCCACGCCGCCTGCGCGTACGGGCTGGCGATGCTCGACGCCCGCGACCCCGACCCGGAGCGGCGCGACCTCGCCCGGGCCCGTGAGTGGGTCAACGAGGCCATCGCCATCTCCACCCTGCTGCGCGACCCGTTCGAGAGAGCCTTCAAGCTCGGCTTCGACCGCAACGGGCTGGCGCTGGTGGAGCTGCGGGAGGGACGGCCCGAGGCGGCGCTCGCGCTGGTGGAGTCGGCCATGGAGCTGGCCGGCGAGCTGGGGGAGCGGCATCCGCTGCATCGCATGGTGCTGCACGCCAACCGGGGCCGCCTGCTCGCGGCGCTCGGCCGTACCAAGGAGGCGCTGGACGACTACACCGCCGCCATCGCCCTCGACCCCGGCTTCCCCGACCACTACCTGGACCGGGGCAACCTGCTGGCCAAACTCGGCCTCCCGGACGAGGCGCTGGCCGACTACGAGAGCGCCATCCGGGCCGGGCCGCCGATGCCGGAGGCGTACTACAACCGCGCCGAGCTGCGGATCGCCCGCGACGACACGGACGGCGCCCTGGCCGACCTGGGTCACGTGCTGGAGCTCGATCCCGGCTACCTGGACGCGTACATCAACCGGGCAGGGCTGCTGGCCGCCCTCGAACGCGACGAGGAGGCGTGGGCGGACGTACGCGCCGGGCTGGCGCTGGCGCCCGGCGACGTGCACCTGCTCGTGGTGCTCGGGCAACTGGAGACGACCGCGGGACGGCTGGGGGACGCCCACGCGACGCTGGACGCCGCCGTCGCCGCGGCGCCGGGGCTCGCGGCGGCGTGGGGGAACCGGGGGGTGCTGCGGTTCGCGGAGGGGGACATCGAGGGAGCGGTGGACGACCTGTCCCGGGCGATCACCCTCGATCCCCAACCGGACCTGTACGCCAACCGCGCGGTGGCGCTGCGCTCGCTCGGTCGTACGGCGGAGGCCAGGACGGACGAGCAACGCGCGTCGATCCCGTGACCGCCACCATCACGCCGGAGGACTTCGGACCGCGGCGGGTTGAGACTACGGGGGCTGGGACCGCGGGGGCTGGGACTGCGGCGGGCTGAGACTGCGGGCGTTGGGGACTCCGGGGCTGGGACTGCGGTTGGACGCTCCGGGCCCCGGCCCGCTCGGGACCATGACCGGATAGGACTACGGTTGGACGCGTGGGCTTCGACGAGCTGCTCCGTGAACTCCAGCCGGGCGCCGGCGCGCAGGCCGCCGGCATCAGACGCGGCTACGGCGGGCCGCCTCCCCGCTCCGTGGCCCTCACCGCGGGCCCGGACCGGCTGCGCTGCGCGTCCCTGCTGAAACCCCTGTACGCGTGGGCGGCGGCCGGGCTGATCGGCGACCACGAGCGCTGGCGCCGCCACGCCGAGCCGGCCGTGGTCGTCTCCTCCAACTCCGACACCCTCGCCCTGTGGCTGTCCGTCGGCCCGCGCGCCGTCCTGGACGCGATCCACCGCCGCACAGGTGTCCGTTGGGCGCCGCCGAACGCGGATCCGTCGCGGTTCGGGTCCGTGGAGGTGTCGGCCGCCGAGGTCGCCGCCGCGTACGCGGAGCTGGCCCAGGCCGCTCTGGCGGGCGACCCGGTCGCGGGCGCGATCCTGGAGTGGATGCGCCTGGTGGGCGGCGAGCAGACGTTCGGCGCCCGGGAGGCGCTCGCGGCGCCGGAGGCGGCCGTCAAGTGCGGCTGGTACGGCGGGCTGGAGGAGACGTGCCTGCGCACCCACGCCGTGGCTGTCCTGACCCCGGGCGGCAACCGGGTGGTGGTCGTGGTGGGCCTGACCGCGCAGCCGTACACCGACGAGCTGGAACGCGACATCTACCAGGCCCGGGTGGCGGAGGGGCTGCCGGTGGAGGCGGAGCACGAGAAGGCGGGCGGCGCGCTGCTGCGCGGCCTGCTGCACACGACCCTCACCGAGCTCGGCGAAACCTGACCTTCCCGCCACCCGCGGCCTCTCGCGGGCGACTCCTCACGAACGGTCCCTCGCGGGCGACTCCTCACGAACGGTCCCTCGCGGGCGGCTCCTCGCGGGTGGCCACTCACCGGCAGCTCCCCTGTACGGCTGTGAGGGGACGGGCGGACGTCAGCTGGCGTGGCCGACGGGTCGGCGGGTAGCCGGATCGGCCGGGTGCCTGGGCAGTCCAGTGGCCCGGCCGGTCGGAGGTACGCGAGGATGTGCCCGTTCGAGGAAGATTTGGGTGGGTTCGGGAGGCATGTGTGAGGCTTACCGTGCTGGGCGGATGTGGGGCGTGGCCGGCGGCGGGCCAGGCGTGCAGCGGCTACCTGGTGGAGTACGACGGCTTCAGGGTGCTGATCGACCCCGGTTACGCGACCCTGCCCAGGCTGCTGGAGTCGGTGGCGGCCGAGGAGGTGGACGCGGTGCTGGTCAGCCACGGTCACCCCGACCACTGCTCCGACCTCAACCCGCTGCTGCGGGCCCGCGCCCTGGGCGACGCCCCACCGGCCGCGCTTCCTGTCCACGCGCCGCCCGGCGCGCTCGACGCCGTGCTGGCCCTGGACAACCCGCGCATGCTGGCCTCCAGTCACGTGCTGTACGAGCTGGCGCCGGGGGCGGCGGTGGAGCTCGGGCCCTTCCGGGTGGACACCTGGTCGCTGCCCCACCACGTCCCCAACGCCGGGCTGCGACTCACCGCGGGCGGCCGGACGCTGGCCTACACCGGCGACACCGGGCCCGCCGCCGAGCTGACCGAGCTGGCGCGGGACGCCGATCTGCTGCTGGCCGAAGCCACCTATCCGGAACGAGTGCCGGACGAGGACGCCCCGTACCTGTCGAGCGCCCTGGACGCGGGCCGTACGGCGTCACGGGCGGGAGCGGGTCGGCTGGTGCTCACCCACCTGTGGCCCGGCACCCGTCCGGAGCCGGCGCTGGAGGCGGCGGCCAAGGAGTACACCGGCGATCTCATGGTGGCCTCCGGCGGCCTCACGATCTCCTTCTGACCGCCACCTTCGCTCTGCCGAAGGTGTCACATCGTCACTCGTGGGCCGAAGACTTTGTCGCGGGCTTCGTCACCATGGCCACCCGGCGGCACTTCACCGGCCAGGTGGACGCCTACATCGGCGAACTCGTCGTCCGCGCCGGGGCGGAGCGCATCGGCGTCGGGCGTGCCCTGATGAATGCTGCCGAGTCCTGGGCACGCGCGCACGGTCTGCGGCGCGTCACGCTGGAGACCGGTGCGGCCGACGTCCGAGCCCGAAGCTTCCACCAAGGGCTGGGGTATGCGGAGGAGGAGGTGCGGCTGAGCAGGCCGGTATCTGATTGATGATCAGACGGCGTCAGCGGTCTCCCGCGATGCCGGCTTTGATCCTGATGCTCGGCAGGTCTCAGCCGCGTGCGGCGTAGCGCTCGATGGCGCTGATGAACATGTCCTCGGCCAGGGCGTAGAGCTGGTCGATCTCCTGCGTGGCGGCGGTGAAGCGGCCCCCCGCCTCGGAGGCGGCCAAACCCATGCCGACCGTGTCCAGCAGGCGTTGGAGCGGGCTGACGATCTCCTCCGGCACGCCGGCGTCCCGCAGCATCGCCTGGACGGCGTTGCGCGGGCGCCGGGCCTCGGGCGTGACCGTCGGGCGTGTGAACAGCAGCAGGAACAGCTCCGGGTGGCGCCGTGCCACCTCGCGGACGCCCGCGCCGAACGCGCGCAGCCGGTCCTGCCACGGCAACGCGGGATCGTCGTCCGGCATCTCCTGCAGGAGCCGTTCCACCAGGCCGTCCAGAAGCCCCTGCTTGTCGCCGACGTAGCGATAGAGCGCCATCGGGGTGACGCCGAGCCGGTCGGCGACCGCGCGCATGCTGACCGCGGGCAGGCCGCGCTCTTCGGCGAGTTCGAGGGTGGCGTCGAGCACCTCGTCACGGGTCAGCCCGCGGGTGCCGCGACCGCGCTGGGCCGGGGTCTTCACGGATCACAGTCTAACCGTTAATATACGGCGTATATCTACGCTGTATATTAACGAGCTTCACCGAGGAGGCCGGAGTTGCCCAGCACCGTCGTCCGCCGTCCCGGCCGGACCCTCGCCATGGCGGCGACCGCCGGCTACCTGCTCGTTCTGGACCTCACCGGGGTGAACGTCGCGCTGCCCGCCATGCAGGACGATCTCGGCGCGGGGCTGGGCGAGGTGCAGTGGGTCGTCGACGCCTACGCCCTGACGCTGGCCGTCCTGCTCCTGACCGCCGGCGCGCTGGCCGACCGGGTGGGCCGCCGCCGCCTCTTCCTGACCGGCCTCGGCGCGTTCACGGCCGCGTCCCTGGCGTGCGCCCTGGCACCTGGAGCGTTGGCGCTGGACCTCTTCCGGGCCGCGCAAGGCTGCGGGGCGGCGATCCTGTTCGGGACGGCCTCGCCTCTGCTGGCGGCCGCCTACTCACCGGGCCGCCGGCGCGACCGCGCCCTCGGCATGTTCGCGGCGGCCTCAGGGGCGGCCATCGCCACGGGGCCGCTGCTCGGCGGCGCGCTCACCGAGGTGTTCGGCTGGCGTGCGATCTTCTTCCTCAACGTGCCGGTCGGCGTGCTCGCCCTCGTCATCGCCCCACGGGTGCTGGCCGAGTCCCGCGATGCCCGGCCCCGCCCCCTCGATCCGGTCGCGACGGTGTGCCTGACCGCCGGGCTCGGGGGAGTCATGTGGGCGCTGATCGAGGGACCGCGCATCGGCTGGACGGCGCCCGGGACGATGATCTGTTTCGCCGTGGCCGCGGCGGCCACGGCCGTCCTGGCACTGCGCCGCGTCCCGGACCCCATGATCGACCTGTCGCTGCTGCGGGACCGGCTGTATGCGGCGAACACCATCGCCGCGCTGGCCTTCCACGCCGCCGGCGCCGGGGCCCTGGCCTACTTCTCGCTGTACGTCCAGGGGCCGATGGGCGCCCGCCCCGCCCAGGCGGGACTGTGGTTCCTCACCTTCAGCGTTCCGGCCCTGGCCGCGCCGGTGCTGCTCGGACGGATCATGCACCGGCTCCCCTCCGCCCGGCTGGTCGCGGCCGGACCGGCGCTGGCCGCCCTCTCCTCGCTCCTGCTGGCCGCCACCTACGAGTTGCACTCCTGGCCCGCGATGGTCCCCGGATTCGTGGTCGGCGGGACGAGCATCGGGATCGGCAACCTCGTCACCGGCCGAACGGCGCTGGCGTCGGCGCCCGCCGAACGCGCAGGCGTGGCCGCGGGCATCGCCAACACGGCCAAGCAGATCGGCATCGCCGCGGGCGTCGCCGTCCTCGGTGTCCCGTACCAGCTGGACGGCCTGGGCGCGATGCTCCTCACGGCGGCGGCCATCGGCGTCCTCGGCGCGATTCCGGCGCTCCACCTCATGGTCTCGCGCCGGCGGCGCCAGGCCACCCTGATGGTCGGTCGACAGCCCCCCGCCGGTGGCGTCTGACGGGTCACCCGCCTCCCAGGCTCCTCTCCAGGCCGCCGCCTCCCCCTCTGAGACGTCAGCCGTCCCCCTTCCCACCGCCGGTCTCGGGCGGCTCCTCGGCCAGGACGAGAGTGAGCAGGCCGGGGAAGCGGCCCTCGAACTCGTCGCGGCGCAGCCGGTTGAGGCGGCGCGCGCCCTCGTCGCGCTGCTCCAGCAGCCCGACGTTGCGCAGCACCGCGAAGTGGTGGCTGAGCGTCGACTTGGCCACGGGCAGATGGGTGAACGTGCCGCACGGACGGGTCCAGTCGGGCACCTCGGCCAGCTCGCGCACGATCCGGCGGCGAACCGGGTCGCCGAGCGCGTCGAGGGCCGCCTGGAGCGACACCTCCGCGGGTGAGGTGTGGGTCAGGCTTCTCGACCTGCTGGACGCTGGAATGTTCGACGACTGTCGAACATTGATGTAGTGTTCCATCTCGATCGAACATCCTAGTCCCCCGGAGGGCTCATGGACACCGGACACGTCGGCGTGTGGCACCCGCTGATCAACAAGGCGCCCGCCGGCGAGGTTCGCGCCGTCGCGGCGGAGATCGAACGACTCGGCTACGGGTCCGTCTGGCTCAACGAGGCGCCCGGGAGCAAGGAGCCACTGGCCAACGCCGGTGTCCTGCTGGCGGCCACCACGCGCCTGGCCGTGGGCACCGGCATCGCGAGCCTCTGGGCGCGCGACGCCACGGCCATGGCCGCCGGAGCCGCCACGCTGGGCGACGCCTTCCCCGGCCGCTTCCTGCTGGGCGTCGGGGTCAGCCACAGCACGGTCGCCGGACGACGGGGCCACGACTACGGCAAGCCCTTGACGACGATGCGCACCTACCTCGACGGCATGGACGAGGCCGCCCGCGACCTGCCCCCGGCCGGCGCGCCACGCGTCCTGGCCGCGCTGCGTCCCCGCATGCTGGAGCTCGCCCGTGACCGCGCCGACGGGGCGCACACCTACTTCGTGCCCCCGGAGCACACGGCCGCGGCCCGCGGGATTCTCGGCCCCGACCGGCTGCTCATCCCGGAGCAGGCCGTCGTCCTGGAGACCGACCCGGTTCGCGCCCGCGAGATCGCCCGCGCCCACATGGCCTACTACCTGAAGCTGCCCAACTACACCAACAACCTGCGCGAGCTCGGCTACACCGACGACGACCTCGCGGGAGGGGGCAGCGACCGGCTCGCCGACGCGATCGTGGCCTGGGGCGACGCCGCCGCCATCGCCGCCCGGGTCCGCGCCCATCTCGACGCGGGCGCCGACCACGTCGCCATCCAGCCCCTCGCCGCCGGCGCCCCCGACCTGGCCGACGTGCTCACGCAACTTCGCCGGCTCGCCCCGGCCCTGGGCATCGAGCCGGCAGCCAGCGCGCAGCCAACGGCGGTCGGGGTCTAGGCGGTCGCCGGAGCCCGAGCGAGGATCAGGGCTGACCGGCCGTTGGTCTCATCGGTGGTCGAGAGATTCCGGCGTCAGCGCTTCATGGCGCCGTCCGCGATGGCGTCCGCGGCCTCGCCGATCGCCATGCCGACGATCTCCAGTCGTCGCACGAGTTCACGCTGCTTGAGGGCGTCCGCGGTGATCTCACCGGAGAAGATGCGGGAGATCTCGTACTGGTACATCCGCCGGATCTGCCCGCCCATCTTCTTGGCCTCCAGGGCGTCGTGCACCACGGCCGAAGGGCGGGAGGCGAGGTCGCGCACCGCGTTCTCCAGCGCGTCGATCCCGGCGATCACCTGGTCGAGGAGGGGGCTGAAGCGGATCTGGTCCGGTACCCGGTACAGGTGCGACTCCCGTACGAAGTCGCGCAGCGAGTCCAGCACGTCGTCGATGGAGCGGGAGAGCCGGAACAGGTCCTCCCGGTCGATGGGGGTGACCAGGGCGGTGCGCAGTTCGTCGACCAGGCGGCGGCGCTCTTCGTCGCCGAGGTGCTCGATCGTGCGCATCTGCTCGTGCGCCCCGGTACGGCCGACCTCGCCGCCGATCATGGCCATGGCCAGCCAGGCGCCCTGCTTGGTCGCTTCCAACTGGCCGAGCAGGGCCTCCGTCAGCGCGCTGTCCATCCGGCCGGTCATGAGATCGCGGATGCGCCGAAGTCGCTTCATCACACTCCTTCCACGGCTCGCGCCGCATCAAGGCTTGTCAGGGGTTATGCCCGCGTGGGGATGGATGATCTGGTTGCGGATGGGCGGTGCAGATTCTTCGGGGCCCGGAGCACTGGAGTGCGATGTGAGAGCCGGCGCATGGTCAGGTCGAGGAGAGGATGAAGGCGACGCCGGCGGCCAGGAGGGCGCTGGCTGGAAGGGTGAGCAGCCAGGCGACGACGATCTTGACGGCGGCGTACCAGCGCACCCGGCCCCCGCCCGTGGCCACGCCGGCTCCGATGAGGCCGCCGGCCACCGACTGCGTCATGCTCACCGGCATGCCGAGCAGCGCGCAGGCGATCACGGCCGTGCCCGAGGCGAGCTCCGCCGAGACGCCGTGCAGCGGCCGGGAGGCGATGATCTCCTGGCCGAGCGTGCGGCCCGCCCGGGGCAGGCCGTACAGCGCGCCGAGTCCGAACAGGACCGCGACCAGCGACGTGTACGGCAGCGGCGCGCCCGAGAAGCCGAGTGCGATCATGAACACGGCGAGCATCTTCTGGCCGTCGTTGGCGGCGTAGGCGACGGTCTGGAGCAGGAACCCCGCCCAGTGCCAGCGCCCCAGCCCCCGCGTGCTGGACCAGCGCACCAGCAGCAGCGCGACCCCCCACGCCACCAGCCCGCCCACGAACGGCGCCGCCAGGCCGAAGGCCAGCACCAGCGCGACCGCCCCGGCCGAGACGGGCAGCCCCCAGCCGAGCCCGGCCCCGGTGAGGCCGCCGACGATGGCCAGGGTGAGGCTCGTCGGACGGCCCCTCGCGCTCAGCACGGTGACGACGGTGAGGGCGGAGAGCACGGCGACCGTCATCGCGGTCCGCCCGCCGGGTTCGTCGAACGTGGCCAGCCGGTGCACGAACGTCCGCGCCACCGCCTGGGTCGCCAGCGGCACCAGCGCCACCATGACGACGAGGGCCAGGATCCCGGTGGCGGGCCTCACCGTCGGCAGCTTGAGTCCCGTGGCGAGGAGGGCGCCTCCGTCGTTCATGCCGGTGACGAGCGCGAACAGGCAGGCCACTGCGACCAGTACGGCGAAGTCCAACGGTGAGCGTGCCTCCGTTCCGGCCGGCGCGCGCGACCGGCGTCGCAGGGCGCATACCCGTGATCGGCTCGACGATGGGGGAGCTTCCATTCTGCTGGAGAACGGGGTTCGATGGGACTACCCGGGCGGAGACCCTCTCCAGGGGCCTCTGCCCCGGGTCGGCGTGGCAGGTACGCTCGTTGGACGCACGCATCGAGCCGAGGGCCGAGTCCCAGATGCCGAACGGCCGGGTGGGCCGGCCGCCGGGCGGTAACCTGCCCAGGCCGGCAGCCGGGCAGGAATTCGCCCGGGTCGGCAGCGACCGCGCCTACCATTCCACGTCCGCGAAAGTAATGACATGAGCCCAGCCGAGTACGTCCTGACCCTGTCGTGCCCCGACCGGCCAGGGGTGGTGGCCGCCGTCTCCGGGCTGCTCGCCGGGCAGGGCTGCAACATCACCGAGAGCCAGCAGTTCGGCGACCGGGCCGCGCGCCGCTTCTTCATGCGCGTCCAGTTCACCTCCCCGCTGGCCGAGGACGAGGTCCGGGCCGCTTTCGCCGCGCTGGCGCCGGAGTTCGGCATGGAGTTCGAGCTGCGCGACATGGCCAGGAAGCCGCGCGTGCTCATCATGGTGAGCAAGTTCGACCACTGCCTGAACGACCTGCTCTACCGGGTTCGCAAGAAGACCTTGGACATCGAGGTCGTCGCCGTCGCCTCCAACCACCCCGACCTGCGCCCGCTCACCCAGTCGTACGGAGTCGACTACCACCACCTGCCGATCACGCCGGAGACCAAGCCCCGGCAGGAGGCCGAGGTGCTGGCCCTGGTGGAGCACTACCAGGTGGACCTCGTGGTGCTGGCCCGCTACATGCAGGTGCTGTCGGAGGACCTCTGCGCCAAGCTGGCGGGCAAGGCCATCAACATCCACCACTCGTTCCTGCCGTCGTTCAAGGGTGCCAAGCCGTACCACCAGGCGCACGCCCGGGGCGTGAAGCTGATCGGCGCGACCGCGCACTACGTCACGTCGCACCTGGACGAGGGGCCGATCATCGAGCAGGAGGTGGCCCGCGTCAACCACAGCCACTCGCCCGAGGACCTCGCCGCCATCGGGCGCGACGTGGAGTGCGTGGCGCTGGCCAGGGCCGTCCGCTGGCACGCCGAGCAGCGCGTCCTCCTCGACGGCCACAAGACCATCGTCTTCCCCCGCTGAGCCGTCCGCCCTGGGCGGGTCGCTGTCAGCGGGGGTGGTGTCGCTCGCCGGTGGTGGCGGCGGGTTCAGGTCATCCGAGTGAGCTGACCCGGCTCATCACGTTCGACATGGTCGATGAGGCACTGGCGCGCAGACGGACGCGACGCAGGTGCGAGTGCGGGAGCCGCCTTCGCGGGGGGCGGGTCAGCACGTCGTGTTCTCGGGTGGGAGGACCTTGTCGGTGAAGTAGCGGTTGATGTGGTCGCGAGCGCAGGTGTTCGTGCCGTACAGGGTGTGGCCGGGGCCGTCATGGTTGATCGTGACACTGCCGGCGACCTGGCCGATCGCTCTGGCGACCGCGTCCGATTCGCCCCAGGCGCCCGCGCCGAGCAGAGGCGGAAGGGTCTTGGGGAGCGGGGCGGGTGGGTTGGTGACGGGCGTCGGCCAGCCGATGCACTGCAGCACGCCGGTCGCTATGGTGCCGGCCGGGCCCGCGTTGGGGGCGACCTTCCGCAGACGGCTGATCGTCGCGTCGAGCTCCTTGCGGTCGGCGGCCCGAGGCCAGTCGGTGCACTCCGTCACGCCGGTGGCCTGGTCGGGGTAGCGGGCGCCTCTGGCGGGGAGGAAGGCGGAGGCGTCGCCGGCGCGAGCCTTGCGGATGGCCTGCGCCAGGCCCGGCCAGGCGGTCCGGCCCTGTCTGGCCGATGCGAAGGCGAAGGCTTGCAGGTCACTGCCCGTGTAGGCGACGTTCTTGGCGGCGGGGACGGGAACGCGGTCGGCTCTGGCCACGAGCGCTCGCCATGTGGCGGGGACGTCCTGGCAGGCGTTGGCGGCACACCAGTCGAAGAAGCGGGTCAGGAACCGCTCGCTGCCCTTCGCCATCTCCTCCAGCTCCCGGCTCCAGTCGGCGGCGCTGTGGTTCCAGGTGCCGTCGAGGACCATCGTGCGCACCTGGTCCGGGAAGAGGCGGGCGTAGGCCTGGCCGTAGAAGCCGGCGTAGGAGGCGCCGTAGTAGTTGAGCTTGGCGCCGCCGAGGGCCTTCCTGATGGCCTCCATGTCGCGGGCGTGGTCGGCGGAGCTCATGTTGGCGAAGAGCGTGGGATCCGCCTGGCGGCAGACCTCCGCCTGACCGCGGTTGGTGTCGGACAGCCGGCCGAAGTCGGCGTCGTCGCGCGGGAACGCGGGGAGCGGGATGCGGGTCCACATGCAGGGCAGGCCGGTGCTCAGGCCGCCGAACTGCGCGCCGTAGCCGCGGGTGTCCCACGTGACGATGTCCATGCGTTTACGCAGGTCGGTCCACCAGCCGGACTGCGCCTGGGTGATGGCGACGCCGGGCCCGCCCGGGCCGCCGTAGGCGATCAGGGCGACACCCTCCGAGGTGCCGGTGGAGGCGAGGCGGCCCAGCTTGAGGGTGATCTTGCGGCCGCCGGGGTCCTGCCAGTCGACGGGAACCTGAAGGTCGGCGCACCGCATGCCGACCTTGTCGTTGGGGCACGGGCTCCACTCGAGAGCCTCCGCCGCGTGCTGGGCGCGCATCCCGCTCCCGGCGGTCAGCAGGACCAGTGCCATCGCGATTGACTTCAGCATGCGGATCACGATGCTGGACGGGACGGGTGTGGCGCGTCGGACCACGGTCTGATATCCGGGGGCGTGAATCAGACCTGGGTTTGTCATCCCCCTCGGTTCCGGCGTTTCCGCCGTCTGCGGCCGGGTCGGCGGCGGCGGCCCGGCCGTGATGAGACGGCCTGGTCAGGGGCGGTAGGTGCCGAAGAACCACTGGTTGCCGTACGGGTCCTCGCAGGCGTACTCCCTGGACCCGTACGGCTGGTCGGTGAGCTCCATGGTGATGCGGGCGCCCGCGTCCCGTGAGCGGGCGAGGTGGGCG
This sequence comes from Nonomuraea sp. NPDC050383, assembly GCF_044459125.1. Taxonomy (NCBI): domain Bacteria; kingdom Bacillati; phylum Actinomycetota; class Actinomycetes; order Streptosporangiales; family Streptosporangiaceae; genus Nonomuraea; species Nonomuraea sp. NPDC050383. Next base: position 81,302 of record NZ_JBITIP010000020.1, read on the forward strand.
TCGGGGTCGGCCACGGCGATGTAGATCCCCGGGCCGCCGGTCCTGCCCCGGCCCAGCATGATCATGTCGTTCTCGACGAGGAGCTCGGCGTGACTGACCCCGCCCTGGTCGTCCTTGGACACCTCGTGCGCCCGGAAGCCGAACGCGGTGGTCAGGAAGTCGAGGGCGGCGGTGCAGTCCGGGTAGCGCACGAGCGCGTAAACGGTTCGTTCCACATGGTCAGTGTGCGCGGCGGGGCGCGCCGGGTCTTGGACGAATCTGACCGGGCGTCGTGCCGGCCAGCGCCCGGAACTCCCGGTTGAGGTGGGCTTGGTCGTAGAAGCCGCACGCGCCGGCGACGTCGGCGATGGGCGTGCCGGCCCTCAGCAGGGCAGCCGCCCGGCCGAACCGGATCACCCGCGCCGCCGTCTTGGGCGTGATCCCCACCTCGTCGTGGAAGCGCGCCACCAGGTGCCGGTGGCTCCAGCCGAGCGCCTCGGCCAGCGCCGAGACGCGCACCCGGCCGCCGGAGCGCACCAGCTTCGCCCACGCCCACGGCACCTGCGGGCCCAGCTCGGGTCCGGCCAGGATGCGCTCGCGCAGCAGCCGGTCGACCAGCGCCAGCCGGTCGTGCCACGACGGTGTCTCCGCCAGCCGGGTCAGTGTGGGCTCGGCCAGGGGACCCAGCACGTCGGTGACCGGGACCACGGTGTTGGCCAGGTGGCGCATGGGCAGGCCGTACAGACGTCTCGCGCCGAACGGGGTGAGGTGCACCTGCACACCGTCGGTCGTTCGGCTTGTCCGGGTCGTCGTGAAACGGTCGCCCGGCCCGGCCGCGAACGACGTGACGCGCACGCCGCCGACCTCCATCGCCGCTCCGAGCCCCAGGATCAGCACCGCGCCGGGGAAGGCCGCCTCGTTGCGCGTCAGCGGGTGTGCGGGGGTCTCGCGGTAGGCGGTCAGGCGTGTCACGTACGGGCGCAGCGCAGGGCTGACGACGGCGTCCACCATCACGAGCTCCGGCTCGGTCATCAGCTCTGCTCCGAAATCAGCCGCGGCACCGGCCCTGGCCTCGGCTCCGGCGTCGGCCTGGCGTGGGCGTCGGCTCTGGTCCCGGTCCCGGTCTCAGCCCCGGTCCCGGTCCCGGTTCTGGCATCTGCCTGGGCGGGCTCATATGGGCGACCATAGGCGGCGCCCCCGACGATTCTCGGCCCCGCGGACCTCCGGGGCAGCGACAGGAGGGACACGGGCAAGGCCGGGGCCGGCTCGCGTGCCGTCCCTGCCCGCCGTGCCCGAAAGGCCGGCGGGCACGGCGAGGCGGACCGGCGATGCGGTCAACAGGGCAGGCCCCATGATGGCGGGGGAGGGAGGCCGCCCCTACAACCCCGTGTGGTGGGCCAGGAAGGTGAGGGTGTCCGCCGACAGGTCCACCGTGCGGCTGATCGAGCGGGCCCCGTGCCCCACCTCCGTCTCGGTGCGCACCAGGATCGGCCGGTCCGACGACGTCGCGTGCTGGAGCGCCGCGCACATCTTCCACGCGTGCAGCGGGTGGACCCGCGTGTCCGACTGGAACACCGTGAACAGCACCGCCGGGTACGCCACGCCCTCGCGCACGTGGTGGTACGGCGAGTACGACCACAGCCACCGGAACTGCTCCGGGTCCTCGGCCGAGCCGTACTCGACGTTCCAGGTGGCCCCCAGCCCGAACAGCTCGTAGCGGACCATGTCCAGCAGCGGCGCCGAGCATGCCACGGCGGCGTACAGGTCGGGCCGCTGTGTCAGGGCGGCGCCGACGAGCAGGCCGCCGTTGGAGCCGCCGGAGATGGCGAGCTGCTCCCGCGTGGTGACACCGGTGGCGATGAGGTGCTCGGCCGCCGCGTGGAAGTCGTCGAACACGTTCTGCTTGTCGGCGAGCATGCCCGTGCGGTGCCAGTCCTCGCCCTCCTCGCCGCCGCCCCGCAGGTTGGCGATGGCGTACACGCCGCCCGCCTCCACCCAGGCCAGGATCGACGCGGAGTAGCCGGGCGTCATCGACAGGCCGAAGCCGCCGTAGCCGTACAGGATGGTGGGGCGCGGCCCTTCGGCGTCGACCGGCGCGATGACGAGCATCCGCACCTCGGTGCCGTCCTTGGACCGGTAGACCTCCTGGGAGGTGCGCACCGGCGGCACCTGGACCGCGCCGGGTGAGGCGGCCCAGAGCGTGGTCTCGCCGGTGCGGGCGTCGTAGCGCTGGATGGTCGGCGGGGTGATGTTGTCGGTGTAGCCGAACCACGCCTCGAAGCCGCCCTCGGGCCGCTCCGACAGGCCGCCGATCGAGCCGAGACCGGGAGTCGGCACCCCGCTGAGGCGCTCGCCCGTGGCCAGGTCGTGCACCGAGATCTCGCTGATGGCGTGACGCGTCCAGCTCACCAGCATGACCGGGCGTTCCAGGTCGTCGAGGATGGCGAAGTCGGACAGCACCGCCTCGGGGTCCTCGGGGATGAGATCGCGCCACCCCTCGGCGCCCGGCGTCGCGGGGTCGGTGACGCAGACGCGGGCGCGCGGCGCGTCGCGGTCGGTGTGGACGTACAGCTTGCCGTCGCGGCCGAACGTGAGCCCCGTCTGCGCGTCCACGCCTTCCTGTACGGCCACGAGCTTCGGCCGGTCCGGCGTCGAGGCGGTCAGGTCGGCCACCCACAGGTCGTTGCGCGGAGCGGTGCCCTCGTGCGCGGAGACCTGCAGCCAGTGCCCGTCGCGGGAGACGGAGACGCCGTAGTAGTTGGTCATCTTCAGGCCCTGGCCGAAGATCATGACGTCGTCCTCGGTGGACGTGCCGATCCGGTGCAGGTAGACGCGGCGGTGGAACTGCGACTCGTTCTCCGGCACCTCGGTGCTCGGCAGGCGGCGCACGTAGTAGAACGCCTCGCCGCCCGGCAGCCAGGCCACGGGGGAGTAGCGGCAGCGGTCGATCGGTCCCTCGACGCGGGAGCCGGTCGCGACGTCGATGATGTAGAGGACCGACTCTTCGTCGCCGCCCACCGAGATCTGGTACGCGAGCAGGCGCCCTTCCTTGTCGGGCTGGACGGCGTCGAGCGTGGTGAGCCCGGACGGGTCGATGGCCATGGGGTCGACCAGCGCCCGCTCGGTGCCGTCGGGCTCGGCGACGTAGTAGACCGCGTGCTCCTGGTCGGGGGTGCGGCGGCTGAAGAAGCAGCGCTCGCCGCGCCAGGCCGGCGTGCCCACGGAGCCGGACCGCAGCAGCTCGCCGATGCGCTCCCGGAAGCGCTGCTGCCCGATCTCCCGCTTGAACAGATCGGCCTGAGCGAGCAGCCAGCCCTGCGTCTCGGGGCTGTCCGGATCCTCCAGCCAGCGGTACGGGTCGGGCACGGGCGTCTCGTGCAGGACGTCGACGGTGTCCTCACGGCGCGCGGTGGGATACGGCTCTCGCGTCATGCCCGAACCTTACTGCGAACGAACGCGCGTAAAGCCCGGGTGATACGGGCATAAAACGTACCGTGCGTCCCTCCGGTCATTCCGGGCTGGGGGTTATGGGGTGGCGGGGACCACGCGGGAAACGCCAAACTGGGTGACAGGACGGTGCCGTGGTGCTCATCCGCTGGACCGTCCGGCGGAGGTCCACGTGACGGAAGCATCGATGCCCCAGGAGGGGCCGACAGCCGGGACATGCCACGGCATGTCCCCTTTGATACGCGCGCGGCGGGATGAGGCCCGATGATGCGCCAGGTCCTGCTGCTGAATGCCACCTACGAACCACTCACGACTCTTTCCCTGCACCGCGCCATCGTGCTGGTGCTGCGGGAGAAGGCCGACGTCGTGCACCGCGACGGGCGGGGCGCGGTCCTGCGCTCGGCCAGTCGCACGCTCGACGTGCCTTCCGTGATCCGGCTCCGAAGATATGTCCGCATCCCCTACCGGTCGCGCATCCCCCTCACCCGGGCCGCGCTCATGCGCCGCGACGACTACCGCTGCGCCTACTGCGGCCAGCGGGCCGAGACCATCGACCACGTGATCCCCCGCTCGCGCGGTGGGGCCCACACGTGGGAGAACTGCGTGGCCTCGTGCACGACGTGCAACCATCGCAAGGCCGACAAGTACCTGGAGGAGCTGGGGTGGTCGCTGCGCGTCACCCCGGCGGTGCCGCGGGGCGCCCACTGGAGGCTGATCGGCGCCTCGCTGGTCGGTGACCCGCAATGGGCGCCCTACCTCGAAGAGGCCGCCTAGCGCCGGACGACGGGCCCGCACCGAAGAGGTGCGGGCCCGTCGTTCGCCCACCCGCGACAACTTCTTTGTGCCGTTTCACAGGCGGATGGCAGGATCCCGGCATGTGGACCTTCACGGCGGACGTCGCCGAATACGCCGCGGCCGCCGAGCCGTTCCTGCTGGCCGATCCCGTGCGCAACACGGTCCCGCTGACCGTGCTGGCCGACATCCGTGAGGGGATGCCGGCGCAGGGCGCGGTTTTCGGCTGGTGGACGTCCGGGGGCGAGGTGCGCGGCGCCGCGTTCCGCACGCCACCCCGGGCGCTGGTGCTCGCCGACATGCCGGTCGAGGCGGGGATCTCCCTGATGCGGGAGAAGATCGGCGACGTTCCCGCCATCGTGGGGCCGCGCCGGCTCGCCGAGGCGGCCTGCGAGGCGCTCGGCCGGCCCGGTGACGTGCGCGCCGAGCGCCTCTACCGGCTCGGCGGGCTCACCGTCCCGGGGACGCCGGGGCGGGGCCGGACGGCCACGGCCGGGGACCTCCCGCTGATGGTGGCGTGGCTGGACGCGTTCGGCGCCGAGGTGGGCATGGACAGCGGCGATCCGGTCGAGGCGGCCACGCGGCGGCTGGCCCGCGGGGATCTCGTGGTGTGGGAGGAAGACGGCGTGCCCGTCTCGATGGCGGGGGTGTCGCCCGGAGTGGGCGGGATATGCCGCATCGGACCTGTCTACACGCCTCCGGCCTGCCGGGGACGCGGTTACGGCTCGGCCGTCACCGCCTTCGCCAGCCGCCGGGCGCTGGACGAGCGGTGCGACGAGGTGGTCCTGTTCACCGACCTGGCCAACCCGACGAGCAACGCCGTCTACCAGGCCATCGGCTACGAGCCGGTCGCGGACTACGCGCACGTGAGGTTCGGCGGATCCGCCTGATCCGTCGTCGTACCCTGTGCTCATGCCACGTTACGACTTCCGCTGCCGCGCGTGCGGCTCCACGTTCGAGGTGTCCCGTCCCATGTCCGCCTCCGGCGACCCGGCGCCCTGCCCGGAGGGCCACGACGACACGGTCAAGCTGCTGTCGATGGTGGCCATGACCGGCGGCGCCGCCGCCCCCCGTCCGGCCGCCGGTGGAGGCGGGGGCGGCGGCTGCTGCGGAGGCGGCTGCTGCTCCTGATCCCCAGGCTGCTCTAGCCGATCGTGGGCGCGGTGGGCGGGCCGTACCCGCCGCCGCCCCCCGACTCGCAGCGCAGCACGTCACCCACGCCGACCGGCAGGGCGTTGACCTTGAGCATCTGACGCTCGCCCGCGGTGCCCGGGTTGAGGGTGACGCGCGGCGGAGCGCCCGCCTCGCCGCCCGCCAGCCCCCACGCCGGGGTGACCGACCGCTCGAACCACAGGGACAGCGAGGTGCCGGAGCAGAACTCGTACTCGCGGACCACACCGTCGCCGCCCCGCCACCGGCCCGCGCCGCCGCTGCCCGGCCGTACCTCGTAACGGGTGACGCGGACCGGGAACAGCGTCTCCAGCACCTCGATCGGCATGTCGCGCAGCGAGCCGTTGACGTTGTTGATCAGGCACGTCTCGCCGTCGCCGCCCTCCCAGGCGCCCCAGCCGCCGACCGTGGCCTCCTGCGAGACGTAGAGCTTGCCGGTGCGCGGGTCGGTGCCGGTGAACTGCACGATCATGGAGTCGCCGTACGACGCCGCGGCGACCCGTTCCGGCAGGGCCGGTGCCAGGGCCTTGACCACGAGGTCGATGAGCAGCCCGAGGTGCGAGTAGTAGTACTGGCACGCGGCGGGGGAGCGGGCGGCCAGCATGGAGCCGGGCCGGGTCTGCACCGACAGCGGCCGGAACGAGCCGCCGTTGAGCGGCACGTCCCCCGACACGAGCAGCTTGTAGCCCACCCGCACCGCCGCGACGGCCTGCGCGGCGCCGCAGTTGACCGGGCCGAGCGCCTGGTCGGCGCAGTCGGTCAGGTCCACGCTCATCGACTCGCCCGACACCGTGACGGTGACGTTCACCGGCAGGGGCGTCGCGAGGTCGATGCCGTCGTTGTCGAGGTACCCGCCCGCCCGGTACACCCCGTCGGGGATGGCGGCGATCGCGGCCCGCTCCATCCGCTCGGTCTGGGCGAAGATCTCGTCCCGGGCGGCCATGACCGTGTCGAGGCCCCACCGGCTGACGATCTCGGCCAGCCGCCGCCGGCCCATCATGACGCAGCTCACCTGGGCGCGCAGGTCGCCGAGCGTGGCGTGCGGGAAGCGGACGTTGGCGCCGATGACCTCGTGCAGGTCGGCGCACGGCCGGCCGTCCTCGTACACCTTGACCGGGCCGAGCCGCAGCCCCTCCTGGAAGATCGAGGTGGAGTCCATGGAGCCGCCCGGGTCCTTGGAGCCGACGTCCAGCCAGTGGGCCCGCGACGCGGCGAACCCCACCAGCGCCCCCTCCACGAAGATCGGCCCGTACACGGTCACGTCGTTGAGGTGCGTGCCGCCGATGTAGGAGTCGTTGAGCACCCACACGTCGCCCTCGCGCCACACCTCCGGCCCGTGGCGGCGCTCGGTCTCGCGGGTGCACACCTCCAGGTTGCCCAGGAAGATCGGCAGGCCCGACGACTGGCCGAGCACGTTGTGGTCGCGGTCGAGCAGCGCGACCGCGCAGTCCTTGGCCTCGTAGATGACGGGCGTGTAGGAGCTGCGGATGAGCGTCGTGTTCATGTCCTCCGCCGCCTGGACGAGCGCGCAGCGGATGATCTCCGTGGTCACGGGGTCGATCACTGGTCCACCTTCACGATGAGGAAGCCGTTGTCGTCGACCGTGGCCAGGCACCCGGGCGGGACGACCGTGGTCGCGGTCTCCTCCACCACGATGGCCGGCCCGGCCAGCTCTCCGCCGAGGTGCGCGCGGCGCAGCACCGGCGTGGTGTGCACGGCGCCGTCGAACACCACGTCCCGTACGGCCGGCGCCGCCTCCGCGGGGACGTCGGGGGCGCCGGCGGCGGCGCGCGGGAAGGACCCGAGGCCGGTGCTGCGCACCATGACGAACTCCACCGGGGCCTCGGGGGTGGCGTGGCCGTAGCGGCTGGTGTGGGCCTCGGCGAAGCGGGCGGCGACCTCCCGGAGGAAGCCCGGCCCGGCCGGCTCGCCCGCCTCCCGCAGCGGGATCGTCAGCGTGTAGTCCTGGCCCTCGTAGCGCATGTCGACGGCGTGCTCGACCCTGCGCCGCTCCGCCGGCACGCCCTGCTCGGCCAGGGCCTCCAGCGCCCGCGCCTCCAGGCCGGTGAGCAGCTCCGCCAGCTCGGCTCCGTCGAGGGCGTCCTGCGGCCGGAAGTACGGGTGCGTCAGGTCGCGCCGGACCTCGGCCTCCAGCATGCCCCACGCGGAGAACGCGCCGGGGAAGCGCGGGATGACGACCTCCGAGATGCCCAGCTCGCGGGCGATGAACACCGCGTGCATCGCGCCGGCCCCGCCGAAGGCCACCAGCGAGAACTCCCGCGGCTCCACCCCGTGCTCGACGGTGAGGGTCCGGATGACCTGGGCCATCTTCGCGTTGGCCACGGCGCACACCCCCTCGGCCAGCTCCAGGGGGTCGAGGGCGAGCTCCTCGGCGAGCGTGGCGACGGCCGCTCCGGCCGCCTCCACGTCGAGCTCCATGAGGCCGCCCGCGAACCACGCCGGGTCCACCCGGCCCAGCACCACGTTCGCGTCGGTGACGGTGGGCCGCGTGCCGCCGCGGCCGTAGCAGGCGGGGCCGGGCATCGCGCCGGCGGACTCGGGGCCCACGCGCAGCGCCCCCGCCTCCGCGTACGCGATGGAGCCGCCGCCCGCGCCGATCGTGTGCAGGTTGACGACGGGCATCAGCACCGGGTGGCCCTCGATGCGCGCCTCGGCGCTCACGTCCGGGCGGCCGTCGACCACCAGCGACACGTCGAACGAGGTGCCGCCCATGTCCACGCAGATGACGTTGCCGCGGCCGAGGAGCCTGGCCACCGCGACGCCGCCCATGGTGCCGCCCACGGGCCCGGAAAGGAGCGTCTGCAACGGCCTGCGCATGGCGTAGGCGGCGTTGACCAGGCCGCCGGAGGACTGCATGACGTGGACGGGCACGCCCGGCCCGCGCTCGGCGAAGCGCCGCTCGACCTCGGCCAGGTAGCGGCGGACGACCGGGCCGGTGTACGCCTCCAGAACGGCGGAGGAGGTGCGCTCGTACTCGCGCCACTCGCGCGCCACCTCGTGCGACAGCACGACGAGGACGTCGTCGCCCAGCTCCTCCCGCAGGATCTCCCCGGCGCGCACCTCGTGGCGCGGGTCGGCGTACGAGAACAGCAGGCACACCGCGACCGCGTCGAACCCCTCCTCGCGCACCCGCCGGGCCGCCCGCCGCACGCCCTCCTCGTCCAGCGGGACGAGCTCCTCGCCCCGCCAGTCGAGCCGGCCGGCCACCTCGGCCACGTCCTCGCGGGGGACCAGCGGGGCGGGCTTGCGGTAGCGCAGGTCGAACATCCGGTCACGGTTGCCGCGGGCGATGTGGTAGACGTCCCCGGCGCCGGCGCTCGCCAGCAGCAGCACGCGCGCGCCCTTGCGCTCCAGCAGGGCGTTGAGCCCCTGGGTGGTGCCGTGCACGAAGTACGAGATCTCGGCGGGGTCGTCGACGACCCGGGCGAGGGCGGTGAACACGCCCTCGGCGAGGTCGTGGGGCGTGGTGGACGCCTTCGACGCCACGACTGACCCGGTCGTCTCGTCGTAGCGGACGACGTCGGTGAAGGTGCCTCCGATGTCCATGGCGACGCGATAGCTCATGCCGTGAACGGTATGCGGTCGGCGGGGCGCGGGCATGTGCGGGCCGCGCGGCGGAGCGCGGCCCGCGGTGCGTCGCGCCGGACGGGCTTTACGGGCGCTACGCGGCCCTGGCGCGCTTGCGGCGCTGGAACGGCAGGAACCGGTCGGCCAGGTGGGGGCGGGACGGGGTCAGCGTCGGCTCGACCGCCAGGATGCGGTCGAAGCGGAACGCCCGGATGGCCCGGCGCATCCGGCACACCCCGACGAGGTACCAGTACTCCCGGTGGACCAGGCACGTCACCGGCTCCACGTCACGGACGGTGACGTGCCCGGCGGCGTCGCAGTAGTGGAGCCGGATCATCATCCGGCTGGTGATGGCGTCGGCGATGAGACGGGCCCGGGAGGCGACCTCCACGGGCAGGGGGTCGGTGAGCGTCGACAGTGTGGCGGCGATGACGTCGTCGTCGAGCTCCAGATGCTCCAGAGCGTGCTGCAGGCCGCGCCTGGCGGTGGCGGCCTGGGGGCCCGTGCCGAGGTGGGCCAGGGAGAGGGCGAGGGCGGCGATCTCGGCGGTCGTCAGCGGGCGGGTGGTGGGCTTCACGACTCTAGCCATACCCCTACGATACGGAGCGCCACCGACAATTTTCGAAAGCGTGTGCGCAAGCAAGGGAACACTGACCCCCGCGGACAGCGCCGCCCGGCGCCCCTCGACGGGGAGCCGGGCGGTGCGCCGGGTGTCAGCGGGAGAGCTGGGTGAGGTCGCGCGAGGCGCCGGTCGAGGCGGACGTGGTCATCGCCGCGTACGCCTGGAGCGCCACGCTGACGGGCCGCTCGCGGTCGCGCGGGCGGTAGCCGCCGAGGTCGGCCAGCAGCCGCTCGCGCCGCGCCGCCAGCTCGGCCTCCGGCACCCGCAGCTCCAGCGCGCGCGACGGGATGTCGATGTCGATGATGTCGCCGTCCTCGACCAGGGCGATCGCGCCGCCCTCGGCGGCCTCCGGCGAGGCGTGGCCGATCGACAGCCCGGACGTGCCGCCGGAGAAGCGCCCGTCGGTCACGAGCGCGCACGCCTTGCCCAGGCCCCTGCCCTTGAGGAACGAGGTCGGGTAGAGCATCTCCTGCATGCCCGGGCCGCCCTTCGGGCCCTCGTAGCGGATGACCACCACGTCGCCCTCCTTCACCCGCCCGCCGAGGATGCCCTCGACCGCCTGCTCCTGCGACTCGAACACGACCGCCGGCCCGCTGAACTTCCAGATCGACTCGTCGACGCCGGCGGTCTTGACCACCGCCCCGTCACGGGCGATGTTGCCGTAGAGCACGGCCAGGCCGCCGTCGGCGGAGTAGGCGTGCTCGAGGTCGCGCACGCAGCCCTCGGCGCGGTCGAGGTCGAGGTCGTCCCAGCGGTTGTCCTGGGAGTACGGCTTGACCGTGCGGACGTTGCCGGGCGCGGCGTGCCACAGCTCGACGGCCTCCGGCAGCACCTGGGGCGAGAGCGGGTCCCACTGGGCCAGCATCGAGCCGAGGGTGCCGCCGTTGACCGTCGGCACGTCGCGGTGGAGCAGCCCGGCGCGGTCGAGCTCGCCCAGGATGGCGGGGATGCCGCCGGCGCGGTGGACGTCCTCGACGTGGTACTTGTTCGTCGCGGGCGCCACCTTGCACAGGCAGGGCACGCGCAGCGAGATCTCGTTGATCTCCTTGAGGCCGAAGTCGACGCCCGCCTCGCGGGCCGCGGCCAGGATGTGCAGGATCGTGTTGGTCGAGCCGCCCATGGCCACGTCGAGCGTCATCGCGTTCTCGAACGCGTCGCGCGTGCCGATCGAACGCGGCAGCACCGACTCGTCGTCGTCCTCGTAGTAGCGGCGGGTGATCTCGACGAGCCGCCGGCCGGCGTCCTCGAACAGCTTCTTGCGCGACCGGTGGGTGGCCAGGATCGTGCCGTTGCCGGGCAGCCCCAGGCCCATGGCCTCGACCAGGCAGTTCATCGAGTTGGCGGTGAACATGCCGGAGCAGGACCCGCAGGTCGGGCAGGCCGCCTCCTCCATCTCCAGCAGCGTGGCGTCGGAGACGGAGTCGTCGGCGGCGGCGACCATGGGGTCGACCAGGTCGAGCTTGCGGCCGGGCGTCTTGCCCGCCTCCATGGGGCCGCCCGAGACGAAGACCGTCGGGATGTTCAGCCGGAACGCGGCCAGCAGCATGCCAGGCGTGATCTTGTCGCAGTTGGAGACGCAGATCAGCGCGTCGGCGCAGTGGGCGTTGACCATGTACTCGACGGCGTCGGCGATCAGCTCCCGCGAGGGCAGGGAGTAGAGCATGCCGCCGTGGCCCATGGCGATGCCGTCGTCGACGGCGATCGTGTTGAACTCACGCGGGATCGCCCCGGCCTCGCGGATCGCGGCGGAGACCACGTCGCCGACCTCGCGCAGGTGCACGTGCCCCGGCACGAACTGGGTGAAGCTGTTGGCCACGGCGATGATGGGCTTGCCGAAGTCGCTGCCCGCTACACCGGTGGCGCGGAGCAGGGCGCGCGCGCCGACCATGTTCCTGCCGTGGGTGACCGTACGAGACCTGAGGGCGGGCATAGTGCTTCTCCCATCGCTTTCCAGTCTTCACATGGTACGGCCCGCCGCCCGGTGGCTGAGACAGGGTGTCCACCAGTCGGACGCTTCGCTCCCGTTCCGTGGGACGCCGGTATCGAACCCCCCAAATCCATCAAAAGTCGGCGTAAGCTACCTTTGTACTGACTGGTCAGTTCAAAGGGAGGGAAGCCGCCGTGATCGTCGCCAAGGGCCTGTCCGTGGAGGAGGCTTACGCCGGGGTCTCCCTGGAGGCCGGACCCGGCACGCTCACCGTCGTCGCCGGCCCCGCCGGCAGCGGCCGCACCAGCCTGCTCCTCACGCTGGCCGGGCGGATGAAGCCCACGGCGGGCACCCTTGCCGTGGCGGGCCACGTCAAACCTCGCGCCATCCGCAAGGTCGCCGCGCTGGCCCTCGTGGACGGGGTGACCGACCTCGACAGGGCGCTGACCGTCGGGGAGCACCTGCGCGAGCGCGGGCGCGGGCCGTACCCGAAGGTGCTGGGACAGGCCGGACTGCGGCTCGGCGACGCCGGCGAGCAGACGCTCGTGCGCGAGCTGGACCGCGAGGGCCAGGTGCGGCTCGGTGTCGCGCTGGCGCTGCTCGACGACCCGAAGGTGATCGTCGCCGACAACGTCGACGCCGGCCTGCCGCCCGACCGGCAGGAGGCGCTCTGGACCCTGCTCGACGGCCTGGACCGCACCGTCGTCGCCTCGTGCGTGCACCCGCCCACCCGCTACGACCACCTCGTGGAGCTGTGATGAGAGGCATGCTGCGGTCGAGACTGCCCAGGCTGGCGCTGGCGGCGGTCGTCGTGCTGCCCCTGCTGTACGCGGGGCTGTACCTGTGGTCGTTCTGGGACCCGCAGGGCAACCTGGACCGCGTGCCCGTCGCGCTGGTCATGGAGGACCGGCCCGCGACGGCCGGCGGCAAGACCCTGCACGCCGGCCAGGACCTGGCCGACGAGCTGCGGGAGCGCCACGTCTTCAACTGGCACGAGGCGACCCCCCGGCAGGCCGCCGACGGCGTCAGGGACGGCAGCTACTACCTGTCCTTGACCGTCCCCGCCGACTTCAGCTCCCGGCTGGCCTCGCCCGCCGACGACACGGGCACGCCCGAGCCCGCCCAGCTCGGCGTCCGCGTCGACACGGGACGCAGCTACATCGTCGGCAGCATCTCCGACGCCGTGTTCAACGAGGTGCGGGCCGCCGCCGAGCGCACCGCCGTGCACGGCTACTTCGACCGGGTCTTCATCTCCATCGGCGACATCCACGACAAGACCACCGAGGCCGCCGACGGCGCCGACCGGCTCCACGACGGCACGGTCAAGGCCGGCGACGGCGTCTCCAAGCTCAACGACGGCCTCGGCACCGCCGAGAGCGGCGCCCGGCAGCTCTCCTCCGGCCTCGACACCGCGGGCAGCGCCACCGCCCGCCTGCGCGACGGCTCCGCGCAGGTCACAGACGGCATCACCCAGGCCCAGCGCGGCATCGGGCAGCTGCGCGGCGGCCTGACCAAGCTGCGCAGCCAGGGCACCGCCCCGCTGCGGCAGGGCGCGCGGGAGGCCTCGGCCAAGGTCCGCGCCCAGACCCGCACCGTCGACCAGATCGCCGACAAGTACGTCCCCCTCCTCAACGAGTGGGGCCCGCAGGTGGCCAGTGCCGCCGAGCGGGTCGCCGACCAGGCCGACCGGCTCCAGGACCCCGAGGCCGCCGAGCTGGCCGCCGGCGCCCGGGAGCTGGCGGCCAGCGCCCGCAGGATCGCTCAGGTGGCCCCGCAGCTCGGCCCGCGCGTGAACGAGGTCAGGCGGCAGGTCGACCAGCTCGACGCCGGCCTGGCCAAGCTCGCCGCCGGCGCCGCCAAGATCGACAGCAGTGTGGGCAAGGCGGGCCGGGGCGCCGACGAGCTCTACCGGGGCGCCACCAAGCTGCGCGCCGGGTCCGCCCAGGTCACCGGCGGACTCACCCAGCTCGACGGCGGCCTGACCCGGCTCGGCGACGGCGCCGACCGGCTCTCCACGGGCGTGGACCGGCTGCACGACGGCGCCGGCCAGGTCGACAAGGGCCTGTCGCGGCTCGCCAAGGGCTCCAAGGACCTGGCCGACGGCCTCGGCGACGGCGCCAAGCAGATCCCCGACTACGACGCCCAGGAGCGCGACGCCCGCGCCGACATGATGAGCGACCCCGTGCACCTGGACAAGGACGTGGACAACGAGGTGCCCAACTACGGCACCGGCTTCGCCCCGTTCTTCCTGCCCCTGGCCCTCTGGGTCGGTGCGATGATCGCGTACATGGTGCTCAAGCCCCTCAACCAGCGGCGCCTGGCCGGCACGTCGGGCGCGCTGCGGATCGCGCTGTCCGGGTGGTTCCCGGCGGTCGCGCTCGGCGCCGCGCAGGTCGGCGTGCTCGCGGCCGTGCTGCGGTTCGGCCTCGGCCTCCAGGCCGCGAACTGGGCCGGCGTGGTCGGCCTGCTCCTGCTGGCCGCCGCGGCCTTCCTCGCGGTCGTGCAGGCGGTCAACGCGCTGCTCGGCCCGCCCGGCCGGATCGTGGCCCTGGCGCTGCTGATGCTCCAGCTCACCTCGGCGGCCGGCACGTACCCGATCGAGACGTCGCCCGGCTTCTTCCAGACCATCTCGCCGTGGCTGCCGATGAGCTGGGTCGTCGCGGCGCTGCGCCGGCTGATCAGCGGCGGCGACCCGACCGTGGTCTGGCAGGCCTGCGGCGTGCTGGCCGCCTTCCTCGTGCTGGGCATCGCGCTCACCACCCTCGCCGTGCAGCGCGGCCGCACATGGACGGTCAAGCGGCTGCACCCGGAGCTGGCGCTGTGAGCCGGCAGGACACCCGGTCGAAGGTGTTCGCGGCCGCCATCGAGCTGATGGCCGAGCAGGGCTACACCGCCACGACCGTCGAGGCCATCGCCGAGCGGGCCGGGGTGGCCAAGGGCACCGTGTTCTACAACTTCGGCAGCAAGGAGGGGCTGTTCGGCGCGCTGCTGGAGCACTCGATCGGCCGGCTGGCCGAGGCCCTGGCGGCGGCCGACACCGGCGGGACCGCCCTGGAGGCGCTCGACTCCGTCGTCCTGGGCCAGCTGCGCTTCTTCGAGGAGCACGGCCCGCTCGCGCGGGTGCTGCTGGCCGAGATGTGGCGGACCGCCTGGCAGGAGGCGGTGGCGCAGCTGCGCGAGCAGGCGCTCGGCGTGTACGCGGGCGTGCTGCGCCGGGCCGCCGCCGCCGGCGAGGTCAGGGCCGACCTCGACGTGGAGACCGCCGCCACCGCCGTCTTCGGCATGGTGCTGACGGTCTCCATCGAACGGCGGGCGCTCTACCCCGACCGGCCCGTGGAGCGGACCCACGCCACCCTGGCCGAGCTGCTGCACGGCCGGATCAGATGACGGCCCGCCGCGCCACGGGGCGGGGTCAGTCCTCGCCGTAGCGGGCCGGCAGCACCTCGGCCGCGATCTCGTACAGGCGCTCGATCTCGGCGTCGGTCAGCGCGCGCTCGCGCTTGGTGATCCACTTGCGGGCCCGGCCGCCCTCGTAGACGTCCACCCCGCGGATCGTCATGATCTTCCAGGGCACCGCGGGGCCGTAGATCGCCAGGGACGGCACGACCTGCACCTCGCGGCCGTACACCTTGCTGATCAGCTCGCTGGCCGCCGACGCCTCCATCTTCGCCTCGGCGATGCGGGCCTTCTTGTCGAACGGGCCGTGGTAGAGCTTCTTGCCCATCTGCACGCGGACGGGCAGCTGCTTGTCCCACTTCTCCGAGTCGACCGCGTACACGCCGGTCGGCCCGACGACGAGGTGGTCGATCTGCGCCTCGGTGCCGGGGATCGCCCTCGCGTGCAGGGTGCGGTAGCCGTTGCGCTCCAGCTTGCGCAGCTGGGCCTCGGTGCGCCGCTCCGCGACGGAGGCGCGCCGCCACGCCGGCACGGTCGAGCTCGACCGGGCACGGTAGACCGCGTCGGCGATCGCCGCGATGACGCCCGCCGTCACGCCCAGCCGCCAGTCGGCGAGCAGGAAGCCCGCGACCAGCGCCACGGCGACCGCCAGCAGCGCGCGGTTGCGGAGCGAGCGGTAGCGGGGCTGCTGGATCAGGCCGCGCAGGGAGGCGCGGACCACGGGGACGGAAGCGGGCACGGACGCGGCCGCCGATCGCTCGGCGCCGCTCTGCCCGGCGGCGGCCGGGTCGGCGTCGGTCTCGGTCTCTGGTCGGTCGCTCACCCAGATGGGCGAGGCGCTGTGACCGTCTTCTCGCTGGTGGTCGGAGTCCACGCGATTCACCGTAGCCCGTGGAGATCGTCGATTCCTAGTGTTGGTCCGTCCATAGTTTTATGGCTCAGGTCACCGTGTCCCGCGCCGGATTTCCGGGTATCTATTACGTTCCTCGCCAGAGATCCCTGGTGGGCGTAACGTGGGATACTTTCACGAGCTATCCGACTCGCCGGGGTGCCGAGGCTGGGACGTCGTCAGACGGCGTCGTCGGGCAGGCGGTCGAGCAGGGCGACGACGTGCTCGCTCACCCCCGCCATCAGCGTCGAGGGCGCGATCGCCGCGTCCGCGATCGCCGAGAACAGCGACGGCAGCCCCGGCAGCGGGAACCCGTCGTCCTTCGAGGCGGCTGCGCCGATCGCGTTCTTGTCCAGGGCGGCGCGGCTGCGCTCCCACGCCTCCAGCACCTCCTCGGGCGACGGCACGCCGAACCCGTGGCCGACCGGCGCCGCGTGGCGCAGCCGTACCAGCGGGGTCTCGGCGAAGGCCAGCGCGGTGCGGGCCCGCAGACCGAGGTCGGCGCGCGGCTCCGGCGGGATCCAGTGCATCGCCGTGCACGGGTTGCGGCAGGTGGAGACGCACACCGCCAGTGCGCCGGCCACCTGGCTGTGCTGCCGGTCGAAGTAGGCGCGCCAGCCCTCGGCGGGCTCGACCGCGACCCGGAGCGTCCGGTTGGTGGCCGACTGCTCGGACTTGGTGTGGTCGCAGTCGCGGTCGCCGATCACGCCGAAGCGGCTGCCCGGGGCGCTCAGGCCGTCCGGCCAGCGCACCGGGTCGCCCGCGTGACCGAGCTGCGGCTCGAACGCCAGGAGCGGCAGGTACTCGCTGGCGATGTGCACGGCGGCGATCATCGGGCTCAGCTCGCGGCGCCGCCAGCGGATCGCGATGACCTCCAGCAGCAGCCCGTACGCGGGCCGCAGCGACTCCAGCGCCCCCCTCGGCTGCTCGCGGGGCGTCTGCGGCATGTGGCACGCCCGGGCCTGCCGCCTCAGCTCCGCGGGCACGGCCCTGGCCTCCGCCGCGAAGTCCTCGGCGTCGAGGGAGAGCAGCCGCTGCCCGAACTCGCACACATCCGCCACCTCGGCCGACGGGGCGAGCGCCCCGAGGTCGGCGAACGCGTGGCGGCGGGCGAGGGTGACGAGCAGGTCGCGCGTGGACTTCACGTGGTCACTCTCTCACGGGGCCGACCCGTCCTCCGGCAAAGCGGGGCGCCTCGCCCGTTTCGCGTCAAGCAGATCATCGCCGGCCTTTCCCGCCGATGCCCGCAGACCCCGGACCCTTCAGGCAGGTCAGGGACAGGGGGCGCGGATGCACTGGATGTCGCCGGGCTCCCTGGTGGCCGACGGCTCGGGAGTCGGCTCCTGCGGGTCGGCCGTCGTCGGCTCCTGGGTGGGCTCGGGCTCGCGCGTGGTGGGCGGCGGCGTCGTCGTGGGCGGGGTCGTGCTGGGGGTCGCCGTGGGCGTGGGCGCCGTCGGCGTGACCGTGGGGGTGGCGGGCGTGGGCGTGCCGCTCGGCCGCACGCTGACGCCGGTCTTGGGCGGGGGCGCGGACGGGTGGCGCGTCACGGGCGGGTCGGCCGCGGTCGTCGTCCGGCTCGTCGTGGCGGCCGGCGTCGGGCTCGTGATCGGGTCGGCGGCGCTCTGGTCGCGGGTCCAGACGGACCCGGCGACGGCCACGCTGACCGTGACGGCCGCGGCCACCGACGCCAGCGCGCTCAGCAGCCCGCGCCGCCGGCGCGAGGAGAGCCGTGCGCCCGGCTCGGCCAGCGCCCGCCGCGCCGCGCCGGCCAGCTCGGCGGCCGACGGCCAGCGCATGTCGGGCGCCTTCTCCAGCGCCCGCTGGACCACCTGCCGTGGCCCCGCGGGAATCTCCGGCGGCAGCGCCGGGACGGGCGCGTGGAGGTGCTTGTAGATGATCTGCACGGGCGTGTCGCCCTCGTACGGCAGCCGCCCGGTCAGGCACTCGTACGCCACCACGCCCAGGGCGTAGACGTCGACCGCGGGGGTGACGCCGCTCGCGGTGGCCAGCTCGGGGGCGCAGTAGGCGGCCGAGCCCAGCATCGCGCCGGTGGCGGTGAGCTGACCGGCCGAGACGGAGTGCGCGATGCCGAAGTCGGTGAGCGCGACCCGTCCGTCGGGCCTGATCATCAGGTTGGCCGGCTTGACGTCACGGTGCACGATGCCCTGCGCGTGCGCGGCGCCCAGCGCGTCGGCCACCTCGGCCACCAGCCGCATGGTCTCGGCCGGGTCGAGGGCCCGGCGCCGCAGGATCCGGTCGAGCGACTCGCCCTCGACGTACTCCATCACCAGGAAGCTCATCCGCCGCCCGGCGACCTCGCACGTGCCGTAGTCGTAGACGTCGACCACGCCGGGATGCCGCAGCGTGGCCATGGCGCGGGCCTCGTTCTGGAACCGCCGGGCGAACGCCGGGTTCTCGGCCAGCGCGGGCATCATCACCTTGACGGCGACGGTGCGGCCGAGAACCGTGTCGGCGGCGCGCCAGACCTCGCCCATGCCGCCACCGCCGACGCGGTCGGCCAGCACGTAGCGGTCGTTGAGCGTGGTCCCGGAGCCGAGCACGCCTTCGAGGCTAACACCGGCAGGCCCATGACCAGGCCGGAATCCGCCACGGGCGGCCCACCGCGGCGGGAAAGGCCGAGGGCCCCGGCACGGGGCACGGGACCCTCGCGACACCGGTCGCTACGCCGCGGACTCCGCGTCCTTGGCCCGGTTGCGCAGCGCGCGGCTGACGCCGTCAGCCCCTTCGAGGATCAGCCGGCGCAGCGCCTGCGGCGGCTGGTGCTCGGCGAGGTAGCGCTCGGCCGCCTCCACCGTCTCCGGCTCGATGAGCAGCGACGGGAAGCACCCGACCGCGAACGTCGACGCCTGGTCGAAGGTCCACTCCTTGTAGATCCGCCCGACCTCGGCGAAGTACTTGTCGCGGTACGGCTCCAGCAGCTCGACGTGCTGCGGGTCCTGCAACCCGGTGATCGTGGTGCGGGCGATGTGGTTGGCCAGCCCGCCGCTCACGACGGCCGCCCAGGCCGCCGCCTTGGCCTCGGCCGTCGGCACGGCCGCCCGGCACAGCGCCGCGGACCGCTCGCCGGTGGCGGTCGGGTCGCGCCGCAGCTCGGCCTCGATGTCCGCCTCGCCGAGCACGCCGCCCGACACCAGCGCGTGGACGAGCGTCCAGCGCAGGTCGGTGTCCACGGTCAGGCCCGCGGGCACCGCCGACCCGTCGAGGATGCCGCTGAGCAGCGCGAGGTCGCCCTCGGAGGTGGCCACCGGCGCGAACGCCTGCAGGAACGCGAGCTGGTGGTCAGAGCCCGGCTCGGCGCCCTCCAGCAGCGACCGGAGCTCGGTGGCCAGAAGAGCCAGGCCCTCCTGCCGCCAGGCCGGGTCGGCGTACTGCTGCACGGCCATCCGTGCCTGCCGCAGCACGGCCTGCAGGACCGTGATGTCCTTGACCGTGCCCACGCCCGACACCACGAGCCGGACGTAGTCGCGGGTGGACAGCTCGCCGTCGCGCGTCATGTCCCAGGCCGCCGACCAGCACAGCGCGCGGGGCAGCGACTCGGTGAAGCGGGCGATGCCGCCGTCGACCAGCGTGCGCAGCGACCGCTCGTCCAGGCGGATCTTGGCGTACGTCAGGTCGTCGTCGTTGACGAGGACCAGGTCGGGCTGCTCCTCGCCGGCCAGCTCGGGAACGGCCGTGCGAGCGCCCACGACGTCGAGCTCGACCCGCTTGACCCGGGTGAGCACGTCGCCGTCCAGCTTGTACAGACCGATCGCGACGCGGTGCGAGCGCAGCGTCGGGTAGTCGGCCGGGGCCTCCTGGAGCACCTCGAAGCTGTCGAAGCGGCCGTCGTCGGTCAGCGTGAAGGAGGGGCGCAGGGTGTTGACCCAGGCCGTCTCCAGCCACTCCTTCGACCAGGACGACAGGTCACGGCCGGAGGTCCGCTCCAGGGCGTTGAGCAGGTCCTTCAGCTCGGTGTTGCCCCAGGCGTGCTCGTTGAAGTAGTCACGCACGCCGGCCAGGAAGTTGTCCAGCCCCACGTACGCGACGAGCTGCTTGAGCACCGAGGCGCCCTTGGCGTACGTGATGCCGTCGAAGTTGACCTCGACCGCCTGCATGTCGGGGATGTCGGCGGAGATGGGGTGGGTGGAGGGGAGCTGGTCCTGGCGGTAGGCCCAGGACTTCTCCACGTTCGCGAACGTCGTCCACGCCCCCCCGCCCCAGCGCGTCGCCTCGGCCTGCGCGAGCACGGACATGTACGTGGCGAACGACTCGTTCAGCCACAGGTCGTCCCACCAGCGCATGGTGACGAGGTCGCCGAACCACATGTGCGCCATCTCGTGCAGGATCGTCTCGGCGCGCCGCTCGACCACCGCGTCGGTGACCCGGGAGCGGAAGACGTAGTCCTCCAGGAAGGTGACGCAGCCGGCGTTCTCCATCGCGCCGGCGTTGAACTCCGGCACGAAGAGCTGGTCGTACTTGCCGAACGGGTAGCGGACGCCGAACACCTTGTGGAAGAAGTCGAAGCCCTGCCGGGTGACCTCCAGGATGTTGTCGGCGTCGAGGTGCTCCGCGAGCGAGGCGCGGCAGTAGATGCCGAGCGGGATGCCGTCGTGCTCGGAGGTCACCTTGTGGTACGGACCGGCCACGAGCGCGGTGATGTACGTGGACATGACCGGCGTGGGCGGGAACTCCCACCGCTTGGCGGGCTGGGCGGCGCCGTGCTTGCCGCCCTCCGGGGCCAGGTCCTCGACGCTGGAGGCGGCGGCGTTGGAGACGACCTCCCAGTCGGCCGGCGCGAGCACGGTGAGCTGGAAGGTGGCCTTGAGGTCGGGCTGGTCGAAGCAGGCGTACATGCGGTGCGCGTCGGCCGTCTCGAACTGGCTGTGCAGGTAGACCTTCTGGTCCACCGGGTCGACGAAGCGGTGCAGGCCCTCGCCGGTCCGCATGTAGGCGCAGTCGGCGTCGACGCGCAGCTCGTTGGTCCCGGCCAGGGAGGGCAGCGGGAAGCGGCCCTTGTCGGCGTCGTAGGCGGAGACGTCGAGGTCCTCGCCGTTGAGCGTGACGCGGCGCACCCGCGCGCCGTGCAGGTCGATGAAGGTGGACGCGCCGGGCTGCGTGCCGGCGAAGCGGACAGTGGTGACGCTCTCGAACCGCTCGTCCCCCTCGGTCAGGTCGAGGGCGACCTCGTATGACTCGACATTCAGCAGCCGGGCGCGCTCGCGAGCCTCGTCCCGAGTCAGGTTGCCTGCCAAGTTGTGCTCCTTTTCACCACTCCGTCGGGGTAGTCGGCATCCTGTCACGTGGAATAGGAGACCGACGTTCCCAGGTTATGGCCATACATGACTACGAGGACTCCCGCCGATCTGTGGTTCGACCCCTCCTGCCCCTTCGCCTGGGCGACCTCGCGTTGGCTGATCGAGGTGGAACAGGTTCGCCCCATCGAGCCGCGCTGGCGCCTCATGAGCCTGAAACTGCTCAACCAGGACAAGGACGTCCCCCAGGAGTACAAGGAGCGCACCGTGCGGGCCATGGGGCTCGTCCGGGTCATCGCCGCCGCCCAGCAGAAGTACGGCGACCAGGTGACCGGCCCGCTCTACACCGAGTTCGGCACCCGCCTGCACAACGAGGGCAGGTCCAAGCGGCCGGAGCTCTACCGTGAGATCGCGGAGGAGTCCCTGGCGGCGGTCGGCCTGGACACCGAGGTGGTCGCCGCCATGGAGTCCGAGGAGTTCGACGACGCCATCGCCGCCTCCCACGAGGAGGGCATCGGCCTCGTCGGCGAGGACGTCGGCACCCCGATCATCCGCGTCGGCGCCAACGCCTTCTTCGGCCCCGTCATCACCCGCGTCCCGCGCGGCGAGGAGGCCGGCCGGCTGTGGGACGGCGTGCTCCTGGTGACGGCGTTCGAGGACTTCTTCGAGCTCAAGCGCACCCGCACGAGGTCGCCCCGCTTCGACTGACCCGCTCCGGCTGACGCGCCTCCGCCGGTGCCCGGGGCGATGTCCTTCCCTCCGGGGTACAGTCCCGTACCTTCCTGACGAACCCCAGTCATGCGCACGCCCTCGCCAAGTCGGGGGCGGCGCGCGAGTATGGGGCCATGCGCAAGCTGTACATCGGCGGTGCCTGGACCGCGTCGGTCTCGGGTGAGGCGATCGACGTCGTCAACCCGGCCACAGAGGAGATCATCGGCCGGGTGCCGGCGGGCGCGCCGGCCGACGTGGAGGCCGCGGTGCTGGCCGCGCGCGCAGCCTTTGCCGCCTGGTCGGGCGCCGATCCCGCGGAGCGCGCCAAGCTCCTCGCCGCCGCGGCCGAGCTGCTCGAACGGCGCGCCCGCGAGGTCGCCCATGTCATCGCGACCGACATGGGGGCGCCGCTGCGGTTCGCGCTCAAGGTGCAGACGCTGATGCCCGCCGGGGTGCTCGCCTCCTACGCCCGGCTGGCCGAGAGTCATCCGCGCGAGACGCGCACCGGCAACTCCCTGGTGCTCAGGGAGCCGGTCGGCGTGGTCGCCGCGATCACCCCGTGGAACTACCCGCTGCACCAGGTCGTCTGCAAGGTCGCGCCGGCGCTGGCCGCGGGCTGCACGGTCGTGCTCAAGCCGAGCGAGGTGGCGCCGCTCGCCGCGTACGCGCTGGCCGAGATCCTCGACGAGGTGGGCCTGCCGGCCGGGGTGTTCAACCTGGTCAGCGGGCGCGGGCCCGTGGTGGGGGAGGCCATGGCGGCCCACCCCGAGGTGGACATGGTGTCCTTCACCGGCTCGACCGCCGCCGGCCGCAGGGTCGCGGCGCTGGCGGCCGAGGGCGTCAAACGCGTCGCGCTGGAGCTGGGCGGCAAGTCCGCCAACGTCATCCTGCCCGACGCCGACCTGGTCACGGCCGTCAAATCCGGCGTCGCCAACTGCTTCGTCAACTCCGGCCAGACCTGCTCCGCCTGGACCCGCATGATCGTCCATCGCGACCAGTACGACGAGGCGGTGGGCCTGGCCGTCGAGGCGGCCCGCTCGTACACCGTCGGCGACCCGCTCGACGACGCCACCCGCCTCGGCCCGCTCGTCTCGGCCGTCCAGCGCGACCGCGTCATCCGCTACATCAACCGGGGCCAGGAGGAGGGTGCCCGGCTGGTCACGGGCGGCACGGAGCGGCCCCTGCCGCGCGGCTACTACGTGGAGCCCACCGTCTTCGCCGGGGTCGAGCCGGGCATGGCCATCGAGCAGGAGGAGATCTTCGGCCCGGTGCTGTCGATCGTCCCGTACACCACCGAGGAGCAGGCCGTCCGCATCGCCGACGGCACCCGCTACGGCCTGTCGGGCGCCGTCTGGGCGGGCACGGAGGAACGCGCCCTGGCCGTGGCCCGCCGCCTGCGCACCGGCCAGGTCATGATCAACGGTGGCCGCTTCAACCCCTCGGCCCCGTTCGGCGGCTACAAGCAGTCGGGCATCGGCCGGGAGCTGGGCGAGGCCGGCCTGGAGGAGTACCTGGAACTCAAGTCCCTCCAGCTGTGACTAGAGGATCATGCCGCCGGTCGCCAGGAGGTTCTGGCCGGTGATCCAGCCGCTGTCCGGGCCGGCGAGGAACGCCACGACCGAGGCGATGTCCTCGGGCCGTCCCAGCCGTCCCAGCGCCGTGAGCGCCGTCGCCCGCTCCAGCGCCTCCGGGGGGTTGCTGGAGCGCAGCATGTCGGTGTCCGTGGCGCCGGGCGAGACGGTGTTGGCGGTGATGCCGCGGGGGCCCAGCTCGCGCGCCGCCACCTTGGCGAACTGCTCGACCGCCGCCTTGCTGGCCGCGTAGAGGCCGATGCCGGGGGCTGGGATCGCGGTGTTGAGGGTGGAGATGGTGATGATCCGGCCGCCGTCGCGCATGACCCGGGACGCCCACTGGATGGCCAGGAAGGTGGCGCGGGCGTTGACGGCGAACACCCGCTCGTACGTCTCCTCCGGCACCTCCGCGATGGTCCCCAGCCCGCCCTCGGCCGCGTTGGAGACGATGACGTCCACGCCGGGCAGCAGCTTCTCCGCCTCGGCGAACAGCCTCTCCAGCTCCTCCTTGACGCCCTGGTCGGCCTGTACGGCATGCGCCCCGGTCTCGTCGGCGACCCGTGCCGCCGTCTCCGCGCTGCCGAGGTAGCTGAAGACCACCTCTGCTCCGTCGGCGCGCAGCCGCTCCACGATCGCCCTGCCGATGCCCCGGGACCCGCCCGTGACCAGTGCGCCCTTGCCCGCGAGTACGCTCATGCCGTCAATCTACGCCTTGAGAATGATCTTGCGCGCCTCGTTCTTGGGGAGCCGGTCGACGTACAGCCTGCCGTCGAGGTGGTCGGTCTCGTGCTGGAAGCACCGGGCCAGCGAGCCCCGGGCCTTGACGCGCAGCGGGCGGCCGAGCCGGTCGAGGCCCTCGACCGTCACCCCGGCGGCCCGGGCGACCGGCGCGTAGATGGGCGTCCCGGTCCTCCGGTCGGGCACCGACAGGCAGCCCTCCTCGTCGAGGATCTCCTCGGGGTCGTCGACGGTCAGCACCGGGTTGATCACGTGCCCCTTGCGCCCGCTGATGTCGTAGACGAACAGCTGCCGCGACACGCCGATCTGCGGGCCGGCCAGGCCGACGCCGTCCACCGCGTACATCGCCTGGAACATCTCGTCGATCAGGCGGCGCAGCTCCCGGTCGAAGCCCTCGACGGGCTCGGCGGCCGTACGCAGGACCGGGTCGCCGATCACGCGGATCTCACGCATGGATGCTCAACTTCCGTAAGGGGCGGTCTTGGTTAGCAGTCCTTACTGTAGCGAGCCGCCGCGCCGACCACAGCTCCTCGCGCGGTGCTGTGGAAGACTGGACGGGTGCGTGTCTACATCGGTGCCGACCATGCCGGCTATGAGCTCAAGAACCATCTCGTGTCCTGGCTGAAGGACCACGGCCACGAGGTGACCGACTGCGGTCCCTTCGTCCTCGACGCCGAGGACGACTATCCGGCGTTCTGCCTGCGGGCGGCCGAGGGCGTGGCGGGCGACCCGGCGAGCCTCGGCGTGGTCATCGGCGGATCGGGCAACGGTGAGCAGATCGCCGCCAACAAGGTGCGCGGCATCCGCGCCGCGCTCGCCTGGAACGAGGAGACGGCCCGGCTCGCCCGCGAGCACAACGACGCCAACGTCGTCAGCGTCGGCGCCCGCATGCACTCCACGGAGGAGGCGACCAGGTTCGTGGAGGTGTTCCTGGCCACGCCGTTCTCCGGCGCCGAGCGGCACAGCCGCCGCATCGCCCAGGTCGAGAGCTACGAGACGATCGGCCAGCTCCCCTCGCTGCCGTAGCCTCCCTACGTCCTGCGCCGGGGCTCGCGCCTCGGCATCTCGTCACGCAGGGGCCGCCTGTCGGCGGCCTCCTGCTGCTCCTTCGACGGCCGCGACACGTCGCGGGCCCGCATCGCCGTCACCGCCGTGATCTGCATGCTCTGCAGTGCCATGCGCCGAGCCTACGTCAGAAGGTCAGCCCCGCCCACGGCTTCGGGCTCCACGCCATGGCCGCGGCCAGCTCCCGCACCGCGCCCGGCGTGTGCTCGCGCAGCAGCCCGGCGTCGAGCTGGGCCGTCAGGAGCCCGTCGCCCAGGTAGGCCGAGCCCAGCGCGGCGACCGGCAGCGACACGTCCGGCTCCTCCTCCACCGGCTTGCACTCCGCGCCCGCCGGGTCGGCGGTGAGCCGCCAGCGCCCCGCGTTCCACGGGCACACCTCGTCCTCGACCTCCACGACCAGGTCGACGGGTGCCGCGTAGGAGCGGGCGACGAGCGCCTTCTCCACCTCGACCACGCGTACCCACAGCTCGTCGTGCCAGCGGGCGCGCAGCTGGCGCGGATTGGCGAGCAGCGCGATGAGCGGGTCGTCCAGCGGTCTCGTGCCCGCGTCGACGCGCGTGACCAGGTCGCGGTCGAGCACACCCCGCCACAGCAGCGCGTACGCGGCCGGGTCGGCGGCGAACAGCTCCACCAGCAGCAGCTCGCCGCCGGCCATCCCGTCGTCGTCCCACGACGGCTTGATCCGGAACAGCGCGTACCCGCGCACCCCCTCGTCGTCCTCGACCACGATCGAGCGCAGCGGCCCGGCGCCCCGCTGGTCGGCCTCGCTGTCGGCCAGCACGTTGTCCCAGGTCTCCTTCCGGCGCGCGTACAGTCCCGGCCGCCTGGTCACGACGGAGGCGAACAGCCGCTCGTAGTCGGCGCGGCGCTCCTGCGGCTTCGCGACCCGCATCCGCAGCGACGGGTCCTGCGGCGCCCCCGGGACGAAGGCCGCGTCGTGGGTGCTGATGCGGAACGCCTGCTGAACGGCGGCCCTGCCGTACCCGAAACGGCCGTAGATCGACGCCTCGGAGGCGTACAGGGCCGCGACGCTCTCGCCGCGCTCGCGCACGTCGGCGAGCTGGCGGCGCATCAGGGAGGACAGGATGCCGCTTCGGCGGTGCGAGGGCAGCACGCTGACGGCGGTGACGCCCGCGACGGGCAGCTGCCGCCCGCCGGGGACCGTCATGGTGAGGCTGTAGGCGCCCGCGAGACCCACGACGGCGTCGCCGTCGAAGGCGGCCAGCGTGCGGTCGAACTCCGTCTCGGCCTTGTACCGCTCCTTCTGGGAGGGGGTGGGGCTCCAGCCGAACGCCTCCTCCAGCACTGCGGTGGCCGCGCTCCACTCGGATTCGCCGATCGGGCGGATGGGATAGGTCATCCGTCAACCGTAGGAGCGCGTGAAGGCCGCCGGCCACCCAATATCCCCGCATCATGATCTAGGCGTTGGTCAAGTGGGCTGCCCAAACGTGTGCCAGACCGATACAGTCAGGCGCATCATGAGTTCCCGACCGGCGCCGCTGATCCCGCCACGGCTCCGCGCGCTCCTGGTGCGGGTGCCGCTGCTGGTGCCCGCCGTCCGGCTCCTTCGGCGGGCCCTGACCCGTGACCGCAACCTGCTGGTCACGCTGGTCATGCTGACGCTCGTCGTCGGCCTGCTGGCGGCGCGCGTGTCGACCGAGTGGTTCTCGCCGTCGCTGCTCATCCTCATCACGCTCGTGGGCGGCCTCCAGCTCCGGCTGGCCAGCCTGGCCAAGCTGCTGGGCGCCGTGGCGGTGGCCCTGGGCTACATCGCGCTCACCCTGGGCGTGGGCCGGATCGGGCTCGGGCTCATGGTGACGATCGGGTTCACGACCGTCCTGGCCGTGCTCATGGCGCGCACCCGAGGCAAGCTCGGCGTGCAGGGGCTGCGCGGCGACGCGATGCTGCTGGAGCTGCGCGACCGGCTGCGCAGCCAGGGCGAGCTGCCGCCGCTGCCCAAGGACTGGGGCGGCAGGGTCGTGCTCAAGCAGGCGGGCGGCTCCTCCTTCGGCGGCGACTTCCTGGTCTCCATGCGCGACGGCGACAAGGTGGACATCGCGCTGGTCGACGTGTCCGGCAAGGGCGTCGACGCGGGCACCAGGGCGCTGCTGCTGTCCGGCACCTTCGGCGGGCTGCTCGGCTCGGTCGGCGACTTCCTGCCGGCCTGCAACACCTACCTGCACCGCCAGCGCGGCGACGAGGGCTTCGTGACCGCCGTGCACGTACGCCTGGACCTGGCGACCGGCGACTACACGATCACCTCGGCCGGGCACCCGCCCGTGGTGAAGTTCGACGCGGGCACCGGCAACTGGCAGGTCTCCTCGGCCAAGGGCGTGGTCCTCGGCGTGGTGCCCGACCTGCACTGCGAGCCCGACAGCGGCACCCTGCGCAAGGGCGACGCGCTCATGTTCTTCACCGACGGCCTGATCGAGCAGCCGGGGCGCGACATCGACGCGGGCCTGGACAAGCTGCTCGGCGAGGCGGAGCGGCTGCACGCGTCGGGCTTCCACGACGGTGCGCGGGTGCTGGTCAACGCCATGGCGTCCGGGCACAACGACGACTGCGCGCTGGTGCTCATCTGGCGTCCCTGAACGCCGGGCCATGACGAACCACACGGGCGATTGGTGAAGACCGTCACTGGCCGAGGGATCTCCGCCCTGAGATCGTCGTACTTGCTTGCCCATGAGCCCGGGCCCCGGGGGAGCGGCGCGGCTTCTTCCGGGGTCCGGATCCCCGGCGGTTCCAGGGTGCGGACTCCACGGGCGGACGGGTGCCGCGCGCGGTCAGAGCCAGCCGGAGTCGCCGGCGATGCGGATGGCGTCGACGCGGTTGCGGGCCCCCGTCTTGCACATGATCCGCGACAGGTGGTTGCGCACGGTGCCGACCGACAGGCAGAGCTGGTCGGCGATCTCCGCCGAGCGGGCCCCGCCGGCCGCGACGCGCAGCACGTCCATCTCGCGCCGGGTCAGCGGGTTGGCGGCCGACTGGAGGGCGGCGGCGGCGAGCTCGGAGTCGACCGCGCGGCGGCCCGCCGCGACCTGCCGCAGCCCGTCGGCCAGCCGCTCCGGCGCGACGTCCAGACTCATGAACCCGAGCGCGTGCGCCGCGAACGCCCGGCGCACCTGACCGGGATTGGGCTGCGCGGACAGCACCAGCGCCCGGCAGCCGGGCGCCTTGTCGTGCAGCGCGGCCAGCACCGGCAGACCTCCCGCGCCGGGCAGGTCCAGGTCGACGACCGCCGTGTCGGCCCCGGACGCCAGCGCCGCCGGAACCACGTCCTCGGCGCCGCCGACCTCGGCCACGACCCGCATCCCGGGCTCGGCGCCGAGCGCGGCGACCAGGCCGCGCCGTACCAGTGGCAGGTGCTCGGCGACCAGGATCCGGATCAAGGCACTCCCATCGTCATTTCCCAGGGTGATCGTGTGATCGCGTACTGTCAACGAAGTCTCTCGGTTCGCCAAAGGGGGCGCAAGCCAAACAGATGTGCAGAGCCAGCCAGGTGTGGAGAGTTCGACTAGTCTTGGGGACTCGGGACCTTCCGTTTACCTGGAGAGCTGCCTAGATGAACTGGCTGTTCCTGGCCGGGATCGCCGTCTTCCTCATCGGACTGATGGCCTCCATCGCGCTGCACGAGATAGGCCACCTCGTGCCGGCCAAGATTTTCGGCGTCCGGGTGACCCAGTACATGGTCGGCTTCGGCACGACCGCCTGGTCGATCCGGCGGGGCGAGACCGAGTACGGCTTCAAGTGGATCCCGCTCGGCGGCTACATCCGCATGATCGGCATGCTGCCGCCGCGGCCCGGAGACGCCCCGGGCAAGCTCCGCGGCACCTCCACCGGACCGTTTCAGGGCCTCATCGAGACCGCCCGCGAGGCGGCCATGGAGGAGGTGCGGCCGGGCGACGAGGACCGGGTCTTCTACCGCAAGAAGTGGTGGCAGAAGGTCATCATCATGTCCGGCGGACCGGCGATGAACTTCGTGCTGTCGTTCATCCTGTTCTCGATCCTGCTCGTCGGCATCGGCGTGCCCACCGCGGCCCCGATCGTCTCCCCGCAGACCAACACCTGCGTCATCCCGGTCACCGAGAAGCGCACCGAGTGCCGTCCCACCGACCAGCCCACCCCCGCCGCCAAGGCCGGGCTCAAGCCGGGCGACAGGATCGTTTCCCTCGGCGGCCAGAAGATCGCCACCTGGGACGACGCCACCCGCATCATCCGCGCGCACGGCGCCGGCACCGTGGGGCTGGGCATCGTGCGCGACGGCAGGCCGATGACCCTGTCCGTCACGCTCATCGCGCAGGACCGGCCGTCGCCGACCGACCCGAACAAGGTCGACAAGAACGTCGGCTTCCTCGGCGTGCTGCCCAGCCAGGTCATGGAGAAGCAGAGCTTCGGCATGGTCGCCGGCTACATGGGCGAGCTGACCGTCCGGGTCGCCGGGTCGCTGCTCAACCTCCCGGAGAAGATGGTCGGCGTCTGGCACGCCGCCTTCTCCGGCCAGGAGCGCGACCCCGAGGGCCCCGTCGGCGTCGTGGGCGCCGGGCGGATGGGCGGCGAGATCCTCTCCTCGGACATGACCACCGAGCAGAAGGTCTACAACCTGGTGAGCCTGCTGGCCGGGTTCAACCTCGCGATCGGCATGTTCAACCTCATCCCGCTGCTGCCGCTCGACGGCGGCCACATCGCGGGCGGCCTGTGGGAGGGCCTCAAGCGGGCCTTCGCCCGCATCACCCGCCGGCCGGAGCCCGCGTACGTGGACATCGCCAAGGTGCTGCCGCTCACGTACGCGCTGGCCCTCGTGATGATCGTCATGGCGGGGCTGCTGGTCTACGCGGACCTGTTCAACCCGCTCAAACTCACCGGCTGACCCGCCGTCCGGGCCCCGCGGGGTCGCGGGCGGCGGAACAGGAAGAACGCGCCTGCCACGCACAGCAGGCCCACGCCGACGGCGCCGCCGCCCACCAGGATCTCCGTCTGGTCGATCGGCGGGTGGGCGATGGGCGCGCCGACCGGCCCGTTCCCGAAGTACTTCTTCCCCTCGTACGGCACGGCCGTGGTCTTCACCGGCGCCGCCGAGGACGCGGCCCTCACCGCGGCGCCCGCGTCCACCAGCCCGAACCCGAGGTAGGCGGTGTAGCCGGCCGGCGGCCTCCGCGCCGTCCTCACCAGGAGGTCGCGGACCTGCCGGGGCGTCAGCCCGGGATTGGCCGACAGCATCAGCGCGGCGGTGCCCGCCACCAGCGCGCACGCCGGCGAGGTGCCGTCGCCCGACTCGTAGCCGCCCGTGTTTCTCGCGGCGTAGATGTCGACGCCGGGAGCGGCGATCGTGTTGTACGTGTGCACCTGCGAGAACTTCGCCCGGATGCCCTCCGGCGCCATCGCCGCCACCGCGATCACGCCGGGGTAGCCGGCCGGGTACGACATGGTGTTGTTCGCGTCCACGTCCAGGGGGTCGTCCGAGCCGCCGTTGCCGGCACTGGCCACCAGGACCACGCCCTTGCCGACGGCGTAGTCGACGGCCGCGGCCGTGTCCTCCTCGTAGCCGCCCCAGCCCCACTCGGCGGTGCCCAGCGACATGGAGACGACCCGGGCGCCGTGGTCGACGGCGTAGCGGATGCCCTTGGCCAGGGCGCTGCCGGCCCGCTCGCTCTCCTCGTCCGCGCCGGCCCGGCCGGCCTTGGCCGCCGCCTCCGCCCGCTTGCGGGCCGGGTCCTCGCGGTCCCAGATCACCCGTACGGACAGCACCCGCGAGCCCGGAGCCACGCGCAGCACGCTGGAGGCCATGGCCGTGCCGTGCTCCCCCCAGTAGCTCTTCCCGGGACGGGCGCCGCCGCCGATGAAGTCGGGGCCGCCGCTCACCCGGCCCTTGAACTCCGGATGGCTCCGCATCACGCCCGTGTCCAGGACCGCGACGGTGACACCCTTGCCCTGGGCCACGCGCTGGGCGGCCGGCACCCGCATGGCCGACTGCTCCCAGCCGTGCGGCGCCTCGGCCAGGCCCGGCGCCGCCGTGCCGGCCACCAGAGCCGCGGTCAGGGCGGCCGCGCCCGCCATTCTGCCGATCATGGGCCCACCTTCGGGATCTGGCTGTTCAACCGGGCGGCCAGGCTGTCGGCCAGCCCCCTGGCCGTGGAGGCCCAGGCCGAGCGGTCGGCCTTCTGCTCCAGTGGCCTGTTGCCCCACGGAGCGGGCAGCTTGCCGGCGCGGCGGCCGTCCGCGGGGCCCGCGGTGACCGCCACGAACAGCGGTGTGTAGAGGTCCATGACGCTCCGGCCGCCGTCGCCCGCGCGCGCGGCGTCCTTCCACTGCGTGCCGGGGGCGGCCAGGGCGCGCACCACGCGGTCCTGCCCGTCCTGAGCGTCGCGGACGTGGTCTTCGAGGTCCTCCTTGGCGGAGAGGTCACGGAAGGTCACGATCGCGACGGTCGCCGCCGTGCCGCCGGAGTCGTCGACGTACGTGGCCCGCATGGCCGCCACGCAGCCCCGCTGGGTGGCGAGCGTGGCCAGGGAGCCGGACAGCGCCGCCTTGCACGAGGTGCCGGAGGAGAGCGCGACCCTCGTCCAGCCGTGCTCGGTGCCGGGGTCGTCCTGCTTCTTGTCAGGGTCCTGCCGGCCGATCGTGGCGGGGAAGAGCTTGTCGGCGGGAAGGTTGCGCCACAGCTCCATGGAGAACTGCTTGTTGCGGATCTGCTGCTTGCTGTTCGAGACGGCGTGCCAGATGAGCCCGCCGCCGCCGAGCGCCGACAGCAACCCGAACCCGGCGACGAGCACCCCTGCGATGATCCGGCCCGCCCCTCGCCTGCGCGGCCCGGGCGCCGGTTGCCCGCCGTGCGGAGGCACGGGTGGATGGGGGCCGCCGCTGACGTACGGTGCCTGGGGCGGGTAGGGTCCGTGCGGCCCCGGCTGCTGATGGGGCGGCCCGTAGGGATGCCCGCCGGGCGGCTGGGGGGCGGGAAACCCCGGCCCTGGACGGGGCGGGGGGTATGTCATCGTCTCTCCCGTCGTTCATCACTTGCGGCATATGACCTTATAGGTCACCTCAGACATCGACTGTCACGACGGCGGCCGACGCGATCATCCCCCAGGCTCGGAGCCGCTGGTCCCCGGCGTGCCGCCCAGGCGCATCACGTGGCCGGTGATGTGGTCGCGGGCGGCGGCGACGGCGCGGGCCACCAGTGTGTCCACGTCCCGGCGCGGGCGGGCGCCCGACAGGAGCAGGGTCGCGTAGCCGTGCGTGGTGGCCAGGTGCACGTACACGAAGTCGGCCGTGTCGGCCCACGAGGTGTCGCCGGGCAGGACGTCGCCGGCCAGGGCCATGAGGGTGTCCATGAGCCGGCGGCTCTGCTCCTGGACGGTCTCGGCGTGCGGGGCGGCGAAGTCGTGGGCGAAGACGAACTCCACGCCGGCGCGATGGCCCAGCACATACCGGGTGTAGGCGCCCGCGGTGGCGGCGAGCCGCTCGACCGGATCGGGCCCGGCCCGCTCGGCCGCCTCGGCCAGAAGGTCCGTGATGACGGCGATGACGGACGCGGCGCAGGCGGCCAGCAGGGCCTCGCGGTCCGGGAAGTGGCGGTACGGCGCGGCCGACGACACGCCCGCACGGGCCGCGACCTTGGCCACCGAGAACCCCGCGACCCCCGTCTCCGCCAGGAGCGCGATGCCCTCACGGATCAGCTCGGCGCGCAGGTCGCCGTGGTGGTAGCCGCGTCGTGGCGTCGTGGGACTGCTCATGGCGAACGATTCTCTCCCCTCCGGCATGTGAGATGCCTCTAACATAATGTTAGAGTGCTCTTACTTCTGAAGAAATGGGACACATCATGCGAAAGCGCACACTCGGCACGCAGGGCCTCACGGTGTCGGCGTTGGGGTACGGCGCGATGGGGATCTCCCTGGCGTACGGGCCCTCGGACGAGAAGGAGGGGACGGCGACCATCCGCCGGGCCCATGAGCTCGGCGTGACGTTCTTCGACACGGCCGAGCTGTACGGGCAGGGCGAGAACGAGCGGATCGTCGGCGCCGCCCTCGCCCCGGTGCGTGACGAGGTGGTCATCGCCACCAAGTTCGGTTTCGACTTCACCGGCACCCGGGAGGGCGGGGTGGACAGCCGTCCGGGCCACATCCGGGAGGTCGTCGACAACAGCCTGCGTCACCTCGGCGTCGACGTCATCGACGTGCTCTACCAGCACCGCGTGGATCCCGGCGTGCCGATCGAGGACGTGGCCGGGACGGTCAGGGAGCTCGTCGACGCGGGCAAGGTCCGCTACTTCGGCCTGAGCGAGGCGGGGGCCAACACCATCCGCCGCGCCCACGCCGTCCAGCCCGTCTCGGTCCTGCAGACCGAGTACTCCCTGTTCGAGCGCGACGTCGAGACCCTCCTGCCGGTGCTGCGCGAGCTGGGGATCGGATTCGTCGCCTACTCGCCCCTCGGCCGGGGCTTCCTCACGGGCCAGGCCAAGCCCGGCGCCGAGTACGACCCCGGTGACATGCGCAGCTGGGACGCCCGTTTCCAGCCCGGCAACTACGAGCGGAATCTGGAGGCCACCCGCCGGCTCGCCGACCTGGCCGCCGACAAGGACGCCACCGTCGCCCAGCTCGCCCTGGCCTGGCTCCTCGCCCAGGGCGACGACATCGTCCCCATCCCCGGCACTCGCAGCCGCGGGCGGCTGGAGGAGAACGTCGCCGCCGCCGACCTCGTCCTCGACGAGGCGGACCTGAAGCGCGTCGCGGAGATCCTCCCCACGGGCGGCTTCGGCGCCCGCTACCCCGAGCAGCACCTCCCCACCTGGGACTGACGCCGCGGCCCCCGTTCCTTCCCGGGGCGGGAACCGCGGCCGTACCGGTATCAGGTCAGGGTGAGCGGTGTGGCGGCGGCGATGTGGGTGAGCTTGTCAGGGTTGCGGATGAAGTAGATGCCGGTGACGAGGCCGTCCTCGACCTTGAGCGCCATGACGCTGTCGATCTCGCCGTCGAGGCGCAGGAGGAGCGCCGGATCGCCGTTGACGGTGGTGGGCTCGCCCGTGAGCGTGCCTTCCTTGTCGCCGAGACTGGCGAGGAGGAGGCGGACCACCTTCGCGAGGCCGGTGACGGGCCGCAGCGCGGCGCTCCTGACGCCACCGCCGTCGCTGATCAGGACGACGTCAGGGGCGAGCACGTCGAGCACGCCCTGCAGGTCGCCGGTCTCCACGGCGTGCTGGAACGACGCGAGGGCGGCCTGCGCCTGGCGCGGGGAGACCACTTGGCGAGGGCGGCGGGCGTCGACGTGCTTGCGGGAGCGGTGGGCGATCTGGCGGACCGCGGCGGGGGTCTTGCCGACCGCCTCCGCGATCTCGTCGTAGTCGACGTCGAAGACCTCGCGCAGGACGAACACGGCCCGCTCGGTGGGCGAGAGGGTCTCCAGGACGAGCATCACGGCCATGGACAGGCTCTCGGCGAGCTCGGCGTTCTCCGCGACGTCCGGCGACGTGAGCAGCGGCTCGGGCAGCCAGGGGCCGACGTAGGCCTCCTTGCGGCGCCGCAGGGCCCGCAGCCGGTCGAGCGCCAGCCGGGACGTGACGCGCACGAGGAACGCGCGCGGGTCGCGGACCTGCGCCAGGTCGATCTCGGCCCAGCGCAGCCAGACCTCCTGCAGGACGTCCTCGGCGTCGGCCGCCGAGCCGAGGATCTCGTACGCGACGGTGAAGAGCAGGTTGCGGTGGGCGACGAAGGCCTCGGTCGCCGGGTCCGCGGCGTGGTCGTGCATCCTCGGATCCTTCCACGGCGGTCCGTCCCGGGAGGCCGGGCATGGGGGAGCGGGCATGGAGGAGCGAGCGGCGCCTGGGCCGCCCACTTCAGGGGGCTACGACACGTACGCGGGCGCGGACCGCGGCCGAGGCTGACGCGCAGCCCGGCGAAGGCGACGCTGATGGCTTCGGGCGCTCCGCCCTCGATCCGGCGAAGCACGGCGTCGGCGGCGTGCGGGCCCAGCTGGACGGCGGCCTGGCAGCCCATCCGATAAGCGAGGCCCGAGGGCGAGGTCGCATCCCCGGCGGCGACGATGCGGTCGTCGTCGATGCTGGTCAGGGTCTCGTCGGTGAGGAGGCGCCGATCACGATCACTTCCGTCCGGCCGCCGGTGTGCTCCGTCATGGTTCCTGCTCCGTTCGCTCGGGTTTCGCACCCAAGGCGTCGGGCGGAGGGAACCTGTGACAAGGTGCGGCGCGGATCACACCCGGCGGTGGGTCGGAGCGGAGCTGATCGAGCTCGCTGCGCGGGTGGCAGCGGCGGCGGGCGCCGGTGGTGAGCCGACCGGCGGTCCCGCAGCCCGACACCCGTTCAGTTCATCGAGATGTGGACGTGGTCGAAGTGGTTCTCGGTGATGCTGCCGCGGTCCGACATGGCGCTCCATCCGGAGCCCTGGTTGATGCGCTGCCGCCAGATCACGTACTTCACTCCCAGCTTCGCCTTGTTCGCCAACGCCCAGGCCGCGAGGCGGTCGCCGAGCGCCTGGTTGGCGGCGCTGGGCATGGTGCCGCCCGAACTCATCATGAAGTCGCACGCCCGGCCCAGCGGGTGCTCGCCGCTCGACCCCGAGCGGAAGCAGCCGACCGTGAACGGCAGCGAGAAGTTCTTCTGGACCAGCGCGCGCATCGCCTGGGTGCGGGGGGTGATGTTGTCCGTGCCCGACGGCAGCTCGGGCGCCCAGGTGCCGTCGGAGCGGCGGCCGGTGCTGACCGGCACGAGATCCTTGAGCTTCTTCTCGATGTCGTCGATGACGTCCTGGGCCTCGTCGCGCCGCTTGGCGACGTCCGCCGTCTCGGCGCTGATCCGGGTGGCCAGGGCGGCGGCCTCGTCGGCCGCCCGCTTCTTCTCGTCGCGGGCCTTGGCGACGCCCGCCACGACCGTCTGCTGGTCGCGGGTCATCTGCTCCAGGACGGCCGCGCCGGCGGCGCTGTTGGGGAGCATGAAGCCGAGGACGGCCGGGTCGCCGTTCTGGTAGCGCAGCTGCGCGATCTCGGTGACCCGGCGCTCGGCCGTGGCGACCGCCTGCTCGGCGGCGGCGAGCCGCTTGCCGGCCGTGCCGGCCGCCTGCTGGGCCTTGGCCAGCTCGACCCGCTTGAGGTTGTAGCTCTCGATGAGCTTGTCGACCTTGCCGTTCAGTTTCTTCAGCTCGGCGCGCAGCTCGGATTCGCTGGGTTTGGGGGCGGCGGTCGCGGTGGCCGCGCCGAAGCCGGCGGTGGCGATCACGACGCCGATGACGAAGTTGATGGCAAGGCGCGTGGGGGACGCGGACGCCACGGAGTATTCCTCTCCCTCTGCCGGCCGGGTTAGCTGACGGGTTCGGGATGGGAGGTCCCTACCACCGAAGTGGATTCACCCCAGATGCGGTGGGTCCCCGGCTCCCGAGCGACGCGCCCGGGATTAGGCGTGTACCAGCTGTTACGGCCGGTACCGAAGGGATACTAGTAGTAAAGCGGAGGTCATGCGACTCCAATCGGAGATCAATCAGTGATCAATCTGTGATCGGAGCAGCCGGGCCGCCTCCTCGGGGAGCACGTCGTTGACGAACGCGCCCATCGCCGACTCCGACCCCGCCAAATACTTCAGCTTCCCGGGCGCCCGCCTGATGCTGAACAGCTCCAGGTGCAGGTACCCCAGCTCCCGGTCCTGCCGTACCGGAGCCTGGTGCCAGGCCGAGACGTACGGCATGGCGACGCCGAACATCCCGTCCAGGGCCCGCAGCACCGAGGTGTAGAGCGGCGCGAACGCGGCGCGCTCCTCCTCCGACAGCGCGGCGAGGTCGGGGACCTGCCGGTGCGGATAGACGTGCACCTCGAACGGCCACCGGGCCGCGGCCGGGACGAAGGCCGTCCACAGCTCGTTGGCGGCCACGACCCGCGTCCCGGCGGCGCGCTCGGCCGCCAGCACGTCCGCGAACAGGTTGCCCCCCTGCCGGGCCGCGTGCCGCGCGGCCGCGCCGAGCTGGAGCTTCGTGCGCGGCGTGACGTACGGGTAGGCGTAGATCTGCCCGTGCGGGTGGGTCAGCGTGATGCCGATCTCCTCGCCCCGGTTCTCGAAGCAGAAGACCTGCTCGACGCCGTCGATCGCGGACAGCTCGGCCGTACGGTCGGCCCAGGCCTCCATCACCAGCTCTACCTGCGCGTCGGACAGGCGGGAGAACGAGGAGGAGTGCTCCGAGGTGAAGCACACCACCTCGCACCGTCCCACCCCCGGACGAACCTCGCTCAGACCCCCCACATCCTGATAAGTCCCGAGATTCATGGAGAAGGAGGGGAAACGGTTCTCGAAGACCACCACGTCATAGTCGCGCGCCGGGATCTCCGAGGCCCGCGTGTCCGTCGACGGGCACAGCGGGCACTCGTCCGCCGGAGGCATGAAGGTGCGCGTCTGCCGGTGCCCCGCGACCGCGATCCACTCCTCGGTCAGCGGGTCGTAACGCAGCTCGGAGGCCACCGGTCGCGGATCGAGCGGCCGGCGGTCGATCGCGCCGCGGTCGGCGTCGTCGCTCCGGTCGAAGTAGATCAGCTCCCGGCCGTCGGCCAGATGGGTGATGGTGCGCTTCACGGCTACCCCTCAGCGATGATCAGTTGTCCGGCCCGTTCGGCCAGCTCGGTGCGTGCGTCCTCGGGCAGCCCCGCGTCGGTGATGACGACGTCGGCCTCGGCCAGGTCGGCGATCGTGCTGATGCCGATCGTGTTCCACTTCGTGTGGTCCGCCGGGACCACCAGCCGGTGCGCCGCGGCCACCAGCTCCCTGTCGGTCTCCGCCTCCAGCAGGTTCGGCGTGGTGAACCCGGCCCGCACGCTCATGCCGTGCACCCCGAGGAACAGCGTGTCCACGTGCAGCCGGCGGATCGCGGCCACCGCCACCGGGCCCACCAGCGCGTCGGAAGGAGTGCGGACGCCCCCGGTCAGCACGACCGTGCGGTCGGGGCGCGGGTTGCGGTGGAAGACGTCGGCGACCGGCACGGAGTTCGTGATGACCGTCAGGTCGGGCACGCCCGTCAGATGGTGGGCCAGCGACCACGTCGTGGTGCCGGCCGACAGCGCGACCGCGGTGCCCGGCCGTACGAGCTCGGCGGCGGCACGCGCGATGGCCTCCTTCTCGTACTGCTGCCGGGCCGACTTGGCGGTGAAGCCGGGCTCCTCCGTGGACCCCTGGTCCAGCGCCGTCGCGCCGCCGTGGACCTTGGCCAGCAGGCCGCGCTCGGCGAGGACCTCCAGGTCGCGGCGGATCGTCATGTCGGAGACGCCGAGCTCGCGCACGAGGTCCGCCACCCGGACGCCGCCGCTGCTGCGCACACGCTCGAGGATGGTCTGCTGTCGCTGCTGTGCCAGCAAGCCCGCGCTCCTTCCAACAGATTCCACCAAATTATGACATGCCAGTGTTGGGGAATGTTGACCGGTCTCACCCTTGTGCCGGAAGCGCCGGCGGGAGACGTTGGAGACGCACGTCACACCAGAGCTCGTCGCTTTCACAGGGAGGCCGGTATGGCCAAGCGCAGTCGCAAGGGCAAGGCCCGCAGGAAGAAGAAGGCCAACCACGGCAAGCGTCCCACGGCGCGCTGACGCCCGCCCGGCCGGCGGGTCCGCGGCGACCGGGACGGCGCGGTCGGGTCAGCCGGGCAGGTGGGCGAGGGCCTCGTCGATGCGCTCCTGCGGAAGCGCGAAGTCCTCCATCGCCCCCGACAGGTAACGGTCGTACGCGGCCAGGTCGAAGTGGCCGTGACCGCACAGTGCCGTCAGGATCACCTTCTCCTCGCCGCTCTCCTTGCAGCGCAGCGCCTCGGCGATCGTCTCGGCCAGCGCGTGCGTCGGCTCGGGCGCGGGCAGGATCCCCTCGGTACGGGCGAAGCGGACACCGGCCTCGAAGCACTCGCTCTGCGACTTGCTGACCGCCTCGAACATCCCCAGCTCGTACATGTGCGACAGCAGCGGCGACATGCCGTGGTAGCGCAGGCCACCCGCGTGGATCGGGTCCGGCACGAAGTCGTGGCCCAGGGTGTGCATCTTGAGCAGCGGCGTGAACCCTGCCGTGTCGCCGAAGTCGTAGGCGTACACACCCCTGGTCAACGACGGGCACGCGGCCGGCTCGACGGCCCTGATCACCGGGTCGATCCGGCCGGCCAGCTTCTCGCGCAGGAACGGGAAGACGAGCCCCGCGAAGTTGGAGCCACCGCCGGTGCAGCCGATGATCACGTCGGGCGTCTCCTCCATCTGCTGGAGCGCCTCCTCGCCGATCACGGTCTGGTGCAGCAGCACATGGTTCAGCACCGAGCCGAGCGCGTACCGGACGTCCTCGCCGGAGCCGGCCACCTCGACCGCCTCGCTGATCGCGATGCCCAGGCTGCCGGACGAGCCGGGCGTCTCGGCCAGCACCCTGGCCCCGGCCTTGGTCATGGGCGACGGGCTGGCGTGCACCGTCGCGCCGTACACCTGCATGAGCGAGCGCCGGTACGGCTTCTGGTCGTAGGAGGCCCGCACCATCCAGACCTCGCACTCCAGCCCGAACTGCGCGCACGCGAACGCCAGCGCGCTGCCCCACTGCCCGGCGCCGGTCTCGGTGGTAAGCTTCCGCACCCCTTCGCGGGCGTTGTAGTACGCCTGCGGCACGGCGGTGTTCGGCTTGTGCGACCCGGCGGGGGAGCCGCCCTCGTACTTGTAGTAGATCCGGGCCGGGGTGCCGAGCGCCTGCTCCAGCCGGCGCGCCCGCAGCAGCGGCGTCGGCCGCCACAGCCGGTAGACGTCCAGCACCTCGCGCGGGACGGCGACGAACCGCTCGCCGCTCACCTCCTGGCCGATCAGCTCCATCGGGAACAGCGGCGCGAGGTCGTCCGGGCCCACGGGCTGCCGGGTCGCCGGGTGCAGCGGCGGAGGCGGGGGCGCGGGCAGGTCCGGGACGATGTTGTACCAGTGGCTAGGGATCACCGTTCCAGTCTGCGCCGGTCCCGCCCATCTCACCAGGTCACGCGCCGGATCACCTGGAGCTCCTTCAGCCGGCTCCACGGTTCAGCCGGGGTCCTCGATCGCCGGCCGTCCGGGTCTGTCCACCCGTACGACGACGTCGGCGCTCGCCCGGGGCCGCGCCTCGCGCTCGTAACGGGCATAGGCGGGCAGCCGCCAGCGCTCGTCCTCGCCGGTGCCGCGCGCCAGCGCCGCCTCCGACAGCCACAGATGCACGCTCAGCTCCGCCGGCAGCCCCCGCCCCAGGAGCAACGTCCCGTCGAGCAGCAGCACCCCTCCCACGGGCAGGTCCTCGTACGGCAGGCGGTAGGCCCGGTCCGCGCCGCTGTCCCACAGCGCCGGCAGCACCTTGCCGGTCCCGCCGGGCTCCAACGGCCCGAGCACCTCACGGACCAGCGCCCCGGTGTCGAGCCAGTCGTCGTAGAACACGTCCGGATCGGTACGACCGTACTCCAGCCGCAGCGACGCGGGCCGCAGGAAGTCGCCGGCGGACACCCGCACCACCGCCCGCCCGCGGACCCTGAGCGGCGTGACGAGGGCGTCGGCCAGCCGCCCCGGCTCGCCCGGCGGCGCACCGTCGAGCAGCACCCGCACCCGCCGGTCGCGGGGAAGGGCGTCGATCCGCCCGGCCAGCTCCTCCGCCAGCGCCTCCGGCGAGATCGGTCGCACACGCATCGCCCCGAGCCTACGCGACCTTCCTTCACCCCACCGGCGGCCGCCCGCGGCCCGCCTCGCCGTCCTGTCGGTGCCGTCCGCCAGGGTGTAACCATGACACACGAGGCCGTCCCCGAGTTCCTGGACATCACCGGCCCGGACCAGCTGCCCCCCACGCTGCGCCGCGAGCTGATCGAGTGCTGGGTCACGGTGACCAACGCCGGAGGCGCGGCCGGGTTCCCGTTCCCGCCCGTCACCTTCGACCAGGTGGCGCCCGTGGCCGACCGGATCATCGCCGGTCTCGACCCGCACCGCGGCCGCCTCCTCGTGGCCCTCCTCGGCGGAACACTCGTCGGCTGGCTGCACATACGCAGGGACGCCGAACCGCTGACCTCCCACTGGGGCACGGTCCACCACGTCCAGACGCACACCGCGTTCCGCGGCAGGGGCCTCGGCGCCGCGCTGATGCACCGGGTGCGCCGCCTGGCCCGCGAAGAGATGGGACTCGAACAGCTCCACCTCGCCGCCCGAGGCGGAACGGGCCTGGAGGACTTCTACGCGCGGCTGGGATGGAAGGAGATCGGCCGCTGGCCCGGCGCGCTCCGCCTCGCACCCGGCGACGACCGCGACGAGATCCTCATGGTGCTCACCCTCTGACCGGCACGCCGCCCAGTGAGGCGATCTCAGGCGGCCACCGTGTCATCGAAGCCCATGGCCTCATCACGAACCGGACGCTCGGGCTTGCCGGGCAGCCAGGCCATGGCCAGGACGACGCCGAGGAGGCCGAGGCCACCGCTGGTCGCCAGGACGAGGTCCAGACCGTGGACGAAGGCGGAGCGGACCGTGTCCTCCAAGGCCGCCGAGCCGGTGGATCGTGCGGCGGCCAGCCCGGCGAAGACGCTCTCGCGTGCCTGCTCCGGCACCGCGGCCCGGTAGGCGGAGGTGAGGATCGAGCCCAGCACCGCCGCGCCGAAACTGCCGCCCAGGGTGCGGATGGACTGATTCACCGCGGCGCCGACGCCGGCGGTGCCGGGTGACAGGGTGCCCAGCGCCGCGTCCATCGCCGTGGGCAGGACGCAGCCGAGCCCGAGTCCGTACATGGCCGTCCACGCGGCCGCCCACCCGGTGCCGCTGGCCGTCCCGGTGGTGGCACCCCAGAACAGACCCCCGGCGAGCAGGACGAACCCCAGACCGATCGCGAGCCTGGGTCCGATCAACCTGCTCAGCCTGTTCGCCGTCGCCATCCCGATGAGCAGCCCGCCGATGAGCGGCAGCAGGCGCAGGCTGCTGCCCATCGCGTCCGTCCGCAGGTTCGCCTGGAAATACTGCGGCAGCACGAACAGAACGCCGAACATGGTGAAGTTGACGAGCGTGGCCAGCGCGGTGCCGACGGTGAAGCGCGCATCGGCGAACAGCGAGAGGTCCACCAGCGGCGCGCCGGTCCGTCGCTCCCAGACCACGAACAGCCCGAGCGCGGCCAGCCCGCCGAGGATCGGCCCGAACACGGCGGCGTCGGTCCAGCCTCGTTCACCGATCTCGATGAGGCCGTAGGTCAGCCCCGTGAGCGCCGCGCTCGACAGCACCACACCGCCCACGTCGATCCGCCTGCCGCGCTCCTGCCGCGATTCGGGCAGCCAGGCGGCGACCGCGAGGAACGCCAGGACGACGACGGGGATGTTGATCAGGAAGACCGAGCCCCACCAGAAATGGTTCAGCAGCCAGCCGCCCAGGACCGGACCGATGGGGAAGGCCAGCAGCGAGGCGCCCGCCAGCGTTCCGATCGCCTTCGGCCGCTCCTTCGCGGTGAACATCGCCGGGATCAGCGCCAGCATCGTCGGCATGACGAGCGCCGCTCCCAGGCCCAGCACGGCACGTGCCGCGATGAAGATCCCGGTCGAGGGGGCGTAGGCGGCGGCCAGCGAGCCGGCGCCGAAGATGACCAGCGCGACCAGGAGCGTCCTCCTCCGGCCCAGGCGGTCGCCCAGCATTCCCGCCGGGATCATGCCGGCGGCCAGCACCAGCGTGTAGACGGTGACGAACCATTGCAACTGGACGTTGTCGGCGTGCAGGTCCTCGGCCATGCTCGGCAGGGCCAGGTTGAGGATGGTCACGTCGAAGCCCACGGCCAGCGACGTGAGCACGAGCGCGGTCAGCGCCCACCATCTGCGTGAGTCGGGTTGGTGCGACATCGCGGGTCCTACTTCGTGGCGTTCATCATGAGCTTGTCGAACTCGCGGTCCGGCAGCGTCCTGTTGAGCTCCAGGAGCTGGTCGGCCGTCCAGCCGACCGGGTAGCGCGTCTCGGGCTTGCCGGCGTCGACGGCCTGCCGGATGGTGGTGGCGACCAGGCCGGGGTCCGAGCCCTGGGTGTTCTCGCCGAGCTGCGTCTCGGCGCGTCTGGCCATGGCTTCCGCCATCTGCCCGTACGCGGTCGCGCCGGAGATCTCACGGAGGTCCTGTGCCGTACGGTCTTCGAACTCGGTCTTGATGATCCCGGGCTGGATGATCACGACGTCGATGCCGAACGGCTCCACCTCCATGCGCAGGGAGTCGGAGTAGGCCTCCAGGGCGTGCTTGCTCGCGTAGTACCAGCAGCCGAGCGGGAGCGCGATCTCGCCGCCGATGGAGGAGACGTTGACGATCGTGCCGGACCCTTGCTCGCGCATGTACGGCAGGACGAGCTGGGTCAGCCGGGCCGGTGCGAAGACGTTGACCTCGAACTGGTCGCGCGCCCGGTCGATGGGGATGTCCTCGGCGGCGCCGTGCAGGACGGTGCCGGCATTGTTGACGAGTACGTCGATGCGCCCCTGCTCCTCGACGACCGCGGCGACCGCGCGTTCCAGGTCCTCCGGCCGGCGTACGTCCAGCGCCAGGGCGTGTCCGCCGGCGTCGCGGATGTCGTCCATCCTGGGTACGCGCCGCGCGGCGCCGTAGACGATGTGGCCGGCGCGGATGAGTTCGAGGGCGGTGGCCTTGCCGATGCCGGCGGAGGCGCCCGTGACGAGAACGACCTTCTCCATGATGAATCTCCTCTTCGGTGCAGGCCAACGGTAGGGTCGTGTTTTGCGCCGAGACAACTGACGGAACTCATATGGCCAGGTAGAAGGCCGTATATTGGTGCAACGAGCTTGCAGCTGAGTGCAACCGACCGAAGAGAGGACGACGTGCCAGGAGACCGGTTGACCAGCGAGGACCGCCGCCGCATCGCCGAAGGTCTGGCGGCCGGCCTGTCGTACGCGGAGATCGCCCGCCGGCTGGGACGGTCCAGGTCCACCGTCACCCGCGAGATCGCCAGGAACGGCGGGCCGCACGGCTACCGGGCGGCCCGCGCACAACACGCCACGAACTGGCGCGCCCGCCGCCGCAAGCGCGCTCCCCACGCCGACGTTCCGCACCCCACCGACAACCGTGACGTCCGTACGGCCAGGGAGTTCGAGGAACAGTTCGTCGCCATGATGATCGAGAGCGGAATGGCGCCCATGACCGCCAGGGTGTTCGCCGCGCTGTTCCTCAGCGAGGGCGGCAGCCTGACCGCCACGGAGCTCGTCCGGCAACTCCACCTCAGTCCGGCGACGGTCT
Source organism: Nonomuraea sp. NPDC050383 (assembly GCF_044459125.1). Lineage (NCBI taxonomy): Bacteria > Bacillati > Actinomycetota > Actinomycetes > Streptosporangiales > Streptosporangiaceae > Nonomuraea > Nonomuraea sp. NPDC050383. The sequence continues at coordinate 125,639 of NZ_JBITIP010000020.1, forward strand.
CCAATGCCGCCAAGTGGCTCGAACAGCGGGCGATGATCGCCCGGGAACGCGAAGCCCGCCGGGTGCGTTACCTGGTCGACGTCGATGTCTGGTACCGCACCTGGGCGGCCAGCGCGAGGACGATAGCGATCTGGGCCGACACCGCCCGGCACGGCGCCGGGATCTTCGGCACCGACACGCCCACCGGCGATCGACTCCGCACCACCAGCCAGTTCTTCGCACTGCTCGGCCACGACATGGGCCAGGCGGCCGAGCACTGGCGGCAGGCCCTCTCCATGCAACCCCAGCGGTGAACTCCGTCAGGTGAGAGCGGCCGCCAGGGGGTTCTCACGTGGCGATGAAGTCGTACCTGTCCAGCCCGGCGCGCACGTCGGCGCCGGCCGTGCGGAGCCGTGGATCAGCCGGGAGACACTCAGAAGCCCACTCCCCGTGCGGGGGAGTGGGCTTCGTGCGGTCGTGCTGGTCGGGGCGACAGGATTTGAACCTGCGACTTCTTGCTCCCAAAGCAAGCGCGCTGCCAAGCTGCGCCACGCCCCGCTGCGCCGGGTACGCACACGCTCCGGGACTCCGGTACGCTTACGCCCTGACGACCGGTTGAAGTCTAGACCAGACCACGACCGGTTCGTGCGGACGTAGCTCAATGGTAGAGCCCTAGTCTTCCAAACTAGCTACGCGGGTTCGATTCCCGTCGTCCGCTCCAATGGGCCTGCCCGTGGTGGCCCAGAGCTCTTCCGGCACCTCCACACCCCTCTTGGGGAGTGCGAGCGTCCGCTTGACCCTCCGGGTCCTGGCCTCGCCCACGGGCCCGTACCGAGCGCCACCGCGCCAAGAGGACGGGTGAGCTGATCTCACCGGCGTACTCCGAGCCACGTAGCCCGATCAGGCCCACCTCGAATGTCGGACGGCAGGCTCAGGAGTCGGCGCGGAAGAGCGCCCAGACGGCCTTGCCGCCGCGGGCCAGCGGGTCCCAGCCCCAGCACTGGCTGTAGGTCTCGACGATGTAGAGCCCACGCCCGTTCTCCGAGACGAAGTCGGGCTCCTTGGGCATCGGCACCTCGTCGCTCGGGTCGGCCACGGCCAGCAGCACGTGCGGCGCCACCCTCATCAGCAGCAGCTGGATGCCCTGCGGCGCGCTGGAGTACATCGCGTACCTGACCGCGTTCGTCACCAGCTCCGACACCACCAGCGTCGCGTCGTCGCTCAGCTCCGACAGCCCCCAGCTCCGCAGCGTCGAACGTGTGACGTCGCGCGCGGTCTTGACGGAGTCGGCCTGGAAGGGGAGCGGGCACGAGGTCGTGTACGGCTTGCCGGCCGTCAGCAGGCTGTCGAAGCCCACCTCGCGCGTGATCTGCAGGCAATCGGCAGTGGCCAAGGAATCCTCCACCATCCCGCCGATACCTCCTGCTGCCCTCGATTTAGTGCATGTCTGGCCAAAATGCACTAGACCATCATGGGTCACGGATCCGGGTGCCTGCAAGACCCAAATGCACGTGCATGTGCAATGTGCAGCAGCATGAGCGGTTACTCGGATGGGTATCCGAATCGGACACCAGGTTGGGACCTTGTCATACCCGACGATGTGGTGTCACTGTGTGTGCGGACCTTGATAGGAGGCAGAGTGACGCAGAACCAGCCGGGTTCCGGCCCTACGGCGCTGCGTATTCTCCTGGGCTCCCAGCTGCGCCGGCTCAGGGAGGCGAAGAGCGTCACCCGCGAGGAGGCGGGCCACCTGATCAGGGGTTCCGAGTCCAAGATCAGCCGTATGGAGCTGGGCCGCGTCGGGTTCAAGGAGCGCGACGTCGCCGACCTGCTCACCCTGTACGGCGTGACGGACGCCGAGGCCCGCGCCGCCGTCCTGGACCTGGTGACCAAGGCCAACGAGCCCGGCTGGTGGCACCGCTTCAACGACGTCCTGCCCACCTGGTTCCAGGCGTACGTGGGCCTGGAGGAGGCCGCGGAGCGGATCAGGACGTACGAGGTGCAGTTCGTGCCCGGCCTGCTGCAGACCAAGGAGTACGCCCGCGCGGTCGTCACCGCCGGAGCGGCCGGCGTCGGCCCCGACGAGATCGCGCGCCGCGTCGACCTGCGGCTCGAACGCCAGCGCCTCCTCGACCGGCCCGACGGCCCGATCTTCTGGGCGGTCATCGACGAGGCGGCGCTGCGGCGCCCCATCGGCGGCGCCGAGGTCATGCGCGCCCAGCTGGAACACCTGGCGGACCTGATGCGCCAGCCCAACATCACGATCCAGATCATGCCGTTCAGCTTCGGCGGCCACAGCGCCGAGGGCGGCGCGTTCAGCATCCTGCGCTTCCCCGACCGCGAGCTGCCGGACGTCGTGTACGTCGAGCAGCTCGCCAGCGCCCTGTACCTGGACAAACGCGAGGACGTCGACCGCTACACCGAGGTGATGGAGCGGCTCTGCGCGGTCAGCACCACCCCGGACGAGACGGCCGCGTTGCTGCGGACCATCGCCGACGAGTTCTGAGGCCCGTCACGTCGCTGTCGGGTGCGCATCTGCCCTAGACTGGCCATCGGCGCTCGTATCCCGCCGTGGCGGAGCATGCCCCAGCGCCGCTCATGTGGGCGCGGCGCGTGAGCCGTACCGATTGGACGCGCCCGCGATCACTCGAAGCATGATCAAGGAGACCACCCCGTGAAGACCGCTGTCGAGGAGCTCAGCCCGACTCGGGTCAAGCTCACTGTCGAGGTGCCGTTCGACGAGCTGCGCCCCAGCCTGGATGCCGCGTACAAGAAGGTCGCGCAGCAGGTACGGGTCCCCGGGTTCCGCCCCGGCAAGGTCCCGGCTCGCATCATCGAGCAGCGCTTCGGCCGCGCGGTCGTGCTGGAGGAGACCCTCAACGACGCGGTGCCCAAGCTGTACGGCCAGGCCGTCGACGAGGTCGACGTGTTCCCGGTCAGCCAGCCCGACATCGAGGTCACGAAGATCGACGACGGTGAGCAGATCGAGTTCACCGCCGAGGTCGACATCCGGCCCAACTTCGACGTCCCCGAGTACAAGGACGTCGAGGTCGCCGTCGACTCCGCCGAGGTGACCGACGCCGACATCGACGCGCAGCTCGACGCGCTTCGTCAGCGCTTCGCCACGCTGACGGGCGTCGAGCGCCCCGCCACCTCCGGCGACTTCGTCGTCATGGACCTGCGGGCCGAGATCGACGGCAAGAACATCGAGGAGCAGCAGGCCAGCGAGGTCTCCTACGAGGTCGGCGCCGGCTCGGTGCTCCAGGGCCTCGACGACGCGCTCGAGGGCATGTCCGCGGGCGAGGAGAAGACCTTCCGCACCGAGCTCGTCGGCGGCGAGAACGCCGGCGAGCAGGCCGACGTGATCATCAACGTCAAGTCGGTCAAGGAGAAGGTCCTGCCCGAGCTCGACGACGAGTTCGCGCAGCTCGCCAGCGAGTTCGACACGCTGGAGGAGCTCAAGCAGAGCATCCGCGAGCAGTCCCGCCGCAACAAGCTGATCGACCAGGTCGTCCAGGCCCGCGACAAGGCCCTCGACACGCTGCTGGAGAAGCTCGACATCCCGATCCCCGACAGCGCGCTCAAGGCCGAGGTCGACGCCCGCAAGCACAACCTCGAGCACCAGATCGCCGAGAGCGGCCTGAGCCGCGACGCGTTCTTCCGTCTCTACCAGACGACCGAGGACGAGCGCTTCGCCGAGTTCGACACCAGCTCCCGCAAGGCGATCAAGGTGGGCTTCGTGCTCGACAAGATCGTCAAGGCCGAGGAGCTGGGCGTCAGCGAGCAGGAGCTGACCAACTTCGTGGTCCGCCGCGCCATGGAGATGGGCGTCCAGCCCAACCAGCTCGCCCAGCACCTGGCCGACAACGACCAGCTCACGCTGGCCATGGTCGAGATCGTTCGCGACAAGGCCAAGGCCGTGCTCGGCGACGCCGCCAAGGTCGTCGACAGCGACGGCAACGAGGTGGACCTCAAGGCCATCTACACCGAGATCAACGGTGAGGAGGTCGTCGAGGAGTCCGCCGAGGACGAGAGCGACGAGAGCGTCGAGGCCGCCGACCAGTCGGACGACACCGCCGGCAAGGCCGAGGACAAGCCGGAGGCGTAAGCCCCCCGGGCGCGAGTCCGGAGCGCGGCCACCGTACGGGCCCACGGCCCGAGCGGTGAGCGCCCACGCACGCGCCGAAGCCCCCAAATTCTATGATTTGGGGGCTTCGTCCTTTTCTTGGGCAGAAGAGGGTCCATGGGCGACCAACCCTTCCTCGCGATCCTGGCCTTCGGCGTCGCGCTCCTCGTTCCGGGCGTGCTGTCCAAGCGCCTGAACGTGCCGGGACCGATCCTGCTGGTGCCGTTCGGCGCCATTGTCGGCTTCCTGCCGGCGCTGCACGGGCTGCACGTGCAGCCGGAGGTGGTCCTCAATGTCTTCCTGCCGCCCCTGATCTACCGGGCGGCGTTCCTGACCGCGCCCCGCGAGAGCCGCCAGGACGCCCTCCCCATCACCATCCTCGCCGTCGGCCTGACCTCCGCCACGGCTCTGTGCGTCATGGTCGCCGTCGGCTTCGCCGTACCCGGCCTGCCGTGGGCCGCGGCGCTCGCGCTCGGTGCGGCGATCGCCCCCACCGACCCCGTCGCCGCCACCTCGGTGCTGCAGCGCGTCGGCGCCCCCAGGCGCCTCGTGACGATCCTGGAAGGCGAGAGCCTGCTCAACGACGGCGTGGCGCTCACCCTGTTCGGCCTGGCCCTGTCCGGCCTCAGCGGCGAGGTCACCGTCGCCGACGGCGTCATCGAGCTGCTGCGCGTCGTCTGCGGCGGCATCCTGTACGGCCTGGCGGTCGCGTGGGTCATCGGCAAGGTGCGCCGCGTGTTCCACGACGCCGGCAGCCAGATCGTGCTGTCGCTGCTGACCCCGTTCGTCGCGTACCTGCCGGCCGAGCACTTCGAGGTGTCCGGCGTCCTCGCCACCATCGTCACCGGCTTCGTGCTCGGCATCAGCCCTCAGGGAGTGCTCCAGCCGGCCTCGCGGCTGAGCGGCCAGGTGTTCTGGCGAGTGCTGTCCCACCTGCTGGAATCCACCCTGTTCGTCCTGCTGGGCGTGCAGATCATGGACGTGTTCCACGAGGTGCGCGACCTGCCCTGGACCCAGCTCGCTCTCACCGCCCTCGTCGCGATGGCCGTCGTGATCGTGCTCCGGCTCGCCTGGACGGCGCTGGTCCTCGCCCCTGTACGGCTGGGGAGGCCGATCGAACGGCGTCAGCGGCTGGTCCTCGGCTGGGCCGGGATGCGCGGCGCCATCACGCTGGCCATCGCCCTGTCCATCCCGCTCGACGCCCCGAACCGGGCCCTGCTCATCTTCCTGGCCGCCTGCGTCGTGCTGGTCACCCTGGGAGTGCAGGCCACGACGCTCGCCCCGGTGCTGCGCCGGCTGGGCGTGGGAGAGCCCCAGGAGGAGGTCCAGGAGGACGCCACGGCCAGGGAGGCGCTCCTGGAGGCCGCGCTGGCCCGCCTGGACGAGCTGGCCGCCGACGACAAGGTGGACGACCGGACCGCGGAGGTGTTCCGGCAGCTGTTCGAGCTCCGCCTCGACCGGGTCCGCGAGGTCCTCGGCGACCTCGACGGCGACGGCGACGGGGAGGGCGCGGACGCCGATGCGGGCGCGGAATCGCACCACGTCGGGCTCCGGCGGGAGCTCATCAGGGCCCAGCGCGACAAGTTGCGACACCTTTACCGCAAGGGCGTCATCGGTGCCGACACCATGCGCAAGCTTGACCACGAGCTGGACGTCGAGGAGCGCCGCAGGGTCTCCGGAGGGGCCTGACCCAACCTGCGCCGTCAGCGAACAGTACGTGGAGCGGGCATGACCTGTGGGCGGCGCGCGTTAAGGTCACAAGCAAAGCCAATCGATTACGACGCATCGGAAGGTGACGCTGTGACCAGCCCGCCGACCTTCTATCAGCCTGAGTCGCGAGGCCGTGAGAACGGCTCGTCCTTCCGGCTTGAGGACCAGCTTTACCAGCGCCTGCTGCGCGAGCGCATCATCGTGCTCGGTCAGGAGGTCAACGATGAGATCGCCAACCGGATCTGCGCGGAGCTGCTCCTGCTCGCCGCGGACGACCCCGACCGCGACATCACCCTTTACATCAACTCGCCCGGCGGCTCCGTCAGCGCCGGAATGGCGATCTACGACATGATGGAGTACGTCCCCAACGACGTCTCCACGGTCGTGATGGGCATGGCGGCCTCGATGGGGCAGTTCCTGCTCTCCGCGGGCACCAAGGGCAAGCGCTTCGGCCTGCCGCACGCCCGCATCATGATGCACCAGCCGTCGGGCGGCATCGGCGGCACCGCGGCCGACATCGCCATCCAGGCCGAGCAGATGCTGTATGTGAAGAAGACGCTGGCCGAGCGGATCGCCTTCCACACCGGGCAGCCGCTGGAGCAGATCGAGGCCGACTCCGACCGTGACCGCTGGTTCACGGCCGATGAGGGCAAGGACTACGGCTTCATCGACCACGTCGTTCGCAGCGCTCGGCAAGTGCCCTCGCAGGGCCCCGTCTCCTAGGGGGAGCTGAAGTGAACATCGAAAGCCGCTACGTCCTCCCCTCGTTCGTCGAGCGCACGTCCTACGGCGTGAAGGAGATGAACCCGTACAACAAGCTCTTCGAGGACCGCATCATCTTCCTCGGGGTGCAGATCGACGACGCGTCGGCCAACGACGTCATGGCCCAGCTGCTGACGCTGGAGTCGCTCGATCCCGACCGGGACATCAGCATCTACATCAACTCGCCCGGCGGCTCTTTCACGGCCATGACGGCGATCTACGACACGATGCAGTTCGTCCGGCCGGAGATCCAGACCGTCTGCCTCGGCCAGGCCGCCTCCGCGGCGGCCGTGCTGCTGGCCGGCGGCACCCCGGGCAAGCGCTTCGCGCTGCCCAACGCCCGGGTCCTGATCCACCAGCCCTCCACCGAGGGCGGCGGCCAGGGAAGCGACATCGAGATCCAGGCCCGCGAGATCCTTCGCATGCGATCCCTCCTGGAGGACATCGTGGCGAGGCACTCCGGAAAGTCCTCCGCCGAAGTCCGCAAGGACATCGAACGCGACAAAATTCTCAACGCGGACGAGGCGAAGGCGTATGGTCTGATCGACGACATCATTCCGTCGCGGAAGAAGCGAGCTCAGGCGGTTGCTTCCTGACGAGGATGTGACGCACCGGAGCGCTGCCCAATAGGGCACGTTCCGGTGCGACTCGCCGCCAGGGGGCTCACTGAGGGCCCAGAAGACGGTAACGTCGAAACCTGAGCGGTTCGGACCGGGTCCGGAGGACACGGATCGCGGAGCAGGGCGGTCCCACGCAAAGGAGTATCTGGGGTGGCACGCATCGGCGACGGGGGAGACCTGCTGAAGTGCTCTTTCTGCGGGAAGAGCCAGAAGCAAGTCAAGAAGCTCATTGCCGGTCCAGGCGTCTACATCTGCGATGAGTGCATCGATCTCTGCAACGAGATCATCGAGGAGGAGCTCTCCGAGTCCTCCGAGCTCAAGTGGGACAACCTGCCCAAGCCGAGAGAGATCTACGAGTTCCTCGACGCCTACGTCATCGGTCAGGACAAGGCGAAGAAGGCACTCTCGGTGGCGGTCTACAACCACTACAAGCGGGTGCAGTCCGGTGACCGGGGCAGAGACGACGGCCTGGAGCTGTCCAAGAGCAACATCCTGCTCCTCGGGCCCACGGGCTCCGGCAAGACACTGCTCGCACAGACGCTGGCGAAGATGCTGAACGTGCCCTTCGCCATCGCCGACGCCACGGCCCTCACAGAGGCCGGCTACGTCGGCGAGGACGTCGAGAACATTCTGCTCAAGCTCATCCAGGCCGCCGACTACGACGTCAAGAAGGCCGAGACGGGCATCATCTACATCGACGAGGTCGACAAGATCGCCCGCAAGAGCGAGAACCCGTCGATCACCCGGGACGTCTCCGGCGAGGGCGTCCAGCAGGCGCTGCTGAAGATCCTGGAAGGCACCACCGCGTCGGTGCCGCCGCAGGGCGGCCGCAAGCACCCGCACCAGGAGTTCATCCAGATCGACACCACCAACGTGCTGTTCATCTGCGGCGGGGCGTTCGCCGGCCTGGAAAAGATCATCGAGTCGCGGGTCGGCAAGAAGGGCATCGGCTTCAACGCCGTCATCCGCTCCAAGGAGGAGATCGACACCGTCGACATCTTCTCCGACGTGATGCCGGAGGACCTTCTCAAGTTCGGCATGATCCCCGAGTTCGTCGGCCGGTTGCCGGTCATCACCTCGGTGCACAACCTCGACCGCGAGGCGCTCGTCCAGATCCTCACCGAGCCCCGCAACGCGCTCGTCAAGCAGTACCGCAAGCTCCTGGAGCTCGACGGCGTGGAGCTGGAGTTCACCGACGACGCGCTGGAGGCCATCGCCGACCAGGCGATCCTGCGCGGCACCGGCGCCCGCGGCCTGCGCGCCATCCTGGAGGAGGTGCTCCAGTCCGTGATGTACGAGGTGCCCTCCCGCAAGGACGTGGCTCGCGTCGTCATCACCCGCGAGTCGGTGCTGGAGCACGCGATCCCCACGCTCGTACCGCGCGACCAGCTCGCCGCCAAGCAGCAGCGCACGCCGCGCGAGAAGTCGGCCTGACCAGCAGGCCGGAGCCTTCGTCCCCGCGTACGCCCCATGGTGCAAACCGTGGGGCGTATCGCTTTCCCGCCTCCCTAGAATGGGGCACTGTGACAACGCCAGAGCTGCCCACCCAGTACACCCCGGCCGACGTCGAGACCCGCAGCTACGAGCGATGGGTGTCCGAAGGCTACTTCCACGCCGAAGCCGGCAGCTCTCGCGCGCCCTTCAGCATCGTCCTCCCGCCGCCCAACGTGACGGGGGTCCTGCACATCGGGCACGCCCTCGACCACTCCATCCAGGACACGCTCACCCGCCGCGCCCGCATGCAGGGGCGCGAGGCGCTCTGGCTGCCCGGCATGGACCACGCCGGCATCGCCACCCAGAACGTCGTGGAGCGTGAGCTGGCCAAGCAGGGCCTGTCCCGCCACGACCTCGGGCGCGAGGCGTTCGTGGAGCGCGTCTGGGAGTGGAAGGAGGAGTCCGGCGGCCGGATCCTCGGCCAGATGCGCAAGCTCGGCGACGGCGTGGACTGGGAACGCGAGCGCTTCACCATGGACGAGGGGCTGTCCCGCGCCGTCCACACCATCTTCAAGCGGCTCTTCGACGACGGGCTCATCTACCGCGCCGAGCGCATCATCAACTGGTGCCCGCGCTGCCTGACCGCGCTGTCCGACATCGAGGTCGAGCACAGCGAGGACGAGGGCGAGCTCGTCTCCATCCGCTACTCCGACGACATCGTCGTCGCCACCACCCGGGCCGAGACGATGCTCGGCGACACCGCGGTGGCCGTCCACCCTTCCGACGAGCGCTACGCGCACCTCGTCGGCACCATGGTGGAGGTGCCGCTGACCGGGCGGATGATCCCGATCGTCGCCGACGAGCACGTCGACCCCGAGTTCGGCACCGGCGCGGTCAAGGTCACCCCCGCCCACGACCCCAACGACTTCGAGATCGGCCGCCGCCACTCCCTGCCGTCGCTGACGGTCATGGACGAGCGCGGCGTGATCACGGCCCACGGACCGTTCGAGGGGCTCGACCGGTTCGAGGCGCGCCCTGCCGTGGTCGCCGCGCTGCGGGCCGAGGGCCTGATCGTCGCGGAGAAGCGGCCGTACCTGCACTCGGTCGGCCACTGCTCGCGCTGCAAGACCGTGGTCGAGCCGCGGCTGTCGCTGCAGTGGTTCGTCAACGTCGCCCCGCTGGCCAAGGCCGCGGGCGACGCCGTGCGTGACGGCCGCACCCGCATCCACCCGCCGGAGCTGGCCAAGCGCTACTTCGACTGGGTCGACGACATGCATGACTGGTGCATCTCCCGCCAGCTGTGGTGGGGCCACCGCATCCCGGTCTGGTACGGCCCGGAGGGCGAGGTCGTGTGCGTCGGACCGGACGAGGCTCCGCCGGAGGGCTACACCCAGGACGCCGACGTGCTCGACACGTGGTTCTCCTCGGGCCTGTGGCCGTTCTCGACCCTCGGCTGGCCGGAGGCGACGCCCGAGCTGGCGCGCTTCTACCCGACCTCGGTGCTGGTGACCGGTTACGACATCCTGTTCTTCTGGGTGGCCCGGATGATGATGTTCGGGCTGTACGCGATGGACGGCGAGCCGCCGTTCCGCGTCGTGGCCCTGCACGGCATGGTCCGTGACCAGTACGGCAAGAAGATGTCGAAGTCGTTCGGCAACGTCGTCGACCCGCTCGACTGGATCGAGCGCTTCGGCGCCGACGCGACCCGCTTCACGCTCCTGCGCGGTGCCAACCCCGGCGCCGACGTCGCGGTCAGCGAGGAGTGGGCGGCCGGCTCCCGTAACTTCTGCAACAAGATCTGGAACGCCACGCGCTTCGCGCTCATGAACGGCGCGACGACCGGCTCCCTGGACGGGCTCGACCTGACGCCGGCCGACCGCTGGATCCTTTCGCGCCTGCAGAGCGTCATCTCGACGGCCGACGCGGCCTTCGAGGAGTTCGAGTTCGCCAAGGTGTCCGACCTGCTTTACCACTTCGCGTGGGACGAGGTCTGCGACTGGTACCTCGAGCTGGCCAAGATCCAGCTCGGCGAGGGGCTGGAGCACACCAGGCTCGTGCTCGGGCACGTCTTCGACGCGCTGCTGCGGCTGCTGCATCCATTGGTGCCGTTCGTCACCGAGGAGCTGTGGCGGGCCGTCACGGGCGGCGAGTCCATCGTGGTGGCCCCCTGGCCGGTGGTGGAGTCGGCGTACGTGGACGCCGGCGCCGAGAAGGAGATCGTCGCGCTGCAGGAGCTGGTGACCGAGGTCCGCAGGTTCCGCTCCGACCAGGGGCTGAAGCCGGGGCAGAAGGTCGCCGCCCGGCTCGGGCTGGCCGGCACGACTCTCACGGGGCAGGAGGTGGCGATCCGCTCCCTCCTGCGGTTGACCGAGCCGGACGACGGGTTCTCCGCCACCGCCCGCCTCGCCGTGGGCGAGGTGACCGTCGAGATCGACACGGCGGGAGCCATCGACGTGGTCGCGGAGCGGAAGCGGCTGGAGAAGGACCTGGCCGCTGCCCGCAAGGAGGCCGCGCAGGTGGCGGCCAAGCTGGGCAACGAGCAGTTCATGGCCAAGGCCCCCGATGACGTGGTGGCGAAGGTCCGAGGACGCGCTGAGCAGGCCCAGGCGGACATCGCGCGCCTTGAGGCACAACTCGCCGGCCTGGGTGTTTGAGACCTCCCGGTACGGGGAAGGCTCTCTTCTTACAGAAGTTGGGTCTTGGGACCCCGCGCGGGCTGGTAGAGTTTTCCGCGCGGGGCCAGTTGGCCCGGATCTCCTCTGACTGAGCCGAACTTCTGGCTGTGTCCACCTCGTGTTGGACAAAGGCTAAAAGTTCGAGTAAGTTAGCAGGGTTGCCTCGAAGCGGGGCAGACCCGGTATTTACCGGATCGAGCGGTTTGACAAGAACCACTCGAATCTGATAGAATACCGACAGACGGAATGTAAGCCTCTCGCAGTTCCGGGGAGTACGCGTCCGTTTCTTGAGAACTCAACAGTGTGTTAAAAGCCAGTGCATGATGCACAACCCCGTCATTTCGGTG
>NZ_JBITIP010000021.1:0-133185 GCF_044459125.1 Nonomuraea sp. NPDC050383
GGCCCCGGGTGTGCACCGACTCCTGGCCCCGGGCGGTCAGGCCGGCCCTGGGGGTGCCCGACTTAAACCTGCCGAGGGACCGCCCGGCGCGCGGCCCCGCCGGCCCGCGCCCGCCTCCCCCGGCGGGCGCGGCCGTCGCCGTGCGACGTCGCCCGTGCGACGTCAGGTGTCCTCCAGCCGGAAGCCCACCTTCATGCCCACCTGGTAGTGGGCGACCTCTCCCCCTTCGATGTGCCCGCGCACCTCCGTAACCTCGAACCAGTCGAGGTGACGCAGCGTCTGCGAGGCGCGCCGGATGCCGTTGCGGATGGCCTCGTCGACGCTTTCGGCCGAGGTCCCGACTATCTCGGTGACCCGGTACGTTCGGTCCGTCATCTCCACATCCTCCTTACTCGAAAGCCATGATCGCATGACCCGTCTTCCAGGGCCGGGCAGCCGTCGCCCGGTGCCCCTCCGAGGTCTACGGTGGGAGATATGAGGATCTGGCGCAGGAAGAACGACGTTCATCAGGTGACGGACGCCAGACCCTCGCTGAGCGCGGACATCCAGCGCCGCGAGGTGAGCTACCTGATCAAGATGGGCATCCGGACGATCTGCCTGATCCTGGCCGTCGTGGTGCCCGTGCCGTGGCCGTACAGGCTGCTGTTCATCGCGGGCGCAGTCTTTTTGCCATACATAGCCGTAATCGGAGCCAATGAGAGGGGGATGGATGTCCCTCCTCCCACCTTTCAGACACCGGAAGCTAACCAAAGCGAGATACCGAGGCACCGACGCGAGATCGGGTCGTGACTAAGTCTTGACGCATCCCATGGGTTGTAGGTGTACGCTTTAGCCAGCACTCCGGTCCCCCGTCGGAGTGCTGGTGCCGGCGTTCCGGGCCCCCGTCGGAACGCCGATGAAGCGACGCCGGGTGGTTTGCCCCCGTAACCACCCGGCGTCGCCCTTTCCCGGGGAAATCCGCGCCGTAGATGATCAGTCCGGCGACGACACCACCCGTGTGATAGGGCCCCTTTCCCGAAATCGTTTTCGCTCCGTCGCGTCCATAATTGCCAGGAAACTTTCAGGTTCGCGCAGCGCTTGACATGAAGAGTTCGTTGGAGTGTCAGTCGCCGGTCAGCGTCCGGGGCGCGGCCTGCCCCCAGTCGCGGGCCAGGGCGGTGAGGCGGGCGACGGCGTCCTCGGGCGCGGTGCCGGCGCCCTCGGCGAGGCCGAGCAGGTAGGCGGTCAGCGGGGCGGCGGGCCGGGCCACGCCGTGCGCCACCTCCTTGGTCAGCTCCAGGATCAGGTCGCGGTCGACGCGGGCCGGGTCGACGCCCAGCTCCTTGCAGGCCAGCGCGGTCCACTCGTTCAGCACGTTCATACGGTTGTGCGGCGCGCACGTCCCCGCACGCCACGGCCTCGCGGCACGTCCTGCCGCGTCACGGCCGTCACGGGGCGGGCGTCGCGCCTCCTCCTGTCGTCGGGAAGGGGACACGGGTCGTGTCACCGAGGCGGGCTTCGTCCAGGTCGTCCATTGTGTCGCAGTCGAACCAGGCCCGCTCGGGCAGCGCCACGCGGGCCGCGACGAGGGGGGCCAGCAGGCCGCGCAGGGACCGCCCCCCGTACCGGCCGAGCGCCGCCCGCAGCGGCGCGGCCTCCCACCCGCCCAGCAGCCACTGCTCCCGCCCGTCACCGTCGACCGCCACCACCCCGGCCGGCCGTGCCGCTTCCTCGCCCCCGCGGTCGCCCGGGGCGCTCCCACGGCCCTCGTACGCGCCCGGGGCCTCCGGGGCGCCCGTGGGCCGGGCCGCCGCCGTTCCGGGCGCCAGAGACGGGCCTCGCGCCTGCGCGGGGTGGACTCCGGGGGCCGCGGGAGGGCCGCCGGAGGTCTCGGCGGGGCGGCCGGGGACGGCGGAGGTCTCGGCGGGGCGGCCGGGGACGGCGGGCATGGCGGACAGGAGGGTGGCGATGTGGGCCGGGGTCAGGAACGGGAGGTCGGCGGCCAGCAGGACCACCACCGGCGCCGTGACCTCGCGCAGCCCGGCACGGAGCGCGAGCACCGGGCCGCCGCCCGGAGGGTCCTCCCGGGTGAAGACCACGCCGGGCAGGTCCCGTTCGGGCCCGACGACCACCACCCGTCCCGCCCCGGGAACGGCGGCGACGACCCGCTCCAGCAGCGTCCGCCCGCCCACGACGAGCCCGGGCTTGTCGGCGCCGCCGAGCCGCCGCGCCTCTCCCCCGGCCAGCACCACCACGTCGTACCCACCGCTCATGCCTTCACCGTACGCACCTCGGTCCGCGCCCGGTCCCGATACCCCGCCGCGTATCCGACGACGCCGCGCCGGGCGTCCGCGCCCCGCCGCCCACTGCCTCCGCAACCGCGGGGAGCCGGCCACCCTCTATGGCAACAGCGATTGACATAGAAAGTACAGGAGTGGTCCGATGGCGCGATGAGTACCGAGTTCCTCCTCACCACCCTCGTCATCGTCGTCACGCCCGGCACCGGTGTGCTCTACACGATGGCCGCCGGCCTGGCCCGGGGCGGGCGTGCCGGCATGGTGGCCGCCCTCGGGTGCACCCTGGGCATCGTGCCGCACATGGCCGCCGCCATCACCGGCCTGGCCGCCGTCCTGCACGCGAGCGCCCTGGCGTTCCAGGTGCTGAAGTACCTCGGCGTGGCGTACCTGCTCTACATGGCCGTCCTGACCCTGCGCGAGCGCGGGGCGCTCAGCGTCGAGCCGGAGACGGCCCCGCGCCCGGCAAACCGGGTGATCGCCTCCGGCGTGCTGGTGAACATCCTCAACCCCAAGCTGTCGATCTTCTTCTTCGCGTTCCTGCCGCAGTTCGTGAGCGTGGACGAGCCTGCGGCGTTCGCGCGCATGCTGGAGCTGAGCGGGGTGTTCATGCTGGCGACGTTCGTGGTGTTCTGCGGGTACGGGTGGTTCGCCGCGGCCATCCGTGGTCAGGTGATCTCACGTCCCCGGGTGATGGCGTGGATGCGCCGGGTGTTCGCCGGCGCGTTCCTGGCGCTCGGGGTGAAGCTGGCGCTGACCGAGAACTGAGCCTCAGCCGCCGATCGCCGACATCGGGCGGGACGGCTGCAGGAACGACGGGTCGTCGATGCCGTGTCCCGCGCGCTTGCGGGCCACGGCGGCGGTCCAGCGCGCGGCCAGCTCCTCGTCCGTGGCGCCGTCCCTCATCGGCGTCTTGAGGTCGGACTCCTCGGTGGCGAACAGGCAGTTGCGCACCTGGCCGTCGGCGGTGAGCCGGACGCGGTCGCAGGCGCCGCAGAACGGCCGCGTCACCGAGCCGATCACGCCCACCCGGGCCGGCCCGCCGTCCACGAGGAACCGCTCGGCCGGGGCGCTGCCGCGCTCCTCCAGGTCGTCGGGGGTCAGGTCGAACGCGGGTGAGAGCCGGTCGAGGATCTCGTCGGCGGTCACCATGCCCTCGCGGCTCCAGCCGTGCTGGGCGTCGAGCGGCATCTGCTCGATGAAGCGCAGCTCGTACCCCTGGTCGAGGCAGAAGCGCAGCAGCGGCACGGCCTCGTGGTCGTTGATGTCGCGCATGAGCACGGTGTTGACCTTGACCGGGCGCAGGCCGGCGTCGTGGGCGGCGGCCATCCCCTCGACCACGTCGGCGAACCGGTCGCGGTGCGCCAGCCGCTTGAACGTGTCGCGGTCGAGGGTGTCGAGCGAGACGTTGACCCGGTCGAGCCCGGACTCCGCCAGCGGCCGGGCGAGCCTGGACAGGCCGATGCCGTTGGTGGTCAGGGAGACCTGCGGCCGGGGGCGCAGCGCGGTGGTGCGGGCGACGATCTCCACCAGCTCGCGGCGCAGCAGCGGCTCCCCGCCGGTGTAGCGGACCTCGGTGACGCCGAGCCGCTCGACGCCGATCGTGACCAGCCGGACGATCTCGTCGGCGGTCAGGAGCTGGGCGTTGGGCAGCCAGTCGAGCCCTTCGGGCGGCATGCAGTACGTACAGCGAAGGTTGCACTTGTCCGTGAGGGACACCCGCAGATCCGTCGCCACCCGTCCGAACGAGTCCCGCAACATGGGCGTCACCTCCTGTCAGATCACCGGACGGCAAGCCTACGGCCCGGCCCCGCCGTAGCCCCAACCCGGCTGGTCACATGGTGCCGTATCCCATGACAACAGCCGCACACCACACCGGATTCCCCCGGCATCACGCCCCCGGAAATCGAGTACCGGGCATGCCGGACAGGATGCCATCATCCGGACCATGCATCACTGGCCGCTCTTCTCCCTGACGATCACGACGCCCCGGCTGGAGCTCAGGCTGCCCTCGCTGGCCGACCTGGACGAGCTGGCCGGACGGGCCGCCGAGGGCATCCACGACCCCGCGGTCATGCCGTTCCTCCACCCCTGGTCGGACGCCGAACCGGAGGAGCGCGCCCGCAGCACCGTGCAGTACCACTTCCGGCAGTGGGCCGGCTGGACGCCCGCCGCCTGGAGCTGCCCGCTGGTCACCGTCTTCGAGGGACAGGTGGTGGGCGTGCAGGAGGTGGAGGCCGTGGACTTCGCGATCACGCGGGAGGTGCGGACGGGCTCGTGGCTCGGGCGGCGCTTCCAGGGCCTGGGGATCGGCACCGAGATGCGCCGCGCCGCGCTGCATCTGGCGTTCGACGGGCTCGGGGCCGAGAGCGCCGTGTCGGAGGCGTACCTCGACAACCACGCGTCGCTGCGCGTCTCGCGCCGGCTCGGCTACCGGGACGACGGCCTCGTCCGTCACAGCCGCCGCGGCGAGCTGGCCCTGCAGCAGCGGCTGCGGCTGGACCGCGAGGAGTGGAGCACGCCGCCCGGCCACCGCATCGACGGGCTGGAGGCGTGCCTGCCGCTGTTCGGCCCTCCGACCGGCCCGGAGCGGGCGCCGGGAAAACGAGTGGGGTTCTCGTCATGATCGCGGCACACTGGGGCACGGACGAGTAAAGGAGACCTCGGACATGCCGAACCAGCCCGCACCCAACGTGCTCTCGTGGGCCAGCGAGATCGACGACGCCGCGATCATGCAGGCCGCGCGCACCGCACGCCTGCCGTTCGTCGCCGGCCACGTCGCGCTGATGCCGGACGCGCACGTCGGCATCGGCGCCACGGTCGGCTCGGTCATCCCCACCGAGGGCGCGATCATCCCGGCCGCCGTGGGCGTCGACATCGGCTGCGGCATGGTCGCCACCGAGACGACCCTCACCGCGGCCGACCTGCCCGACAGCCTCGACGCGCTCATGCCGCTCGTGGAGCGGCGCATCCCCGCCGGCGTCGGCAAGGGCCACGACGACCCGTCCGTGGACCGCACGCTGAGCGCCCTCGGGCTGCCGCACACCGATCTGACGGCCAAGCAGGAGAAGACGGTGGCGGTGCAGTTCGGCACCCTCGGGTCGGGCAACCACTTCGTCGAGGTGTGCCTGGACGAGCGGGAGCGGGTGTGGACGGTGCTGCACTCGGGCTCGCGCGGCATCGGCAACCAGCTCGCCACCCAGCACATCGTCGGCGCCAAGGGCCTGATGCGGCGCCAGGCCATGGGCCTGGAGGATCCCGACCTGGCCTACTTCACCCAGGGCACCCCGGAGTTCGAGGCGTACGTCGAGGACATGCTGTGGGCGCAGAGCTACGCCATGGCCTCGCGCGCCCGGATGGACCGGGTGCTGGTGGACGCCCTGTTCCGGGTCGTCGGCAAGGGATCGCGTGTCCGTGTCATCAACTGCCACCACAATTTCACCCAGTTGGAGAGCCACGGCGGCAAGGAGCTGTGGATCACCCGGAAGGGCGCCATCAAGGCCGCCACCGGTGACGAGGGCGTGATCCCGGGGTCGATGGGCACGCGGTCGTACATCGTGCGCGGGCGCGGCAACCCCGCCTCGTACGACTCGTGCTCGCACGGCGCGGGACGGCGGATGTCGCGCAGCAAGGCCAAGAAGCGGCTGACGGCCGGCTCGCTGGCCGAGGCGATGCGCGGCCGCACGTGGAACGCGGACCGGGCGGCCGCCCTGGTGGACGAGCACCCGGAGGCGTACAAGCCGATCGACCAGGTCATGGCCGACCAGCGGGACCTGGTGGAGGTGCGGCACACGCTCAGCCAGGTGTTCAACTACAAGGGCTGAGCCTCACAGCCGCAGGTGCGCGCGCTGGGCGGCGTATAGGTCGGCGACCTGGGGCCGCTCGCCGTGCCCGGCGAGCAGGCTCTCCAGGTCGCCGGCGAAGTCCGGGACCAGCCCGCTCACCGTGCCGGTGACGCCCCGGACGCCGACCGTGACGCTGCGGGGCGCGACGTCGGCGATCGTGACCGCGTACGGGTCGCCGCCGGTGACGCGGATGTTCCAGTGGGCGATGCGGGCGCCGAACAGCGGCCCCGAGGCGGCCGAGCCGCCGACACGGCCGTTGTTGACGAGTGTGACGTCGGTCCGGACGTTCTCGAACGGCAGCGCCCGGTGGGTGTCGAACGTGCCCTCGGCCATGGTGCCGCGCCGCCAGACGTTGCCGGACGACAGGCCCTCCAGGTTGAGGCCGTGGTGCACGGCCCCGGCGGGCACGGGCGGGGACCAGGGGGTGGGCTCCCTCCGCCTGCGCCCACTGCTCCAGGAGCGCGGCGGAGGCGTCCTGCGGTCGCGCGCGGGCGGGACCGGCCTGCTCGGCGCCGGCCGGCTCGGCGCGCGCCTGCTCGCGGGCCGGCTCGGCGCGGGCCGGCGCGGCCAAGGGTAAGGACGGCACCGCCAGGGCTCCCGCGGCGGCGCCGATCAGCGCCCGGCGGCTCACCGGGGAAGGATCGTGACGCATGGTGCTCCCTAGGGTCCTTCAGGGCGGCGGGACCGCCCAGCGCGGCCCCGCCGGGTGGCGTGACGGCGCTAGCCCAGGGACACGCGGTCCAGGTCCGGGGCGGCCGCCGTGTCGTTGTAGACCTTGATGGTGTTGGCGCCCGCCTTCAGCGCGACGGGCACGGACGTGACGTAGGGGGTGTTGTTGCCGACGCCGCTGACCTTCACCTCGACCGGCGCGCCGCCGTTGACGGACACGTGGTAGGAGCGCTCGCCGTTGACGGTGAAGTCGAGGTACAGCGTGTACTCCTTGGCCTGGTCGACGGTGACGTCCTCGAACAGCACGTACGCGTCCGGGGAGCCGCCGAGGTTGCGCACCTTCTGCCCGCCCGAGCACGGGGTGCAGCCGGTGATCCCGGCGTCGCCGATCCGGTTGCGCGAGTCCTCGGCCTCGCGCATGAACACCCGGTCGGCGGGGCGCGGCCGGACGCGGACCTGCTCGCTCGTCCCGGCGGGCCGGCCCAGGCTCCGGAACGACGCGGTGACCGGGATGTCGGCCTGTCCGGCGTCCTGGCCGGCCGGGGAGGTGACGGTCCAGGAGCCTTCCAGGGTCTGGCCGAGCCGCATGGACGCGGCCGTGGCCGGGGCGCCCTCCAGGGTCCAGCCGGCGGGCACCGCGGGCGCCAGCGTCACCTCGTCGACGGACTCGTCGGTGTCGAGCCGCAGCGTCGCCGTCACCTTGATCGACTGCCGGCCGGGGCCGGTCCACTGGATGCCCGAGGGTGAGACGGTCAGCGTCGTCCGGGGCGTCTCCGACGCGGGCGGCATCGGCCCCACGGCGATCCGGTCCACGCCGGGGCCCTGGGCGGCGGCGCTGGACAGGCGGATCGTGTTGGCGCCGACGTTCAGCGGCACGGCCAGGGCCGTGCTCGCCACGACGCCCGCCTTGTCGCCGGGGACCGTCACCTGGACCGGCGCGGCGCCGTTGACGCTCACCGACAGCGGCGCGGGCGTGGCGGCGGTGTGGTCGATCTGCAGCCGGTACGTGCCCGCCGCGGCGGCGGTGACGTCGCGGAACGTCACCGCGTCGCGGTCACCTCCGCCGAGGCCGGTGACCTGGGCGAGCCCGGAGCAGGCGGGGCAGACGGCGACGCGGGCCGCGCCGTCCCGGCTCGCGCGCTCGGCCTCCAGCGGCGGCGGCGCGCTCAGGGAGAGGGGATGGCCGAAGCCGACCCCGATCTCGTCGATCTGGAGCTGCCGGTGGAAGCGGGGCGCCTGGGGGCCGCTCCACGTGCTGAGGATCTCCAGCTTGACGTGGCGGGTGGTGCGCGGCCCGAGGTCGATGAACTGGACGCCGCGGGCGCTGCGCAGGGCGGCGGCGCGCACGGGCTCACCCCACCGCTTGCCGTCGTCGCTGACGTAGACGCGGTAGTCCTTGATCCGGGCGGAGTCCTCGGGCCGGCCGAACGACTCGCGGGCATACGTGGGCGACATCTCCCGCTGGTTGACGGCCAGGTAGGCGACGGGGCGGCGCCGGCCCAGATCGAGCGTCACCGACACGGGGAGCCGGGCGTCGCTGTCCCAGTAGTCCTGGAAGCCGCCGTCCACGAGCGCGGAGGCGGGGTGGCCGGCGCGGGAGGAGGTGGCGGTGGCCGTGAACCCGGACGAGTCGTACACGAACGGGCGGCCCTTGGTCTCGATCTCGAAGACCGTGTCGTAGTCGTCCCACCTGGTGATGCCGAGGATCGTCAGGTGGCCGCCGGACTGGTGGAAGCGCATGCGCTCGCCGGTCCGCAGGTCGCGGACGCCGGTGACGAGGTGGCCGTTGTCGCGCAGGCGGACGAAGTCCGTACGCGGCCTGGTCACCACGTGGACGTACTGGGTGCCCGAACCGCGGGCGACGGTGACGACGCCGTGCGCGCCGTCGTTCCAGAAGCCGGGCTGCAGGCCGCCGTACAGGTAGCCGCCGCCCTCGGTCCGCTCCAGCGAGGCCCGGATGGGCCGCACCCAGCTTGCCATGAACGCGTTGAACGCCTCCTGCTGCGGCGGGAAGCGGCCGTTGACCATCGGCGTCTCGGCCATGAGGGACTTCATGGAGGAGCCGGCGTTGGTGATGTAGCGGCCGGTGCTGAGCCGGACGTCCACGGGGTGGTCGCTGCCGTCGTACCACCAGTCGCCGGTGGTGGGCAGCTTGTAGTCGGCCTCGGTCAGGCGGGGCATGGGGGTGAAGGCGGCCTGCGGGTAGTCGTAGGCCGGGGTCATGCCGGTCTTCTGCTCGTTGCTGACCGTGTCCATGATCGGCGTGTCCTCGTTGTTGTTGCTCAGCAACCAGGACGGGCGCTTCTCGCGGATCTGCTGGTAGAGGTGGTTCTGCTCCCAGTACTCGTTGTCGTTGTCGATCCAGAACCCGGCGAGGTCGGGGTAGTTCCGCATGACCTCGAAGAACAGGTCGTAGCTGAACATGCCGAACCCGGGCCGGGTGGTGAGGTCCACCTGCCGGCCCTTGTAGGCGGAGTAGGCGGCCGAGTCGAGGGTCTGCACGCCCTGCTCGCTGTGCCACTGCGGGTCGTCGGTCATGTAGAGCAGGACGCGGACGTTCTTCGCCTTGCCGGCGGCGACCAGCTCGCCGAGGAGGTCACGCCGCGTGGAGCAGCTCCCGGGGATCTGCGACGGCCATGGGCGGGCGTAGCCCAGGCGGCTGTGGAAGGTGGCGAGCACGATGTACGAGGCGCCGAGCTTGCGTGCCTCGTCGACCCAGTAGCCGGCGCTCCAGCCGCCGTCCGTGACGTCGCGCTCCCACTGGGCGCAGTCGAGGTGGCGGGGGGCGGTGAACATGCCCCAGTGCAGGAACAGTCCGGCGGTGGAGTCGCGTAACCACTGCTGGCGGGGGTGCTCGACCTCGGCCGCGGCGGGGCGGACGGCGACGAGGGTGGTGAGGGCGGCGATCAGGGCGAGGACGAGCGCGGCGCGGGAGGCGCGCCGAGCGGGTCTCACCTGGGTGCGGGGCTGCGGAGGAAGTCCCATGACGGCGGCTCTTTCGTCGAGCTGTGGCGGAGACTCGCGGATCAGAGATCCGATGATTACATCGACGTTGACGACGGTCAAGGGACTGACTCGCGCATCCGTGCCCCATCCATCCGATGACTGGCGGGAGGATCGTGGGGGTTCGACCTGGTGACGCTGGGTAGCGGAAGAACCATCGGATATCCGGGGGAGAGAGAGTTCGACATGCGCCGTACCGTCGCAGTCTCCGCCGTCGCGCTGACGCTCGCGACCGCGGGATGCAGCGGCCTGACGTACAACTCCGAGGACGTCACCCGCATCTTCACCCCCCAGAACGAGGGAGCCAACGCCAGCGGCAAGGGGGTCCACGTCCGCAACGCGTTCCTCCTCGGCGGTCAACCGGGGGCGCGGCCGGCCACGCCGCCGGCCGGGCTGCCGCTGTACGCCGTGCTCGTCAACGACCGAGCCGAGCCGGTGCGCCTGGCACAGGTGACGCTGCAGAAGGGCGGGCAGGCCCGGCTGACGGCCCCGGTGGTGGTGCCCGCGCGTGGGATCGTGGGGACCGACCGGCCGATCGGCACGGTGACGGGCGTGGCCGACACGGGCTCGGTCCCGATGACGTTCAGTTTCGACGCGGGGCGGGGCAGCCTGCGGCTCATCGTGCCGGTCGAGGCGAGGAACGGCCTGTTCGCCACGCTCAACCCCGGCGGCCCCTCGACCCCCACCGGCCCGGCGTCACCGGCGGCGCCGGGTTCACCGGGCGCCACGACGAGCCCGTCACCCGCGAGCACCCCGTGACCGTCCGGGCATACCCCCCCGGGCCGCCCGGCCGGTCTCCGGCAAGCCGGCGAACGTGGGGCTTCCCGTCACGCCGCGCCGGCGTCGCCGGCTCCGGTCACTGGCCGGCCAGGCCGGTGTGCGCGACGCCTCGCACGATCTGCCTCTGGAACAGCACGAACACCACCAGCAGCGGCAGCCCCGCGAGCACGACGGACGCCATGATCTGGGCGTAGCGCAGGCCGAACGTGCCCTGCACGACGTTGGCCAGGCCCACCGGCAGGGTCATCGTGTTCGGGTCGGTGGAGACGATGAACGGCCACAGGAAGTTGTTCCACGTCGTGATGAACGTGAAGATCGACACGGCGGCGAGCACCGGCCGCGACAGCGGCAGCACGATGGTGAAGAACACCCGCCAGCGCCCGGCCCCGTCCACGAAGGCCGCCTGCTCCAGCTCCGGCGGCACGTCCTGGAAGAACTTGTAGAGGATGTAGACGATCAGCGGCGCGGCCACCTGCGGCAGGATGACGGCCCACCAGGTGTCGACAAGCCCCAGCGACACCATCTCGGCGAACAGCGGCGCGATGAGCACCTGGGGCGGCACCATGATCCCGGCCAGGATGAGAGCCAGCAGCGCCCGCTGCCCGCGGAAGCTGGTCCGGGCGAAGCCGTAGGCGGCCATGGCCGAGAACAGCACGGTCATGGCGGTCACGATCACGGCGGTGACCACCGAGTTGACCGCCCACTTCACGATGCCGCCGGTGCCCAGCACGAGGCTGTAGGCGTCGAAGGTGATGCGGCTGCCGATCCACTCCAGCGGCAGCTTGGTCGTCTCGCTCTCGGGCTTGAGCGAGGTGGCCACGGCCCAGGCGACGGGCGCGAGCCAGGCGGCGGCGAGCACGAGGGCGACGGCCAGCAGCACGAGCCGGCCCCAGCCGAACCTCTTGGTCATGACGGCTCCTCGCTCTTGCGGAACAGCCGGAGCTGCGCCAGGGAGACCACGACGATGATCGCGAACAGGATGTAGGAGACGGCCGAGGCGTAGCCGATGCGGTAGCCGGTGAACCCGGCGTCGTAGGCGTACTCGATGATCGGCCGGGTGGAGTCCTCGGGGCCGCCGCCGGTCATCAGGTAGATCTGGTCGAAGACCTTCAGCGAGGCGAGGAGCTGGAGCACGACGACGACGCCGGTCGTGCGGCCGAGCAGGGGCAGCGTGATGGAGCGCAGCCGGTTCCAGGAGGACGCCCCGTCGATCGCGGCGGCCTCGTACAGGTGGCGCGGGATCGACTGGAGCGCGGCGAGGTAGAGCAGGAAGTTGAAGCCGACCGTCCACCACACCGTGGTCAGCACCATCGACCACATCGCCGTGGACGGGTCGCCCAGCCACAGCACATCGGTGCCGAGGCTTCCGTTGAGCAGCCCGTACTCGGGCGGGTAGATCATCTGCAGCCAGAGCAGCGAGACCACGGCCGACGGCAGCAGGAACGGGCCGAAGAACGACAGCCGCCACAGCCACTGCATGAAGCGCAGCTGGTGGACCAGCAGGGCGAGGGCGAGGCCGAGCAGCACGAGCGGGACCGTGCTGAGCACGGTGAACACGAGGGTGTTCCACAGGGAGCGCCACATGCGGGGGTCGGCGAACGCCTCGGCGTAGTTGGCCAGGCCGACGAAGCGGTCGTTGGTGCCGGCGATGTTGACGCTCGACAGGCTCATGCGCAGGCCCTGCAGCAGGGGCCAGACGAGGAAGGCCAGGTAGATCGCCAGGAAGGGCGCGATGAACAGCATCCCGTGCTGGGTCCAGCGGCGGCGCGCCCGGGCGTGCTCGGCGGGCGCGGCGGCCGGGGCGGCGGGGGCGGCGACGGTGGTGGTCATCATCGCTCCTCTGCGGGGAAGGGGTTGGGCGCGGCCATGAGCCGGCGCAGCGCCTGCCTGGCCTGGGCGAGCCCCTGCTCGGGGGTGCGGGCGCCGCTGACGACCGGGGAGAACGCCTCGCCGAAGTCGAGCCAGAGCCGCGACGCGGATCCGGCGAACCACGCCCTCGGGTCGAGCGCGACCTCCGTGATGACGGAGCGGTACTCCGACTGGGGGTGCAACGCGAGGTACTCCGGCTCCTCCAGCGTGGGCAGGTAGGCGGGGACGTGCCCGGCGACGGCCCAGTCGGCGCTGTTCTTCACCAGGTAGGCGATGAAGCGGTAGGTGGCCCGCTCGATCTCCGGGTCGCGCTCGCGCTGGTGCGGCAGCACGAACGCGTGGCAGTCGGCCTGGGCCGCTCCCGTGCCGAGGACGCTGGGGAAGCGGGCCATGCTGAACGGGGTGCCGCGCTGCTTCAGGCCGGTGGTCTCCCAGTCGCCGTTCCACAGGAAGGCCGCCTGGCCGTTGGTGAAGGCGGCCACGGAGGCGCCGTAGTCGGTGCGCGGGTCGCACAGCCCCTCCGCGCCGAGGGTGCGCATGAGGCGCAGCGCGTCGAGCGCCTTGGCGTCGTCGAGGGTGACGCGCGAGCCGTCCTCCGACAGCAGGGTGCCGCCGCTCTGCGAGTAGAGCGACCACCACAGGCGCCAGGGGCCGACGGTGCCGAGGCCGAGGGCGTCGAAGACGAGCGGCGGCCGGCCGCCGAGCACGCCCTTGGCCTTGCGCAGCGCGGCGAGCAGCTCCTCGGGCCCGTCGGTGGGCCGCAGCCTGCCGTCGGGGGCGAGCAGGCCGGCCCGCTCGCAGATCTCGGTGTTGTAGTACTGCACCATGGGGTGGGCGTCGAACGGGACGGCGTACAGCTCGCCGCCCACGTGCGCGCGCTCCCAGATCGGCGGGCTGAAGTCGGCGGCTTCGAGACCGTTCTCGGCCAGCAGGGCGGGGTCGATCGGATCGAGGATGCGGCCGGCGCCGATGCCGGACAGGCGGGCGAGGTGGAAGGTGGCCAGGTCGGGCGAGCGGCCGCCGGCGCCGGCCATGGCGATCTTCGTGTAGTACGCCTCGCCCCACGCGAGCACGTTCTCCTCGACGGCGATGCCCGGGTTGTCCTTGGCGAACCCGCGGACCATCTTGTTCATGATGATGCCGTCGCTGGCACCGAGAAAGTGCCAGTAACGCACGCGGGTCCCGGCCGAGCCGAGTCCGACGGGAAGGGAACAGCCGGCGGCGCCCGCGCCCAGCAGCGCGAGACCACCGCCCAGGAGGCTGCGGCGGGTGAGGGATGGTCTGTCCACGGTGGGCCTCGTTCCTCTGGACAGCGATGCCTCAGGAGTGTTAGCGGTCACAATCCGCATGTCAAGACCTTGCTTCCATCAGTGCACAGACCTTGACGTTGATGGTGATAACGCTAACAATCGGGGCATTCCAGTCACACCTGCACCACAGGAGCGCGAGAGCACGTGAGCAACCGCAGGGCCCGCGAGGCGCACCTCACCATCGACCCGGCGTTCCGAGTGGCCCCCGTGCGGCGGCGCACGTTCGGCACGTTCGTCGAGCATCTGGGCCGGTGCGTCTACACCGGCGTCTACGAACCCGGCCACCCCTCCGCCGACGAGGACGGCTTCCGCCGTGACGTCCTCGACCTCACCCGCGAGCTGGGCGTGTCCACCGTGCGCTACCCGGGCGGCAACTTCGTCTCCGGCTACCGCTGGGAGGACGGCGTCGGCCCGCGCGAGAGCCGGCCGCGCCGGCTGGACCTGGCCTGGCACAGCACGGAGACCAACGAGGTCGGCGTGGACGAGTTCGTCCGCTGGTGCCGCAAGGCCGGGGTCGAGCCGATGATGGCGCTCAACCTGGGCACGAGGGGCGTCGCCGAGGCCCTCGACCTCCTGGAGTACTGCAACCACCCGTCCGGCACGGCCCTGTCGGACCAGCGGATCGCCAACGGCGCCAAGGAGCCGCACGACATCCGCATGTGGTGCCTGGGCAACGAGATGGACGGCTTCTGGCAGACCGGCCACAAGACCGCCCCCGAGTACGGCCGGCTGGCCGCCGAGACCGCCCGCGCCATGCGCATGGTCGACCCGGGCCTGGAGCTGGTGGCCTGCGGCAGCTCCGGCTCCTCCATGCCGACGTTCGGCGCCTGGGAGGCGCAGGTGCTGGAGGAGACATACGACCTTGTCGACTACGTCTCCTGCCACGCCTACTACGAGGAGAAGGACGGCGACCTCGGCAGCTTCCTGGCCTGCTCGACCGACATGGAGTACTTCATCTCCTCCGTCGTGGCCACGGCCGACCACGTCGGCGCGAAGCTCAAGTCCCGCAAGAAGATCAACATCTCCTTCGACGAGTGGAACATCTGGTACCTGTCGCGCTTCCAGGCCGCCGAGCCGCCGCGCGACTGGCCGGTGGCGCCGCCGCTGCTGGAGGACCACTACCACCTGGCCGACGCCGTCGCCTTCGGCGGGCTGCTCATCACCCTGCTGCGCAACAGCGACCGGGTGACCGCCGCCTCCCTGGCCCAGCTCGTCAACGTCATCGCGCCGATCATGACCGAGCCGGGCGGGCGGGCCTGGCGCCAGACCACCTTCCACCCCTTCGCCCAGGCCTCCCGGTACGCCACGGGCGACGTGCTGCGGGTCGAGCCCGTCTCCCCGTCGTACGAGACGGCCGAGTACGGCGAGGTGCCGCTGCTGCACGCCGTGGCCACCCGGGCCGAGGACGGCGGCGTCACCGTGTTCGCCGTCAACCGCTCCACCGACGAACCGCTGTCCCTGGAGATCGACGCCCGCGCGCTCGGCGGCGTGCGGATCACCGAGGCGACCACGCTGACGGACACGGACGTCTACGCCCGCAACACCGCCGACGATCCCGGCCGGATCGCCCCCCGTCCCAACCCGGACGTCGAGCACGACCCCCTGCGGGTGCTGCTGCCGCCGGTCTCGTGGAACGTGATCCGGCTGAGCTGAATCAGCCCGGGCCCGGCCCCTCAGGCCCGCTGCGGGGTGCCCGTGCTCTCCCGCACCACCAGGTCGGGCTCGACCAGCCGGCGCCGCTCGCCCTTCTCCTCGCCCGCCATGCGGTCGAGGAGGAGGTGGAAGGCGTGCCGGCCGACCTCGCGGAAGTCCTGCCGTACGGTGGTCAGCGGCGGCCAGAAGTACGCCGACTCGGGAATGTCGTCGAAGCCGACCACGCTGACGTCCTCCGGCACCCGCCGCCCGGACTCGCGCATGGCGCGCAGCACGCCCAGGGCCATCTGGTCGTTGCCGACGAACACGGCCGTCACGGACGGGTCGGCGGCCAGCCGGCGGCCGAGCTGGTGGCCCGAGCGGGGACTCCAGTCGCCGCGCAGCGGCTCGGGCACGGAGCGGCCCTCGGCCTCCAGGACGCCGCGCCAGCCCTCGATGCGGCCGCTGGCGTCGATCCAGTCGGCCGGGCCGCCCACGTGCCAGACGGTCTCGTGGCCGAGGCTCAGCAGGTGGCGGGTGGCGCGGATCGCGCCGGCCCGCTGGTCGACCATGGCGACCGGGACCGGGATGTCCTCGCCCGCGTCGACCGCGACCACCGGCAGGTCGGGCGGCAGGTGGTGCAGGCCGTCGGCGGCGGACTCGTGCGGGGCGACGATGATGACGCCGTCGACCGACTGGGAGCGCAGCCGATGGACGCCCTCCTCGATGGAGCGGCGGTTGAGCGCGCTCAGGCTCGCGATGCTCACGGTG
Organism: Nonomuraea sp. NPDC050383; assembly: GCF_044459125.1. Taxonomy (NCBI): domain Bacteria; kingdom Bacillati; phylum Actinomycetota; class Actinomycetes; order Streptosporangiales; family Streptosporangiaceae; genus Nonomuraea; species Nonomuraea sp. NPDC050383. Next base: position 16,153 of record NZ_JBITIP010000021.1, read on the forward strand.
TAGCCGCTGAGCCGGGCGGTCTGCTCGATGCAGTACAGGGTGGAGGCCGGGCCGTACAGGGTGGTGTCGATGCTCACCACGCCCAGCACGCCCGAGCGGCCGGTGACGAGCTGCCGGGCCGCGGAGTTGGGCCAGTAGTCGAGCTCGCGCACGGCCGCCAGCACGCGCGCCCGGGTCTCGGCGCGCACGCGGTGAGGCGTGTTGAGCACCCGGGAGACGGTCATCGCGGAGACGCCGGCGAGCGCGGCGACGTCCCCGAGCACCGCGGGCCGGCTGCGCGGCCTCCCTCCCCCGTCAGAAGCCGTCGCCATGCGCCTCACCCCTTTCGCGATAACGCTAACAGGAACGGTCCCGCACCGCGTGCCCAAAGGCGATCTCCTTTGCGTCGACGCGGGCTCCCGTGCGACCGGTCACCCCTGGCGGAACCCCATCAGGCGCGTCTTCGTTCGCTAGGCAGGCGGGAGCCCCCCGCGCGACAGGACGGACGCGGAGGTACCCGATATGCCCGGACAAACCACTCAGACGGCCCGGCCCCTTCCGGACGCCGCCGGAGACCGGGTGCTGCGGTACCCGGCCGGGGCGCTGGTGATTTTGACCGGGCTGCCGGGGGCCGGCAAGAGCACGATGCTGCGCCGCCTGTACGCGATGGACGGCACCGAGGCGGCACCCGTGGTCGTGGACGGGGTCACGGTCATCGACTCCGCGCAGTCGAAGGCGCGCTGGGCGGGCACCCTCGTCCGGGCGCCAGGACGGGTGCGCACCGCGGTCGTCTTCGCCACCCACCTCCTGCGGATCCGGCGCGCGCTCGCCGCCGGCGGCCCGGTGATCGCGCACAACCGGGGCTGCGGGCCGCTGGTGCTGCGCGTCTTCGCCCGGATGGCCCGGCGCAGCGGCGCCGCCTTCCACCTGCTGCTGCTCGACGCCGGCCCCGAGGCGGCCCTGGCCGGCCAGCGGGCCCGCGCCCGGGTCGTGCGGGCGCGCACGTTCTCCTACCACCGCCGCCGCTGCGAGGCGCTGCTCGCGCGGGTCAGGGCCGGGACGGCCGCTCCCGCGGCGGGCGCGGTGGTGATCGACCGGAGCGCGGCGGCCCTGCTCCGCGGCATCGTCTTCGACGGGGAGCCCGCCTCCCCCTCCTCGCGCACGGAGCCCAGTACGATCTACAGATGACCGAAATGACCGAAACCACGCCGGGCTGGCTCGCACCCGAGGAGCTGGAGTCGCTGCGCGGCCGGATGCCGATCCTGTACGTCGACGCGGTGCCGGTGCGGGTGGACGACATGGGCATCGTCACCCACGTGGGACTGCTGCTGCGCATCGCCCCCGACGGCAACGTGAGCCGGGCCCTGGTCTCCGGGCGGGTGCTCTACCAGGAGCGGGTCCGCGACGCGCTGCTGCGCCACCTGGAGAAGGACCTCGGACCGGTCGCCCTGCCCAGCCTGCCGGCCTCCCTCGCGCCGTTCACCGTGGCGGAGTACTTCCCCTCCCCCGAGGTCACGCCGTACCACGACCCGCGCCAGCACGCGGTGTCGCTGGCCTACATCGTGCCGGTGCGGGGCGACTGCCGGCCGCGCCAGGACGCGCTGGACCTGGTGTGGTTCACGCCGGAGGAGGCGGCCTCGCCGATGGTGCAGCAGGAGATGACGGGCGGCCAGGGAGTCCTGCTCAAGCAGGCGCTGGCGCACGTGGGCCGGCTCACCTGACACCCCGGCCGGCCCCGGCGAGGGCCGGGAGGCGGAAAGGCGACCGCCCGGCCCCCAGGAGGGAGCCGGGCGGCGCCGCGCGAAGGGCCGGGCGGGTCAGCGGCGGTGGCCGACGACCTTGACCCAGTCCGTGGCCTCCACCGGGTCGAGGCGGCGCGAGCCCTCGAAGACCGCGCGCCACGTGCCCGAGGTGTAGGCCGGGACCCTGGTGTGGAAGGAGCCGTCACGACCGGTCGTGACCGTCTCGACGTGCTCCCAGTCCCCGCCGCGGTCCGGGCGGAAGAGGATCACGATCCGCTTCCAGCCGAGCCGGTGCCACGACTCCGACTCCTTGCAGTAGTCGGCGTGGTGGACGGAGACGAAACCGCTGATGTAGTCCTCCTCGCACTCCACCGAGAGCCTGCCGTCCAGCGAGAGGCTCCTGCCCTGCCAGACGGGCTCGGGGCCCGCGTCGAACCGGAGCGCGGTGTGGCCGCCGTCGACGTCCGGGTCCGCCAGCGCGGGGGCGGCGGCCGCCCCCACCATGGTGACGCCCAGAGCGGCCGCCGCCAGGCCGGCGGCGAGTCGTCGCATCATTGGGTGAACTTCCTTCCCCGTGTGGAACGCGCGCCCGGACGGGTGCGCGTCATCGCGATTGACGCGACGCGGTAAAGGAAAGTTGCGATCCGCCGATCACAATCATGCAACGACTCTTCATTTCATAGCCCGAAATATGCCTTTCTCGGGCCATTTATCGTGCTATTCGGCTATTTGGTGGATTTTTGAGAGGATCGGGGCGTAGCGGGAGGTCCCCTCGTAGCGCAGGCGCCAGGAGCCGCCGGTACGGCCCGCCACCGACGTGGTGAAGGCGCCGGTCTCCCCCGTGGTGGCCTCGGCCACCTCCTCCCACGTGTCACTCCCCTCGGGCCGCCAGAGGACGTCGACCGGCTGCGCGGCGAACGGGGCGTAGTCGGCCAGGCCCCGCGGTCCCACGCGGGTCAGCGAGCCGGTGAACCGCACGGCCGAGCCGTCCGGTGCGGGAGCCACGCGCACGGCGTCCAGCCTGGTCTCGCGGCGCAGCTGGAACGTGGTGTACTTCGTCGCCGTGGCCCCGTCGGCGCCGACGGCGGTCGCGGTGATCGTCCACGTGCCGGCCGGATAGGTGCGGTTCAGCGCCTTGTCCGGCAGGAAGCGCCACGTCTGCCAGTCGCCGTCGAACCGCATCCAGCCCGGCGTCGGGCGCCAGGACACCGTCGCGTCGCCCTTGTCGCGCCCCGCGTCCCGGCCCGCGGCGGAGCCCCGCTTGTGGTCGCGCTCCGGGGAGCGCGGCGCCAGGCGGGCCGCGCCGTGGATCTCACGGGCCGTGCCGGGCGACGCGGACGAGGAGTGGTCGTGGGACACCACCACGCCCGGCTGGTGGTCGCGCGTGGGCAGCAGCGGACGGCCCGCCGGCCGGATGGCGTGGCCGGACGGCATCGGCGCGCCCAGGTCGTCGAAGGCCACCGCGGGCGCCACGGCTGGTGGGCCGGCGGGTGAGCCGGCGGGCGGCGTCCGGTCCTGCGTCCCGGGTCCGGAGGCGGCTGATCCGGGCCTGCCCGTGCCGGGAGCGGCGGGGCGGGGAGCCGGAGCGGCCGGGCGGGGCGCCTGGGCGGCGGGCTCGCCGGGGGCGACGGCTCCCGTGGCCGGGGAAGTCCCGTCGGAAGAGCCGGGAGAGCCGGGGGCCGACTGGGGCGGTGCGCCGGGCTCGACCTTGACGCTCACCCCGTTCCTTCCCTTGACGTCCTTGGCCACGACGTCGATCACCATGCGGACGGAGTCTCCGGCGCCGACGACGGGAGACGCCGGCCGCAGGTTGATCTCGCGGATGGTCGGGACACGGGCGGCACGCGCGGCGGCGGCGAGCCCATGGCCGGAGGCGGAGGTGGAGGTGGAGGCGACCCCGGCGGGACTCGCGGCCCCGGGCAGGGTCGTGGCGGCGGAGGACGCCGGCGCGGGCACCGTGAGGGCCCCCGCCGCGAGCGAGACGAGAACGAGTCTTCTGGTCATGATCCAGACCGTAGGAAGCGCCCGGTCATGGCAGTGACCACGACACACGCCCCGGAGGGCAAAGACTCGTCAGCCGGAGTACAGCTCCTCGATCAGGTCCGCGTACTTGGCGTGGATGACCCGCCGCTTCAGCTTCAGGCTGGGCGTCAGCTCCTCGGTCTCGGCCGTCCATTCGGCGCCGAGCAGCGCCCACCGCTTGACCTGCTGGACCCGGGCGAGCCGCTGGTTGGCGGCGGCGACGGCGGTCTCGACCTCCTTGAGCACGTCGGGGTGGGCGGCCAGCTCGGCGAGGGTGCCCTCGATGCCGCGGGCCCGGGCCCAGCCGGGCGCCATGTCCGCGTCGAGGGTGAGGAGGGCGACCGGGTAGGGGCGGTTGTCGCCGTAGGCCAGGGCCTGGCCGACGAGGGGGTGCTCCTTGAGGTGGTTCTCGATCGCGGCGGGCGAGATGTTCTCTCCGCCGGAGGTGATGATGAGCTCCTTCTTGCGGTCCACGACCCGGTAGAAGCCGTCGTCGTCGACCGTGCCGATGTCGCCGGTGTGCAGCCAGCCGCCGGCGTCGACGAGCGCGGCGGTGCCGTCGGGCCGGTTGAGGTAGCCGCGGGTGTTGAGGGGGCTGCGGGTGAGGATCTCGCCGTCCTCGGCGATGCGCACCTCGACGCCGGGCTCGGCCCGGCCGACGGTGCCGAGCCGGTAGCAGCCGGGGCCGTTGCCGGTGAACGCGCCGGTCGTCTCCGTCATGCCGTACACGTCGATGACCTTGAGGCCGAGACCGGCGTAGAAGCGCTGCACCTCGGCGGGCAGCGGCGCGGCGCCGGTGGCGGTCCACTCCGCGCGGTCGAACCCGATGAGCGCGCGCACTCCGGCCAGCAGCTCCGCGTCGGCGCGCTCGTAGGCGGCGCGGACCTCCGGGGTGACGGTGTGGCCGTGCTGCCCCGCCTCGACGTAGGCGAGGCCCGCCGCCATGGCCCGCCGCACCGCCTCCTGGCGCTCCTCGGGCTGGGCGGAGAGCACGGCGAGCAGGCGGGCCATCATCTTCTCCCACACGCGGGGCACGCCGAAGAACAGCATCGGCCGCACCTGCCCGAGCGTGGCGCCGAGCTGGGCCAGGTCGGTGCAGAAGTGCACGTGCGATGCCTTCACCAGCGGCAGGTAGAGGCTGAGGACCCGCTCGGCGATGTGCGCGTACGTCAGGTAGGAGACCTGGGTGCCGCGCTCCGGCAGCCGGGCCATGCGGTCGGTGGCCGCGACCTCGTACAGCACGTTGCGGTGGGTGAGCGGCACGCCCTTGGGCGTGCCGGTGGTGCCCGAGGTGTAGAGGACGGTCACCACGTCCTCGGCGGTGACGGCGCGCACGCGGGCCTCGGCGGCCTCCGGATCGTCGGCCAGCGCGGAGCGGCCGAGCGCGAGCAGGTCGTCCCACGCCATGAACCGGTCGCCGGCCGGCGCGCCCTCCAGCAGGATGACCTTCCGCAGGCCGGGCAGCTCGTCGAGCACGGGCTGCCAGCGCGCGAGGTCGTCGGGGCCGCCCAGCACGGCGTAGGCCGCGCCGGCGTCGGCGGCGGCGAACGCGATCTGGCCGGGCGCGAACGTGGAGTAGATCGTGCACCCGACGCCGCCCGCGTGGACGGCGCCCAGGTCGGCCAGCACGTGCTCGCTGCGGTTGACCATCATGAGCGCGACCGTCTCACCGGGCCGCAGGCCGAGCGCGGCGAACCCGGCGGCGATCTCCAGCACCCGCAGCCGCGCCTCGGCGTAGGTGAGCGTGACCCAGCCGCCTCCGGCGGCCGGATCCGAATAGGCGGGAGCGCCGGGATGCCGCTCGGCCGCCGTCCTGAGCTGGTCGCAGATGGTACGGCCGGCGATCAGCTCGTCGATCTCCGCCCGCACGTCGAGGACATCGGCCATGGCAACCGCCTCCGCAGCTGTTCACTTGTCCGCTCACTTGCCCGCGTGGCATGCATCGCACCACACGACCGGGGTAGCGGCAAGGCCCCACCGGTGACGGAGTCCGCTATCACGTAGAGTGATGAATCGACTGCGGAAGAATGCCCGGGGGCGCGCATGAAAACGCACGAACGCACCTTTTTCGGCCATCCGTGGGGGCTGGCCACGCTCTTCGGCACGGAGATGTGGGAGCGGTTCAGCTGGTACGGCCTGCGCGCCATCCTGGCCACCTTCATGGCCGCGTCCCCCGCCCAGCACGGCCTGGGCATGAGCGAGCAGACCGCGACGGCCGTCGTCGGCGTGTACGGCGCGCTCATCTACCTGGTTGCGCTGCCCGGCGGCTGGATCGCCGACCGCATCCTCGGCCCGCGGCGCTCGGTGTTCTGGGGCGGGTTCGTCATCATGTGCGGCCACATCAGCATGGCCGTGCCGGTGACGTCGCCGGTCTTCGTGTGGCTGGGGCTGGGGCTGATCATCGCCGGGACCGGCCTGCTCAAGCCGAACATCTCCGTCATGGTGGGCAAGCTCTACCCGGACGAGGACGACGGCCGCCGCGACGCCGGGTTCTCGCTGTTCTACCTGGGGATCAACCTGGGCGCGTTCTTCGCGCCGATCGTGGTGGGCTGGCTGGCCGACGGCGACCGCTGGCACCTGGGCTTCAGCGCCGCGGCCGTCGGCATGGCCCTCGGCCTGGCCCAGTACGTCCTCGGCCGCGGGAACCTGCGCGGCGTCGGCGACCGGCCCGGCATGCCGCTGCCGCCGGAGCACCGCCGGCAGGTGCTGCGGCACGTGGGGCTGGGCACGCTCGGCGTCGTGGCGGCCATGGCGATCTGGGTGGCGACGGGCACGTTCACCATCGACCGGTTCACGGTCGTCGTGACCGTGATCATCCTGGCGGTGCCGGTCGTCTACTTCGGCTACATCCTGCTGGGCAGCCACGACCTGACCGAGGACGAGCGCTCCCGGGTGAAGGCGTACGTGTGGCTGTTCGCCGCCGCGGCGATCTTCTGGATGCTGTACGACCTGGCGCCGAGCAAGCTGCTGTTCTTCGCCGAGAACAACACGGACCTGACGCTGTTCGGGATCCACATCAACGCGGCCACCACCCAGTCCTTCAACCCGCTGTTCATCATGATCTTCGTGCCGGTGTTCGCGGCGCTGTGGGTGAAGCTGGGCACGCGGGTGAGCACGCCGCAGAAGTTCTCCTTCGCGCTGGTCATGGTGGGGCTGAGCTTCCTGGTGATGGCGGTGGCGGCCACGCTCGCCCAGGGCGGCCGGGTGTCGGTGTGGTGGCTGGTGCTCGTCTACCTCATCCAGGTGTTCGGCGAGCTGTCGCTGAGCCCCGTCGGGCTGTCGGTCACCACCAAGCTGGCTCCCCGGGCGTTCAAGGGGCAGATGCTGGGGCTGTGGTTCATCGCGGTCTCGGTGGGCGACGCGGTCGGCGGGCAGACCGGGCGGCTGAGCGGCGTCGTGTCCGAGCCGATGTACTACACGTTGCTGGCGCTGATGGCGATCGTGGCGGGGCTGGCCCTGCTGATGTTCACCCGCAGGCTGCGCCATCTGATGTCCGAGCACCACGAGCCCGCGACGCCGCCGATCCGCTGACTCCGCCCGCCCGTCCCGCGCGCTGAGCCCGCCCGCTGAGCCCGCCCGCGCGGACCCGCACGCGCCCGCGGGACGGCCGATCCGATAGACATGTGACCGTGCCCGAACTGCTCGACCTGGTGGGAATCTTCGTCTTCGCGCTGTCCGGCGCGCTCATGGGCGTGCGCAAGCGGCTCGACGTCGTGGGGATGGCGGTGCTCGCCGAGATGACGGCGCTGGGCGGGGGCGTGGTGCGCGACCTCATCCTGAACGTGCGGCCGATCGCGTTCCAGAGCGTGGGGTACGTGCTCGTGCCGCTGGCGGCCACGGTGATCGTGTTCTTCTGGCACCCGCACGTGGCGCGGGTGATGCCGGCGATCCTGGTGTTCGACGCGGCCGGACTCGGGCTGTTCTGCGCGGTCGGCACGCTCAAGGCCCTCGAGTACGGGCTGAGCCCGCTGCACGCCACCCTGCTCGGCGTCACCACGGGCGTCGGCGGCGGCATGCTGCGCGACGTGCTGGCGGGCGAGATCCCGACGCTGCTGTACGACCGCCAGCTCTACGCGGTGCCCGCGCTGCTCGGCTCGGCCATGATGGCGGAGCTGTCCACGCTGGGGCTGCACGGCTGGCCGGCCACGCTGGCCTCGGCGCTGGTGGCCTTCGGGCTGCGCGTGGCCGCGATGCGCTACAAGTGGCGCGCCCCGCTGGCCCGGGGCGTCAAGCCGTCCGAGTGAGCACCGGTCAGACCATCGGGACCAGCGAGTCGGCGGGCCTGTCCCCTCCCGCGGGGCCGTGGTCGCGGGCGGCCACGATGCGCTCCACGGCCTCCTCCAGCACCGCCGGCGGCAGCGTGTACGGCAGGCGCAGGTACCCCTCCAGCGTCCCGTCGACGCCGAACCACGGCCCGGGCGCCAGCCGCACCCCGCGCGTGGCGGCGGCCTCGGCCAGGGTGACGGCCGAGCCGGAGTCGAGCCGTACCCACAGCGTGCCGCCGCCGCGCGGCACCGTGAACTCCCAGGCGGGCAGTCGCTCCCGCAGCGCGGCCACGAGCATGGCGCGGGAGGCGCGCAGCCCGCGCAGGCGCTCGGCCCTGGTCTCCTCCAGCCGGTCGAACAGGCGGGCCACCACGAGCTGCTCCAGCACCGGGCTGGCGATGTCGACGGCGGCCCGGTGCACGGCCAGCCGGCGGATCAGCGCGGCGCTGGCGCGCAGCCAGCCGATGCGCAGCCCGCCCCACCACAGCTTCGAGGCGGAGCCGATGCTGATCATCCGGTTGTCGGAGTCGAAGGCGCCCATGGGCGCGACGGTCCCGCTCCTGACGGCCGTGTGAGGGGCCGGCTCGGACGGGTCGGGCCCGGACAGGTCCAGCTCGGCCCAGGTCTCGTCGATGAGGATCGTGGTGTCGGTGCGCCTGGCCGCGCCGGCGACGGCGGCGCGGGTGGCGTCGTCCATGAGCGCGCCGGTGGGGTTCTGGAAGTCGGGCATGAGGTACGCCACCCGGGCCGCCGACTGGCGCAGCGCGCAGGCGACCAGGTCGGCCTGCCAGCCCTCGTGGGAGATGCCGACCGGGACGATCCGGGCGCCGCACCGGCGGGCCACGTCGATGGCGTGCGGGTAGGTCGGCGACTCGACGAGCACGGGGTCGCCGGGCCCGGCCAGCAGGCTCATGGCGAGGTGGAGGGCGTGCTGGGAGCCGGTGGTGACGAGGATCTGCTCGGACCGGGTGGCCAGGCCGCGCGCGGTGTAGCGGGCGGCGACGCGCTCGCGCAGCGCGGGCAGGCCCATGGGGTCGTAGCCGTGGCCCATGCCGTACCGGGGCAGGTCCTCGACGGCCTCGGCCATCGCCTCGCGCAGCGCGGACGGCGCGGGCGGGGCGGCGGCGTGGAGCTGGATGAGCCCGTCGCGGCCGGTGGACAGCCACGGGTTGTCGGTGGTGGAGGCGGGGTCGGGCAGGGCGGTCCAGCTTCCGGAGCCCTGCCTGCTGTCGAGGTAGCCTCGTTCGCGCAGCAGGTCGTAGGCGGCGGTCACGGTGGTGCGGCTGATCCCCAGGGTGGCGGCGAGGTGCCGCTCGGCGGGCATGCGCACGCGGACGGGGATGCGCCCGTCGAGGATGAGCGCGCGCACGGCGTCGGCGAGCGCCCGGTAGTACGGGCGGGCCTCCGGCGGCACGTCGGCGAGCCGGGCCACCTGCGCCGCTCCCACATATCTCATCAGGCCACTTTTGATGATTGGCCCTGTTTTGGCAAGGGGGTGGCCTGCCACTCTGGGTCCACTATGAGCGAAGCGACCGTCCCGCAGCTGGGCTCCCTCCCCTCCCGTCTCGTCCGGCTCTACGGCGGCCTGGCCCTGTACGGCCTCGGCATCGGCCTCCAGGTCAGCTCGGGGCTGGGCAACGACCCGTGGGACACCTTCCACCAGGGCCTGGCCGGCCGCCTCGGGCTGTCGATCGGCACCGTGATCATCGGGGTCGGCGCGCTGGTGATGCTGCTGTGGATCCCGCTGCGGCAGCGGCCCGGCGTCGGCACCATCAGCAACGTGATCTTCGTCGGCCTGTTCGCCGACGCCGCGCTCTTCGTGCTGCCCGCCTCCGGCCACTGGGCGTTGAGCTGGCTCTACCTGGGCCTCGCCATCGTGTCGATCGCGCTGGCCACCGTGCTCTACATCGGCGCCGGCATGGGTCCGGGACCGCGTGACGGGCTCATGACCGGCCTGGCGCGGATGGGGCTGTCCCTGCGGCTCGGCCGCTTCCTCATCGAGATCGCCGTGCTGGCCGTGGGCTGGCTGCTCGGCGGCACCGTCGGCATCGGCACGCTGGTGTTCGCGCTCGCGATCGGGCCGCTGACCCAGCTGTTCGCCCGCCGCTTCCCCCTCACGTGATCGCGCGGCAGGGCCCGTCACGACGCGACGTGATCGGACCCGGCCGCGTGATCACCCTCCGGCCGAGTAGCGTCAAGGCATGCGGATCGAGGACTACGCGCTGATCGGAGACATGCAGTCGGCCGCCCTGGTGGGCAGGGACGGCTCGATCGACTGGCTCTGCCTGCCCAGATTCGACTCCCCGGCCTGCTTCGCGGCGCTGCTCGGCGGCGACCGCAACGGCCACTGGTGGATCGGCCCGCCCGGCAGGCAGCCCGCCACCCGCCGCCGCTACCGCCCCGACACGCTGATCCTGGAGAGCGAGTGGGACACCCCCACGGGCACCGTCCGGGTCATCGACTTCATGCCGCCCCGCGACCGCAACCCCGACGTGGTGCGGATCGTCGAGGGCGTCTCCGGCACGGTGGAGGTGGCCACGCAGTTGCGGGTGCGCTTCGACTACGGCCGGATCGTCCCGTGGGTGCGCCGTACCGACGGGCACCTCCAGGCCGTCGGCGGGCCCGACTCCGCCTGGCTGCACTCCCCCGTCCCCCTCAAGGGCGGCGACTACGCCCACCGCGCCGCCTTCCACGTCAAGGCGGGCCAGCGGCTGCCGTTCGTGTTCACCTGGCATCCGTCGCACGAGCCGATGCCCGAGCAGATCCACGCCGAGGCCCAGCTCGACGAGACCGAGGCCCTGTGGAAGGAGTGGGTGGAGACCTGCACCCACCAGGGCCCCTGGCGCGAGGCCGTGGTGCGCTCCCTCATCACCCTCAAGGCGCTCACGTACGCCCCCACCGGCGGCATCGTCGCCTCCCCCACGACGTCCCTGCCGGAGGACCTCGGCGGGGTGCGCAACTGGGACTACCGCTTCTGCTGGCTGCGCGACGCCACGATGACGCTGGAGGCGCTCATCAACAACGGCTACCTCGGTGAGGCCGCCGAGTGGCGGGCCTGGCTGCTGCGCGCGATCGCCGGCCGGCCGCAGGACCTCCAGATCATGTACGGCGTGGCGGGCGAGCGGCGGCTGCCGGAGATGCAGCTCGACTGGCTCGACGGCTACGAGGGCTCCCGGCCCGTCCGCATCGGCAACGACGCCGTCAACCAGCTCCAGCTCGACGTGTACGGCGAGGTGATGAACGCCCTCTACCTGGCCGGCGCCTCCGGGCTGACGGCCGACCAGCGGGCCTGGTCCATCCAGCGGCAGCTCCTGGACTACGTCGAGGAGCACTGGGACGAGCCCGACGAGGGCCTGTGGGAGGTGCGCGGCCCCCGCCGGCACTTCACCCACTCCAAGGTCATGTGCTGGGTGGCCCTGGACCGGGCGGTCAAGTACGTCGAGCGCTACGGCCGGGTCGGCCCCGCCGACAAGTGGCGGAGCATCCGGGACCGCATCCACGCCGAGGTGTGCGAGAACGCCTTCGACGCCAGGCGCAACACCTTCACGCAGTCCTACGGCTCCAGCGAGCTGGACGCGTCGCTGCTGCTGATGCCCATGGTCGGCTTCCTGCCGGCGGACGACCCGCGCATGGTGGGCACCGTGGCGGCCATCGAGAAGGAGCTGATGGCCGACGGCTTCGTGCTGCGCTACCCCGTGGCCGAGGACAACGCGGTGGACGGCCTGCCCGGCGGCGAGGGCGCGTTCCTGGCGTGCAGCTTCTGGCTGGTCGAGGTGATGGCGTTGCAGGGGCGCAGGGACGAGGCGAAGGAGCTGTTCGAGCGGCTGCTGGCGCTGCGCAACGACGTGGGGTTGCTGGCGGAGGAGTACGACCCCCGCTACGGCCGCCTGGTCGGCAACTTCCCGCAGGCGTTCAGCCACGTGCCGCTGATCCACGCGGCCCGCGCGCTGTCGGAGAGCGACCGCACCCCCAAGCTGGGCCGCGACACCTGAGCCGGGCGTCCCGCTCAGGCGGCGAGGCGGGCCAGGACGTGGGCGAAGTCGGGCGGCGGGGCGACGACCAGTCTCGTCTGGCCGCCCCGCAGCTCGATGTCGGCCCGGATGAGCGTCAACCGGCCCCCGTGCCACCAGTAGACCTGCGGGCTGAGCCCGCCGGTGCGGGCGGCGTGGACGCGCAGCCGCTCGATGGCGCGCACCACGCCGATCCCGTTCACCGGATGGACGAGCAGCGTGTACGGGTCGGGCAGCACGGCGAGCGCGCCGTGGGCGGGCACCGGAAGGTAGTCGCCGAGCCAGCGCAGGTGCGTGGCCGCCGACGGCCTGGGCCCGGTCAGCCGGACGACGGCCGTGCCGGACAGCTCGACGGCCTCCACCGTCAGCCTCTCGCCGCGCCGGACGTTGGCGACGGCCAGCTCCAGGGCCTCGGCCGTGGGCAGGGGCCAGCAGCCGGCCTCCTCGGGCAGCACCGGGCGGTCCCCGACGGTGAGCAGCTCCACCAGGTCGGCGTTGAGGTGCCGGCCGACCACGCGGGCCGGGTCGGGCACCTCGTCCACCGCTTCGACGCGGGTGCGCAGCAGCGGCGCCGCCTGCTCGAAGTCGCACACGTCCACCCGGTCCCCCGCGGCGCCGACGGCTCGTGCCAGATGCTCGGAGACGAGGGTCGGCCAGTCCTCGCGCGGGCGGCGGCCCGCCTCGCGGCGCAGCCCGGCCAGCCGGACGAGGATCTCGCCTTCGCGCGGCCGGCGGGGAGCCGGGAGACCGAGGGTGAGCGAGCCGCCGTCGGCGGCGAAGACGCAGGTGAAGCCGAGAGTCTCGGCGACGAGTGCGAGCAGGGAGTCGAGGTCGACGTCCTCGATCGCCCTGCGCGGGGGTTTCCGGCCACGTTTGAAGAACGTCACGTGCCGTGTCCCATCATGTCCGTTTCATCCCGATATGTATCTCCTACCTTGCCTGCTCCCCACTGCGGAGCGGCCCAGCCAGCGAGCACGATTCGGTATCGATAACGGCCGGGGCTCCAAGCCACACACTCAGCTGTGGTGATCCGTGTCCAACCGGCAGGCCCGCCAGGACCGGCACCCCGAGCGGCAGCAGCCGGTCACGCAGCACCGGAGCGGGGTCGCCGCAGTCCACCCACGAGCCGAGCACGAGGCCCCGGACGCCGTCGAAGGCGCCCGCCTGAAGGAGCTGGGTGAGCATCCGGTCGATCCGGTACGGCTCCTCGCCGATGTCCTCCAGAAGGACGATCTTCCCGTCGAACGACGGGTGGTGGCGGGTGCCGCACATCGAGGCCAGCAGCGACAGGTTGCCCCCGGCCAGCACGCCCTCGGCCCGGCCCGGGGCCAGCGCCCGGTCGCCGGTGACCGGGGGCGCCTGCCCCGTCAGGGCCGCCCGCAGGTGCTCCCACGACACCGGCTCGGGGGCGTCACCGCCGGCGATCGTGTCGCAGGCCGGCATCGGGCCGTGCAGGGTCGGCACGCCCAGCTCGGCCGCGAACACGTGGTGCAGCGCGGTGATGTCGCTGGAGCCGACCAGCGTCTTCGGGCCGGCCGCCCGCATCGCGTCCCAGTCGATCAGGCCGAGCAGCCGCGCCGCCCCGTACCCGCCCCTGGCGCAGAACACCGCCGTCACGGCCGGATCGCACCAGGCGGCCTGCAGGTCGGCGGCGCGGTCCGCGTCCGAGCCGGCCAGGTACGGCAGCTCCTGCCGGTCGAGGACCCGCCCGCCGGCCACGACCTTCAGCCCCAGCCCCTCCAGCCGCTCGACTCCGCGCTTCAGCAGCGCGGCGTCCGGCGGCCCCGACGGCGCCACGACGGCGACGGTGTCCCCGGGCCGGATCGGGGTGATCTGTCCGTCAGGCCGCGACGGCCCGTTCCCTGGCTCGTTCCCTGGCTCGTTCACGGGGAAAACGGTGTCACACTTGCATCTCGTATGCGACTTCCGCCCCACATCCTCGTGGTCAACGGCATCAAGGTCCGCCGGCCGGTCTTCCTGCTCGGAGCGCCGCATTCCGGCACGGACCTGCTCGGCCGCGCCCTGAAACGGTCACCGGGCTTCCACATGACCATGGGCCGGACCGGCGTGGCCCATGTCCTGTACGCCTTCGCCCGCAAGCCGTCCCTCGGCGAGAGCTCCGGCGCCGTGCGGGTGCTGCGCGACGCGCTCGCCGAGTCGTGGCAGGTGCTGCCCGGCTCGTGCCGCCAGTGCGGCGAGGCGTGCCGCGACGCGGGCGGCGTCACCGGCGCCGGTCCCTGCGTCTCGACGGGGGACGTCACCCGCTTCGGCGACGCGAGCCCCGACCTGATCTACAGCGCGGCCACGCTGCTGCGGGCCTTCCCCGACGCCCGGTTCGTGCAGATCGTCCGCGACGGCCGTGACGTGGTGGCCGACATGCTCGCCGACCCGGCGTGCCTGGCCTGGTTCAAGCCGGCGATGCTGTCGGAGGGAACGGAGTTCCCCAACGCGTTCCTCGGCGTCAACCGCGACGAGCACCTCGACAAGTGGAAGGGCATGCCGGTCGCCGGCAAGAGCGCCCTGCGCTGGCGCAGCGCCGTGCGCCTCAGCGCCACGCTCCGCCGCGACCTGCCCGAGGACCAGCTCCTGACGCTGCGCTATGAGGACCTGGCGCTCAGGCCCGCCCAGGCGGCGGCCTCGGTCGCGGACTTCCTCGGCACGCGCGTCTCCAAGGTCGCCCTGTACGGCGGCCCCTCGGAGCCGGGCTCCCGCCGCTCCCGGCTGCGGCCCGACGACCTCGCGCTGGTGGAGAAGGTCGCCCGGCAGGAGCTCACGACGCTGGGCTACCTGACGAGTTGAACTGCGTGCAGTGCAGCTCCGCGTAGAGGCCGCGGCGCGCCAGCAGCTCGTCGTGGGTGCCCCGCTCGGCGATCCGCCCGTCCTGGACCACCAGGATCTCGTCGGCCTCGCGGATCGTGGACAGCCGGTGGGCGATGACCAGCGAGGTGCGGCCCGCCAGGGCGGTCTTCAGCGCCTGCTGCACGGCCGCCTCCGACTCCGAGTCGAGGTGCGCCGTGGCCTCGTCGAGGACGACGACGCGCGGCGCCTTCAGCAGCAGCCGCGCCAGCGCCAGCCGCTGCTTCTCGCCGCCCGACAGCCGGTGGCCGCGGTCGCCGACGACCGTGTCGAGCCCGTCGGGCAGGGCCTCCACCAGCTCGCCGATCTGCGCGGCGCGCAGCGCCTCCCACAGCTCCTCGTCGCTCGCGCCGGGCCGGGCGTACCGCAGGTTGGCGCCGATCGTGTCGTGGAACAGGTGGGGGTCCTGCGCCACCACGCCGACGGTGTCGCGCAGCGAGGCGAGCGTGGCCTCGCGCACGTCGAGCCCGTTGAGCCGGACCGCGCCCTCGCTCACGTCGTAGAGCCGGGACACCAGGGAGGTGATCGTGGTCTTGCCCGCTCCGGACGGGCCGACCAGCGCCACGAGCCGGCCCGGCCTGCCGGTGAACGACACGCCCTTGAGCACGGGGTGCGAGGGGGCGGTGTCCTGCCGGGCCACCGACTCCAGCGAGGCCAGCGACACCTCCTCGGCCGCCGGGTAACGGAAGTGGACGTCGTCGAACTCGATCGTCACCGGCCCGTCGGGCACCGACCGGGCGTCGGGCCGCTCGGCCACCATGGGCTTCAGGTCGAGGATCTCGAAGACCCGGTCGAAGCTGACCAGCGCCGTCATCACGTCCACGTGCACGTTCGACAGCGACGTCAGCGGGCCGTACAGGCGCATGAGCAGGGCGGCCAGGGCGACCAGCGTGCCCAGCTCGAACACGTCGCCGATGGCCAGCACGCCGCCGATGCCGTACACCAGGGCGGTCGCCAGGGCCGCGACCAGGCCGAGCGCCACCCGGAACACGGTGCCGTACATGCCGACCGTGACGCCGACGTCGCGCACCCGGGCCGCGCGCCCGCCGAACATCGCGGCGTCGTCCTCGGGCCGGCCGTAGAGCTTGGCGAGCATCGCGCCGGCCACGTTGAAGCGCTCGGTGGTGACGGAGCTCATCTCGGCGTCGAGCCGCATCTGCTCGCGCGTCAGCGCCGACATGCGCCGGCCCACCCACTTGGCCGGGATCACGAAGATCGGCAGCAGCACCAGGGCGACCAGCGTCACCTGCCACGACAGCACGAGCATGGCGCCCAGCACGAGCACCAGACTGATCACGTTGGACACGACGGATGACAGGGTGCTGGTCAGGGCGCGCTGGGCGCCGATGACGTCGGTGTTGAGCCGCGAGACGAGCGCACCGGTCTGCGCCCGCATGAAGAAGGCGACCGGCATGCGCTGCACGTGGTCGAACACCTCGGTGCGCAGGTCGTAGATCAGCCCCTCGCCGAGCCGGGCCGAGAACCACCGCTGCGCCAGCGTGAGCCCGGCGTCGAGGAGCGCGAGCGCCCCGATCGCCAGCGCCAGCCCCACCACGACGTCGGTGCGGCGGGGCAGGATGCCGTCGTCGATGATCGCCTTCATCAGCAGCGGGTTGGCCACCACGACGACCGCCCCCGCCATCACCAGCAGCAGGAACGCGGTGATCTGCCGGGTGTACGGCCGGGCGTAGCCCGCGATGCGCCGCACGGTGCCGGGCGTGAGCCGCTGCTTGGTGACCGACTCGTCGCGGCGCAGCGACGCCATCAACTGGGGGCCGAAGCCCCCTCCCATCATCGCCATCCGGGGCCCTCCTCCCCGGTATGAGCGCCGCCGGGACGCCCGGTAATTCCCGGCTCCGCTCAGCGCGAAACCCGTCCTGGGGTCAAGGTTGAGAGGAGAACAGCGCGCGGAGGCGTTCGGCCTGCTCGGCGCCCTCGGCCGCGCACTGCTCCTCCAGGGTGCGCGAGCGCGCTCCCTGGAGGAGTCGCTTGGTCGCCGCCGCCGCGTCCCGGTTGGTCGAGAGCAGCCCGGCGATCTTGTCGTGTACGGCCCGGTCCAGGCCGTCGCGGGCGACGACCTGCTCGGCGAGCCCGATCCGCTGGGCCTCGTCGGCCTCCACGATCCGGGCGGTCAGGCAGATGTCGATCGCCTTGGCCAGGCCCACCAGCTCGACCAGCGGCTTGGTCCCGGTCAGATCGGGGACCAGCCCCAGGGCGGGCTCCTTCATGCAGAACTTGACGTCGTCGGCCACGATCCGCAGGTCGCAGGCGAGCGCGAGCTGGAAACCCGCGCCGATCGCGTGACCCTGCACGGCCGCGATGGAAACGATCTCGGGGCGGCGCAGCCACAGGAACCCCCGCTGTGCCTGCCGCAACCGCTGCTCGAACGCCGCGGCCCCGAGCCGCGCCGTCGAACTGAACGAGCCCTGTCCGGGCACCCCCTCTGGTGTGAACATCCGCAGGTCGATGCCTGCCGAGAAGGACGGTCCCTCACCTCTCACAACGACGACGCGCACCCGGTCCGGTAGGTCATCACCGATTCGGGCCAACGCTGACCAGGTCGCGAACGTCTGAGCGTTCCGCTTGTCCGGCCGGTCCAGCGTGATCGTCGCGATCTCACCGTCCACCTCGAAGCGCAGTCCCGTCTCCGCCGGATCCTCGGCGAACACGTTGTCCGCGTTCCCCCCGCGCTGCTGTGGCGCCTTCGCTTCCGCCATCGCCCGCTCCCTCTTCGCCACTGAACCGTCGCGCCCGAGCTTACAGAATGAGATTCTGGGCCCGGGCGCGGCGGCTGGCTGACTAGGGACGAGCGGCTGCGGTCGCACGTTCCGAGGCGGCCGTCAGCGCTTGGACTTGCCTCGGGTCGCCCCGCCGCGCCCGCGCAGAGTCACACCGGACTCGCTCAGGATGCGGTGGATGAACCCGTAGGACCGACCGGTCGAAGCGGCGAGCGCACGGATGCTCTCACCCGCGGCGTAGCGCTTCTTGAGATCGCCGGCCAGCTTTTCACGGTCGGCCCCGGTGACCCGGGTGCCCTTCTTCAGTGTCTCGGCCACGAGTACCTCCTGTAGTGCCGGACTTCCGCAGCGTTACTCCGCCATGATCAGTCATTTCAGCGGGATCGGCTACCTACTCCATGGGAAAAGATCCGTACCCGCCCAAATTAAGATCAGGCAAGTGCCACAAGATCGGAAAATTCGGCGCTCCACGCGTCTTCAGTTCCGTCCGGTAGCAAGATCACCCTATCCGGTGACAGGGCGTCAACGGCACCCTCGTCGTGGGTCACGAGGACGATTGCTCCTGAATACGACCTCAGAGCGTTGAGAACCTGCTCGCGGCTGACCGGATCGAGGTTGTTCGTTGGCTCGTCGAGGAGGAGGACATTGGCGCTGGAGAGGACCAGCATGGCCAGCGCCAGGCGGGTCTTCTCGCCGCCGGACAGCACGCCCGCCGGCTTGTCGGAGTCGTCGCCGCTGAACAGGAAGGAGCCGAGCACCTTGCGCAGCTCGGTGTCGGTGAACTCGCCGCCGGCCGAGCGCATGTTCTCCAGGATCGTGCGCTCGCCGTCGAGCGTCTCGTGCTCCTGGGCGTAGTAACCGATCTTGAGGCCGTGGCCGGGGCGGACCTCGCCCGTGTCGGGCTTCTCGATGCCGCCCAGAATCCGCAGCAGCGTGGTCTTGCCCGCGCCGTTGAGCCCGAGGATGACGACCCGGTGACCTCGGTCGATGGCCACGCTGACGTCGGTGAAGACCTCCAGCGAGCCGTACGACTTGGACAGGCCCTCGGCGGTGAGCGGGGTGCGCCCGCACGGCTGCGGCTGCGGGAAGCGCAGGCGGGCCACCTTGTCGCTCTGGCGCTCCTCCTCGGTGCCGGCCAGCAGCCGGTGGGCGCGCCGCATCATGTCCTGCGCGGCCTTGGCCTTGGTGGCCTTGGCGCGCATCTTGTCGGCCTGGGCGAGCAGGGCTCCGGCCTGCTTCTCGGCGTTGGCCCGCTCGCGCTTGCGCCGCTTCTCGTCGGTCTCGCGCTGGGCCAGGTAGGCCTTCCAGCCGACGTTGTAGTGGTCGATGACACAGCGGTTTGCGTCGAGGTGCAGGACCTTGTTGACCGTGGCTTCAAGAAGGCCGACGTCATGGCTGATGATCGCCAAGCCGCCCTGATGGGAACGCAAAAAATCACGAAGCCACCCGATTGAGTCCGCATCTAGGTGGTTTGTCGGCTCGTCAAGAAGGAGAGTTTCCGCACCGCTGAAAAGAATGCGCGCCAATTCCACGCGCCTGCGCTGTCCGCCGGAAAGCGTTTCCAGCGGTTGTCCGAGGACGCGGTCCGGCAGACCGAGACTGGAGGCGATCGAGGCGGCCTCCGCCTCGGCCGCGTAGCCGCCGAGGACGTGCATCTGGTCCTCCAGCCGGCCGTAGCGGCGCACCGCCTTCTCGCGGGTCTTGTCGTCGGCGGAGGACATGCCGAGCTCGGCCTCGCGCAGCTTGCGCAGCACCTCGTCGAGCCCGCGGGCGGACAGGATGCGGTCGCGGGCGAGCACCTGCAGGTCGCCGGTGCGGGGGTCCTGCGGCAGGTAGCCGACGCTGCCGCTCGTGGTGACCGTCCCGGAGGCGGGCAGCGCCTCGCCGGCCAGGACCTTGGTCAGCGTGGTCTTACCCGCGCCGTTGCGGCCCACCAGGCCGATCTTGTCGCCCGGGTTGACCCGGAAGGAGGCGCTTTCGATGAGCAGGCGCGCGCCGGCGCGCAGCTCGATGTCATTGGCAATGATCATGGTTGACGGAACACTCCCGAGCTAGGAAACGAGGGATGGGGTGTGCGGCGGCCGCGTGCGCCGTGCCGTCAATCGGGAGTGTGCATACCGATCAGTGTAGGCCCCTGAGCTGGAGTACCACCTCCCGTTATCGCCCTGCTCGTCACCTGTGTCCCGGCGCTCCCTCCCCTACCGCCGGGACGCCTCCTCCGGGTTCTCCTTCTCGCCGGGAGCCTGCTCCGGGAGGTGGTCGCCGATGAGCGCGAGATTCTGGATGGCCGCCAGGCCGTACTGGGCGGCGTCGTTGGTCGAGACGAACGGCGCCTCCTCGACGGCGGCGAGCACGCCCGGCCCCTCCACGCGGGTCAGCCGCCAGTGCGGCTCGCGCTGCAGCTCGTTGCGGTTGAGCTGGTCGTCCTCGTCCAGGTAGAACTTGCGCCAGGCCCGCGCCGCCTGCGCCGCGTCGCCCGTTCGGGCCGCCGCGTACGCGGTGAGCCGGCTGTGCGCCTGCACCAGCGAGATGCCGCGCAGCGGCTCCCCCACCTCGGCGGCCTGCTCCGCGGCGGGCGCCAGGTAGAGCCGGCAGTAGTCCAGCCAGGCCCGCTCGAAGCCCGGCACGTCCAGGTCGAGCGCGATCAGCTCGGAGCACATCTCCGGCAGGCCGAACACCGACGACAGGTGCGAGACCATGATCGCGTCGCGGGAGGCGTCGAAGCGCCCCGTGGCCAGGTCGAGCCGGGCCTCGCCGGTCAGGAACCCCTGCGGCAGCGCCCCGATGCCGGCCATCGTGCCGAGCAGCCGGTCACGCGCCCGCTCGTCGCCGTGCCGCTCCCAGCGGGTCAGCCAGGCCGCCGCGAGCGCGCCCCAGTCGGTGCCCAGCCCGACCGACAACGCCGACGGGTCCGGCGTGTAGACGTCCTCGCGCACCTTGCGCTGCGGGTCGATCGCCACGAACGTCGCCTCCGGCTCGGACAGCTCGTCGAGCAGGTCGCCGGCGCGTTCGTCGGCGGTCAGGTAGTAGAAGAAGCGCCGGTAGGCGGCGTTGGAGATGCGCAGCTGCTTGCAGCTGCACCCCCAGTGCTGCACGTTGTGCCGGCTGCCCAGCCCCTTCCAGCGGCCCAGGTGGTAGACGTCGACCTCGCCGGTGTGGCGGGTCATCGCCTCGGCGAAGCGGAAGACGTCGGCCCGCCCGGTGCGCAGGAACTGGTACCACAGCCACAGGTCGGGCGACAGCTCCGAGTTGTCCCAGGCGTAGCCGCCCACGTCGTAGCGCCAGGTGTGCCGGTCGGCGTCGTAGGTGTGCATGACGTCGCCGTAGTCCCAGAAGCCGTACCAGCGGCGCTGCTCCCGCTCCCGCGTGTACAGGTCGAACAGGAAGTCCAGCCGGTCCTCGATCGCGGCGCGGGCCGGGGTCGAGCGGTCCGGCAGCGCCCAGTCGCCGAACACGCCCGCCGCGCGGATCCGCGCGGGCGGGGCCGTCAGCAGCGCGGGGTCGTTCATGGCCGCGGCGTGCGCGGCCAGCGCCTCTGCCGGGGGCGTCGCCTCGTGGACGCGCAGGGTCAGCTCGTGGGTGCGGGCGACGCCGTGGGCGTCGCCGAAGCCCGGCTCGTGGTCCTCGTAGGTGATCTCCAGCCCTTCGAGCTGCTCGGCGTACGTGTCCTGGCCCATGCCGTCGTGCCAGAACCGCAGGTCCATGGCCGGGGCGGACGGCGACCACAGCCACACCGTCGCCGTGGCGAGGTCCGTGGCCGCGCCGCGCACGTCCAGCCGCGTCGGGTGCAGCCGCCAGAAGTCGCGCAGCCCGAACCCGAGCCCGCCGCTCACCCCGCCCACGTAGCCGTAGCCGGCCGAGCGGGTGCCCGAGGGGATCGTCACCCAGGCGTGGCCCTCGCCGGTGCGCTTGCGCAGCGTGAAGCCGTCGGCGGAGGTCTGGTCGAGGGTGTAGTCGTTCCACGCCGGGATGAGGTGCAGGCGGCCGGCCACCTCCGGGTTGCCGATCGGGCCGCACGGCCGGCCCTCGACCTGCGCCCGCCGCACGACCTCGCCCGGGTCGCGGCGCAGCCCGGTCAGCCCGCGCACGGCCTCGGTGAGGAACCCGTCCGGCCCGGCCAGCCGTACGTGCCGGTCGTGGAGCTCGTCGCGCATGACGACGTCGGCGCGCAGGCCGAGCCCGGCCAGGAAGTCCCGCTCGGGGTCACCGTCCCAGACGAACGTGTGCACCACGCGGACGTCCTCGGCCCCGGCGTAGAAGTACAGCCGCACGCTGAACGGCAGCCGCGCGCCGCCGTCTCCTCCCGCCGTGCTTCCCAGCGGGCCTCCCGCCGTGACTCCCAGCGGGCCTCCCGCCGTGCTTCCCGCCGTGCGGACGTGGTGGCCCTCCAGCCGGACGACCGCGCGGACCGGGCCGTCCTGCTCGACGGTGACGCGGGTGACGTGACCGGTCGCCTCGGCTCTCGTGAGCGTGCCGGCGTCGTCGGGTGTGGGCCCGTCCTGGTGCAGGCTGACCAGGCGGACGTCGCGGACGATCTCCTGGGAGCCGCGCTCCACCGAGCGGGCGAGCGTGGCGCCCGACTCCTCGATCGTCCAGGTCACGACGCCCGTGCTCACGCGCAGCACGCCGTCCCCGCGCGTCACGGTGACGGGCGAGGAGGGGGCGGCCGGGCCGCGGCCGGGCTCCAGCCGGTACGTCGCGGCTGGCTCCGCCTGCGGGGCGACGGCGTGCGCCGACCACTTCACCGAGCCGTCCGGCCAGGTCGCGGTCACCCAGCTCTGCACCGGGACCTCGCGGCCCTGCGGATCGGCCAGGGCGAACGCCGCGCCCGGCTCCACCGTGCCGCGCGACCAGGGGACTCCCCAGGTCACCCCCTGCTCCGCGGGTCGGTCCAGCCAGCGCAGCACGGTCATGCGATCTCCTTCAGTCGCTCGGCGACGATGGCGGCCACCTCGTCGGCGCCGCGGAAGCAGAAGTGGGTGTCGTCGGCCACCCCGTCCGGGTGAAGGGGATGCCGGCCGGGCGGGAAGTGGGTGAACAGCGCCTTCGACCCTTCCGGGCCGAGGCGCTCGTACAGCTCGGTGGTGGCGGCCGTCAGGTCGATCAGCGGCACGCCCCGCTCGGCGGCGAGCGCGCGGACCCGGTCCGGGTAGTCGCCGTGCGTCGGCGCCAGCCGGTCCCCCACGAACCGGCGGCGCTGCACGGGCGTGCACAGCACCGGCAGGGCGCCCGCGCCGCGCGCCTCCTCGACGAAGGCGCGCAGGTTGTCGCGGTACGGCAGCTCGGGCTCCTTCTGGTCGTTGTGCCCGAACTGGATCACCACGAGGTCGCCGGGAGCCGCCTCCAGCAGGAGCGCGGCCCACAGGCCCTCGGCCCGGTGGCCGGCCGTGGTGGCCCCGCCCTTGGCGAAGTTGCGCACCGGACCCCCGACGTGGCCCCCGAGCTGCGCGCCCCACCCGGACATCGGCGCCTCGGACGCCGGGCACGACGCCACCGTCGAGTCCCCGGCCAGCAGCACCGTACAGGTCATTCCTTGACGCCTCCGATGAGCACTCCCTTGGCGAAGTGCTTCTGCAGGAACGGGTAGACGAACAGGATCGGCAGCGTCGCGATCACCACGACGGCGAACTTCAGCCCCTGCTCCGGCGGCACCCAGGTCCGGTCCATCTGCGCCAGGGCGTTGGCCGCGTCGTTGTTGGTGAGCTGGCGCACCAGGATCTGCAAGGTCCACTTGGACGGGTCGCTGAGGTACAGCAGCGGCGACATGTAGTCGTTCCAGATGGCCACCGCGTAGAACAGCGAGAACGTCGCGATGATCGGCTTCGACAGCGGCAGCACGATCTTGAAGAAGACGCCCATCTCGTTGCAGCCGTCGATCCGCGCCGCCTCCTCCAGGGCCTGCGGCAGCTCCTGGAAGAAGCTCTTCACGATGATCAGGTAGAACGGGTTGATCGCCAGTGGCAGGATCAGCGCCCAGTAGCTGTCCAGCAGCCCGAGGTCGCGCACCACCAGGTAGGTGGGGATCATGCCGCCGGAGAACACCATGGTGAAGATGACCAGGTTCAGCACCAGCGTCCGGCCCGGCAGGTACCGCTTGGCCAGCGGGTAGGCCATGGTGAACGTCAGCAGCAGCTGCACCACCGTGCCGACCGCCGTCACCACGATGGTCGTGACCAGCGCGCGGACGAAGGTGTCGGTGGCGAAGATGTACTGGTACGACTCGGTGACGATCTTCTTCGGCCACAGGAAGAAGGGCCGCGAGGAGATCTCCGCCTCGCCGGCGAACGATCCGGCCAGGACGTACAGCAGCGGCAGGATGGTGATCAGCGCGAGGGCGCTGAGCACGACGATGTTCAGCGTGTCGAACACGCGGCTGCCGAGGGAGCTGCCGTTGCCGACCGGCGTTTCGGTCTTGGTCTTCATGCTCGGGGCTCCTTAGAACAGTCCACGCTGGCCGAGGCGCTTGGCGAGCCAGTTGGAGCCGAAGATCAACAGGACACCGGCCACGCCCTTGAACAGGCCGACCGCCGTGGAGTAGCTGATGGCGCCCTGGGTGATGCCGGCGTAGTAGACGTAGGTGTCGAACACGTCCGCCACCGAGCGGTTCAGCGAGGTGGTCATGAGCCAGATCTGCTCGAAACCCGAGTCGAGCAGGTTGCCGGAGGCGAGGATCGCCATGACGACGACCGTGGGGCGGATCGCGGGCAGCGTGACGTGCCACAGTTGCCGGAAGCGGCCGGCGCCGTCCATGCGCGAGGCCTCGTACAGGTTGGGGTCCACACCGGCCAGCGCGGCCAGGTAGATGATCGTGCCCCAGCCGGTCTGCTTCCAGAGCTGCTGCAGGATGATCAGCGGCCGGAACCAGTCCTCCATCGCCATGTAGTCGATCTTCGCCGTGTCGCCCATGATGTCGCGGATCCAGCCGGACATCACCCCGAAGTCGGCCGCGAACAGCAGGTACGTCAGCGAGGCGACGATCGTCCAGGACAGGAAGTGCGGGATGTAGACCAGCGACTGGACCGTGCGCTTGAGCACGTTGATCCGCAGCTCGTTCAGCAGCAGCGCGACGATGATCGGCGCGGGGAAGACGAACACGATGTGCAGCAGCGCCAGGAACATCGTGTTGAACAGCAGCCGCCCGAAGTCGGGCCCGGCGAACAGCTCCTGGAAGTGCTTGAAGCCGACCCAGGGGCTGCCGGAGTAGCCGAGGAAGGGCAGGAAGTCCTGGAACGCGATCGTCACGCCGTACATCGGCAGGTACTTGAAGATCACGAAGTAGGCCAGGCCCGGAAGGAGCATCAGGTAGAGCCAGCGGTAGCGCATGAGCGCCGTACCGAGCGGCACCTTGTCCGCGCGCCGCTTCTTGGCCGTGGGGACCGCCTTCACGCGAGGCGGCGCCAGGTCGGTGGCCACAGCGGCCTCCTTTCGTGTGAGGGGCCCGGGCCGCGGCCCGGGCCCCTCAGGGCGTCTACTGACCGAGCTTGGAGACCAGGTCGTTGACCTCGGCGGTCACCTGCGTGCCGCCGCTGTCGTACCAGCGCTTGATCTCGGCCTTGAGCTGGTCCTCGGAGAAGGTGCCCGACAGGTACTTGATCCGGGCGTCCGGAATGATCGTGTCGAGCAGCGCGCCCTTGGCGACGGCGGTGGGCGAGACCACGGGCAGGCCCACGTTGTGCACGGCCGTCTTGAGGTCCTCGGCCACCAGCTCCTTCTGGAGCTTCAGCATGTTCTTGTAGGGCTCGCCGGACGGCACGCGCTGGTAGGCGATGCCGCCGATGTCGATCGTGCCCTTGGTGCTGAGCTGGGTGAAGGCGTCGTCGACGTTGTCCTGGATGGTCTTGACCGCGGGGTCGTCCTCGTTGATGAGCGCGGCGGTGTCGCCGTTCTCGACCTTGAAGTTGCGGCCCTCGATGCCGTTCTGAAGGAGGACCTGGCCCTCCTTGGTGGCCAGCTTGTCCAGCGTCTTCAGGACGTTGTCGAGCTCGGCGTCGGTCCGCACGCTCTGCTTGGAGATGGCCAGGACGTCGTTGTAGCCGGTGAACGGGTAGGAGAACTTCTTGCCGTCGGAGCGGGCGAGGTTGCCGACCATGGTGACCTTGTCACCGTAGTTCTCCGGGTCGTCCTCCTTGAACAGGTCGAGGACCTGCCGGGAGCGGATGTTGACGTCGATGATCATGCCGCCCTTGTTCTGGTGGAACGGCTCGTTCCACTTGGCGGCGTCGAGGGTGGCGAAGTCGGGGTTGACCATGCCGCCGTCGACCATCTTCTTCAGCCACCGGTTGGCCTCGAGGAACTCGGGGGTGTCGAAGCCCGGCACGACCTTGCCGTCGCGCTCTCCCCAGCCGTTCGGGGCGCCGAACCAGGTCTCGATCACGTCGTACGGGCTGGCGGTGGCGTAGTTGCCGGGCCACTTCGGGATGACGAGGCCGTAGGTGTCGTTCTTGCCGTTGCCGTCCGGGTCCTTCTCGGTGAAGGCCTTGGCGATCTCGTACAGGTCGTCGACCGTCTTGGGCTCCTCCAGGCCGAGCTTCTTCAGCCAGTCCTTACGGATGACGATGGCCGAGCGCAGCAGGGGGCGCATCCGGTAGAAGCCGTAGATCTTGCCGTTGATGGAGGAGTTCAGGCCCGTGCGCTCGTCGGCGGGCTTGAGGTTCGGGTACTTGTCCAGCTTGTCGGTCAGGTCCCAGAACGCTCCGGCCTGGGCGGACTTGACGAACGCCGGCATGTGCGGGTCCACGTCCACGACCTGCGGGATCTTGTCCGAGGCGAGCATGACGTTGAGCTTGTCGGAGTACTCGGCGTTGGGCACCCAGGTGACCTGGATCTTCTTGCCGAGGAACTTCTCGATCGCCTGCTGCATCTCGCCCTTGGGATCGGGCGCCGTCCCGAACAGCCTCGACACGAACGTGATCGTGTTGGTATCCGCCGCGGGCGCGTCACCGCCGCCGGAGCAGGCCGAGGCGGTGAGTGCAGCCGTGAGCGTTAGCGCACCGGCGATGAGCCGGCGGCGACGGGGTGCGCTCATGTGTTCCCTTTCGAATGCAGGCGCGCCTCGTTCTCCTCGAAGAAGCGCAGGCAGAGCCACGTGTTGAGGTAGATCCACGCGCCGAAGCTGATCACCGGGGCGAGGATGGGCGCCGCCGAGGTCGCGTAGGCGATGGCTGAGAGGGCTAGCAGCAACAGCACGGACGAGGCCGGGCGCAGGAGCGCTAGCTGTACCGCCTTGGGCCAGTACGCCCGGAGCGGCAGGTCGAAGTGCGCGTAGAGCGGCCCCACGTACGCCCCCACACCGGCCAGTGCGATGAGCGCCACGAAGGTCGCGATCCGCAGCGTTCCCATGCTGGGCCCGAGTGCGGAGAGGTACAGGTAGTTGCCGACCAAGAGGACGGCCAGCACCGCCACCGGCAGCACCAGCAGCGAGCCGCGGACGAACTCCCGCCGGTAGACGGACCAGAACTCCGGAATCGCCTGAAACGATTCACCACGGGCGTGCCTCCGAGCCAGCGTGTAGGCGGCGACGGTGGCGGGGCCCAGACCCAGGACGACTCCACCCGCGAGAGTGAAGGCGATCCACAGCAGGTTCAGGCGGACCGCCCAGACGAGCTCCGAGCAGACCGCGTAGACCCTGGTTGACGTGGTGGTATGGCTCATCCGGCAGCACTTTCTCGTGGCGTGTGCACGGACACGGCGATGGGGGTGTTGCACCGTGGTTCCCGCCCCGTTACGGACGGATGAACGTCTCGGTGGTGGCGAACGTAGTGTTGAATCGACTCAGAGTCAATGACGCGAAACCCGGAGATTTCCGTATTCGCCAATCAATGGGGCCATCTGCCGGAAGCCGACCTTGCCTCCGGCCAGGGCCGGACCGCCTGCGAGGCCCTCGTCCATCCAGCTGAACGAGACCAAATCGTTGACCGAGAACGTGACCTCACCTGCGCGGATGTCGAGACGCATGGCGTAGGGGCCCTCGGCGTCGAGCACCGCGGGCAGCGGGTCGGGCCCCTGCGCGACCAGATGGAACCCGTGGCTCTTGCGCAGGTTGCAGGTATGCAACTTTCGCTCCGAGGGCCACATCCGTCGAAAGTAGGACACGTGGTAGGCGTCGATGTCGCCGCTGTGATATTGCTCGTACGGCCCGTCACGCCTGGCCAGCGCCGGGTCGAACAGGTCCTCGCCGCCCCTGCCCCGCGCGTGGAAGAACAGGATGGCCAGGCCCGGCTCCCTGACCGGCCAGAAGTCCCACTCGATCCGCACGTCCGCGGGGAAGTCCTCGGGACACCACAGCACCAGGTTGGCCGCCTGCCCGTCGGCCGGCGGGCGCAGGCTCTCCAGCCGCATCCTGCCCAGGGGGAAGGAGACCGCCCCGGCCCCCTCCATCCGGAAGCCCGCCAGGTCGTCGGGTCCCGCGAGCCGGTTGCGGTAGATCTCGGTCACGGTGGTGCTCCTTCTAGCTGCGCCTTCGCGGTGCGCTGGACTCCCGGACGACCAGGTCCGGCTGGAAGATCACCTGCCGGTGCCGGTGCCGCTCCGGGTGGGCGACCTCCTCCAGCAGGAGCTCGATGGCCGTGCGGCCGAGCAGCTCGCGCGGCTGCCGCACCGACGAGAGGGGGACCGCCGCGGCGGCGGCGAAGTCGATGTCGTCGTAGCCGACGATCGCCATGTCGTCGGGCACGCGCAGCCCGCACGCGGCCATGGCCTGCAGGAACCCGAGCGCGAGCAGGTCGTTGGCGCAGAAGGCGGCCGTCGGCCGCTCGCCCGCGGGCATGGCCGCGACGCGCTCACCGGCGGCGCGCCCGGCCGCGGCGCTGAGCATGGGCATCGAGGAGTCGATCAGCTCCACGCCCCCGGCCGCGGCGACGGCCCCGGCCACACCCGCGTGCCGGTCGGCCACCTGTTTGATCGACGGCGGCCCGCCGACGAACGTGATGCGGCGATGTCCCCGCTCGATGAGGTGGGCGGCGGCGATCTGGCCGCCGAGCCGGTCGTCCACGGCCACCGAGCACTGGAGGCCGGTGGCGGCGCTGTCGACCAGCACCACGGGCGTCCCCCGGGCGGCCAGCTCGGCCAGCCGGGGATGCTGCGCGTCGACCGGGGTGATCAGTATGCCCATGACGCGCTGCTGTTCGAGCTGGTCGAGATGGCGCCGCTCACGGCTCGGATCGGCCCCGCTGTTGCACAGCACGACCATCGTGTCGTGCTCGTCGGCCAGCGCCTCGGCGCCCTGCGCGACGTCGGCGAAGAACGGGTTGGCCACGTCCAGCACGACCAGGCCGACCGTGCGGCTGCGGCCGACGCGCAGGTGGCGGGCCACCTCGTTGCGCACGAAGCCCAGCTCGCGGATGGCGTCGAACACCCGTGCCCGGGTCGCCGGCGCGACGATCTCCGGCCGGTTGAGCACGTTGCTCACGGTGCCGACCGAGACGCGCGCCAGACGCGCGACCTCCTTGATGCTCCTTGTCGCCATGGATCCTCACGAGGCCGCGCCGGGGGTGAACGTCGCTCATCATAGCGGCCTTGAACATTCTTTTGAATCGACTCAACCTGCGGTTTCTCTGGCAACCGCTTACCGGAACAATATTCTACTTCGCGTTTCATTGTGACCCCGCCGAATGCCCCGTCAACCCACCCACCGAACGGACTCGGAGCGAGGGAGCCGGTCCCGCGCCTCCGAAGACGGCGGACGGCCGCGTGCGAGCCCCGTGCGATCGAGCCGGGAAGCCGCGTCAGCGGACCGGAGTCACGAACCTTCGGGCGCAGGTCCCCCGCGGTCCATCCGGGAAGCCGGGTTGCCGGGCCGGAGTCACGAACCTTTGGGCGCGGCTCCCCCGCGGTCCAGTCGGGAAGCCGGGTCGCCCGCAGCGGGTCCCGTACCCGTGGGCGATGGCGGGTCCACCACGTGGACGCGGACCGCCCGGAACTGGGCGGGCGTCTCCCGCAGCACCGCCAGCCTGGGGTCCGGGACCGTCAGGAACGGCTCCGCCTCCAGCGCCAGGAGCGGCGCGAGCCGGCGGTCGGCGCGCAGCGCGTCCACGGCCCGCCGGTCTCCCCCGAGCACCACGGCCTCCAGCTCCGGCAGGTACGGCGTCAGCACGCGCAGCGCCGTGTCGGCGGCCTTGTCCAGCGCCTGGTCCGCCTGGTTGCGGCGCCGTCGGGCGAAGCGCTGCTGGGACCAGCCGCCCGCCGCCGTGCGGCCCTGGACGAGCCGGGAGCCGACCTTGGACGCCACCAGCTCCGAGCCCTGGAACACCCCGGCCGCGTACCCGCCGAGCCGTACCAGCACGACACCGATCCGCCGCTCCGCGCGGGCGTGCGCGACGAGCCGGGTGACGTGCGGCGGCCCCGGGGGCATGGGCGGGAAGGGCGCGTGCAGCTCGGCGAGCGCCCCGTCGGCGGCCACCAGCCGCACCGCCCGGTCGTCACCCGTCGCCTCGAACGGCCCGTGCCGGTCAGCGAACCCGTCGATCCACGGGTGGACCCGCTCGGGGGGCACGGACACCCACCGCCCGCCGCCCTTGGCCGGTCGCGCGCTCATGCCCGAAGGCTACCCTTGGCCGGTCGCGCGCTCATGCCCGAAGGCTAACCGACGCGCCCGCTCCACCGGTCGGCGGAGCGGGGTGTCCGGCCGGAAACGACCGCGCGCGAGCCCCACGACATGCGCAGTGCGGGCCGCCCGGCGGCGTGCGGCACGCGAGAGAGGCCCCGGCGGTGACCCGAAAGCCGCCGGGGACAGGAGAAGGGCCGGTCAGAGGCGGCAGGCGTAGATGTCGGTGACCAGGATCGCGCGGGCGCCGATGTCCCAGAGCTGGTCCATCACCTGCTGGTGGCCCTTGCGCCGGACCATGGCGCGGACCGCGACCCAGCCCTCGCGGTGCAGCGGCGACACCGTCGGGCCCTCCATGCCGGGCGTCAGCGCGATGGCCTCCTCGATGCGCTCGGCGCGGATGTCGTAGTCCATCATGACGAAGTCGCGCGCGTGCACGACGCCCTGGAAGCGGCGCACGAGCTGCTGGACGCCGGGTGACTCCGGGGCGCTCTGCCGCTTGATCAGCACGCCCTCCGAGCGCATGATCGGCTCGCCGAACACCTCCAGGCCGACGTTGCGCAGCGTCGTGCCGGTCTCGACGACGTCGGCGATCGCGTCGGCCACGCCGAGCCGGATGGCGGTCTCGACCGCGCCGTCGAGCTTGATGACGCGCGCGTCGACGCCCGCGTCGGACAGGTACTTGCCGAGCAGCCCGGTGTAGGAGGTGGCCACGCGCATGCCGTCGAGGTCCTTGACCGACGAGAGCGTGCCGGGCCTGGCGGCCAGGCGGAACGTGGAGTCGCCGAAGCCGAGCGGCATGATCTCCTCGACCGGCGCGCCGGAGTCGACGAGCATGTCGCGGCCGGTGATGCCGGCGTCGAGGGTGCCCTCGCCGACGTAGACGGCGATGTCGCGCGGGCGCAGGAAGAACAGCTCGCAGCCGTTGTCCTCGTCGAGGACGAACAGCTCCTTGCTGTCCCGGCGGGGCCGGTAGCCGGCCTCCTTGAGCATGGCCTGGGCGGCTTCGCTGAGGGCGCCCTTGTTGGGTACTGCCAGTCGGATCATGTCGGTGTCGTCTCTTCGTGTCTCGCGGGTGCGGGCGTGGGTCGGGCGAGGCGGGCGCCGGGCGCCCTAGAGATGCTTGTAGACCTCGTCCAGCCCGATGCCCTTCGCGAGCATGAGCACCTGCACGTGGTAGAGAAGCTGGGAGATCTCCTCGGCGGCCCGGTCGCTGGACTCGTGCTCGGCGGCCATCCAGCTCTCGGCGGCCTCCTCGACGACCTTCTTGCCGATGGCATGGACGCCGGCGTCGAGCGCGGCCACGGTGCCCGACCCCGCGGGCCGGGTGCGCGCCTTCTCGGACAGCTCGGCGAACAGCTCTTCGAAGGTCTTCATGGTCTCTCTCGTCGGTCGGCTGACGTGCACGACCAGCCTAGTCGGCCCGCGTGGGTCGCACGTCCGGTGTCCGGAACGCGAGACACGATGCCGGCGAACTGATCTTGACCCCATTCTGTCATTCATCTATGGTCCATTTGGCAAATGAACAGGGGAATTTTCGACCAGCCGATGGAGGCTTTTGTGCCGACGGAAAGCCTCTTTCCGCTTTCGCTCCGTACACTGCTCCGCCCCGAAATACTGCGCGACCCCGCTCCGGTGTACTCGGCATGGCGCGAGAACGACCCGTTCTTCTGGTTCGAGGAGCTGGGCACCTGGGTGCTGACGCGTCACGAGGACTGCACGGCGGTGCTCAAGCGGCTCGACTGCTTCACCTCCGACTGGCGGCGGCTCGGCGAGGGCGTCCCCGGCGAGCTGGTCATGCTGCAGACCGTGGACCCGCCCGAGCACCCTCCCGTGCGGCGGCTGCTCACGGCCGCCTACCGGGCGTGCGACCACGTCGCGCTGGCCGGGCGCACGGCCTCCCGGGTCAGGGCGCTGCTGGCCGGGGTGGACGGGCGGACGGCCGACTTCGTGGACGAGGTGGCCCTGCCGCTGACGGTCGGGACGATCTGCGACCTGCTCGGCGTCGACCCCCCGGACCTCGCCCTGCTGCGGCGCGTGTCCCCGCCCGTCATCGACACCATGGACGCGGGGCTGCGGCCCGAGGTGATACCCGCCGGGCTCGCGGCGCGCGCGGAGCTGGACGAGATGATCGAGCGCTGGATGAGCGACCACCGTCCTGGCGGCATGTTCGCATATGTCAGTCAAAAACTCGACGGTCTCGGCGCGGATCGTCGTTTGGTAATGAATTCCCTGCGGTCCACATTTCACGCCGGTTTCGAATCGTCCGCCCGGCTGCTGTCGCTCGCGCTGCTCGCCTTCACCGATAATCCGGGCGTCCTTCCAAAATTCACCGTAAATCCGGAATCCGCCGTGCAAGAGGTCGTCCGTTACACCAGTCAGGTGCAGGTGCTCGCCCGCGGCTGTCTGACGGACACCGAGGTGGGCGGCCACAAGGTGCGCGGCGGCGACGGCGTGACGCTGATCATCGGCGCCGCCAACCGCGACCCCGCCGTCTTCCGGGAGCCCGACGCCCTGCGCCTGGGCCGCGACCCCAACCCGCACCTCGGCTTCGGCCGCGGCCTGCACGCCTGCCTGGGCGCCGGGGTCGCGTCGATGCAGGCCAGGGTGCTGTTCACCGAGCTGGCCGGCTACGCGGGCGTACGCCGCGACGGCGAGCCGGTCATGTGGGACAGCGGCACCCTGCGCGGGGTGCGAGCCCTGCCCGTCACGCTCTCCCGAGGAGGTGATCCCGCATGCGCTACGCCTACTGACCGGTAGCCGCATGGCCGGTCGCCCGATGACCGGCGCGGCCGGCCGCGCCGGCGTCCCACCCTCCGAGGAGGCCCCATGGACCGATCCACCGGCCGGCCCCCCGATCCTTCCCCCGGCCCGTCCTCCATCACGCCCGACGGCCTGGTCGGCGGCCCGGCCGATGTTCCCGGCGATCCGGCCGACGTCTCGACCGGGGGCGCGGCCGATGTTCCCAGTGACCCGGCCGACGTCTCGACCGGCGTCTCGGCCGTGACGGCGCGCGGCCGCTACCGCGATGCCCTGGCCGTCCCCGAGTTCCGTGCCCTGTTCCTGTCGCACGTGGCGGCCATGCTGGGCACGATCATGACCCAGTTCGCGCTCACCGTGCTGGTCTACCGCCAGACCGGGTCGCCGTTGCTCTCGGCCCTGGTGTTCACCGTGGCGTTCGTCCCCTACCTGTTCGGTGGGGTGCTGCTGTCCGCGCTGGTCGATCGGGTGCCGGTCCGCCGGCTGCTGGTGGGGTGCAACCTGGCCACGGCCGCGCTCGCCGCCGTGATGGCGCTGCCCGGGCTGCCGGTCGTGGCGGTGCTGCTCGCCGCGTTCGCGATCGGCCTGGTGGCGCCCGTCTTCGCGGGGGCGCGGGCCGCGGTGCTGCCCCGTGTGCTCGACGGCGACGTCTACATAGCCGGTCGCAGCCTCTTCCGGCTGGTGGCGCAGGCCGCGCAGGTGAGCGGCTTCGCGCTCGGCGGGCTGCTGCTGGTCGTGGTGACGCCGCGAACCGTGCTGCTGATCGACACGGCCGCGTTCCTGGTGTCGGCCGCGGTGCTCGCCGCGGGTGTCAGGGTCAGGCCGGCCGCCTCCGCCGGGACCGCGGCCTCGCTCGTCCGCGACTCGGTGGGCGGCCTGGGGCGGGTCTTCCGGGTCGTACGGCTGCGCCGGGTCCTGGTGTTCGGCTGGGCCGCGCCCGCGCTGGCGGTGGCTCCGGAGGCGCTGGCGGCCCCGTACGCGGAGCTGAAGGGGTTCGGCACGCTGGGGCTGGGGCTGCTCATGTCGGCGCTGCCCGTGGGCACGGTGCTGGGTGAGGTGCTGTGCCTGTGGATCGCCTCGCCGCGGCGGCGGCTGCGGCTGATCGTGCCGCTGGCCCTGCTGATGTTCGCGCCGCAGCTCGGCTTCGGTCTGTGGCCGGGGCTGCCGTCGGCCGTCGCGCTGCTCGTGCTGTCCGGCATGGGCCTGGCGCACGATCTGGGGCTGGACGCGCTGCTGGTGGACGCGGCCCCGGAGAGGTTGCTCGGGCGGGCGCTGAGCATCCAGACGTCCGGGCTGATGTTCTGGCAGGGCGTCGGCTTCGCCGTGGCGGGCGCGGCGGCCCAGCTCGTCCCGCCGCCGGTCGTGGTGGCGGCGAGCGCGGCGCTGGGGCTGGCGCTGGTCACGCTGCTGCGCCCCGGCCGGCCCGCCGCCCGGACGGCGCCGCCGCCGGACGTCGCGCCGGAACGATCGGGGTGACACCCCACGAGATCAGGCCCGGGCGAACGGGTCGATGAACCGGGTAAGCACGTGACCGCAGGCTGTGGCGTGAACACTGACAATCCCGCTGATACGGTTCAGTGAAACTTTCATGCCGGAGGTGCGCGTGAAGAGGCCGACGATCGCCGACATCGCCAGGCGGGCCGGTGTCTCGAAGGGCGCGGTGTCCTACGCGCTGAACGGCCGGCCGGGCGTGTCGGACGAGACGAGGGCGCGCATCCAGGCGATCGCCCAGGAGATCGGCTGGCGGCCGAACGTCGCCGCGCGCCTGCTGACCGGGGCCGGCTCGGGCGCGATCGGGCTCGTCGTGTGCCGCCCGGCGCGCTTCCTCGGCGTGGAGCCGTTCTTCATGGAGCTGATCAGCGGCATCGAGGACGAGCTCGCGGCCCGCTCCTGCGCGCTGATGCTCCAGGTGGTCGCCGGCCACGAGGCCGAGATCGCCGTACATCGCCGCTGGTGGGGCGAGGGGCGGGTGGACGGGGTGATCCTCGTGGACCTGCACGCGGACGACCCGCGGGTGCCGGTGATGGAGCGGCTGGGCATGCCGGCGGTGGTGATCGGCCACCCGTCCGCGGCGGGCTCGCTGCCCGCGGTGTGGTCGGACGAGGCGGCCGCGATGCGCGAGGTGATCGAGCACCTGGCGGCGCTCGGCCACCGCCGCGTCGCCAGGGTGGCCGGTCCGTCCGCCCTGGCGCACACCGCGATCAGGGACGCGGCGTTCACCGAGTCGCTCGCGGCGCTGGGGCTGGAGGAGACGGCCGTCCCGCACACCGACTACACCGGCGAGGCGGGCGCCCGGGCCACCAGGCGGCTGCTCAGCTCGCGCGCCAGGCCCACGGCGATCGTCTACGACAACGACATCACGGCGCTGGCGGGCCTGTCGGTGGCCCGGGAGATGCGGCTGGAGGTGCCGGCCGACCTGTCGATCGTGGCCTGGGACGACTCGCCGCTGTGCCAGGTGGTGCGGCCGCCGCTCACGGCGCTGACGCGGGACATCCCGGCCTCGGGCGCGCGGGCCGCCGGGCTCCTGCTGCGGAGGGCGGCCGGCGAGGAGATCTCCGGCGTGGAGGAACCGGCGGCGCGCCTGCGCCCGCGCGGGAGCACCGCCCCGCCGCCCCGCACCGCCCCCTGAACCGCTTCATCGCGGCGGCCCGGCGGCGGGACCACGGCCGACGGCCGGCGGGCTGGAAACATTCCGGCAATCTCGATCGCCGCCTATTGTAACTTACCCGTTTAAGTGGTGAGATCCCCATACCCGTGAATTCGGGCGCCGGGCGCGGGATGCCCCGCACATTCCGCATGCCTCCGCCAGGGGAACCGGGCGCCCATCCGACCGACAGATCGGACAGCCCCCATGCGACGAACGACGGCAGTCTGCAGCACGGTCCTGGTGGCACTCCTGAGCGCCGCGTGCGCCACCAGCGGCCAGTCGGAGACCAAGCAGGCCGACCAGAACGCCCCCGCGAACCTGTCCTTCTGGTCCACGGGCGGGGACGACGAGACAGCGATCTTCCAGAAGGCGGCCGACCTGTACAAACAGTCGCACCCCAACGTGACGATCAAGGTGCAGACCCTGTCGTGGGACGACGCGTACGCCAAGCTGCTGGCGGCGGCCACCAGCCGCAGCGGCCCGGACGTCCTGTCCGGCGGCATGACGTGGACGATCCAGTTCGGTGCCCGCGGGGCCATGGTGGACCTGCGTAAACACGGCCTGGACGCGCTGAAGGCGCAGGCCCAGCCCGCCCAGTGGGAGTCGGCCGTCTCCCCCGACGGCTCGGTGTACGGCGTGCCGCTCGACATGTCGACGTTCGCCCTGTTCTACCGCAAGGACCTGCTGGAACAGGCCAAGATCGACGCCCCGCCCAAGACCTGGGAGGAGCTGGTCGCCGACATCGACAAGCTCAAGGCCGCCGGGGTGAAGAAGCCGTACAGCCAGGACTGGGGCAACCTCGACTGGATCGGCTACTTCAACTACCTCTACCAGGCGGGCGGCACGTTCTACACGCCCGACTGCAAGCCGTCGCTGAACACCCCGCAGGCCGAGCAGGCGCTGACGTACTGGGTGGATCTCTACCGCAAGCACGGCGCGCCGACGGCCCAGGTGGAGGGCTCCGACGCGCTCGACACCGGCACCGCGCTGGTGGTCGCCGGCAACTGGATCGCCAAGGGCATCGACATCAACAAGCCGAAACTGAAGGGCAAGTGGGCGATGACCACGCTGCCCGCGGGTCCGGCCGGGCCCACCACGTTCATCGGCGGGCGCGCGATCGGCGTCACGTCGTTCAGCAAGTACGCCCAGATCGGCGCCGACTTCGTGAAGTTCCTCTACTCCGACCCGGCGATCACCACGATGGTGGACGAGGCCAAGAGGCGGAACCTGCCCTTCATCCCGCCGCGCCCCGACAAGGTGGTGTCGGACTCGACGTTCACCCCGGAGCAGGCCCAGGTGTTCGAGGCCTCGATCAGGACCGGCAAGGCCGCGCCGGGCTGCCCCGGCTGGGACGAGAGCGCCGGGGACGTGGCCAAGCAGCTCCAGTCGGCCATCCTCGGCAAGGCGGACGTCAAGACCGCGCTGGCCGAGGCCGCGAAGGTCATGGAACGCAACGCCGGATAGCCGCCCGCCGGGACCGGTGGGCGCCGGTCCCGGCCACCGATCCAGGAGCCTGACATGGCCGACATGGCGACCTCCGCCGTGACCACTCCCCTGCGCAGCGCGCTGCGCCGCTACGGCACCTCGTACCTGATGCTGCTGCCGTTCCTCGCGCTGTTCGCGGGCTTCCTCATCTGGCCGCTGGCCAACTCGCTGTTCCTGAGCTTCACCCGGTTCGACGGGATCAACCCGGCCGTGTTCACCGGCCTGGACAACTTCCGCCAGCTCGCGGAGGACGCCAGGTTCCACCACGCGCTCGGCAACACGGCCCTGTACGTGGTGGCGTCGGTCGGCCTGGGCACCCTGCTCTCGCTGGGCCTGGCGCTGGCCTTCAGCGGCACGAGCTGGCCGCACCGGATCATGCGCACCCTGTTCTTCCTGCCCTCGGTCACCTCCTCCATCGCGCTCATGCTCCTGTGGAAGTGGGTGCTGTTCCCCAGCGACGTGGGCCTGGCCAACACGATCGTGGGCTGGTTCGGCGGCAAGGCCGTCGCCTGGCTGGCCACGCCGGGGCTGACCGTCCCGGTCCTCGTGCTGAT
This sequence comes from Nonomuraea sp. NPDC050383, assembly GCF_044459125.1. Classification (NCBI taxonomy): domain Bacteria; kingdom Bacillati; phylum Actinomycetota; class Actinomycetes; order Streptosporangiales; family Streptosporangiaceae; genus Nonomuraea; species Nonomuraea sp. NPDC050383. The sequence continues at coordinate 53,752 of NZ_JBITIP010000021.1, forward strand.
GTCGGTGTGGGGCGGCATGGGCTACGGCATGGTGCTGTACGTGGCGGGGCTGGGCTCGATCCCGGAGGAGTACTACGAGGCGGCCCGGATCGACGGCGCCTCGGCCTGGCAGCAGTTCCGCCGGATCACGCTGCCGCTGCTGCGGCCGGTCACCACGTACGTGGTGGTCACGGGGCTGATCGGGGCGTTCCAGGTGTTCGAGGCCGTGTACATCGTCTTCCGCGGCACCAACAACGTCGGCGGCGTGCTCGACTCCGGCCTGATGATCGTCCCCTACCTGTACGACCAGGGCTTCACCCACTTCAAGCTCGGCTACGCCTCGGCGATCGCCTGGGTGCTGTTCCTGATCATCTTCGTGCTGAGCCTCGTCAACCTGCGCCTGGGCCGCGCGATGAAGGAGCTGTGATGGCCGTCGCCCCGCTGGACACCATCGCCCCCGCCCGTCCCGCCCGGCAGCCGGAGCGGGCCGGCGACCGGCGCACCCGGGTCAACAGGCATCTGCTGCGCCTGCCGTTCTACCTGCTGTCGCTGACGATGATCGCGCCGTTCTACTGGCTGGTCATCACCGTCTTCAAGCCGCCGGCGGAGCTGGCCAGGACACCGCCGTCGTTCGTGCCCGAGTCGCCCACGTTCCACAACTTCTACGACCCGGCGTGGTCGGCCCAGCGGATCAACCCGGGCCACCTGCAGGGCATCTTCCAGCGGTTCCAGGTGGACTTCGGGTTCTGGCGGTTCCTGTTCAACAGCCTGTTCATCACCGGTGCCATCACGGTGGGATCGCTGCTGGTCTGCTCGCTGGCGGCGTACGTGATCGCGAAGCACGACATCAAGGGGCGGCGGGTGATCTTCTTGATGATCATCGCGTCGATGATGGTGCCGTGGCAGACCACGCTGATCCCCAACTACGTGATCATGCGGAACCTGGGCTGGCTGGACAGCTACGCCGCCTACATCGTGCCGGCGCTGGCCAAGGCGTTCGTGCTGTTCTTCCTCGTGCAGTTCCTCCAGTCGCTGCCGAACGAGCTGATCCAGGCGGCCCGGGTGGACGGCGCCGGGGAGTGGCGGATCTGGTGGACGATCGTGCTGCCGCTGCTGCGGCCGGCCCTGGCCGCCATGTCGATCTTCATCGTGCTGGCGGAGTGGAACAACTTCCTCTGGCCCCTGATCATCGTGCAGAGCGACGAGATGGCCAACCTGCCCGTGGCGCTGGCCAGGCTCAACTCCTACTTCGCCGGGCCCGACCACCAGGGCGCCATCATGGCGGGCGGGCTGCTGGCGTCGGTGCCGACGATCGTGTTCTTCCTCGTCTTCCAGAAGTACTTCACCCGGGGCATCGCGCTCAGCGGCCTCAAGGGCTGACCGCGCTCCGCGCTCGCGCACCACGCTGGGCACCGCTCCGCTGGAGGGACGACCGGACGTCGACACGGCGACCGTCCCGATGGGACGTACCGCCGGAAACGGCGAGGCCCGCCGTACCGCTCTCTTCGAGTGGTACGGCGGGCCGTCGAGGATGGTGCGCGGGTCAGCGGCCGTAGCGGCGCTCACCCGAGCGGAAGTTGTTGCCACGGCCCTCGGAGCGGAAGCCGCCCGAGCGCGGACCGCGGTCGTCGCCACGGTAGCCCGCCGAGCGATGGCCGTCACGGGGACGGTCCTCGGAGCGGACGCCGCGCTCACGGTCGGCCGAGAACGGCCGGCCACGGTCACCGGTGCGGGGGGCGCGGTCGTCGGCCCGGTAGCCGCCGCCGCGCGGACCGCGGTCGTCGGAGCGGAAGCCGCCGTCCCTGGGGCCGCGGTCGTCGGAGCGGAAGGGGCGGTCGTCGGAGCGGTAGCCGCCGTCGCGCGAGCCCTGGCCGTCGCCGCGGTAGCCGCCGCCGCGCGGACCGCGGTCGTCGGAGCGGTAACCGCCGTCCCTGGGACCACGGTCGTCGGAGCGGAAGCCGCCGTCCCTGGGACCACGGTCGTCGGAGCGGAAGCCGCCGTCCCTCGGACCGCGGTCGTCGGAGCGGAAGCCGCCATCCCTCGGACCACGGTCGTCGGAGCGGAAGCCGTCCGTGCGCCGGCCACGGTCGTCGCGGCGGAAGCCGCCGGAGCGGCGGTCATCGCCGAACGAGCGCGGGCCGGAGCCCTGCTCGCCGCCGGAGGCCGGAGCGCCGTCGTCGTGGCGGCGGGGCCGCCGGTCGCCGTCGAAGTCACGGCGCCCACGACGGCCGCCACGACGGTCGCCGCCCTGCCCGCCACCGTTGCCGTGCTCGCGGCGCGGCCGCAGCGGCTTGCGGACGTCGGGCTCCCACACCGGGATGGACTCGCCACTCGGGACGCGGGCGCCCGTCACCTCGGCGACCCGCGGGTGCCCGGGGGTGGCCTTGAGGCGGAACGGCTGGATGCCGGCCCGGCGGGTGAGCTGGTCGGTGGAGCGGCGCTCGTTGGGCAGCACCAGCGTGACGACGGTGCCCTTCTCGCCCGCGCGGGCCGTGCGGCCGCCGCGGTGGAGGTAGCTCTTGTGGTCCTGCGGCGGGTCGACGTGCAGCACGAGGCTGATGTTGTCGACGTGGATGCCGCGGGCCGCGACGTCGGTGCAGACGAGCACGTTGACGGAGCCCTCGCGGAACTCGGCCAGGATGCGGGTGCGCTGGTTCTGGCGCTTGCCGCCGTGCAGGCCGCCCGACTTGACGCCGACCCGGGCCAGCTGCTTGCACAGCCGGTCCACGCCGTGCTGGGTGCGGACGAAGATGATCGTGCGGCCCTCGCGGTTGGCGATCTCGGCCGTGATGTCGAACTTGTCGTCACGCGTGACCTGCATCACGTGGTGCTCCATGGTGTCGACCGGGGAGGTCGCGGGGGCCACGGAGTGCGTGATCGGGTCCTTGAGGAAGCGCCGCACGAGCTTGTCGACGTCGCCGTCGAGCGTGGCGGAGAACAGCAGCCGCTGCCCGCCGGCCGGGGTCTGCGCGAGCAGCTCGGTGACGACGGGGAAGAAGCCGAGGTCGCACATGTGGTCGGCCTCGTCGAGGACGCTCACCTCGATGTCGGACAGCGAGCACTCGCCCTGGCGGATGAGGTCGCCGAGCCGGCCGGGCGTGGCGATGACGATGTCGACGCCGCGCCGCAGCGCCTCGATCTGCTTGCCCATGGACATGCCGCCGACGATGACCTTCATCCGCAGGCCGAGGCCACGGCCGAGCGGCTCCAGCGCGTCGTGGACCTGAAGGGCCAGCTCGCGGGTGGGGACGAGGATCATCGCGCGGGGACGGCCCGGCGCGGGCCGGACGCCGGCCAGGCGGGCCATGGTGGGCAGGCCGAAGGCGAGCGTCTTGCCGGAGCCGGTCTGGCCGCGGCCGAGGACGTCGGCGCCGGTGAGGACGTCGGGGATGGTCGCGGTCTGGATGGGGAAGGGGCTGTCGATGCCCTGGCGGGCCAGGCCGGTCACGAGCGGCTTGGGAAGACCCAGCAGCTCGAACTCGGAGATGCCCTGCTCGGAGGCGAGCTTGGCCAGGCCCTGCTCGGGGGCGAGCTCGGGCAGGCCCTGCTCGGAGGCGAGCTCAGGCAGGCCCTGCTCGGGGGCGAGCTCGGGCAGGACAGCGTCAAGCATGGTCACGAACGTCGTGCCTTTCAGTCGAAGTGGCGCGTCACTTCTGCGAAAGGACGAGCCAGGACGTGCGGCGCCGTGCCGCACTCATTGCCAGGCGCGGGTGATCGGCACCCGCTGGGGTGGGGACAGGCCCGGCCGGTGATCTCACCGGCACGCATCAGGGCCGTCTACGCGCACCCGCTTGCCGGCCGCAGGCGGCGAACGCACGCGATGGTGCGTTAGGTGCACGTGGTGCCAACGCGGGGAAGACCTCGGGTATTCCCCGGCCGGTCCGACTCTCGGACCGTGGCACGGACGCGGCCGGCACCGGGGTGCCGGCCGTACTGCTCAGAACGTACTGCTGGAACTGCTCAGAACGTGGTGCTGAAAGTTGATACTGCTGACTGATGCTGAAGGTCAGGAGATCAGACGTTGAAGCCTAGCATACGCAGCTGCTCACGGCCCTCGTCAGTGATCTTGTCGGGGCCCCACGGCGGGAGCCACACCCAGTTGATCTTCACATCGGAGACCATACCATCGAGCGCGGAGTGCGCCTGATCCTCGATCACGTCCGTGAGCGGGCAGGCCGCACTGGTGAGCGTCATGTCGATGGTGGCCACGGGGCGGCCGTCCTCGACGGGGTCGAGGTTGAGGCCGTAGATCAGGCCCAGGTCGACGACGTTGATGCCGAGCTCCGGGTCGACGACGTCCTTGAGCGCCTCCATGACCTCCTCGACGGTGGCCTCACCGTCGAACGTGGTCGGTGTCTCCACCGGCTTGCTCATCTGCTGGCACTCCTCACTACAGCGTCCTTGTAGGCCATCCACGACAGCAGCGCGCATTTGACCCTGGCCGGGAACTTCGCGACCCCGGAGAACGCCACAGCGTCGCCGAGGACGTCCTCGTCGGCCTCCACCTGGCCCCTGCCCTGCATGAGCCGGGTGAACTCGTCGACGACCGACAGGGTCTCCTCCACCGTGGAGCCGGCGGTCAGCTCGTGCAGGACCGACGCGGCGGCCTGGCTGATGGAGCAGCCCTGGCCGTCGTAGGAGACGTCCTCGATCCGGCCGGCATCGCCGAGCTTCACCCGGAGCGTGATCTCGTCGCCGCACGTCGGGTTCACGTGGTGGACCTCGGCGTCGTACGGGTCACGCAGCCCCCGCCCCTGCGGGTGCTTGTAGTGCTCCAGGATCAGCTCCTGGTACATCGACTCGCCGATCATGGCTATGCGAACACTTTCTGGACGTGGTGGAGGCCGCGCACCAGGGCGTCGATCTCGCCCGTGGTGTTGTACAGGTAGAACGACGCCCGCGTGGTCGCCGGTATTCCGAACCTGAGGTGCAGGGGGCGGGCGCAGTGGTGGCCGACGCGCACGGCGACGCCGAAGCTGTCGTCGAGGATCTGCCCCACGTCGTGCGGGTGGATGCCCTCCAGCGTGAAGGACAGGGTGGCGCCCCGCCGGTCCAGCGAGTCGGGCCCGATGAGCCGCAGCGTGGGCACCTCGCGCAGCGCGTCCAGCGCGTACGCCGTCAGCGTGCGCTCGTGCGCCTCGATGGCGTCCAGGCCGACGGCCTGGAGGTAGTCGACGGCCGCGCCGAGGCCGATGGCCTCGACGATCGGCGGGGTGCCCGCCTCGAACTTGTGCGGGATCGGCGCGTACGTCGAGTGGTCCATCCAGACCGCCTCGATCATCTCGCCGCCGCCCATGAACGGGGGCATGGCGTCGAGCAGCTCGCCGCGTCCCCACAGCACGCCGATACCGGAGGGGCCGAGCATCTTGTGACCGGTGAAGGCCACGAAGTCGACGCCCAGCTCGGCGACGTTCACGGGGTGGTGGGGCACGGACTGGGAGGCGTCGAGCATCACCAGGGCGCCCACCTCGCGGGCGCGCCGCAGCACGTCGGCGACCGGGTTGACGGTGCCGAGCACGTTGGACTGGTGGGCGATCGACACGATCTTCGTCCGCTCGGTGACCAGCTCGTCGAGGTTCGACAGGTCGAGCCGGCCCTCGTCGGTGACGCCGAACCACTTGAGCGTCGCGCCGGTGCGCTGGACGAGCATCTGCCACGGCACGATGTTGGAGTGGTGCTCCATCTCGGAGATGACGATCTCGTCGCCGGGGCCGAGCGCGAAGCGCGGGTCGGCGTCCTGGCCGGCGCCCTCGCCGCCCGGGGCCCACAGGTGGGGCCCGAAGGCGTGGGCGACCAGGTTGAGCGCCTCGGACGCGTTCTTGGTGAAGATCACCTCGTCGCGTGAGGGCGCGCCGACGAACGCGGCCACCTTGTCGCGCGCGCCCTCGTACGCCTCGGTCGACTCGGCGCCGAGCACGTGCATGGCGCGCCCGACGTTGCTGTAGTGCATCGCCAGGTGCTCGCGCACCGTCTCGACGACCGGCGTGGGCTTCTGCGATGAGTTGCCCGAGTCGAGGTAGACGAGCGGGCGCCCGCCGGGCAGCTCGCGGGAGAGAACCGGGAAGTCCTTCCTGATCCTCTCCACGTCGAAGCTGGTGGGATAAGTCATGCAGTCGCCTTCGTGTACTGCTCGTAGCCCTCGGACTCGAGCTTGTCGGCCAGCTCCGGCCCACCCTCCTCGACGATCCGGCCGGCCGCGAAGACGTGGACGAAGTCCGGCTTCACGTAGCGCAGGATGCGGGTGTAGTGGGTGATGAGCAGCACGCCCGTCTCGCCGGAGGCGCGGAAGCGGTTGATGCCCTCCGACACCACGCGCAGCGCGTCGACGTCGAGGCCGGAGTCGGTCTCGTCGAGCACCGCGATCTTGGGCTTGAGCAGCTCGAGCTGGAGGATCTCGTGGCGCTTCTTCTCACCGCCGGAGAAGCCCTCGTTGAGGTTGCGCTGGGCGAAGGCCGCGTCGATGGACAGGGCGTCCATGCCGCCCTTGAGGTCCTTGGCGAACTCGCGCAGCTTGGGCGCCTCGCCGCGCACCGCGGTGACGGCCGAGCGCAGGAAGTTGGACACCGAGACGCCGGGGACCTCGACGGGGTACTGCATGGCGAGGAACAGGCCGGCGCGGGCGCGCTCGTCGACCGACAGCTCCAGCAGGTCGACGCCGTCGAGCAGCACCTGACCGCCGGTGATCGTGTACTTGGGGTGGCCGGCGATGGCGTAGGCCAGGGTGGACTTGCCGGAGCCGTTGGGGCCCATGATGGCGTGGGTCTCGCCGGAGCTCACGGTGAGGTTGACGCCGCGCAGGATCGCCTTGTCGTCGACGGCGACCTGGAGGTCACGGATCTCAAGGGTGGACATTGTTTATGACTCCTTCGAGAGCGAGACGAGGACGTCGTCGCCGTCGATCTTGACTGTGTAGGTGTTCACGGGCCTGGTGGCGGGGGGGCCGGTGGGCTTGCCGGTCCGGACGTCGAAGCACGAGCCGTGCAGCCAGCACTCCAGCGTGCCGTCGTAGACCTCTCCCTCGCTGAGCTTGACCTCGGCGTGGGAGCAGATGTCGTGCAGGGCGAAGACCTCCTCGCCCTTGCGGACGAGCGCGACCGGGGTGTCGTCCACCTCGACGCCGATCACCCCGCCGTCGGGGATGTCGGTGACGCTGCACACCTTCTCGAAACTCATCGGGCCAGCTCCGCCTCCACCGCGCTCATCACGCGCTCGCGGATCTCGTCGATCTGGATGCGCTCGATGAGCTGGCCGAGGAAGCCCCGGATGACCAGGCGGCGCGCCTCGTCGAAGGGGATGCCGCGGGCCTGCAGGTAGAAGATGTGCTCGTCGTCGAGGCGGCCCGACGTCGAGGCGTGACCCGCGCCGGCGACCTCGCCGGTGAGGATCTCCAGGTTGGGCACCGAGTCGGCGCGGGCGCCGTCGGTGAGGATGAGGTTGCGGTTGAGCTCGTAGGTGTCGGTGCCCTCGGCCTCGACCCTGATGATCACGTCGCCGATCCAGACGGCGTGGGCGTTCTCGCCCTGCAGGGCGCCGCGGTAGTCGACGTTGCTCTTGCAGTTGGGCTGCGAGTGGTCGACCAGGAGGCGGTGCTCCAGGTGCTGGCCCGCGTCGGCGAAGTACACGCCGGACAGGTCGGCGTCGCCGCCCGGGCCGGTGTAGGACACGCTGGGCGACAGCCGGACGAGGTCGCCGCCGAGGGTCACCGCGAAGCTGCGGAAGGTGGCGTCCTTGGCCAGCTGGGCGTGGTGGTGCGACACGTGGACCGCGTCGTCCTCCCAGTCCTGGAGGCTGACGACCTTGAGGGAGGCGCCGTCGCCGACGACGAACTCGATGTTGTCGGCGTAGACCGCGCCGCCCTGGTGCTCGATGACGACCACGGCCTCGGCCAGCGGCTCCACCTTGACCACGGTGTGGCCGTAGGAGGCGCCGTCGGTGCCGCCGCCGCGCACCTCGACGCGGATCGGCTCCTGCGGGGTGGCCTCTTTCGGCACCGTGATGACCAGGGCCTTCTCGAAGGCGTTGTAGGCCTGGGCGCTGACCCGGTCGGCCGGCACGTACGCCTGGCCGATGCGCGGGTCGTCGCGGCCGACCCACTCGGCGCTCACGCCGGCCGGGGTGTAGGCCTGGACGACCACCTGCCCGGTGGCCTCGGCCTTGCCGTTGTGCAGGCCCTTGAGGCGCGACAGCGGGGTGAAGCGCCATGCCTCCTCGCGCCCGGTGGGCACGTCGAAGTCGCCCAGGTCGTACGACGCCTTCTCGTGCAGGGTCGACAGGGGCTTCTCGTTCAGGCCCATCAGCCGACGGCTCCTTCCATCTGCAGCTCGATCAGCCGGTTGAGCTCGAGCGCGTACTCCATCGGCAGCTCACGCGCGATCGGCTCGACGAAGCCGCGCACGATCATCGCCATCGCCTCGTCCTCGCCGAGCCCGCGGCTCATGAGGTAGAACAGCTGGTCCTCGCTGACCTTGGAGACCGTGGCCTCGTGCCCCATCGACACGTCGTCCTCGCGGACGTCGACGTAGGGGTAGGTGTCGGAGCGGCTGATCTGGTCGACGAGCAGCGCGTCGCACTTGACGGTGCTGGCGCTGCCGTGGGCGCCCTCCTCGATCTGCACGAGACCGCGGTAGGAGGTGCGGCCGCCGCCGCGCGCCACCGACTTGGAGATGACGCTGGAGCTGGTGTGGGGCGCCAGGTGCACCATCTTGGAGCCGGCGTCCTGGTGCTGGCCCTCGCCGGCGAACGCGACGCTCAGGGTCTCGCCCTTGGCGTGCTCGCCCATGAGGTAGACGGCCGGGTACTTCATCGTGACCTTGGAGCCGATGTTGCCGTCGATCCACTCCATGGTGGCGCCCTCGTAGGCGACGGCGCGCTTGGTCACCAGGTTGTAGACGTTGTTCGACCAGTTCTGGATGGTCGTGTAACGGCAGCGGGCGTTCTTCTTCACGATGATCTCGACGACCGCGGAGTGCAGCGAGTCGGACGAGTAGATCGGCGCGGTGCAGCCCTCGACGTAGTGGACGTAGGAGTTCTCGTCCACGATGATCAGGGTCCGCTCGAACTGGCCCATGTTCTCGGTGTTGATCCGGAAGTACGCCTGGAGCGGGATCTCGACCTCGACGTTCGGCGGCACGTAGATGAACGAGCCACCGGACCACACGGAGGTGTTGAGAGCGGCGAACTTGTTGTCGCCGACCGGGATGACCGAGCCGAAGTACTCCTTGAAGAGCTCCTCGTGCTCCTTCAGGCCCGTGTCGGTGTCGACGAAGATGACACCCTTCTCCTCGAGGTCCTCACGGATCTTGTGGTAGACGACCTCGGACTCGTACTGGGCGGCGACGCCGGCGATGAGGCGCTGCTTCTCCGCCTCGGGGATGCCCAGCTTGTCGTAGGTGTTCTTGATGTCCGCGGGCAGCTCGTCCCAGGAGGCGGCCTGCTTCTCCGTCGAGCGGACGAAGTACTTGATGTTGTCGAAGTCGATGCCGGTGAGGTCGGAACCCCAGGTGGGCAGCGGCTTCTTGTCGAACAGACGGAGGCCCTTCAGGCGAAGGTCGAGCATCCACTCCGGCTCGTTCTTGAGCCCGGAGATGTTGCGCACGACTTCCTCGGACAGGCCGCGCTTGGCTGCCGCCCCGGCGGCATCCGAGTCGGCCCAGCCGAACTTGTAACTTCCGAGGCCTTCCAGCTCCGGGCGGTCGGTGACAGTCACCTTCCGGTCTCCTTGCTCTTGTCTCTATGTACGGGATCACCCAGCGATTGCGGGCTGACGTGCGTGGTGCAGACCCCGTCGCCATGGGCGATCGTGGCCAGGCGCTGCACGGGGGTGCCGAGGAGTCGCGCGAACGCCTCCGTCTCGGCCTCGCAGAGCTGCGGGAACTCCGCCGCCACGTGCGCCACGGGGCAGTGGTGCTGGCAGAGCTGGTCACCGCCCGACTTGGCCTTGGTGGAGGAGGCGGCGTAGCCCTCCGCGGAGAGCGCCTGCGCCAGCACCTCGACGCGCCGCTCCGGGGGCACCGAGCTCATGACCGGCTCCAGCCGCCGCAGCAGGCCGGAGACCTGTGTGCGGGCGAAGTCGGTCACCGCTTCGTCCCCCATGCGCTCGGCCAGGAAGCGCAGGGCGCTCCCGGCCAGGTCGTCATAGGCGTGCTCGAAGGCACTGCGCCCCGCGTCGGTGATGGCGAACAGCTTGGCCGGTCGCCCTCGCCCGCGCTGGCCGCGTGGCCGTACCGTGCGAGGCTCTATCATCCCGTCGGACAGCAGCGCGTCGAGATGGCGGCGGACGGCGGCCGGGGTCAGCCCGAGCCGTTCGCCCAGCGCGGCGGCCGCGATGGGACCGTGCTCCAGGATGAGCCGGGCCACGCGCGCACGGGTGCTGCGCTCACTGCCTGGCTCGATCGTGGTGGGCACGTTTTTCACAACATCAGTGTGCCGTAATTCCTTCCCGCCCCACAAATGGATCCGTGGAATGGGTCAATGCAATTTCTCACTCAGGTAAGGCTTACCTAATCCCCTGCTCGGCGGCCTGGAGGGACCCACGGGGCCGTCCCCGCAGAACGGTGAAGACGAGGGCAGCGAGAACGAGCAGCACCAGCATGACGGCGGCCATCGGCGTCGCCGAGCCGGACCCCACGAGACCCACCAGCGGGGCCGCCAGCGCGCCCAGCGCGAACTGCAGCACCCCGAGCAGGGCGGAGGCGCTGCCCGCGACCTGCGGCGGCTGCCCGGCCAGGGCGAGCGCGCCGGTGCCCGGCAGGACGAGGCCCTGCCCGCACATGATGACGAACAGCCCCGCCACGATCCCGGCCAGCCCGAGCCCGGTGGCCGCGGCCACCAGCAGCAGCGCGGCGCCCGCGACGGCGACGGCCAGGCCGGTGAAGACCAGCCGCGCCGGCGCCACCCGGCCCGCGAGCCGCCCGCCGACCTGCGCCATGACGGTCAGGCCGAGCGCGTTGAGCCCGAAGATGAGGGAGTACTGCGAGGGCGTGGCGTGGTACACCTCCTGGATCACGAACGGCGATCCGGAGATGTAGGCGAACATCGCGGCGAACCCCAGCCCGGCCGTCAGGGCGGAGCCCATGAACGGGCGGTCGCGCAGCAGCCGGCCGAAGGTGCGCAGGGTGTGCCGCAGGCCGCCGCTCTCCCGGCTTCCCGCCGGCAGCGTCTCGCGCACCCCGAAGACCACGGCCAGCAGCAGCACCACCCCGGCGACGCTGAGCGCGACGAACACGCCCCGCCACGAGGTGAACTCCAGCAGCTGGGCGCCGGCCACGGGCGCGAGGATCGGCGCGAGGCCGCTGACGAGCATGAGCGTGGCGAAGATGCGGGCGATCGCGGGGCCGTCGTACAGGTCGCGCACCACGGCGCGGACGATCACCAGGGCCGCGCCGCCGAGCACGCCCTGCAGCAGCCGCAGCCCGATGAGCACGGGCACGGACGGGGCGAACGCGCACAGCAGCGAGGACAGCGCGAATCCGGCGACCCCGACCAACAGCGGCATCCTGCGCCCGCGCACGTCGCTCACGGGCCCGGCGACCACCTGGCCGGCGGAGACGCCGATGAGGCAGGCCGTCAGCGTGAGCTGGACCTGGGCGGGCGTGCTGAGCAGCTCGCCGGTGATGGCGGGCAGCGCGGGCAGGTACATGTCGATGGACAGCGGGCCGATGGCCGACAGCGCGCCGAGCACGAACAGGAGCAGGGCGGTGCCCCGCTTCGCCCGGCGGTCGTCCCCCTCGGTCCCCGCCGGTTCGGCTGCCGTCGGCGACCCTGATACGGACGGCCCGTTCACGGACGACCCGGTCACGGACGACCCCGTTACGGACGACGCTGATGCGGACGATGCCGCCGGCGCCACGGACATGCGTGTACCCCTCTCCCTCGCAGGCTGCGGCCCACGAGGGCCGAGGGAGTCCAACAGCGGTAAAGTCCTCCTAATTCCCGGTTATCTGATTTTTACTGATTCTCGGTGAGCTGGATCACCGACAGGGCCGCCCCCTGCGGGTCCGTGAGCATCCCGAACCGGCCCGGCGGCGCGTCCATGGAGTCCACGAGGATCTGCGCGCCGCCGCGCCGGGCCGCCGCGATGGTCGCGTCGAGGTCGGCGACCGCGAAGTAGACCATCCAGTGCGACGGCGTCTCCGGCGGGTACATGGGGCTCATCTCGATCATGCCGGCGACGCCCCGGCCGCCGGAGTGCCACTCGGTGTAGGTGACGCCGTCCATCTGCTGCGGCTGCGGGGTCCAGCCGAACACCGTCCGGTAGAACCGCTCCGCCGCCCCGGGGTCGCGGGTGACCAGCTCGGCCCAGCAGAACGAGACCGGCTCGTTGACCAGCTCGGCGCCGGGGTGGCGGCCCGCCTGCCAGATCGACGCGTACGCGCCGTCGGGGCTCTGCAGGACCGCCATCCGGCCCTCCTCCATGACCTGCATCGGCCCGGCGACGACGGCCCCGCCGGCGTTCTTGACCCGGTCGACGGTCGCGTCGGCGTCCTCGACGGCCACGTAGGTGTTCCAGTGGGGCGGCATGCCCTCGCCGTACAGGGGGCCCACGCCGGCGACCCGCTTGTCACCGTGGAAGAACTGGCCGTAGCCCCCGGCCGCGGGGTCGTCGGCCATCTCGGCCCGCCAGCCGAAGACCTCGCCGTAGAAGCGCACCGACGCGCCGACGTCGGAACTCGACAGATCCACCCAGCACGGGACACCCGGCTCGTAGGCGCTGCGCTCTGACATGGGAACCCTCCTTGCCGTCCTCGCCGGCCGCCGTCGCCGTCGACGGCCGCCCGGCTCTCCCCCGTCATCAGGCTTTCACCCGGTCCGTGCCCCTGCCGGGAAACGCCGGGCAAACAGGTGGCCATATCCGGCCAGGGGCCGGGGCGGGTGATCCGGCGGGTGATCCGGCAGCGGCCGGGCTGCGCACGAGACCGCCGCCCGCAGTCCTTAGACTCGTGGCCATGGACTCCCCAGCCGTCGAGATCATCGGCCTGGTCAAGCGCTACGACGGCACGACCGCGGTCGACGGCCTGTCGCTGCGCGCCGGCCGCGGCGCGGTGACGGCCGTGCTCGGCCCCAACGGCGCGGGCAAGACGTCCACGGTGGAGATCTGCGAGGGGTTCCGCAAAGCCGACGGGGGGACCGTGCGGGTGCTGGGCCTGCCGCCCGACGCCCCCGCGCTGCGGCCCCGGGTGGGGGTCATGCTCCAGTCGGGCGGCGTGCCGCCCGCGACGCGCTGCGGCGAGTGGCTGCGCCTGGTGTCCCGCTTCTACGCCCGTCCCCTCGACGTCGAGGCCCTGCTCGTACGGCTCGGCCTGGCCGCCCACGCCCGCACCCCGTACCGCCGGCTGTCAGGCGGGCAGCAGCAGCGGCTGTCGCTGGCCGCGGCGGTCGTCGGGCGGCCGGAGCTGGTGTTCCTCGACGAGCCGACGGCCGGGCTCGACCCGCAGGCCCGGCACGCCTGCTGGGACCTCGTGGCCGACCTGCGCGCGGCGGGCGTCTCGGTGGTGCTCACCACGCACCACATGGACGAGGCCGAGCGGCTGGCCGACCACGTCGTGATCATCGACGGCGGACGGGTGGTGGCCGAGGGCAGCCCGGCCACGCTGACCGGCGCCGAGCGGCAGCTCCGCTTCCGCGCCCGCCCCGGGCTGGCGCTGGAGGAGCTGCTCAACGCCCTGCCGTCGGGCAGCGCGGCCAAGGAGTCGCCGGCCGGCCACTACATCGTCGAGGGGCAGGTGGGCCCCGAGCTGCTGGCCACCGTGACCGCCTGGTGCGCGGCCGAGGGCGTCACGGCCGACGACCTGCGCATCGAGCGCCGCACGCTGGAGGACGTCTTCCTGGAACTGACGGGCAGGGAGCTGCGATGACGGCGCCGCACACGACCACGCTGGACCTCACGCCCGCGCCGGGGGCGGCGCCGTTCCCGCGCATGGTGCTCGCCCAGGCGGGCGCGGAGGTGCGCGCGACGCTGCGCAACGGCGAGCAACTCCTGCTCACCCTCGTCATCCCGGTGCTGCTGCTCGCCGGGTTCACGGTGGCGCCGCTCATCGACGTGGGCGGGGGCAGCCGGGTGGCGTTCCTGGCCCCTGGCGTGCTCGCGCTGGCGGTCATGTCCACGGCGTTCACCGGGCAGGCGATCGCGACCGGGTTCGAGCGGCGCTACGGCGTGCTGAAGCGGCTCGGCGCGACCCCGCTGTCGCGGGCCGGGCTCATGCTGGCCAAGACGGCGGCGGTGCTCGTGGTGGAGCTCCTCCAGGTGGTGGTGGTCACGGCGGTGGGGCTGGCGCTCGGCTGGCGGCCGCACGGGTCGTTCGCGGCGGCGGCGCTGCTCGTGGTGCTGGGCACGGCGGCCTTCAGCGGGCTCGCGCTGCTCATGGCCGGCACGCTGCGGGCCGAGGCGACGCTGGCCGCGGCCAACCTCGTCTACCTGGTGCTGCTGGGGGCGGGCGGGGTGATGTTCCCGCTGTCGAAGCTGCCGGAGGCGGTGCGGCCGGCGCTGGAGGTGCTGCCCATCTCGGCGCTCACCGGGGGGCTGCGGACGGTGCTGTCGGGCGGGGCGCTCCCGCTGGGCGCGCTGGGGGTGCTGGCCGCGTGGGCGGTGCTGTCCCTCGGGCTGGCCTCGCGCACGTTCCGCTGGGAGTGACGCCCGGCACCGGTGACGCCCGCACGTCCCGCGGCCGGTGCGAACGGTCAGGCCGGTGGCGGCGGGGCGTCCGGCGGGGGCGTGCCGTACCTGTGGCGCCCCACGACGGCGACGGCCGTGAGCGGCAGCGCCACCGCCGCAGCCACCCCGAACAGCAGCCCGTACGACCCGTCGCCGGCGAGCGGCCCGCCCGCCCAGGACGAGGCCGCCCCGCCGATGAACAGCGCCGCCGCGAAGAACGCCACGGCCGTCCCCCTGGCGCGGGGCGCGACGCTGGTCGCCCAGTTCTGCAGTGACGAGTGCATGAACGACCAGCCGCCCCCGAACAGCAGCGCGGCCGCCATCACCGTCACCAGGCTCACGTGGACGGCGACGAGCGCGTGCCCGAGGCAGAGCTGCGTGCCGCCGACCGCGATGAGCAGCGGCGCCGGCCAGGTCCGCGACAGCCGCTTGACCAGCCGGCTCAGCAGCCACAGCCCCACCCCGTACACCGCCGTGGCCAGGCCCGCCACGGCGGCCGTGACCCCGTGGTGCTGGAGCGCGGTGGCCAGGAACGGCAGCAGCCCCAGCAGGACGGCCCCCTCCACGAACGCCAGCCCGAACACCAGCAGCGCCCACCGCTCCCGCAGCACCGCGCCCACGTGCGCGCCGAGCCCGCCGACGGCGCCCCGGGACGGCTCCGGCACCGAGCGGAGGCCCAGCGCGCACGCCAGGGCGCACAGGGCGGCCGTGACGAAGACGACGCGCCAGCTCACCAGGTCGGCGAGCACGCCGCCGAAGCCGGTCGCCACGGCGGTGCCGAGCGCGGCCGTGCCCATGAGGTCCGTCAGGGCGCGCTGGCGGATCGGCGCCGCGACGGTGTCGCCGACGTACGTGAGCGAGGTGGGGATCACGGCGCCGAAGCAGGCGCCCGCCACGACGCGGAGCGCGACCAGCGGGACGAGCGAGGGCATCAGCGCGGAGGCCAGGCCCGCCGCGGTGGCGCCCAGCAGCGCGGCCCGCATCACCGG
Source organism: Nonomuraea sp. NPDC050383 (assembly GCF_044459125.1). Taxonomy (NCBI): domain Bacteria; kingdom Bacillati; phylum Actinomycetota; class Actinomycetes; order Streptosporangiales; family Streptosporangiaceae; genus Nonomuraea; species Nonomuraea sp. NPDC050383. The sequence continues at coordinate 69,370 of NZ_JBITIP010000021.1, forward strand.
CATGCGCCCGAACCGGTCGGACAGCACCCCCCACAGCGGCTGGGACAGGCCGTAGGCGAGGTAGTAGCCGCTGGCCGCCGCGACGGCCGCGGCGAGCGTGACGCGGAGGTCCAGGGCGATCAGCACCAGCATGGGGCCGACGGCGAAGCGGTCGAAGCTGCTGACGAAGGACGCCGCGGACAGCGCGAACGGCGGCCGCACCAGGCTGACGGGCGGAGCGGGTGCGGTCATGTCTCCATCGCGGGACGGGGAGGTGTTCGGGTGACGGACATTCGTCCTACCACCCCAAGTGGGGAAATGTCGAGGTCGGCGACTATCCTCAGCTATCGCCCTGTTCCGGCCGCGCGCCTGACCAGCTCCCCGAGGAGTACCGTGACCGCCTTCGCCCTCGACGACCCCTTCGACCGCAGGTCAGGAGTACCGCGGCCGGGAAGTCTCCTGCGCTCGGCGGCCGACTCCATGCCGCCGTCGGGGCTCGTCCTGCTGGCGATCTTCTCCGTGCAGCTCGGCGCGGGGTTCGCCAAGGAGCTGTTCGCGGCGCTGCCGCCGAGCGCGGTGGTGTTCCTGCGGATCACGGCGGGCGCGATCATCATGGGCGCGGTGGCCCGGCCGAAGCTCCGGGGGATGTCCTGGCGCCACTGGGCGGTCGGGCTCGGCTTCGGCGCGACGCTCGGCCTGATGAACCTGTCGTTCTACGAGGCGCTGTCGCGGCTGCCGATGGGGATCGCGGTGGCGATCGAGTTCCTCGGCCCGCTCGGCGTGGCCGTGGCCGCCTCGCGGCGGCGGCTGGACCTGCTGTGGGTCGGGCTGGCCGGGCTGGGCGTGGTGCTGCTCGCGCCGTGGGGCCAGTCGCAGAGCGTGAGCTGGGCCGGCATCGGGTTCGCCCTGGTGGCCGGCGTCTGCTGGGCGGCCTACATCGTGCTGTCGGCCGCGGCGGGGCGGCGCTTCCCCGGGACGTCGGGGCTGTCGTTCGCGATGATCGTCTCGGCCGTGGTGGTGGCGCCGGTGGGCGTCGTGACGGGCGGTGCCGACCTGCTCCAGCCCGAGCTGGTGCTCATCGGGCTCGGGGTGGGGCTGCTGTCGTCGGTGATCCCGTACTCGCTGGAGCTGCAGGCGCTGCGCCGGATGCCCAAGCACGTGTTCGGCATCCTCATGAGCCTGGAGCCGGCCGTGGCGGCGATGATCGGGCTGGTGGTGCTGGGCGAGGTGCTGCACATGCAGCAGTGGGCGGCCATCGCCTGCATCGTGGCGGCGAGCCTGGGCGCGACCCGCTCCCGCTGAGCCCGCCCTCCCGGACACTCCAGGGCCTTCCAGGGCGTTGTTCTAGGCGCCGGCAGGCTCGGGCCCGGTCTGCTCGGGGCCGGCCCAGATGCCGCGGACGTGGCCGATGTGCTCGGCCATGATGTGCCCCACCGCGTCGCGGTCGCCGGCCTCCAGCGCGTCGAGCAGGGCCAGGTGCTCGCGCGCCGACCCGGCCAGCTTGTCGCCCGGCAGCGTCGACAGCCCGTACAGGCGGGCGCGGGTGCGCAGGTCCGTGACGATCGACACCAGGCGAGAGTTGCCCGACAGGGCCAGCAGCTCCACGTGGAAGCGCAGGTCCGCGTCCACGTACGCGAGCAGGTCGCCCCGCTCGGCGGCCGCGACGATCTCCTCGGCCAGCGGCCGGAGCCGGGCGAAGCCCGTGGCGGGGGCGCCGCCGGCCAGCCGCGTCACGGTCGGCACCTCGATCAGCCGCCGCAGCTCGGTCAGCTCGTCCAGGTCACGGGCGGACAGCTCGGCGACGCGGAAGCCCTTGTTGCGCACGGCCTCGACGAGGCCCTCCTTGGCCAGGTCGAGCATCGCCTCGCGGACGGGCGTGGCCGAGACGCCGAACTGCTGCGCCAGCGCGGGCGCGGAGTAGACCACCCCGGGGCGCATCTCGCCCGTGACCAGCGCCGCGCGCAGCGCGTGGGCCACCTGCTCGCGCAGGCTCTGCCGCTCTCCGACGGCCGGCAGGTCGAGCCGGTGCTCCGCGCCCATGCGCTCATCCCTTCGCTACGTCCCACGCCTCGTACGCGGCGGCCGCCACCACCAGGTCCTCCCACGCCATGCCCGTGCTCTTGAAGACGCGGGGCCCGGGACCCGGGGCGACCCGGCCGGCGATCAGCTCGGCGAGGTTTCCGGCGAGATGACCAGTGGTGATCGTACCGTGGCGGATCGGCGCCATCACGTCCCCCGCCTCGGCCAGGGCGGAGGAGCGGGCCTCGACGACCACGGTGGCGCGGGCGACGAGCTCGTCGTCGAGCTCGCGGGCGTCGGGCTCGTGGGAGCCGACGGCGACGACGGTGGCGCCGTCGCGGGGCAGGGCGCCGGGGAACAGCGGCAGCCTGGCGGTGGTGCAGCAGGCGACGAGGTCGGCCCGGCAGAGCGCCTCGCGCAGCGCGCCCGGCTCCGGGCCGGAGCCCGTCACGGGCAGCGCGCGGGCGCGCAGGCCCAGCTCACGGCAGTGGGCGGCCAGCGCCTCGGCGCGGGCGGGGTCGCGGCCGGCGACGGTGACGGTCTCGACGGGGCGTACCGCGGCGAACGCCTCGACGTGCCCGTACGCCTGCGGCCCCGTGCCGAACACCAGCAGGTCGCGCGCGTCCGGCTCGGCCAGATGGCGCACGGCCAGCGCGGAGACGGCCGGGGTGCGCAGCGAGGTGAGCGCGACCCCGTCGAGGGCGGCCAGCGGCGTCAGGGTGCCGCCCTCGAACAGCAGGTACGTCCCCTGGATGCGGGGCAGCCCGCGCTCCGCGTTGCCCGGGGCGACGGTGACGGCCTTGACCCCCGCGTACCGCCCCGCGGCGGCGGGCATCAGCAGAAGCTGGCCGCCGGGCAGGTCCGCGGCGGTGCGCAGGGGCGTGTCCTCGGGGTCCAGCCCCGCCCGCAGCGCGTCCTCCAGGATGCCCACCGCCCGCGCGACGGGCACCAGCCGTCGCAGCGTGCCGGCGTCGAGGTAGGGCAGCGCCGCAGCGGACGGGCCCGGACTCCGCGGGGCGGGACCGGGCCGGGGGTCCATGCTCGGATCATCCTGCACGCGTCACCTCAGCACGAACCCGGTGCCGAGCGGGTCGTCCGGATCCAGCTCGAAGGCGTGCCGGCCGGTGCGGTACGCCATTCCCTCGACCTCCGGCACCACCCCCTCCCCCGTGACCCGGGCGACGCGGGCCCGGAAGGTGGAGCCCACGACGCTGTCGTGGATCAGCGGCTCGCGGACGCCGTCGTCGTGCAGCAGCGCCAGGCGCGCGGCCGTGCCGGAGCCGCACGGCGAGCGGTCCACCTCGCCGTCGGCGAAGACGGTGACGTTGCGCTGGCGGACGTGGCCGTCCTCGCCGGGCAGGTCGTCATGGAAGATCACGCCGTAGACGCCGGACAGCCGCTGGTCCTCGGGGTGCCGCGTGGCCGGGTGCCCCTCCAGCGCCCGCTTGATCCGGCGGGCGCGGGCGATCAGCTCGGTCAGGTGCTCGGGCCGCGCCTCCAGCCCGGCGGCGCGGGCCGGCAGGCTGGCGTAGACGGCGCCGCCGTAGGCGAGGTCCACGCGGGTGCCGTCCGCGGGGACGCCGCGGGCGAGCACGAACGACGGGACGCCGACGAACGTGACGGCCACGATCCGCCCGGCCGCGCGGCGGACCCGGGCGGTGACGCGCCCCGACGGCACGTCCACCACGACGTCGGTCTCCCCGTCGGGCGCGGCGGGCACCAGGCCCTCGCGGACGGCGTGGACGCCGAGCGCGATCGTGCCGTGCCCGCAGGCGGTGGAGAAGCCGTCCTTGTGCCAGAACAGCGCCCCGAGGTGGGCCCCCGGGTCGTCCGGAGGGACGAGGAAGCAGCCGTACATGTCGGCGTGGCCGCGCGGCTCGTGGCAGAGCAGCCGCCGCAGCCGGTCGGCCTCGCCGCCGGGGCGGCGCGCGTGCTCGCGGCGGTCGAGCACGGTCGCGCCGGGGATCTCCGGCCCGCCGCCGGTGACGACGCGGAACGGCTCGCCGCCGGTGTGGTAGTCGACCGTGGTGACCACGCCGTTCTCGCCCTGCCCTGGCCGGCGATGGGTCATGACCAGTCCTCCAGACCGGGGCTCGGAGCGCTCCTGCGCGGGCTGCTGCGTCGTCAGTAATGTGTCACATACCGCCCGGCTTGAGAAGGGCGTTCCCCGGTGACGGGACCGGCCGGTACGGCCCATACCATCGATGACGTGAAGGTACCCACGGACCACCCGAACCCCCTCGTCCGGAGCCTGCTGTCGCCCTGGGCGCCCACGGCGGCGTCGTTCCGGGCGTGGGCGCTGGCGTCCGTGGCGGCCAACGCCGGCATCACCGTGAGCGGCGCCGCGGTGCGCGTCACCGGCTCCGGCCTCGGCTGCCCGACCTGGCCGAGGTGCACACCCGACAGCTTCGTGCCGGTGCCGCATCCCGAGGTCGCGATGGCCAACATGCTCGTCGAGTTCGGCAACCGGCTGGTCACGTTCCTCGTGCTGGCCGTGGGGGTGGCCTGCGTGCTGTCGGCGCTGCGGCTGGCGCCGCGCCGCCGCTCGCTGCTCGGGCTGGCCCTGCTCCAGCCGCTGGGCGTGCTGGCGCAGGCCCTGTGGGGCGGCCTGGTGGTCAGGTCCATGCTCAACCCGTTCACGGTGGCCGTGCACTTCCTCATCTCGATCGCGCTGGTCGCCGCGTGCTGGATGCTCTACCAGCGCACCCGCGAGGGCGACGGCCCGATCCGGCGGGTGGTCCACCGCGACATCCGCCGGCTCGGCCACGTCCTGATCGCCGCGGTGTCCGTCCTCCTGCTGGCCGGGGTGGTCGTGACCGGCACGGGCCCGCACTCGGGCGACGTCCTGGCCTCGCGCTTCGACCTCGACATCGAGAGCGTGGTGCGGCTGCACGCGGACATCGCCTACCTGGTGGTGGGGCTCTCCTTCGCGCTGGCGTTCGCGCTGCACGTCACCGACGCGCCTCGCACGGCCCGCCGGGCGGCGCTGGCCCTGCTCGGCATCGAGCTGCTCCAGGGCGTGATCGGCTACGTCCAGTACTTCCTCGCCGTGCCCGCGTTCCTGGTGGGGCTGCACGTCCTCGGCGCTACCCTGGTGTGGATCTTCGCGCTGCGTGCCGTCACCGCCCTGCGCGTGCGCGGCCCGGTCGAGAAGGCGCCCGCCCCCTCCCCCACCGAAGTGGCCGCCGTCCACTGATCGGTTATGCCAGGGTATGGGGTGAGAAGTCGGCCACTCCCCCACCGATGTGAGGTTCCGTTTTGCGGCAGTTCGTCCGCTCCTTCTGGAAGTCCTCGCGACTGCGCCGCCCCTCCCGGAAGACGCTGCGGCGGGCCTACCAGGGGTCGGTGCTGGCCAGCGTGCTCGCGCTGGCCCCGATGACCTGGGCCTGGCACGGCAGCGCGCCGCACCGCGCGGTGGCCGGCGCCCCGGGCTGGGAGGCGCGGGTGCCCGCCGCCGAGACCGCGCTCGTGCTCGGCGCCGGCCTGTACCAGGGCAGGCCCACCGGCATGCTGGCCGGCCGGCTCGACATCGCCGCCCGGCTGTACCGCACGGGCAAGGTCAAGGCCGTCCTGCTGTCGGGCGACAACAGCAGGAAGGACTACGACGAGCCGTCGGCGATGGCCGCCTACCTGCGCGCCCACGGGGTGCCGGACGACGTCATGGTGCTGGACTACGCCGGCTTCGACACCTGGGACTCCTGCGTACGGGCCCGCCGGGTGTTCGGCGCCGCCCGGGTGACCGTGGTGACCCAGGCCTTCCACCTGCCCCGCGCGGTCTCGCTGTGCCGGGCGGCGGGCCTGGAGACGTTCGGCGTGGGCGAGGACTCGACCCGCCAGTGGGCCGCCACCACCTACGTCTACGCCACCCGGGAGCTCGCGGCGACCGCCAAGGGGCTCGCCGACGCCCTGCTGCTCCACTCCGACCCGGTCTTCCCCGGGCCGCGGGAGACGTCGCTCACCACGATCCTGGCGCGCTCCCGCTGACCGACGGGAAGCGCGCGCGGGACATGCTCATGATCTCCAGCAGGGCCCGCTGCTCCTCGTGGAAGGCCTGCTCGTCGACGACGTGGCGGGCGGCCCGCTCGTGCAGCAGGCCCAGCTCGGTGGCGGCGAGCTGGTAGTCGCGCATGGCCCGCAGCCCCCGCTTGCCGCCGTAGGCCCTGGCCCACTGCCGGGCCTTGCGCCGGCGGGGCAGCGCGGACAGCATGCGGATGTCGGCCGCGTCGACCAGCCGCGTCGGCTCGTACGGCGGCAGGTAGCGCTGCAGGAGCGCGACGATGCGCCGCCGGTCGCGGAAGACCACCGCGATCAGCACGGCCAGCACCACCAGCAGCGTCGCGTACGCGACGACCAGGCCGGCCAGCCCGCCGTAGGACACCATCCCGTTCCACAGGCCGTGCAGGACCATGGCCCCGGTCCAGCCGGCCAGGATGTAGAACACCCGCTCGGGCCCGTGCCGCTGGGCGGCGTAGGCGACCGCGACCCCGATCATCGAGGTGAACAAGGGGTGCGCGAACGGCGACAGCACCCCGCGCAGCACCACGGTGACGGCCAGGCCGACGCCGCCGGCCTCGGAGTTGAGCGCCTGGACGTAGTAGCTGACGTTCTCGCTCATCGCGAAGCCGAGGCCCACCATGCTGGCGTAGATGACGCCGTCGGTGGGCCCGTCGAGCTCGGCCCGCCGGAACCTGAGCAGCCCGAGCAGCACCAGGCCCTTCATGGTCTCCTCGACCACGGGGGCGCCGAAGGTGGCGGTGAGGTTGCGGGCGCTGGCCGCGGACAGGTTGGCCGTGTCGATGATGTAGTGCAGGTTGAGCGAGTTGATCAGGCCGGCGACCAGCACGGCGACGCCGGCGCCCCAGGCGAAGGCGAAGACCAGGTTGCTGCGCGGCTCGGGCTCCATCCGGTCGAGCGCCAGCACGGCGGCCAGCAGCAGCGGCACGGGCGCGAGGGCCAGCACGAGCGCGATGAAGAACTGCACGGGCGCCCCGTTGATCACGTCGAAGGAGAACGAGACGAGGGCGCAGATGCCGGTGACGACCAGCCCGGTGATCAACGCGAACGACGGGCGGTCCTTCAACACCCAGCGTGGATCACGGGACGTCATACGGTGACTTTAACGGATCACAGGGCAGGTGTCCCGCGCGGGGACCTGCCCCGGGACGGCCCCGCACGACCGTCGCTCAGGACAGCAGCGGGTCGATCGCGACGGCGAGGAAGAGCAGCGCGAGGTAGGCGTTGGACCAGTGGAAGAAGCGCATGGGCCGCAGCGCCACCCCCGTCTTGCCGGCGTTGAGCCGGGCCAGCAGGCGGTGCACCTCCCACAGGCACATGACGCCGAGGACGGCGGCCACGACGGGGTAGAACAGCGTGGTGCCGGCCACCGGCCACAGCGCCAGCGAGCACAGCACGGTCGCCCAGGTGTAGGCGATCGACTCCAGGATCACCCGGCGCTCGGTGGCCACGACGGGCAGCATGGGCACCTCGGCCGCCGCGTAGTCCTCCTTGTAGCGCATGGCCAGCGTCCAGGTGTGCGGCGGCGTCCAGAAGAACACCACGCCGAACAGCACCAGCGGCGCCCAGTCGAGCCGGTCGGTGATGCCGGACCAGCCGATCAGCACGGGCATGCAGCCGGCGATGCCGCCCCACACGATGTTCTGGGCGGTGCGCCGCTTGAGGATCATCGAGTAGACGAGCACGTAGAACAGGATCGCGCCCGTGTTCAGTGCGGCGGCCAGCAAGTTGGTCGACAGCCACAGCCCCAGCGTGGACAGGATGCCGAGCACGATGCCGAAGATCAGGGCGCCCCGTGGGGAGACCTGGTGACGGGCCAGCGGGCGGCGCCGGGTGCGGCGCATCTTCTGGTCGATGTCACGGTCGACGTAGCAGTTCAGGGCGTTGGCGCTGCCCGCCGACAGGGTGCCGAACACCATCACCGCGACCGACGTCCACAGCGGTGGCAGCCCTCCGGCGGCCAGGAACATCACCGGCAGCGTGGTGATGAGCAGCAGCTCGATGATCCGCGGCTTGGTCAAGGCGATGTAGGCCTTGACGATCATGCCGATCGAGCGGCCGCTCGGGCGCGGCGCATCCTCCGCCGGAGCGGGGGCCGTCGCCTGCCTGTTCGTCAGCACCGTCAAGGCGCTTCCAGCACGTGCGGAGTCAACGCGTAACCTCTGATTAGAGCGGATCCGTGGACGGGGCGCCGTGGCGGCCCTGCGGACAACAACCAAAACTGTAGTCGCAGGGTCGGCCGGTCCGGCCAATGGGGGGCTCGGGCCACGCGCCGCCGGCGCACGGATCACTGACGGAACATGTACGGAGCATGCATGGGAGGGAGTGGGGAAGCTTCGCCTCCCCCACTCGGTTAGGGTCCGGTGTGGGCGGGATATGCCAGACCGGCACCATCCACCAATGACAACTAGATTCCGGAGATCGAGCACTTGAGCACCGAACTCGTGCCAGCCCTCGAATGGACCGACCTCGACAAGAAGGCGGTCGACGTCGTTCGAGCCCTGGCCATGGACGCAGTGGAGAAGGCGGGCTCGGGCCACCCCGGCACCGCCATGAGCCTGGCACCCGCCGCATACCTGCTTTTCCAGCGTACGATGCGCCACGACCCGACGGACCCGAGCTGGATCGGTCGTGACCGATTCGTGCTGTCCTGCGGTCATTCGAGCCTGACGCTGTACATCCAGCTCTACCTGTCGGGTTACGGTCTCTCGCTGGGCGACCTGGAGCGGCTGCGCCAGTGGGACAGCCTCACCCCCGGCCACCCGGAGCACGGCCACACGCTCGGCGTGGAGACCACGACGGGCCCGCTGGGCCAGGGCCTCGGCAACGCCGTGGGCATGGCCATGGCCGCCCGCCGCGAGCGCGGCCTGTTCGACCCGGACGCCGCCCCCGGCGCCTCGCCGTTCGACCACCACATCTGGTGCTTCGTCAGCGACGGCGACATCGAGGAGGGCATCAGCCACGAGGTCAGCGCGCTCGCCGGTCACCAGAAGCTGGGCAACCTGACGGTCGTCTACGACGACAACCACATCTCGATCGAGGACGACACCCTCATCGCCAAGTCCGAGGACGTCGTCAAGCGTTACGAGGCGTACGGCTGGCAGACGCTGAGCGTCGACTGGACCGAGACCGGCGACTACGTCGAGGACGTGCAGGCGCTGCACGCGGCGCTGGAGGCCTCCCGCGCCGAGACGGACCGGCCGACGTTCATCCGGCTGCGCACGATCATCGGCTGGCCCGCGCCCAACAAGCAGAACACCGGCAAGATCCACGGCTCCGCGCTCGGCGCCGAGGAGGTCGCCGCCACCAAGCGGGTGCTGGGCATGGACCCCGACAAGAGCTTCGACGTGCCCGCCGAGGTGCTGGAGCACGCCCGCGGGGTGGCCCGGCGCGGTCACGAGGCGCGCGCCGCCTGGCAGAAGTCCTACGACGCCTGGCGCGAGGCCAACCCGGAGCGCGCGGCCGAGCTCGACCGCATCTCCGCCCGCGAGCTGCCCGCCGGCTGGGCGCAGGCGCTGCCGCAGTTCGAGAAGGGCGCCTCGATGGCGACCCGCAAGGCGTCCGGCGAGGTGCTGAGCTCGCTGGCGCCGGTGCTGCCGGAGCTGTGGGGCGGCTCGGCCGACCTGGCCGAGTCCAACCTCACCACGATGAAGGGCGAGCCGTCGTTCATCCCGGAGGAGTACCAGACCAAGGACTTCCCCGGTAACCGCTACGGCCGCACGCTGCACTTCGGCATCCGCGAGCACGGCATGGGCGCCATCCTCAACGGCATCGCCCTGCACGGCGGCACCCGCCCCTACGGCGGCACGTTCCTCGTCTTCTCCGACTACATGCGCCCGTCGGTGCGGCTCGCCGCGCTGATGAAGCTGCCGGTCACGTACGTGTGGACGCACGACTCGATCGGCCTCGGCGAGGACGGCCCGACGCACCAGCCGATCGAGCACCTGTGGGCGCTGCGCGCGATCCCCGGCCTCGACGTGGTCCGTCCCGGCGACGCCAACGAGACGGCCTACGCCTGGAAGGCGGTGCTGGAGCACACCGACCGGCCGGCCGCGCTGGCGCTGACCCGGCAGAACCTCCCCGTCTTCGAGGGCACCAGCGCCGACGGCGTCGCCCGCGGCGGCTACGTCCTGCGTGAGGCGTCCGACGGGCAGCCGAGGGTGATCCTCATCGCCACCGGCAGCGAGGTCGAGGTGGCCATGGGCGGCCGCGACCTGCTGGAGTCCCAGGGCATCCCGACGCGGGTCGTGTCGATGCCGTGTGTCGAATGGTTCCACGGGCAGGACTCCGCGTACAGGCAGAGCGTGCTGCCGTCGGACGTCAAGGCCCGCGTCGCGGTCGAGGCGGGCGTCGCCCTGGGCTGGCGCGAGTTCGTCGGCGAGGCGGGGGAAGTGGTGAGCCTCGAACACTTCGGCGCCTCCGCGCCGTACAGGACGCTGTACGAGCAGTTCGGGCTGACGGCCGAGCGTGTGGCGGCGGCGGCCAAGTCCAGCCTGGCCAAGCTGGGCCAGGACAAGGGTGAGACGACGGGAAACTGAAGATGAGCGAGATCCTCAACAAGCTGTCGGGCCAGGGCGTGTCCATCTGGCTCGACGACATCAGCCGCGAGCGGCTGCGCACGGGCAACCTCGAGCAGGTGATCCGCGAGAAGAACGTGGTCGGCGTGACCTCCAACCCCACGATCTTCGCCAGCGCCCTCAGCAAGGGCGACGCCTATGACACACAGATGCACGACCTGGCCGTGCGCGGCGTCGACGTGGGCGAGGCCGTCCGCGCCATCACCACGTACGACATCCGCTGGGCGGCCGACGTGCTGCGCCCCGTCTACGACGCCACGGGCGGCTCCGACGGGCGCGTCTCGCTGGAGGTGGACCCGCGCCTGGCGCGTGACACCGACAAGACCGTCGCCGAGGCGCGCGCGCTGTGGTGGCTGGTGGACCGGCCCAACCTGTTCATCAAGATCCCGGCGACGCTGGAGGGCCTGCCCGCGATCACGCAGGCCATCGGCGAGGGCATCAGCGTCAACGTCACGCTGATCTTCTCGCTGGAGCGCTACCGCGCCGTCATGGAGGCCTGGCTGGCCGGCCTGGAGGCCGCGCAGGCCAAGGGCCTCAACCTGGCCACGATCGAGTCGGTGGCGTCGTTCTTCGTCAGCCGCGTCGACACCGAGATCGACAAGCGGCTCGACCAGCTCGGCAAGCCGGAGCTCAAGGGCAAGGCCGGCATCGCCAACGCGCGTCTGGCGTACGCGGCGTTCGAGGACGTCATGGCCTCGGAGCGCTGGCAGCGGCTGCGCGCGGCCGGCGCGCGCCCGCAGCGCCCGCTGTGGGCCTCGACCGGCGTCAAGAACCCCGAGTACTCCGACACCATGTACGTCGACCAGCTCGTCGCGCCGGGCACGGTCAACACGATGCCGGAGAAGACGCTCGACGCGACCGCCGACCACGGCCAGGTCTCCGGCGACACCGTCCGCCCGTACTACGAGCAGTCGTGGAACACCATGGCCGCGCTCAAGGAGGCCGGGGTCGACTACGACGACGTCGTCCGGGTGCTCGAGGAGGAGGGCGTCGAGAAGTTCGAGGCGTCCTGGAACGAGCTGCTCGAGAGCGTCACCAAGAACCTGGTCCCCTGATGCCCGGTCCTTCGATGGACGTCAACGACCGCGAGGAGGCGGCCGCGGTGCGCCGCCTCCTGCGGCGGAGCACCGCCCGCGGTAGCACAGGAGGCTTGAGATGACAGATCCGCAGGCGCCCGCGGAGGAGGCGCAGGCTGTGGAGAGCACGGTCGACGGCGTGATCCAGGGAGCCGCCCGGCCGGCGGCCGGCTCGGTCCGGGCCTCGGCCTCGGCCGCGGCGACCTCGGCCGCGGGCACGTCCACCACGATCGAGGCGGCGGCGGCCAACCCGCTGCGCGACCCGCACGACAAGCGGCTGCCGCGGGTGGCGGGGCCGTGCGTCATGGTGCTGTTCGGCGTGACGGGAGACCTGGCCAAGCGCAAGCTGCTGCCGGCGATCTACGACCTGGGCAACCGGGGGCTGCTGCCGCCCGGCTTCTCCCTGGTCGGCTTCGCCCGGCGCGACTGGAAGAACCAGGACTTCGCCCAGCTCACGCACGACGCCGTCAAGGAGCACGCGCGGACGCCGTTCCGCGAGGAGGTCTGGAAGCAGATCCGCGAGGGCATCCACTTCGTGCCCGGCGACTTCTCCGACGACGGCGCCTTCGACGCGCTGGCCATGGCGCTCAAGGAGATCGACGAGACCCGCGGCACGGGCGGCAACTATGCCTTCTACCTGTCGGTGCCGCCGAAGTTCTTCCCCGTGGTGGTGGAGCAGCTCAAGCGGACCGGCCTGTCGGACGCCCCGCCCGGATCGTGGCGGCGCGTGGTCATCGAGAAGCCCTTCGGGCACGACCTGCAGTCGGCCCACGAGCTGAACGAGATCACCACCTCCGCCTTCCCGGAGAGCTCGATCTTCCGGATCGACCACTACCTGGGCAAGGAGACGGTCCAGAACATCATGGCCCTGAGGTTCGCCAACAACCTCTACGAGCCGATCTGGAACCGCAGCTTCGTCGACCACGTGCAGATCACGATGGCCGAGGACATCGGCATCGGCGGCCGGGCCGGCTACTACGACGGCATCGGCGCGGCCCGCGACGTGATCCAGAACCACCTGCTCCAGCTCCTCGCCCTGGTCGCCATGGAGGACCCCACGTCCTTCGAGGCGCAGTCGCTGCGGCGGGAGAAGGAGAAGGTGTTCAAGGCGGTCCGGCTGCCGGCCGACCTGGCGGCCAACACGGCGCGCGGGCAGTACGCCGCCGGCTGGCAGGGCGGCCAGAAGGTCGTCGGCTACCTGGAGGAGGACGGCATCTCGCCCGAGTCCGTCACCGAGACGTACGCCGCCGTCAAGCTGGAGATCGCCAACCGGCGCTGGGCTGGCGTGCCGTTCTACCTGCGGACCGGCAAGCGGCTCGGCCGGCGGGTGACCGAGGTGGCCGTGGTGTTCCAGCGGGCGCCGCACCTGCCCTTCTCCAAGGACGACACCGAGATCCTCGGGCAGAACGCGCTCGTCATCCGGGTGCAGCCGGACGAGGGCATCACGGTGCGGTTCGGCTCGAAGGTGCCGGGCACGGCCATGGAGGTGCGCGACGTGTCCATGGACTTCGCCTACGGCGAGTCGTTCATGGAGTCGTCCCCCGAGGCGTACGAGCGGCTGCTGCTGGACGTGATGATCGGCGACCCGCCGCTCTTCCCGCACCAGCGCGAGGTCGAGCTGTCGTGGAAGATCCTCGACCCGATCGAGGAGTTCTGGGCCACGCAGGGCCAGCCGGAGCCGTACCCGTCGGGCTCGTGGGGTCCGCCGGCGGCCGACGAGATGATGGCGCGTGACGGCCGCGTGTGGAGGAGGCTCTGATGACGACGTTCATGCTGAGCGACACGACGGCCGGGAAGATCTCCAACCAGCTCACCATGCTGCGTCACCAGATGGGCGCGCCCGCCATCGGCATGGTGCTGACGCTGGTGGTGGTCTGCGAGGAGCGTGACCAGTACGACTCGCTGCGGGCGGCCACGGAGGCGGCCCGCGAGCACCCGTCGCGCATCCTCGTGGTGATCAACCGGGAGACCGACGAGGCCACCCGCCTCGACGCGGAGCTGCGCATCGGCGAGTCCACGCCGGGCGAGGTGGTCGTGCTGCGCCTGTACGGCGAGCTGACCGACCACGCCGATTCGGTCGTGAGCCCGCTGCTGCTGCCGGACACGCCGGTGGTGGTGTGGTGGCCCGGGACGGCGCCGGACGTGCCGTCCAAGGACCCGATCGGGATGCTCGCCCAGCGGCGCATCACCGACGCCCGCGCCATCGCCGACGGCGGCGTCAGGACGCTGGCGACGCGGGCCAAGGGCTACGCGCCGGGCGACACCGACCTGGCCTGGGCCCGGCTGACGCCGTGGCGGAGCCTGCTGGCGGCCGCCTTCGACCAGCCGGTCGGCAAGGTCCGCAAGGGCGTGGTGGAGGCGGCCGCGGGCAACCCGAGCGCGCCGCTGCTGGCGGCCTGGCTGTCGGAGCGGCTGGGCGCCACGGTGAAGGTCGCGGAGTCGGCCGGTCCCGGCCTGACCTCCGTACGGCTGTCGACGCCCGAGGGCGACCTGTCGGTGGCCCGCGCCGACGCCCGGCTGGCGACGCTGTCGCGGCCGGGGCAGCCGGACCGGAACGTGGCGCTGTCGCGCCGGCAGACCCCCGAGCTGCTGGCCGAGGAGCTGCGGCGGCTCGACTCCGACGAGATCTACGAGGCGGCCGTCAAACGGCTGGCCCGCTCGTACAAGTCCTGACGCCCCGGCGTCAGGAAGACGGTGTGACGGCCGGGTGCCCCTCCCGGGCGCCCGGCCGTTTCGCGCTCCCGGCTCTCGCTCGCCCTGCCGGCGGCTCTTCGGGCGTCCGGCCGTCGGCTATCCCGGCGCTGACGCGACTCCCAGCCGCCGCGCGGGGACGGCCGTGGCGTGGTCGTGGTCGCGGGGGTGGAAGACTGGTCCCGTGAGCGTTCCAACCGTAGTCGTCCACCGCGACGCCGACATCCTGGCCAAGGCCGTGGCCGCGCGGATCATCACCCGCCTCGTCGACGCCCAGTCCGCCAAGGGCACCGCGTCGCTCGTGCTGACCGGAGGCACGGTCGGCATCGCCACGCTGGCGGCCATCGCGGGCACGCCCGCGCGCGACGCCGTCGACTGGCGCCGCCTCGACATCTGGTGGGGTGACGAGCGTTTCCTGCCCGACGGCGACCCCGAGCGCAACGAGACGGGCGCCCGGCGGGCCCTGCTCGACCACGTCGACGTCGATCCGGAGCGGGTCCACGTCATGCTCGGCCCCGACTCGGGGCTGACGGCGGAGGAGTCGGCCGACGCCTACGCCACCGAGCTGGCCAAGGCGGCCCGCCCGGAGGACCACGGGCCGTCGCCGTCGTTCGACGTGACGCTGCTCGGCATGGGGCCCGACGCGCACGTGGCCTCGCTGTTCCCGGGCATGCCCGCGCTGTACGACACGCGCCCGGCGGTGGCGGTGCACGGCTCCCCCAAGCCGCCGCCCACCCGGATCTCGCTGACGCTGCCGGCGATCCAGGCCTCGCGCGAGGTGTGGGTGATCGCGGCCGGGGCGGAGAAGTCCGCCGCGGTGCGGCTGGCGCTGTCCGACTCCGGCCCGGTGCAGGTGCCGGCGGCGGGGGCCCGGGGGCGGTCGCGCACGCTGTTCCTGCTGGACCGCACGGCCGCCGGCAAGATCCCGCCCGGCCTCGGCCGGCTCGCCTCCCCCTGAGGCTCCCTGATCTCGTCAGGCGGGCCCGGCCGTGACCGGGCCCGCCTGCCCGGCCTCCAGCGCGCCGATCTCGGTCAGGAGCTCCCGCTTGCGCTCGGGGGCGAGGTAGGAGGCGGTCACGCCGTTGCGGGCCAGCTCGGCCAGCTCCCCACGGCCGAGGCCGAAGACCCGCGCCGCGGTCCGGTACTCCCCCGCCAGCGTGGTGGCGAACATCGGCGGGTCGTCACTGTTGAGGGTCACGAACAGTCCCTCCTCCAGCAGCCGCGGCAGCGGGTGGTCCTCGATGCGGGCCACCTGCCCGGTGCACACGTTCGAGGTGGGGCAGACGTCGAGCGGCAGCCGCGTCTCGCGCAGGTGGGCCACGAGCCGCTCGTCCCCGAGGCAGGAGATGCCGTGGCCGACGCGCTCGGCGCCGAGCCCCTCGATGACCTCCCAGATGGTCTCCGGTCCGGTCATCTCGCCGCCGTGCGGGACGCTGTGCAGGCCGGCGTTGCGGGCGGCGGTGAACGCGTCGCGGATCGCGTCGCGATAACGGACGCGCTCCTGCTCGATGCCGCCCAGCCCGAAACCTACCAAAGCAGCGGGAGGTTCTTCCAGGGCGTGGGCGATGGTGATCTCCGCGGCCTCGACGCCGTACTCGCCGGGGATGTCGAAGATGTACGCCATCTCCACGCCGTACTCCTCCGGGGCGCGGCGGGCGGCCAGGTCGAGGGCCTCGGTGACCTCGCGCCGCGGCATGCCGACCATGTGGTGGGCGTACGGGGTGACCTGGAGCTCGGCGTAGCGGGCGCCCTGCGCGGCGAGGTCGCGGGCCAGCCCGAGCACCAGGGTGGCGACGTCCCCGGGCTCGCGCACGAGCGCGTTGACGGCGCGGTAGACGCGCGCGAAGTGCGGGAAGTCGGTGAAGGTGTAGAAGGCGCGCAGCTCCTCCTCGTCCGTCGGGACACCGCTGCCGGGGTGGCGGCGCGCCAGCTCCAGGACCGTGGGTACGGACGCGGAGCCGATGAGGTGGACGTGCAGCTCGACCTTGGGCAGCGCGTCGATGAACGCGTCGAGCGCGGCGTCGCCGGAGGAGCCGGCGACGGGCGCACCCGTGGTGGAGGCGCCCGTGGTGTCGGTGATGGAGGCGTCGGTGGTCATGGCGCCGACCCTAGGACGATCCTTTGCCCCGGAACAGATGTGGAGCCCAAATCTCACACAAACACGTTAGATTTACTCGGCCGGTGCGGCGACCCAGGCCCGGACCAGCGGCAACAGCACCTCGCGGACCGACTCCTCCACGAACGCCTCATCCAGCGGCGGCCCGACGAAGATCAGGCGATGCCACACCAGGGCCTCCGCGACGCCGGCGAGCCGGGCGGCCTCCACCGCGCGCGGCGGCCCCTTCATCGGCCCGCCCGCCGGCTGCCCGGCCGGCTCACCGCGCTCCCGGGCCCGCTCCAGCAGGGCCTCCACACCGTGGAAGTCCCTGCTCAGCATGTGCGCGCGCAGCGTCCTCGCCAGCTCCTGGTGCGAGACCAGCGTCGAGGACAGGCCCATGATGAGCGTGTGCTTGCGCTCGGCCGTCTCGCACAGTCCCCGCAGGAGCTCGGCCAGGTCGCCCCGGAGCGAGCCCGTGTCGCAGGGGCGCGGCGCGTCCGCGTCGAAGCGGCGGCAGATGACGTCCACCACCAGCTCGGGCTTGCCCGCCCAGCGCCGGTAGATCGTGGCCTTGCTGGCCCTGGCGCGCCTGGCGATCTGGTCGACCGACATCCGGTCGTAGCCCATCTCCGACAGCAGCTCCAGCGTGGCGTCGAGGATGGCCCTCTCGCGCCCGGGGTCGAGTGGGGCCACGTACACGTCCTCCGGTCCTGCCCGGCCGGGTCCTGCCCGGCGGCGTTCGTCAGGTGCTCACGGCGTCACCGAGCGGCGAGCCGATCGAATCGTACGCCGGTGAGTTCGGTGGACACGTCCCAGAGGCGCGCGGCGAGCTCCTCGGAAGCGGCGTCGGCGGACGGGGTGAGGAGGCGCAGCTTCGGGCCGACGAACTCGCCGCCGCGGATGTCCGGCGAGGTGGCGGCGTACAGGGACGGCAGCGCGCCGGTCTCGGGGCTCAGCAGGAACAGCCCCAGGAGGGGCTTGAGCGGCCCCACCTTGACGATGTTCGTCGCTGTGGCACCCGGATGCGTGGCCACGCTCTTGAGGTCCGCCTGGGCCCGCTCAGCGCGCCGCTGGAGCTCCAGGGCGAACAGGAGGTTGGCCAGCTTGGAACGGCCGTAGGCGCTCATCCGGCCGTAGCCGCGCTCCAGGGTGAGGTCGTCGAAGTCGAGCCGGCCGCGGCTGTGGGCGTCGCTGGAGACGGTCACCACGCGGGCGCCCGGGCGGGCGAGCAGCTTCGGCAGGAGCAGCCCGGTCAGCGCGAAGTGGCCCAGGTGGTTGGTGCCGAACTGCAGCTCGAACCCGTCCTTCGTCAGGCTGCGGGGCGTCATGCCGACGCCGGCGTTGTTGATCAGCAGGTCCACTTCGTCCACGCCCTCGGCGAACGCGCGCACCGAGGCCAGATCGGCGAGGTCGAGCAGGGCCCGCTCGACGCGGGCGCCGGGCACGGCGCGCCGGACGGCGGCCACGGCCTCCTCCCCCTTCGCCTCGGACCGCGCGGTGGCGATCACGCGGGCGCCGTGGCGGGCGAGCTCCAGCACGGTGGGCAGGCCGATGCCGCTGTTGGCGCCGGTGACGATCGCCGTCCGGCCGTCCAGGGCGGGCATGTCGGCGGGGGTCCAGGGTGTCATCGCCACTCCAGAGAGGTGTACGGAACCGTTTCGTACACCATAACCCGCCACGTCCGCGCGCGCGATCTTCCCGGGAACCCGGCGCGGCACCGCGGCCTCAGCTCTCCAGGCGGTGGCGGGCATGGCGCTCCTCGCGGCGGGCGACCTCCAGCCGCTGCTCGCTCTCCCGCAGCCGCTTCTGCGCCTTGGTCAGCTTGCGCTCCAGCCGCGCCACCTTCTCCGCGCGCTTGTCGTGCTCCCGTACGGCCTCGGCCAGCGCGTCGCGCCACTCCAGGTAGGCCGCCTCCGCCTCGACCCGCTCCTGCGCCTTGCGCGCCTCCCGCGCGGCCCGCGCCTCGGCCTGCTGCCTGGCCCGCTCCTCGGCCGCCGCCTTACGCTCCGCCCGGCTCTCTTCGGGCGCCCTGCGGTCCGCCCGGCTCTCTTCGGGCGCCTCCCGGTCCGCCCGTTCCCCTTCCTGTCTCCTGCGGTCCGCGCGGCCCTCGCCGGACGCCTCCGGCGACCCGGCGCCGGCCGCCGGCGCCGGGCGAGCGGCGGGAGCCGGGGCCGGGGCGAAGCCGCTGTACTCCAGGGGCCGGACCAGGCGCCCCCGCCGCACCTCGTCCGCCGCGCCCTCGTCCACCACGGCGGCGTCCAGCGTCCGGTCCACCTCCGCCGCGGCGGCCGCCGACAGCCCGGCGTCCTCCTTGACCAGCCGGGCGACCCGCTCCGAGACCGCGCCGCGCCGCCGGGTGACCTCGGTGAGCGCGCCCGCGTCGTGCGCCTCCCAGGCCCGCCGCAGCTCCTCCCCCACCGCCAGCAGCTCGCGCAGATCGTCCGCGTGCTCGCGCACAGCCCGGTTCACGGCCCACGCCGAGACCGTGGGCTTGCGCAGGCGCCCGATCTCGCGCGACAGCCGTACGTCGCCCGCGTCCTTGGCCGCCCGGGCCTCGGCGGCGCGCGCGGCGGTGAACTCGGACGGCGGCAGGCCATAGAGGCGGTCGGCCACCTCGTCAAGATCCACACCAGTGAGATACCCCACATGACCGGGTTTGTAGCGCATAGTGGAGGCAAGGCCAGCCGAACGGAGTCTCCTCGTGTTCGAGCGTTTCACCGATCGCGCGCGCAAGGTGGTCGTCCTCGCCCAGGAAGAGGCGCGCATGCTGAACCACCACTACATCGGCACCGAGCACATCCTGCTCGGCATCCTGCACGAGGGCGACGACGTCGCGGCGCGGGCGCTCGCGAGCTGCGGGGTGGAGCTGGGGCCGGTGCGCCGGTTCGTGGAGCAGGAGGTGGGGCGCGGCGCCAAGGGGCCCACCGGGCACATCCCGTTCACTCCGCGGGCCAAGAAGGTGCTGGAGCTGTCGTTGCGGGAGGCGCTCCAGCTCCGGCACCACTACATCGGCACGGAGCACATCCTGCTCGGCCTCGTGCGGGAGGGGGAGGGGCTGGCGTCGCAGGCGCTCGTGGCCGCGGGGGCGCCCCTGCAGCAGGTACGGGACCGCGTCATCACGCTGATCACGGCGGGGCCGAGGGACAGGCCGGGCGAGGAGTACTACCCGACGGGCGGCCCGGCGGTGGCCGAGCGGCTGACGCGGATCGAGGAGAGCCTGGAGCGCATCGAGCGCCATCTCGGCATCCCCCGCGCGCCCGGGGACACCGGCGAGCCCCCCGCCGGTGGCCCCACCGAGGTGCCCGGCGAGGATGCCGGCGAGGAGCCCCGCGCCGAGGGGTCAGGTTGAGACCATCGCGCCCACGGGCAGCCGCGACTCCAGCACGCCCGGGTCCTCGGTGTAGGTGATCGAGGCGCCGAGCGACAGCATGAGCCGCCGCATGCGGACGTTGTCCGAGAGCATGGTCGCCCGCACCTCGGCGTACCCGAGGTCGCGCGCCGCCCGGATCAGCGCCCTGGCCATCGCCGAGCCCAGACCGCGCCCCTGCCAGCGGTCCTCGACCAGGAAGGCCATCTCGGCGATGCCGGGGTCGGAGGTGAACATCAGGTTGGCCATGGCCACGACCTGCCCGTCGTGGCCGCCCACGAGCGAGTGGCCGCGGCTGCGGTCGCACAGCGTGTCGAACATGCGCGGCGGCAGCGCCGGCATCGAGGTGAAGTAGCGGAACCGGCGGGCCTCGGGCGAGCACCTGTCGTGCAGGTCGCGGACGGCCTCACGGTAGATGGAGGTGAGCGGGCGGATGGCGACCTCGACGCCCTCGGCCAGCTTCACGGAGCGGTCCCCGGAGCCCTGCTCCGCCGGCGGCTGGGCCAGCCGGGCGAAGGAGGCGGCGCGGGCGGCCTCGGTGAGCGTGAACGGCAGCTCGGCGCGGCGCAGCCGTACGGCGCGGCGGGGCGCCACGGGCACGACGAGCTGGGTGGGGTCGGGAAGATCACTCACGGCCTCACCATAGATCCACCGGGCGTCGTCCGCGCGCAGCAGCTCGGCCAGCAGCTCGGGCAGGCGCCACGGCATGGAGCGCAGCCGGGAGGCCAGCAGCAGGGCCCGGGTGGGCTCGTCAGTCAGCTCGTGCGCGGTCGCCGGGACGACCTGGACGCGGCGGCCACCGGCCGCCTCCAGGGCCTCGCGCACGGTCTCGGGGCCGGCGGGGATGTCGGCGACGAACTCGTCCACCGTGCCGTCTGCGTCGGACTGGACGCTCAGGCCCAGGATGTTGCCGCCCCTGTCGGCCAGGGCGGCGGCCAGTGAGGCGAGTCGTCCCGGCCGCTCGTCCACCGTGGTGCGGATGCGCAAGAATCCCATGGGCATCAGCATGACGGGGCCCTGTTACACAGCCGCTACCGTCGCGTTTCATGTAGCAAGATATGCGCCTATGAACGCACATGTTCTGGTTTCGCCGGTCTTGCCGGTTTTGACGATTGTTGGCGGAGGCCGTCCCGGACGCCTCCGAGGCGGACGGGCCGGGGAGGGCCGATGACGACGCTGTTCCGAGGCGGGCGGGTGTTCACCGCGACCGGCGGGTTCGCTGAGGCCGTGCTGGTGCGTGACGGGGTCGTCGCCGCCGTCGGCGCCGAGCGCGACCTGGCCCGTGAGGCGGGTCTCCACGAGACCGTGGACCTGGAGGGCGGCCTGCTGACGCCCGGGTTCACGGACGCGCACATCCACCCGGTGCAGGCGGGGCTGGAGCGCTCGAAGTGCGACCTGTCCGAGGTGTACGGACTCGACGCGTATCGAGCCAAGATCTCCGACTATGCCGCGCAAAATCAGGACAAGGAGTGGATCGACGGGGGCGGCTGGGACATGTCCGCCTTCCCGGGCGGCCTCCCCCACCGCACCCAGCTCGACTTCGTCGACCGCCCCGTCTACCTGATCCAGCGCGACCATCACGCGGCCTGGGTCAGCACCCGCGCCCTGGAGCTGGCGGGCGTCACCCGCGACACGCCCGACCCGGCCGACGGCCGCATCGAGCGCGACGCCGACGGCACCCCCAGCGGCGTGCTGCACGAGGGGGCGATGGACCTCGTGGGCCTGCTCACCCCCCGCCCGACCGCCGCCGACCTCGACGCGGCGCTGGCCGACGCCCAGCGGCACCTGTTCTCCCTCGGCATCACCGGCTGGCAGGACGCGATCGTCGGCTCCTACGCGGGCTCGGACGACCAGCTCCCCACCTACCTGTCGGCGGCCCGCTCCGGCACGCTGCGGGCGCGCGTGGTGGGCGCGCTGTGGTGGGACCGCACGCGCGGCGCCGACCAGATCGCGGAGCTGGTCGAGCGGCGGGCCTCCGCCGAGGGCCTGGAGCGGTTCGCCGCCACCTCCGTCAAGATCATGCAGGACGGCATCACCGAGAACTTCACCGCCGCCACGCTGGAGCCGTACTGCCTGTGCGGTGGCACGGGCCTGTCGTACGTGGACCCCGGCAAGCTCAAGGAGTACGTCGCCGAGCTGGACCGGCTCGGCTTCCAGGTGCACTTTCACGCCATCGGCGAGCGGGCGGTGCGCGAGGCGCTCGACAGCTTCGAGGGCACCGACTCGGCCAACCGGCACCACATCGCGCACCTGCAGATCATCGAGCCGTCCGACGTGCCGCGCTTCGCCCGGCTCGGCGTCGCGGCCAACCTGCAGCCGCTGTGGGCCACGCACCACGCCCAGATGGACGAGCTGACGCTGCCGTTCCTGGGCGAGCCGCGCTCGTCGTGGCAGTACCCGTTCGCCGACCTGCTGGCGCACGGCACCCGGTTCTGCGCGGGCAGCGACTGGCCCGTGTCGGACGCCGACCCGCTGCAGGGCATGCACGTCGCGGTCAACCGCACGGAGCCGGGCGGCTCGGTGCACGCCGGCTACCCGACCGCGGGGACGCCGTTCCTGCCGGGACAGCGCCTCGACCTGGCCACGGCGATGACCGCGTACACGGCCGGGTCGGCCTGGATCAACCGCTCCCCCGCCGGGGTGATCGAGCCGGGCCGCCCGGCGGACCTCGTCGTGCTCGACCGCGACCCGTTCGCGCTGCCCGCCGAGGAGATCTGGACGACCCGGGTGGCCCGGACGTTCGTGGACGGCGAGCAGGTGTACCGGCGAGCGGGCTCCTGAACCAGAGGGTTCTCACGCCGAAGGGCCCCGGCGTGCTGCCGGGGCCCTTCGAGGCACGTCATGCCGCGCGGACGTGATGTCCCGCCCTGCCGGCCCCGCAGGCGGAGCCGCTCGTCACCGTAGCGGGACTACCAGGGGGACCTGTTGTTGCGCAGGCGCTCGAGCGCCTCCTCGAGGATGGCCTTGCCGTCCTTGTCGCTCCTGCGCTCCTTCACGTAGGCCAGGTGCGTCTTGTACGGCTCGTTCTTGGGCGGGGCAGGCGGGGCCTGCTCGTCCTGTCCTGCCGGGAGGCCGCAGCGCGGGCAGTCCCAGGTCTCGGGGACCGCCGCGTCACTGGCGAAGCTGGGGCGCGTCTCGTGCATGTTCGCGCACCAGAACGAGACCCGCACTCTCGGAGCTGCCTCACCGCGCTCGGCCTCCCCCATCGGGCCGGCGCCGACACGGCTGCCACGGATCGCGTTGCCACTACCCACGGATGAACTCCTCGCTCGATCGCCCCGCGGGACACGGGGGGAGAATCACTGTCACGCGCCGAATCGCTACGGCTTCAGCAGCAGGCCGAGCGCGATGATGCAGACGAACCAGATCACGCCCGTGATGACCGTCAGCCGGTCAAGGTTGCGCTCCACCACGGACGAGCCGCCGAAACTCGACGAGAAACCTCCGCCGAACATGTCCGACAGACCGCCACCCTTGCCCTTGTGGAGCAGCACGAGCAGGACCATGAGACAGCTCGCCAGGATGAGGGCGATGGAGATTCCGATTTCCACGGTATGCCTGTTCCTTCAGTGCTCTGTGACGCGTGACGATTCAAACTTGCCTCTAGAGGGTACGACTTGCTGTCAAGTCGCGCCCCAGGAACGGCTCAGCTAGCCGGGCATATCGGAAAAACGGCAGATCTTGACGAACTCGCCGGCGTCGATGCTGGCACCGCCCACCAGAGCGCCGTCGACGTCGGACTGCGCCATGATGCCGGCGATGTTGCCCGACTTCACCGATCCTCCGTACAGGATACGGACACCTGAGGCCACTTCGTCGTCGTACAGCTCAGCGAGTCGCCCGCGCAGGGCCGAGCAGACCTCCTGCGCGTCCTCCGGCGTCGCGACCTCGCCGGTGCCGATCGCCCACACCGGCTCGTAGGCCACCACGATCGACTTGACCTGCTCGGCGGTGACCTTGCGCAGCGCGCCCTCCAGCTGAGCCAGGGTGTGCGCCACGTGGCCGCCCTCCCGGCGGACCTCCAGCCCCTCGCCCACGCACAGGATCGGCGTCAGCGAGTGGCGGTAGGCGGCGTGCACCTTGGCGTTGACCAGGTCGTCGTCCTCGCGGTGGTGCTCGCGCCGCTCGGAGTGGCCGATCACCGCGAAGGTGCAGCCGAGCTTGGCCAGCATCGCCCCGGAGATCTCCCCGGTGTAGGCGCCCGCGTCGTGCCGGGACAGGTCCTGCGCGCCGTACACGATGCGCAGCTTGTCGCCGTCCACGAGCGTCTGCACGCTGCGCAGGTCCGTGAACGGCGGCAGGACGGCGACCTCGACCTTGTCGAAGTCCTTGTCGCTGAGCGCGAAGGCGAGCTTCTGCACCAGGGCGATGGCCTCGAGGTGGTTGAGGTTCATCTTCCAGTTGCCCGCGATGAGCGGCTTGCGGCCGGCCCCCGAGGGGCGGTCACCCTGTCGCGTCACTCCGCATCCTCCAGGGCGGCGAGTCCGGGAAGGGTCTTGCCCTCCAGGTATTCGAGGCTGGCCCCGCCACCGGTGGAGATGTGGGAGAAGCCGTCCTCGGGGAGGCCGAGCCGGCGCACGGCCGCGGCCGAGTCACCGCCGCCGACCACGGTGAAGGCGTCGGAGCCGATGAGCGCCTCCGCCACCGCGCGCGTGCCGCCCGAGAACGCGTCGAACTCGAACACGCCCATCGGGCCGTTCCAGAAGACGGTCCGGGCGTCGGCCAGCTTGCCCGCGAACAGCTCGCGGGTCTTCGGGCCGATGTCGAGCCCCTGCCGGTCGGCCGGGATCGCGGTCGCCTCGACGACGTCGTGGGGCGCGTCCTTGCCGAACTCGGTCGCCGCCAGCACGTCCACCGGCAGCACCAGCTCGACGTCGCGCTCGGCCGCCTGGTCGAGGAAGCCGCGCACCTGGTCGAGCTGGTCCTCCTGCAGCAGCGACTGGCCGACCTCGTGGCCCTGGGCCTTGAGGAAGGTGTAGGCCATGCCGCCGCCGATGAGCAGCCGGTCGACCTTGGTGAGCAGGCTGGCGATGACGCCCAGCTTGTCGGACACCTTGGCGCCGCCCAGCACCACCACGTACGGCCGCTCGGCGTGCTCGGTGAGGCGCTTGAGCACCTCGACCTCGGCCACGACGAGCCCGCCCGCCGCGTGCGGCAGCAGCCGGGGCACGTCGTAGACGCTGGCGTGCTTGCGGTGCACCGCGCCGAAGCCGTCACCGACGTACAGCTCCGCCAGGCCGGCCAGCTTCGCGGCGAACTCGCCGCGCGCCTGGTCGTCCTTGGACTCCTCGCCCGGCTCGTACCGGAGGTTCTCCAGCAGGGCCACCTGGCCGTCCTGGAGCCCCGAGACGGTGGCCTGGGCGCTGTCGCCGACCACGTCGGTCGCGAACGCCACGTCCTGGCCGAGCAGCTCGCCCAGCCGCGCGGCGACCGGCTTCAGCGAGTACTTCGGCTCGGCCTTGCCCTTGGGGCGGCCGAGGTGGGCGCAGACGACGACCTTCGCGCCGCGCCCGGCCAGGGCCTGGATCGTCGGAACCGACGCTCTGATGCGGCCGTCGTCGGTGATCGTCTCACCGTCGAGAGGGACGTTGAGGTCGGCGCGCACGAGCACGCGCCGGCCCTTCACGTCGAGATCGTCGATCGTGCGCAACTGTGCTCCTTCCGCCGAGCGCGGCTCGGACGGTCCCGGGTGATGGATGTCTCGCTCAGCGCGGACCCGTCACAGGTCGGCGCCCACCAGCTCGATGAGGTCGGCCAGGCGGTTGGAGTAGCCCCACTCGTTGTCGTACCAGCCGACGACCTTGACCTGGTTGCCGATGACCTTGGTGAGGCCGGCGTCGAAGATGCAGGAGGCCGGGTCGGTCACGATGTCGGAGGAGACGATCTCGTCCTCGGTGTAGGTGAGGATGCCCTTGAGCGGACCCTCGGCGGCGGCCTTGAGCGCGGCGTTGACCTCCTCGACGGTGACGTCGCGGCTGACGTCCACGGTCAGGTCGGTGGCCGAGCCGGTGGGGATCGGCACGCGCATCGCGAACCCGTCGAGCTTGCCCTTCAGCTCCGGCAGCACCAGGCCGATGGCCTTGGCGGCGCCGGTGGAGGTGGGCACCACGTTGAGCGCGGCGGCGCGGGCGCGGCGCAGGTCCTTGTGCGGGCCGTCCTGCAGGTTCTGGTCCTGCGTGTAGGCGTGGATGGTGGTCATCAGACCCTTCTCGATGGTGAAGGTGTCGTGGAGGACCTTGGCCAGCGGAGCCAGGCAGTTGGTGGTGCAGGACGCGTTGGAGATGATCGTGTGGTTGGCCGGGTCATAGGAGTCGTGGTTGACGCCCATGACGATGGTGACGTCCTCGTTCTTGGCCGGGGCCGAGATGATGACCTTCTTGGCGCCGTTGTCGGCGTGCACCTTGGCCTTGGCGGCGTCGGTGAACAGGCCGGTCGACTCGAGCACGACGTCCACGCCCAGGTCGCCCCAGGGCAGCTTGGCCGGGTCGCGCTCCTCGAAGACCTTGATGGCCTTGCCGTCGACGGTGATCTCGTCGCTGGTCGCCTTCACCTCGTACGGCAGGCGGCCCAGGATGCTGTCGTACTTCAGCAGGTGGGCGAGCGTGGCGTTGTCGGTCAGGTCGTTGACCGCAACGATCTCGATGTCCTTGCCGCCGGCGGCGACCGCACGCCAGAAGTTACGACCGATGCGGCCGAAGCCGTTGACGCCTACGCGGATGCTCACGGAAACCGATCTCCTCGTACGTGATGCGGGCTGAAACCTCAACCCCCAACCCTATCGGACCTAAATTGGTTTAGACCACTGCAACCCCCGGCCTGCGTATCACCATTCCGGAGGCGTGATTTGCAGCGTTCGAGTAAAGTGCCCGACTCGTTGGTGTAAATTCGGGCATTCTCTGGGGGCTGAGATGTCACAACGCAGGTCCGGCCTGCTGTCCGGCCTGATCGTGGGCTTCGTCGCGATGATCATCGGAGCGGCGGGATACGCGGCCATGGCAACGTTCTATTACCGCCTGCCCTACGAGGTGCGCTGGTTCGCAGGGGACCCGACCTTCGCCTTCCCCGTCGCCTGCTGCCTCCTGGCCGGGCTGATCCTCGGTCTCGCCATGTGGACCGTTCGGCCGCGCAGCCTGCTCCTTCCGCTGCTGCTGGTGCTCTACGCCTTCGGGGTCCGCGCGATCGGCGGCGTCGCCGGCTCCATGGGCTTCGTCGTCGAGCGTGGGTTCCCCCTGTCCTCCGTCGACGAGCAGCTCGTCTTCGGCGCGCAGGGCGTGTGGCTGGCCATCCGGTCGTCCTGGCACTTCTGGGCCGCCGTCGCCGCCGCGGCCGTGCCCGCGTTCCTGCTGTCGCTCGTACGGGTCGTACGGGTGCGCCGGCGGTGGCGGGCCGAGGACGGGGCGGCCTCCCACCGCAGGCGTGGCGGCGGCGAGCCGGTCGCGGACGCGACGGAGCCCGAGCCGGAGTACCGGGCGCCGTTCGAGCCGCTCCAGCCGCCCAAGCCGGCGCCCACCGCCACGACGGCCAACCTCTTCACTCCCCGCGACCCCGCCCAGGACTGACCGCCCCGGCCCGCCTCACGCCGACGCGCTCGCCCCGCGAGGCGGGGCCGCGCACACGGGGCCCACACGCCCGTCCCGCGCCCCGCCAGACACGTCCCCAGGTGTTCCCGGGACGCGCCTCCAGGGCCTTCAGGCGTGGACACGCATGCACGCACGAGCCTGCGGGCAGCGGCCCGCGACCGCGCGGGCATGCCTTCAGGGGCCTCCCGGGCGCGGGTCGCGGGTGGCCGTGCCTCAAGTGCCTCCCGAGCGCGGGTCGCGGGTGCCGTGCCTCAGGGGGCGAGCATGTCGACCGTGAGGTTGGCCTCGGTGTTGGGGACGCCGAGGTCGGAGGCGCGCTTGTCGGCCATGGCCAGCAGCCGCCGGATCCGGCCCGCGATCGCGTCCTTGGTCAGCGGCGGGTCGGCGATCTGCCCCAGCTCCTCCAGCGACGCCTGCTTGTGCTCCACCCGCAGCCGCCCGGCCACCACCAGGTGCTCCGGCGCCTCGTCACCCAGGATCTCCAGGGCCCGCTGCACCCGGGCGCCCGCCGCCACGGCGGCGCGGGCCGAGCGCCGGAGGTTGGCGTCGTCGAAGTTGGCCAGCCGGTTGGCGGTGGCGCGCACCTCGCGGCGCATGCGGCGCTCCTCCCAGGCCAGCACGCTGTCGTGCGCGCCGAGCCGGGTGAGCAGCGCGCTGATGGCGTCACCGTCGCGCACCACGACCCGGTCGACGCCGCGTACCTCGCGCGCCTTGGCATGGATCTTCAGCCGCCGGGCGGAGCCGACCAGCGCCAGCGCCGCCTCCGGGCCCGGGCAGGTGACCTCCAGCGACATCGACCGGCCCGGCTCGGTGAGCGAGCCATGTGCCAGGAAGGCCCCCCGCCAGGCCGCCTCGGCGTCGCAGGCCGCCCCCGCGACGACCTGGCGCGGCAGCCCGCGCACGGGCCGCCCGTGGTTGTCGATCAGCCCCGTCTGCCGGGCGAGCGCCTCACCGTCGCGGTAGACGCGCACGACGTACCGTGATCCCTTGCGCAGGCCGGCCGGCGCCAGCACGAGGACCTCCGCCTTGTGGCCGAACACCTCGCCGATGTCCTTGATCAGCCGCCGCGCGGTGGCGTTGGTGTCGAGCTCCGCCTCGATCACGATGCGCCCGCCCACCAGGTGCAGGCCGCTGGCGAACCGCAGCAGCGTGGACACCTCGGCCTTGCGACAGCAAGGCTTCAGCACCGGCAGTCGGCTCAGCTCGTCCTTGACCACACCCGTCATCGCCATAAGCGTTAGTCCTCCCCCATTCAGACCGGCTCCCAGCAGTCTCTCGCACCTTCGCACCCCGCCGACCAGGATCAACGCTTCTGGAGGAAAATCTCGTCCAGGACGGAGGCAAGACGTCGTGGGTCATGCCGGGGCGAGCCGTCGGCGGCGGCCACGTCGGCCAGCACGAGACGACCGCCGAGCGCGGCGGCCGCCTTCTCCAGCGCGTCGAGGTCGTCGACCATGCCCGTGTCGGCCAGGACGACGTCCACCATGAGCTCGGGCGCGTGCTGCCTGAGCACCTCCAGGTGCTGCTGGGGGGAGAAGTCGTCGGTCTCGCCCGCCTGCGGGGCGAGGTTGAGCGTGACGAGCCGCCTGGCCCGGGTCTCGTGCAGGGCCCTGGCCAGCTCGGGCACCTTCAGGTGCGGCAGCACGCTGGTGAACCACGACCCCGGCCCGAACACCACCCAGTCGGCCTCCAGGACCGCCTCGATGGCCTCCGGCCGGGCGGGAGGGTCCTCGGGGACCAGGGAGATCGCCTGCACGCGCCCGGGGGTGAGAGCGCACGCCACCTGGCCGCGCACGGTCGAGGTGACGCCGTCGAGCTCCACCTCGGCGACGATGTCGAGCGGCACCGAGGCCATCGGCAGCACCCGTCCGTTGGCTCCCAGCAGCCGCCCCACCCAGTCGAGGCCCGCCACGGGATCGCCGAGCAGCTCCCAGAGCGCCACGATGAGGAGGTTGCCGACGGCGTGGCCGTGCAGGTCCCCCTCGCTGCGGAAGCGGTGCTGGACCACCTCGCTCCAGGTGATGCCCCACTCGTCGTCGCCGCACAGCGCGGCCAGCGCCATGCGCAGGTCGCCGGGCGGCAGGACGCCGAGCTCGCGCCGCAGGCGGCCGCTGGAGCCGCCGTCGTCGGCCACGGTCACGACGGCCGTGAGCGTGTCGGTCACGGCCCGCAGCGCGGACAGGGAGGCGTACAGGCCGTGCCCGCCGCCGAGGGCCACGACACGCGGCCCCCGAGGCCGGCCCTCGCCCGCCGCCACCCCGCTCGCGGACGCCCCGCTCCGAGACACCCCACTCGCCGGTGCCCCACTCCGAGGCACCCCACTCGCCGGTGCCCCACTCCGAGGCACCTCACTCGTCGGTGCCCCACTCGGAGGCGCTCCACTCGCGGACGCCCCGCTCCGAGGCACCGCACTCGCGGGCGCCCCGTCTGCGGACGCCCCGCTCCGGGACGACTCACCAGCGGTCGAGAGGTTCGCGGATGACGCCTGGACCGACGAGGCGGCTGCGGGAGATGCGGCTACGGACGACGCGTCCGGGGACGGAACACCCTGGTCCTGGTTGTCATCGGTCACTCCCGCCCCACATCCCGATGGCTCACCTGGACCTCCATCCCGCGGTCGCGCAGGCGGCCCGCGACCTGCTCGGCCATGGCGACGCTGCGGTGCTTGCCGCCCGTGCAGCCGACCGCCAGCGTCGCATAGCTCTTGCCCTCGCGGGCATAACCCGCCGCGACCACCTTCAGGACCTCCTCGTACGCGTCGAGGAACTCCTTGGCGCCGGGCTGGCCCAGCACGTACTCGCGGACCGGCGCGTCCAGCCCGTTCATCGGCCGTAGCTCGGGAACCCAGTGCGGGTTGGGCAGGAACCGGCAGTCGACCACGAGGTCGGCGTCGACCGGCAGGCCGTACTTGAAGCCGAAGGACACCACGTTGACCCGCAACCCGGGACGGTCCTCGCCGCCGAAGAAGGCGACGATCTTGTTGCGGAGCTCGTGCACGTTGTGGGAGGAGGTGTCGATCACGAGGTCGGCGTTGGCCCGCACCTCGCGCAGGATGCCGCGCTCCCGGGTGATGCCGTCGACGAGCCTGCCCTCGCCCTGCAACGGGTGCGGGCGGCGGACGTTCTCGAAGCGGCGGACCAGCTCCTCGTCGCTGGCCTCCAGGAAGACCACGCGCACGCGTACGCCGCGGCCTTCGAGCTCCTCGATGGCGGCGTTGAGGTCGGTGGTGAAGGCGAGACTGCGCACGTCGACCACGGCCGCCACCTTGTCGGCGGCGAGCTTGACCTTGCCGGCCTCCTCGGCCATGGCGAACAGCAGGCCCGGCGGCAGGTTGTCGATGACGAACCAGCCGAGGTCCTCCAGCGCCTTGGCCGCGGTGCTGCGTCCCGCCCCGGACATGCCGGTGACGATGACGAACGCGGGCTCCCTGCTCTCGGCCACGCCCCGCTCCACGGCGGCTGCCGCGGCCGCGGCGACCTGGGCCGCCGGGCCTTCCGGAACGCCCTCGGCCGCCCCACCACTCGGGCGTGCCGCGCCCAGCTGATCGTTATCTTCGGCGGCGCTCATCGTCTCACTCCGTTCGGCCGCTCGGTCGGTCAGGCCCGCCGGCTTCGCCCGGCGCCGTGACGGCTGCCCCGCCCCCGGTGACGCCGTTCAGGGCGCCGGCACCGTCACCGGCACGCGGGCCGAGGGTGCCGTCGGCGTCGCCGGCGACCCGCTGTGCGGGCGCCGCCTCGCTGGTGGTCACGGGTGACTCCCCCTTCAGCGTCGATGCGATCACCTCCGCGGTCGACCGGCCGATGCCGGGGACCTCGCAGATCTCCGCCACGGTGGCCTCGCGCAGCCGTTTGACGGAGCCGAAGTGCTTGAGCAGCGCCTGCCTCCGTGCCGGGCCGAGACCCGGCACGCTGTCGAGCGCGCTCTCCTTCACGGTCCTGGACCTCTTGGACCGATGGTAGGTGATGGCGAACCGGTGCGCCTCGTCGCGGACACGTTGCAGCAGGTAGAGCCCCTCGCTGGAGCGCGGCAAGATGACCGGCTGGTCGTCGCCGGGCAGCCACACCTCCTCCAGCCGCTTGGCCAGGCCGCACACGGCGACGTCGTCGATGCCGAGCTCGTCGAGCGCCCGCTGCGCGGCGGCGGCCTGGGGGCCGGCGCCGTCGACGACGACGAGGTTGGGCGGGTAGGCGAACTTGCGCGGCTTGCCGGTCTCGGGGTCGATGAGGCCGTGGGCCTCGTCGTCGGCGGCCAGCTCGCCGGTGGCCGAGCGCTCCTCCAGGTAGCGGCGGAACCTCCGCATGATCACCTCGTGGATCGAGGCGACGTCGCCCTCCTTGGTCTTGACGGCGAAGCGGCGGTACTCGCTCTTGCGGGCCAGGCCGTCCTCGAAGACGACCATCGAGGCCACGACGTTCTCGCCCTGGAGGTGGGAGACGTCGTAGCACTCGACGCGCAGGGGCGCCTGGTCGAGGCCGAGCGCGTCGGCGATCTCCTGGAGCGCCTTGCTGCGCGTGGTCAGGTCACTGGCGCGGCGGATCTTGTGCTGGGCGAGCGACTCCATGGCGTTGCGCCCGACGGTCTCCAGCAGCGACTTCTTGTCGCCGCGCTGCGGCACCCGTACCTCGACCCGGGCCTTGCGCTGCTCGGACAGCAGCTCGGCGACCGCGGCCGCGTCGGGCGGCAGCTCGGGCACGAGCACCTCGCGGGGCATCGAGTCGGGGCTCGCCTCGCCGTACATCTGCAGCAGGAACTGCTCGACCAGCTCGCCCGGCGAGGTCTCCTCGACCTTGTCGACGACCCAGCCGCGCTGGCCGCGGATGCGTCCGCCGCGCACGTAGAAGACCTGGACGGCGGCTTCGAGCGGGTCCTCGGCCAGGGCGATGACGTCGGCGTCGGTGCCCTCGCCGAGCACGACCGCCTGCTTCTCCAGGGCGCGCTGGAGCGCCTGGATGTCGTCGCGCAGGCGCGCGGCGCGTTCGTACTCCTGCTCGCCGGCGGCCTCGCGCATCTCCTTCTCCAGCCGCTTGATGAAGCGACCGGTGTTGCCGGCCATGAAGTCGCAGAAGTCCTCGGCGAGCGCGCGGTGCTCCTCGGGGGTGACGCGGCCGACGCACGGCGCGGAGCACTTGTCGATGTAGCCGAGCAGGCAGGGCCGGCCGATCTGCCCGGCCCGCTTGAACACCCCGGCGCTGCACGTGCGCACCGGGAAGACGCGCAGCAGCAGGTCGACGGTCTCGCGGATGGCCCAGGCGTGGGAGTAGGGGCCGAAGTAGCGGGTGCCCTTGCGCTTGGCGCCGCGCAGCACCTGGACGCGCGGGAAGTCGTCGCCCATGGTGACGGCGAGGTACGGGTAGGACTTGTCGTCGCGGTACTTGACGTTGAAGCGGGGGTCGAACTCCTTGATCCAGGAGTATTCGAGCTGCAGTGCCTCGACCTCGGTGCCGACGACGGTCCAGTCGACGTCGGCCGCCGTGGTCAGCATCGTCTGGGTGCGCGGGTGCAGGGCGGAGAAGTCGGCGAAGTACGAGTTGAGCCGCTGCCGCAGGCTCTTGGCCTTGCCGACGTAGATCACCCGGCCGTGCGCGTCCCTGAACCGGTAGACCCCCGGGGACTCCGGGATGGACCCGGGCCGGGGCCGGAAACTCAAGGGGGTGCCCGCTGATCTCGCCACGTTCAAAGACTAACGGCCCCCACCGACAGACCCCGCCGCCGACCGACCGGTCCCGGGCCGCCGGGGCGAAGGGCGTGGGTGTGGCCCCGCACAGGCGCCTCGCGGGTGTGGCGTGGGCCCGGCGAGGGGCCTGTGCGGGGCCGTACGGAACGGGTCAGGCCAGGGTGATCTGGTCGCCCTCCACCTTGATCTGCTTCTCGGGAAGCGGCTCCGTGGCCGGCCCGTCGGCGACCGCGCCGTCCTGCACCTTGAACTTGCTGCCGTGGCACGGGCAGTCGATCAGCCCGTCGGCCACCTTGTTCACCGTGCAGCCCTTGTGGGTGCAGATCGCGCTGAACGCCTTGAACTGGCCCGCCGTGGGCTGCGTCACCACGATCTTCTGCTCCTTGAAGACCGTGCCTCCGCCCACCGGGATGTCGGCCGTCCTGGCCAGGGCGCCGCCCGCGGACGAGCCGGTGCTCCCGGCACTCGGCTGCCCGCTTCCGCTCGTGGGCGGCGCGCCGGTCTCGGTGCCGGTGGACGTGCCGCTCTCGCCGCCACAGGCGGTCAGCGCCAGCGCGAGGCCACCGACGCCCACTCCCGCGATCACCGCTCTGCGACTCTGAAGGTCTTCTGCCATGGGTCCCACCCAACCGCACTCAGGTGAGAAAAGCATGAAAGTTGAATCAAGCGAGCATGATCTTATCGCCGTCCACCTTGATCTTCTTCTCGGCGAGCGGCCGGCCCGCGGGGCCGTCCGCCACGGAGCCGTCCTCGATCTTGAACTTGCTGCCGTGGCAGGGGCAGTTGATCGTGCCGTTCGAGACGCTGGCCACCGTGCACCCGGCATGGGTGCAGACCGCCGTGAAGGCCCTGAACTCGCCGTCCTGCGGCTGCGTGACGACGATCTTCTGGCTCTCGAAGACCTTCCCGCCCCCCGAAGGGATGTCGGCGGTGTCGGCGAGCGCCTTGCCGCCGCCCGTCGTCTTCTCCTTCTTCTTCGTCGGCTCCGCGGACGAAGAAGACTCCTCGGCCTGGGGTTCCTCCTCGGCGGGCGGCAGGCTGCCCTGGGTGGCGGGGTCGCCGTAGCTGGCGCAGGCGGTCAGAACCGCGGCCAGTCCGGCGCCGCCGGCTCCCAGTACAACCGCCCGGCGCGTCGTATCGGTCATGGTGCGTTCCTCCAGGTTCGGGTCTCATCCCCAGGTACGGCGTCACCCGCCGGCCGGTTCAGCGTCACGTACGCCGATCGGGAGAACCACGCACAATTACCGGTTCGGACGCACCCGCAGGGGTGAACCCTCAGACGACGACGATGCCGTCGCCCTCGACCTTGACCTGGTACGCCGCGAGGGGCGCCGTGGCGGGCCCCTTGAGGCACTTGCCGGTGTCGGCGGCGAACTCGCTGCCGTGGCAGGGACACGTCATGACGGAGTCCTGCGGCGAGCCGACGGAGCAGCCGCGATGCGGGCAGATCGCGCTGAACGCCTTGAAGACGCCCGCTGCGGGCTGCGTGATCATGATCTTCCACTGCTCCACGAAGGTGCCGCCGCCGACCGGCACGTCGGCCGTCCTGGCGAGGACCTGCCCCTTGATGCTCTGCGCCGGGGCCGCCTCCTCGCCGCCGGCGCCGCAGCCGGCGAGCGCCAGCCCGCACACGGCCGCCCCCGCCACGCCGATCGCCTGACGACGTCCCACCGCATCCCCGCGCGACTCCTCGATCGCGGGCATGGCGAAGCCCCGCTCCGAACCCCTCATGTGCTGCCGACCCTTCCGCGTCGCCGCCGACCCCCCGCAGGTCAGGTCCCCTGAAGACCGTGCTCCTGCGCGTTCATCACTGTAGGGGCGGTGGGCGTCGGTCCCGTCAGCGGGTGGTGCGCGATCGGTCAGCGGCACCGGCGAACCTACCGCCATGACCGTTCTCAGCGACTCGCCCGAGCCCTCTTCCCCGCCGCCGGGCCATCTCCCCTCCGCCGGGTCCCCGCCGCCGCGCGCCGGCGCGCGTCCTCGCTGGTGGCGGCGGCCGTGGGTGGCGCCGCTGGCCGTGGTCGCGCTGGCGTTCGTGGCGTTCTCACTGCCGCCGTACGTCTCGTTCGACCCGTCGCAGTCGCGGGTGCCCGCGCCGGCGTTCTTCCCGCCCCACTACGTGGTGCTGTCGCTGCACGTGGTGTTCGGCTCGGTGGCGATGCTGACGTGCTGCCTGCAGATCTGGCCGTGGTTCAGGGAGCGCCATCCGCGGGCGCACCGGCTGGTCGGCAGGGTGTACGTGTTCGGCGGCTGCCTGCCGGCGGGGCTGATGGGCCTGGTGGCGGGCCTGGCCACGCCGTTCGGGCACGTGATCCGGGTCAGCAACGTGCTGCTCGCGCTGCTGTGGCTGGGCTGCACGATCGCCGGATGGCGGATGGCCCGGCGGCGCCGGTTCGTGGAGCACCGCAGGTGGATGGTGCGCAGCTTCGCCCTCACCATGTCGATCATCACGAACCGCATCTACGGCGTGGCGCTGGTCATACTCCTGCAGCCGGAGCTGGAGACCACCTTCCACGGCGACCAGGCGTTGCTGACTCAGACGGCGGCGGGCCTGGGGGGATGGCTCGGCTGGGTGCTGCCGCTGCTGGCGGCTGAGTGGTGGCTGGAGCGCGGCGACGCCAGGCGCCGCGCCCGCCGCCGCGCCGCCGCGCGCCCGTCCTCCGCGGCCTGACCGGCCAGGGGCCGGTACTGCCTGACCGGCCGGGATTCGCCCTCCGCGGGCTAGAGCTGGAGGATCTTACGGAGGAAGCGGCCCGTGTGACTCTCCTCGACCACGGCGATCTCCTCGGGCGTGCCCGTGGCGACCAGCGTGCCGCCCCGGGAGCCGCCCTCCGGCCCCATGTCGATGATCCAGTCGGCGGTCTTGATGACGTCGAGGTTGTGCTCGATGACGATCACGGTGTTGCCGCCGTCGACCAGCCGGCCGAGGACGCCGAGCAGCCTGCGGATGTCCTCGAAGTGCAGGCCCGTGGTCGGCTCGTCGAGGACGTAGATCGTCCGCCCGGTCTGCCGCCGCTGGAGCTCCGAGGCGAGCTTGACCCGCTGCGCCTCGCCGCCGGACAGCGTGGTGGCGGGCTGGCCGAGCCGGACGTAGCCGAGGCCGACGTCGTGCAGCGTCTGCAGGTGCCGCTTGATCGCCGGGATCGCGTCGAAGAAGGCGAGCGCCTCCTCGATCGGCATGTCCAGGACCTCGGAGATGGTCTTGCCCTTGTAGTGGACCTCCAGCGTCTCCCGGTTGTAGCGGGCGCCGTGGCAGACCTCGCAGGGGACGTAGACGTCCGGCAGGAAGTTCATCTCGATCTTGATGGTGCCGTCGCCCGCGCACGCCTCGCACCGGCCGCCCTTGACGTTGAAGCTGAAGCGGCCGGGCTGGTAGCCGCGGACCTTCGCCTCGGTGGTGGCCGCGAACAGCTTGCGTACGTGGTCGAACACGCCGGTGTAGGTGGCGGGGTTGGAGCGCGGGGTGCGCCCGATCGGCGACTGGTCGACGTGGACGACCTTGTCGACGTGGTCCATGCCGTTGATCCGGGAGTGGCGGCCGGGCACCGTGCGGGCGCCGTGCAGCTCCTTGGCCAGGGCGGCGTACAGGATGTCGTTGACCAGCGTCGACTTGCCCGACCCGGACACGCCGGTGACGGCGGTGAACAGGCCCAGCGGGAAGTCGATGTCGACGCCCTTGAGGTTGTGCTCGCGGGCGCCCTTGACCGTGATCTGCCGCTTGCGGTCGCGCTTGCGGCGCTGGGCCGGGATGGCGATGCTGCGGCGGCCGGACAGGTACTGGCCGGTCAGCGACTCCTCGCTGGTCAGCAGGTCCTGGACGGTGCCGGAGACGACGACCTGACCGCCGTGCTCGCCGGCGCCCGGCCCGATGTCGACCACCCAGTCGGCGGCGGCGATGGTGTCCTCGTCGTGCTCGACGACGATCAGCGTGTTGCCCATGTCCCGCAGCCGGACCAGCGTGTCGAGCAGGCGCATGTTGTCGCGCTGGTGCAGGCCGATCGAGGGCTCGTCCAGGACGTACAGGACGCCCACGAGACCGGAGCCGATCTGCGTGGCCAGCCGGATGCGCTGCGCCTCGCCGCCCGCCAGGGTGGCGGCGGCGCGGTCCATGGTGAGGTAGTCGAGGCCGACGTCGAGCAGGAAGCCCAGGCGGGCGTTGATCTCCTTGACGACCCGCTCGGCGATCTGCATGTCACGGTCGGACAGCTTGAGCTCGGACAGGAACGCCGCGCACTCGCCGATCGACATGGCCGACACCGCGGCGATCGACTGGCCGGAGACGGTCACGGCCATCGAGACCGGCTTGAGCCTGGCTCCCTTGCAGGCGGGGCAGGGGATCTCCCGCATGTAGCCCTCGAACCGCTCGCGGGTCGCGTCGCTCTCCGCCTCGGCGTGCCGGCGCTGCACCCACGGGATGACGCCCTCGTAGGCGGTGTAGTAGGAGCGCTGGCGGCCGTAGCGGTTGCTGTAGCGGACATGGACCTGCTCGTCGTGGCCGAACAACAGCGCCTTCTGGGCCTTCTTCGGCAGCTTCTCCCAGGCGGTGTCGAGCGTGAAGCCCATGGTGTGGCCGAGCGCCTCGACCAGCCGGACGAAGTACTCGCTGGTGTGGCCGCCCGACCAGGGGTGCAGGGCGCCCTCGCGCAGCGTGCGCTCGGGGTCGGGGACGACCAACTCCGGGTCGACCTCCATCTTGGTGCCGAGGCCGGTGCACTCGGGACAGGCGCCGAACGGGGAGTTGAACGAGAACGAGCGGGGCTCCAGCTCCTCGAACGACAGGTCGTCGTACGGGCAGTAGAGGTGCTCGGAGTAGAACCGCTCGCGGCCGGGGTCGTCGTCGGGCAGGTCGACGAAGTCGAGGGTGATCGTGCCGCCGGACAGCTGCAGCGCGGTCTCGACCGAGTCGGTGAGCCGCCGCCGCGACGACTCCTTGACCGACAGGCGGTCGACGATCACCTCGATGTCGTGCTTCTCGTACTTCTTCAGCGTCGGCGGCTCCTCCAGGCGCACGACGGTGCCGTCGACCCGCGCCCGGGCGAAGCCCTTGGTCTGCAGCTCGCGGAACAGCTCGGTGTACTCGCCCTTGCGGCCGCGGATGACCGGGGCGAGCACCTGGAAGCGGGTGCCCTCCTCCAGGTCCATCACCCGGTCGACGATCTGCTGCGGCATCTGCCGCGCGATCGGGCGGGAGCAGACCGGGCAGTGCGGCTTGCCGATGCGCGCCCACAGCAGCCGCAGGTAGTCATAGACCTCCGTGATCGTGCCGACCGTGGAGCGGGGGTTCTTGCTGGTGGCCTTCTGGTCGATCGACACCGCGGGCGACAGGCCCTCGATGAAGTCGACGTCGGGCTTGTCCATCTGGCCGAGGAACTGGCGGGCGTAGGCCGAGAGCGACTCGACGTAGCGTCGCTGGCCCTCGGCGAAGATCGTGTCGAAGGCCAGGCTCGACTTGCCCGAACCGGACAGGCCGGTGAAGACGATCAGAGCGTCTCGCGGCAGGTCAAGCGAGACGTCCTTGAGGTTGTGTTCGCGCGCACCACGCACGATGAGGCGGTCTGCCACGGCGATCCCGATGTCAAGAAGGCGGATAGGTCCACGGGGATGGTAGACGGGGGCACCGACAATTTCGGGCGGCCCGTTTGCCGCCCCCGAAAATCCGTCCCTCTCAGATTACGGCCTGCTCCCACCTCAGCAGGTGGCCTTCCGATGTCAACGTCATGACCTGCCCTTTTATGCCTGCCGCCCGGCCCGCCGCAGCAGGTGCTGAAATATGTGGCATGACGGTAGTGGTGACCTTACGGAGTGAGCTGGCCTCGGCGACCTCCGCGCTCCTGAACACTGTGGCGGCGCTCGGCGACGCTGACGTGGCCGCGCCGTCCCGTCTGCCCGGGTGGACGCGCGGCCACGTCCTCGCCCATCTGGCCAGGAACGCCGACGGGCTCGTCAACCTGCTGACCTGGGCCAGGACGGGCGTGCGCGTCCCGCAGTACGGCAGCGCCGCCGCCCGGGACGCCGGGATCGAGGCCGGCGCCCACCGGACGGCCGCCGAGCACCTGGCCGACCTGCAGGAGAGCGCGGCCCGCATGGACGCCGTGATCGAGAACCTGCCGGAGGAGGCGTGGCGGGCCCCGGTGGAGGGGATGCGCCCGCCGCCGCACCCGGCCTGGTACGTGCTGGTCCGGCGGATCCGCGAGCTGGGCATGCACCACGTGGACCTCGGGGCGGGGTACGGCCCCGCGGACTGGAGCGAGCGGTTCGTCCGG
Organism: Nonomuraea sp. NPDC050383; assembly: GCF_044459125.1. Taxonomy (NCBI): domain Bacteria; kingdom Bacillati; phylum Actinomycetota; class Actinomycetes; order Streptosporangiales; family Streptosporangiaceae; genus Nonomuraea; species Nonomuraea sp. NPDC050383. Next base: position 108,708 of record NZ_JBITIP010000021.1, read on the forward strand.
CGGGAGCTGCGCGACTGCCTGCGGACGTGGCCGCACGACAGCAGCACGGTCGGCGGGATCCGCCTGCTGGACGTTCCGGACGGCGGGGCGCGGGACCTCCCGGCCGTCTGGCGCGACCTCGGCGAGGGCCCGGTCGTGGAGGGCCGGCCGGCGGACATGCTGGCCTGGCTGACAGGCAGATCAACGGGCGAGGGGGTTAGGGTGGTGTTGCTGGAGGGGCGGTCGCCCGCGCCCGGCACGGCGGACCCGCAGGTTCCCGCGGCACCGCCGTGGCTGACGATGCCCGCCCCGGCTGACCTGCCCGCGACGCCCCCGGAGGACTACCCATGACGTACACAGGCGACGTCCAGGTCGGCGGTCCGGCCGACGTGCGCGAGCTGCCCAAGCTGACGATCAGCAAGCTCGCCGTCGGACCGTACGACAACAACGCCTACCTGCTGCGCTGCGCCGAGACCGGCGACGGGCTCCTCATCGACGCGGCGGCGGAGGCGGACCGGCTGCTCGCGCTGGTGTCCGACCAGCCGCTGAGCTCCATCGTGACGACGCACCAGCACGGCGACCACTGGCAGGCCCTGGAGCAGATGGTCAAGGTGACGGGCGCCCAGGTGATCGCGCATCCGCTGGACGCACCGGCCCTGCCGGTGCCGGTGGACCGCGAGGTCGAGCACGGCGACCGGATCACGGTCGGCGTCGTGACGGTGGAGGTGATCCACCTGCGCGGCCACACGCCGGGCTCGATCGCACTGCTGTACGACGGCGGGGACACGGAGAAGCACGCGGAGAAGCACCTGTTCACGGGTGACTCGCTGTTCCCCGGCGGCGTGGGCAACACGTGGAAGGACCCCGAGCGCTTCGCGCAGCTCTACGCCGACGTGGTCGAGCGGATCTTCGATCGGCTGCCGGACGAGACGTGGGTCTACCCGGGCCACGGCAAGGACACGACGCTGGGGGCCGAGCGGCCCGCACTGCCGGCGTGGAAGGCCCGCGGCTGGTGAACCGCGGGCGGGTGGGTGCTCCGGCGTCCGGTCAGCGGCCGGTGAGCACCTGGGCGATGCGGTTCGCCGCCAGCTCCGGGTCGTCGGCCAGCCCGACGATCTCGCCCCACGACCAGCGGTAGAACCATCCGTCCGACAGCGGCACGCAGTCGACGGTCTCGGCCAGCATCGCCGTGTCGGGATCGCTGATCCGCAGCGCCGGCGGGTAGGCGCGCAGCGTGGCGGTCAGGCCGCGCGCCTCCAGCTCCTGTGCCAGCTTGCCCAGGAAGTACGTCCGGGTGTGCTCACGGGGTGTGGCCGACATGGCGGCTCCATCCATCCGGGGCCGGGACGGCGGCCGGCCGCCGTCAGCTGACGCGCTCGGCTTCCTTCCGCTGCTCCCGCTTGTAGAACAGCACCCTCAGCGGGATCGCCGCGACGAGCGCGATCTGCATCGAGGCGCCGATCTTGATGGGCAGGTCGCCGCCTTCCGGCCAGGCCACCCAGAAGGTGAGGAAGGCCACGTTGACCATGATCCAGCCCAGGACGACGGCGGCGAGCTGGCCCTTCGGCTTCGGGTACTCGATGCGGCTGACCATCAGCCAGGCCACGCCGAGCACGGCCAGCAGGGCCAGGATGTTCGGCTCGAACAGCAGCACGATCGAGATCACGGTCATGGCGCCCATGGGGATGGGCAGGCCCATGAAGTCGCCGCTCTTGGTCTTCACGCAGGCGAACCTCGCCAGCCGTACAACGCCCGCGATGAGCACCGCCGCGGCGGCCGCGAGCACGGCGGGGAACGGAACCCTGTCGGTGAAGCCGCCCCAGATCACGATCATGAACGCGGGCGCGAACCCGAAGCTGATCACGTCGGCCAGGTTGTCCAGCTCGGCGCCCATCGCCGAGGCGCGGAAGCGCCGAGCGACCAGGCCGTCGAACAGGTCACAGGTGGCGCCGATGAGGAGCAGCACCACCGCGGTCGCGAAGTAGCTCGGCGCGGGCCGGAACCCGTCGCCCTCCTGCAGCGAGCGGATCGCGGAGGAGGCGAGAACGCAGACCGCGAGGAACCCGCAGAGCGCGTTGCCGAGAGACAGCGAGTCGGCCGCCGAGAGACGGAACGCCTTGCCGACGGGGCCCTGAGGCTCCTCCTCCTCGGCCTGCCAGCTGCCTGCGTCAGCCGTGGTCAATTCTGGTCACCCCCGCAACCGTCTTCTGGCCCACCGAGACGGCGGGCGAGATGCCTTCCGGAAGGTAGATGTCCACCCGGGAGCCGAACCTGATGAGACCGATGCGATCGGTCTGCTCGACCTTGGCGCCCGCGGTCAGGTACGGCACGATCCTGCGCGCCACCGCGCCCGCGATCTGCACCATCTCGATGTCGCCGAGCGCGGTTTCGAAATGCCACACCACGCGTTCGTTCTGGTCGCTGTCCTTGTTGAAAGCCGGCAGGAACCCACCCGCCACATGCTGCACGGAGGTGACATTTCCCGCAAGAGGCGCCCGGTTGACGTGCACGTTCAGCGGGCTCATGAAGATGGCCACCCGGGTGCGGCCGTCAGGCCACGGGTCGATGCTCTGCACGACACCGTCGGCGGGCGACAGGATCCGGCCGAACCCGGGGATGCGGTCGGGGTCGCGGAAGAACCAGAGCATGCCACCGGTCAGCGCGCTCAACGGCACCGCCGCGAGCGCCCATCGCCGGTCCCGGCGCGCCAGCAGCGCGGTCGCGGCCGCGGTGGCCGCAGTCGGGAGGAGCCACGGGGACACCCCGCGTGCGAGCCGGAACCGGCTCGTCTTAGCAGAATCGTCTGACACGGACAACCTTTGGTGAATGACTGGAGTGGGCGCTTTGCCGTGATGTTACAGAGTCAGCAACTATTACACGGCGCGACTACACAAGCAAAGCGCCTCGAAAGCCATTTAGCTAGCCCTGGTAGGACTGCTTTCCTCGCTCCGGCGCGTGTCGACGCGGGCCTTGATCAGGCTGGCCACGGTCGTGATGACCATGGTGCCGCCGATGACCGTGAGTGAGAGCCAGATGGGGATCTCGGGCGCCCAGGAAGCCCCACTGGCGTGCAAGGCCTCCGATATCAGCTTAACCCCGATGAACCCAAGGATGAACGCCAAACCGTAGCTGATGTAAACAAGCCGCTGCAGCAGGCCACCCAGCAGGAAGTAGAGCTGACGCAGTCCCATCAGGGCGAACGCGTTGGCGGTGAAGACGATGAACGGGTCGGTGGTGAGCCCGAAAATCGCCGGAATCGAGTCGAGCGCGAACAGCAGGTCGGTGGAGCCGATCGCGATCATCACGATGAGCATCGGGGTGACCATGCGGCGGCCGTCGATCTTGGCGGTGATCTTCGAGCCGACGTACCCCTCGGTGGTCGGGAACGCCTTGCGCACCCAGCGGAGCAGGATGTTCTCGTTGAACTCCTCCTCGTCGCCCTTCAGGTGCTGGCGGACGAGGTTGACCGCGGTGTACACGAGGAACGCGCCGAACACGTAGAACAACCAGCTGAACCGCTCCAGGGCGGCGGCGCCCAGCGCGATGAAGATGCCGCGCATCACCAGCGCCAGCACGATGCCGACGAGCAGCACCTTGTGCTGGTAGGCCCTGGGCACGGCGAACCTGCTCATGATGATGAAGAAGATGAACAGGTTGTCGACGCTCAGGCTGTATTCGGTGATGTAGCCGGCGAAGAACTCGCCCGCCTTGTCTGGGCCCGTCGTGGCCCACAGCAGGACACCGAAGGCGACGGCCAGGGCGACGTAGAACGTGACCCAGAAACCGGCCTGGCGCATGGAGAACTCACGCGCCTCACCACGGTCGACGATCCACAGGTCCACTGCCAGAACCACCAGTAGACCGCCGATGACGGCGAAATAGGCCCAAGCGGGTGCGGTCACGTCACTTCCTCCGGCATGCATGAACTGACTGCCGGAGGTCTCTCCCGCCCGCCATGATCGGCGAACCGGCAGCCCCGGGGGCCCCGTGGAGCGGGGCTGCACCGTGATGACGAGGCTGCCGCGAAGGGATACTCCCCTCCCTAACGAACGCAGTATACGAGAACGCTTTAGGTGCGCCTAATCATCCCCTGCCTTGGCGGTCTCCGTAGACGGACAGCACACTGTCCACCGCCTCCTCGTCGCCGGGCAGCTCGGCGCCGCGCCGGGCGGAGGCCGCCGCCATGCGGGCCGCCGCCGCGGGGTCCGCCACGAGCTCGCGTACGGCCGCGCGCATGGCGCCGGCGTCGCCGTACGGCACCAGCCGCCCCGCCCCGGCGAGCAGGCCGGGGATGCCGCCGACGGCGGTCGCGACGACGGGGCGACCGGCCATGAGCGCCTCGCTGAGGCTCAGCGGCAGGCCCTCCCAGCGGCTCGGCCAGACGACGACGGTGGCGGCGGCCAGCAGGTCGGGCACATCGTCACGGTTGCCCAGCAGCGTCACGGGCAGCCGCTCGGCGTCGATCCTGGCCTGCAGCGCCCCCCTCAACGGCCCCTCCCCCGCCACCACGAACAACGGCCGCACATCCTCGCCGGCCTCGGACTCCAGCGACCCCGCACCCGCCTCCTGCGCTGCCCCGGTCCCCGCGCCCTGCTCGACAGAACCCGGACCCCGGCCCTCCGAACCCCGGCCCTCCGTGGCGTGGCCCTCCGGCTTCGCGCCCTGCCAGGGGCCGCGGGCGACGTCGAGCAGGGTCTCCAGGCCCTTCTGCTGGGCCAGCCGCGCGAGGGTCAGCACGATCGGCCGCCGCCCGGCCCCCAGCTCGGACCGGACCTCCTCGGGTGTCCTCTTCGCGGGCCTGAGCGCCCGGCCGGGCACCACGGCGGCCCGCACGTCACCGGCGCCCAGCGCGACCATCCGCTCCCCCAGGTCCGGGGAGACGACGAGCACGTGGTCGGCGCGGCGGGCGACGACGCGTTCGAGCACCCCGTAGACGACCCCGACGAGCCCCCCGGCGGTGAGCGCGTTGTGCAGCGTCACGACCAGCGCGCCACCCGACGAAGGGCCGCCCGCCCTCCGCGACGGCCGACGGGTCAGCAGGGCAGCGCGGCCCGGCAGGGCGAGGGCGGCGAGGGCGCCGGCGCGCAGCCCGTGGGCGTGGACCACGTCGGCGTCCCTCGTGAGCCGCCGGAGGGCCAGCACCGAGCGGGCGTCGTCGAGCGGGTGCGGCCGGTCGGAGACGCGGACCGGCACGAACCGGGCGCCCGCCTCCGTGAACGCGAACTGCTCCTCGACGCTCGCGGGCCCCGCCACCAGCACCCGGTGCCCGCGCCGCGCCAGCCCTCCGGCCAGCATGCGCACATGCCGGCCGGTGCCCCCGGACGTGGTCCCCATCACGAATGCCACCCGCACCTGCTCGTTCCCTTCCTCGCCCGCCACCGGACAACACCTGTGAACAGCTCAGGACCGTCTGCCGCGGACCAGCGTGCCCGCGAGGGCCCTGGCGTCGTCGCGGTCCACCAGCGCCACCACGAGCCCGCCCGCGGCCAGCGCCGCGACCGCGGCCGCCGGCAGCGCGCCGATCTGTCCCCAGAAGCCCTGCGGATCGAGCGCCGCCACGACGCCGGCCCCCGCGAGGTAACCGGCCACGCCGCCCGCGACGGCGGCAAGCGCGGCACGTCCCAGGCCGGCCGCCGCTTCACGTCCCCGCGCGCGTACGACGGACACCATCAGCAGCGCTCCGCCCACGGTCATGCCCACGCTCATGCCGAGCGCCATCCCGGCGATCCGCCACCCTTCGGGGAAGGTGAGAGCGAACACCGCCTGCGCCACCATCGTCACGACCCATCCGGTCACCGTGCCGGTGGCGGCGGCCCTGCCGTGCCCCGCCGCGTACAGGACGCGGCTCAGGTGCGCGATGAGCCCGTAGCCGAGCAGGCCGGGCGCGAACAGCGCGATCGTCCGCGCCAGGTCGTCCGGCGGCACGTCGCTCTTGGTCCAGAGGAACACCGCCGCGCCCGGCTCCGAGGTGGCGGCGAGCACGCCGGCGGCCAGCCCGGACACGACCACGACCGCCCGGCTCGCCCCGGCCGCCAGGGCGGAGAACGCCGCCGTCTCCCCCGCCTCGGCCCGCGCCGACAGTCTGGGGAAGGCGCTGGTCGCGATGGGCACGGCCAGGACGGCGTACGGGACCAGGTAGATGGCCCAGGCGTAGTTGTAGACCGCGAGCGCCCCGCCGCCCACGGCCTTGTTGGACAGCAGCACGACCACGACCATGGCGGCCTGCTGGGCGAGGAGCGCGGCCACGCCGGCCATGGCCAGCCGCCGCACCTGGACGGCCACGCCGGGCGGGAAGCGGAGCGCGGGCCGCCATCGCAGCCCGAGCCCGGCGACGGGTCCCACCACGGTGAGGACGAGCGCGAGCACGCCGAGGCTGGTGCCCACGGACAGGGCCAGCTCGGCCGGGCGCGGCAGGACGGTCAGGCCGTCCCGGCTCGCCCAGTCGCCGCTGAGCGGGACGAACAGCAGGTAGCCGACGATGACCACGATGCTGGACACCAGCGGGGCGAGCGCGGGCCCGGCGAACCGCTTGTGCGCCTGCAGGACGCCGTAGAGGACGACCGCGACCCCGTACAGGGGGATCTGGGGGGCGAAGACGACGAGCATGCGCGTGGCGACGGCCTGGACGCCCGCGATGTCGGAGACGTCGCAGCCTTTCACCTCGCCGCCGAGGAACAGCCCGACGATCGGCCCGGCGAGCAGCGCGGTGAGCGCGCCGAGGGGGACGAGCACCACCAGCACCCAGCTCAGCAGGGCGGAGCTGATCGCCTCCACCCGCGCCCGCCCGGCGCCGCCGTCCTGGCCGGTGGCGGCCGCACCGGCGAGGACCGGGACGACCATCCCGGCCAGCGCCCCGCCCACCACGACCTCGAAGATGATGTTGGGGATCTGGTTGGCGGTGAAGTAGGCGGTGCTCAGGCAGTTGGTGCCGACGGTCCTGGCGAAGGCGTACTGCTTGGCGAAGCCGGCCACGCGGGCGAGAATCGTGATGGCGCCGATGAGCATGGCGCCCCCGGCGACGCCGCGCGCCAGCCGGGCCGTCACGACGTCCTCCCCGCGGCGGGCCGGCCGGCCGGCCGCCGGGCCGCGTGCGCCACCAATGCCCCGATCACGCTGACATCCTGGCAGGCGGCACCGACAGCCCCGTCACCTGGGACCCCGGCCGCCGTGAGCGCGTCGGTCACACCGGGTCGACGGGGCGGCGGCCCAGCATGTCGAGGCGGTTGAGCACCCGGTTGCCGGCGATCACCTTGGTGAAGCTGACCTTCTCCGAGGCGGCCGTCAGCGCCGCGACCGTGCCGAGCACCGCGAGCCTGCCAGGCCGTCCCAGCGTGGTGACCGCCGCCAGGCCGAGGAGCGCGCCCAGCGCGTTGGCGCCCGCGTCACCGAGCATGGCCCGCTCCCCCAGGTCGTCGGGCAGCAGCGCGGCGGCCGCGCCGAGGGGCACGGCGGCCAGCGCGGCGCTCACCGGCCGGTCGCGGAGCAGGGCGGCGGCCAGCAGCGGCCCGCCGGTGAGCAGGCCGACCTTGATGGCGCGGCCCGGCCGCAGGTCGAACAGGTTGGCGAGGTTGGCGGCGCCGGCGATGGCCGCGCCGTTGACCAGCGTGTCGGCGGGGCCGCCGGAGACGAGCGCGGCGGCGCCGAGCCCGGTCGCGCCGATGCCGAGGATCTTGACGGCTCCGCTGGTGACCTCTCCGCGCGTGAGCGCGCTCAGGTGACCCTTGAAACCCTTGGAGGAGGTGGTGCCGTACAGGTCGTCGTAGGCGCCGAGCGCCCCGCTGCCCCCGCCGGCGAGCAGCGCCGCGAGCCGTACGCGCGGCGGCAGACCCGGGACGAGCGCGGCGGCGGCTCCCGCGCCGGCGACGAACGCGGGGCCTTCCAGCAGGGTGATCGGCTCGCCGCGGTGGTTCTTACGGGTCCAGCGGTCATCCGGGTCCTGGGGCCTGGCCCGGGTCAGGAGGGTGTAGACGGCGCGGGCGGCGACGGCGCCCAGGGCGGCACCGGCCAGCGCGTGGAGCAGGCCACGGGCCATGTCAGCTCCCAGAGGGGGTCAGCCCCCGGAAGAGGGGGTCGCGGTCGGGGTGGCGTTGGGCACGGCGGGCATGGGCGCGGTCGCGTTGGCGCCGATGCCGTACTGGCCGGCCCGTCCGTCGAGTTGCTCCCGCAGAGCGTAGACGATCGCGGTGCGGCCCGCGGGCATGTCGACGTTGTCGACGGTGGAGACGCGCTTGATCAGGTCGCTGTCGTCGCGGGCGGCGGTGATGAGGCCGCCGGCCGAGGCGGCGGTGACGCTGCCGGCGATGACGGTGCCCTTGCCGGCGGCGTCGAGCCCGCGCGCAAGGGACAGCAGGGCGGCGGCCTGCGGCTCGGCCTTGTCCCCCTCGAAGGCCCGCTCCGGCGCGAACATGACGACCAGCGTGGACCGCTTGGCCGGCTCGTCGTCGATGCTCAGCAGGCCGCCCGCCTCGAACCCGCCGAGCACGGCCGCGGTGGCGGGGTTGGCGGTGCCTGCCTGGGCCTGGTCGGTGGTCACGAGCGTGGCCGCCAGCAGAGCCGCGGCCTTGTCGTAGGCGCCGGCGGACGGGGCCAGGGCCATGTCGCGCGGCTTGAGCTGGGTGACGAGCCCGTCGATCACGCCCTGGTTCTTGGCGTCGAGGAACTTGTCGGTCAGCGTGACGCGGCCGGTGATGGCGGCGCCCGCCTGGAGAAGCACCTGCTGCTGCGCCTCGCGGTAGGTGCTGCTGGCGCCGGGCGCCTCCACGAGCAGGACACGCTCGCCGTTCAGCGCGCCGGCGACGAGCCGCGGGGTGAACGCGGTGACGAAGGCGTCGTCGGCCGCCTCCCGGCCGCGCCGGACGTCGAGCTCGGACCTCAGGTCGTTGTTGGTCTTGGCCATCAGGTCGCTGGTTCTCTTGGCGGTCTCGATCGCGGGTGTCTGGAGCAGCGTGGTGCCCATGACGATGCCCACGGCCAGCGCAAGGAAGATCGCGACGATGGAGACGAGGTGGTAGCGAAAATCGATCACGAGAAAAGTCCGACCAGCCAGAAGATGAACGCGTTCCAGGCGTCTTGGAGACCGTTCAGCCAGGTCTGGCCGATCGGCGAGATGACGAGGGCGACCCCCATCGTGATCAGCGCGGTGATCACGAGCAGGAGCAGCTGCGGGGTGGAGATGCGGCTGCGGTAGAGCCTGCTCACGCCCTTGGCGTCGATGAGCTTGCTGCCGATGCGCAGGCGGGTGAGGAAGGTGCTGGCCATGCCGGAGCGCCCCTTGTCGAGGAACTCCTCCAGGGTGCCGTGGGTGCCGACGGCGACGATGAGCTCGGCGCCCTTGTCGTCGGCCAGCAGCATCGCGATGTCCTCGCTGGTGCCGGTGGCGGGGAAGATGACGGCCTCGCGGCCGAGCTGGTGGACGCGTTCGAGGCCGGGGGCCCGGCCGTCGCGGTAGGCGTGCACGACGAGCTCGGCGCCGCAGCTCAGCGCCTTGGTGGAGACCGAGTCGAAGTCGCCGACGATCACATCGGGCAGGTAGCCGGCCTCCAGCAGCGCGTCGGCCCCGCCGTCCACGCCGATGAGGATGGGGCGGTACTCGCGGATGTACGGGCGAAGGGTGGCGATGTCGTCCTTGTAGTGGTAGCCGCGGACCACGATGAGGACGTGCCGGCCCTCCATCGTGGTGCGGATCTCCGGCACCCCCACGCCGTCGATGAGCAGCTTGCCCTCGCCGCGGACGTACTCCATCGTGTTGACGGCGAACGCCTCGATCTGCACCGCGAGCCCGGCGCGGGCCTCGGCCATGGCGGCCTCGACGGCCTCGGCCGTCTGCTCGTCGCCCTTGCCGACCACCATGTCGTCGAGGTGGACGACGCCCTCGTGCAGTCGTACGACGTCGCCGTCCTTGACCCGCTCGAACAGCTCCGGGGTGGCGTTGTCGACGAAGGGCACTCCCGCTTCCAGCAAAATCTGGGGTCCCAGGTTCGGATAGCGGCCGCTGATACCGGCCGCGGTGTTCACCACGCCCGCCACACCGCATGCCACGAGCGCCTCCGCGCTGACCCGGTCGACGTCGACGTGATCGATGATCGCGATCTCACCGGGCTGGAGGCGCTTGGTGAGCCTCTTCGTCCGTCGATCGATTCTCGCCACTGCCGTGACACCGGGAAGGTCGTCGACCTTCCTGCCGCGGAGGCCCGGCATCCTGCTTCCCGGAACCTTCATCATGAACATCCTGCCAGAGCGAAACAGCTCAACGGCCCATCATCGCGGCGCGTGTCCAGTTTGTCACAGACAGTCATCGCTCCGCGGCGGCCAGTCCCAGCAGTTCCTCGGCGTGCGCCCGGCCCAGCTCGGAGTCCTCCAGCCCGGCCAGCATGCGCGAGAGCTCCCGCACCCGTCCCTCGTGGTCGAGCGTGACGACGCCGCTGCGCACGACCCTGCCGTCGCCGGACTTCTCGACCACCAGATGCTGGTCGGCGAAGGCCGCCACCTGCGGCAGGTGAGTGACGACTATCACCTGCGCGGTGCGCGCCAGCCTGGCCAGCCGCCGGCCGATCTCGACCGCGGCCTTGCCGCCCACGCCCGCGTCGACCTCGTCGAACACGAACGTCGGCACCGGGTCGGCGCCCGCGAACACCACCTCGATGGCCAGCATGACGCGACTCAGCTCACCGCCGGAGGCGCCCTTGGTCAGCGGCAGCGGCGGCGCGGCGGGATGGGCGGCCATGCGCAGCTCGACCTCGTCGACGCCCTCCGGCCCGAAATCGGCGGCCCGCGAGAGCTGGACCACCACCCGCGCGTGCGGCATCGCGAGCGCGGTCAGCTCCTCGGTGACGGCCTGGCCGAAGCGCTCGGCCGCCGCCTCCCGCACGCGCGTCAGCTCGGCGGCCAGCTCGGTCAGCCGGGCCGTGAGCTCCTCGTGCTCGCGCGCGAGCTCCTCGATGCGCTCGTCGTCGCCCTCCAGCTCCGTGAGCCGGGCGGCCGAGCTCCGCGCCCACTCCAGGACGCTCGCGACGTCCACGCCGTACTTGCGGATCAACCCCGACAGCAGCGACCTGCGCTCCTGTACGACGGCCAGCCGGCCGGGGTCGGCCTCGATCGACTCGGCGTAGGAGGCCAGGTCGGTGGCCACGTCGGAGACGAGGTAGCCCGCCTCGGCCAGCCGGTCGGCCATCCCGGCCAGCTCGGTGTCGAAGTCACGGACGGCCTCGATGGCCGCGCGCGCCTCGCCGAGCAGGGAGATCACGTCGTGCGCGCCGTCGACGGCCTCCATCGGGTCGCCGAGCAGCGCCGTGTGAGCGCTGGTGGCGGCGCCGCGCAGCGCGTCGGCGTGCGACAGCCGCTCCTCCTCGCCGCGCAGCTCCACGTCCTCACCGGGCTTCGGGTCGACCTTCTCGATCTCCTCCAGGCCGAACCTCAGCAGGTCGGCCTCCTGCGCCCGCTCGCGGGCGCGGGTGGTCAGCTCGTCGAGCAGCGCCGCGACCTGCTTGTGCCGTTTGTACGCCTGGGTGTAGGCCCGCAGCGGCTTGACCAGGTCATTTCCCGCATAGCGGTCGAGCGCGGCGCGCTGGCGGGCGGGCTGCAGGAGGCGCTGCTGGTCCATCTGGCCGTGCACGGCGACGAGGTCGTCGGCCAGGTACGTCAGGGTGCCGACGGGCACGCCGCGCCCGCCCAGCCAGGCACGCGAGCGGCCCTCGGCCGAGACGGTGCGGGAGATGATGAGCTCGCCGTCGTCGACGGTGCCGCCGATGTCCTCCACCTGCTGGCCGACCCGGCCGCCAGCCTCGATGACGAGCGTGCCCTCGACGCTGGCCCTGTCGGCGCCCGGCCGGATGCGCGACGGGTCGGCCCGGCCGCCGAACAGCAGGCCGAGCCCGGTGACGACCATCGTCTTGCCGGCCCCGGTCTCGCCGGTGACCACGTTGAACCCCGGCGAAAGCTCGAGCACGGCCTCATCGATGACGCCGAGTCCCTGGATGCGGACCTCCTCGACCCTAGGTCGCACTGCCCACTCCCGTCGCTCCTGACCCCGAACACCTGTGCGCATGTGATCCTACGCGCCTCACAGTCCATTCACTCAGGGACGCACCCTTCCGCGCCAGCCCTGGACGGGTAGTTCGAACTTGGCGACCAGCCTGTCGGTGAAGGGCGCGCCGCTGCTCTCGACGCCGTGCAGCCGCGCCAGGCGCACCGGCCGGGCGCCCCTGCGTACCTCCACGCGGGTCCCGGACGGCAGGTCGAACCGGCGCCGCCCGTCGCACCACAGCACGCCCCCCGGGGTGTCGGGCAGGGTCTCGACCGCGAGCGTGGAGCGGGGCGAGACCACGAGTGGCCGGGCGAACAGCGCGTGGGCGCTGATCGGCACCATGAGCAGGGCCTCCACCTCCGGCCACACCACGGGACCGCCCGCGGAGAAGGCGTAGGCGGTCGAGCCGGTCGGGGTGGCGCAGATGACGCCGTCGCAGCCCCAGCGCGACAGGGGGCGGCCGTCGATCTCGGCCACGACCTCCAGCATGCGGTCGCGCTTCTCGACCGACACCTCGTTCAGGGCCCACGTGTCGGCGATGGTCTGGCCGTTCTGGCGGGCGAGGACGTCGATCGTCATGCGCTCCTCGACGTCGTAGCGGCCCGCCACGACGCTGTCGACCGCCGCAGCGAGGTCGGCCACCTCCGCCTCCGCCAGGAACCCGACGTGGCCGAGGTTGACGCCCAGCAGCGGCGTGCCGGTGGGCCGGGCCAGCTCGGCCGAGCGCAGCAGCGAGCCGTCGCCGCCCAGCACGATCATGACCTCGGCGTCCTTGGCGGCACCCGGCTCGCCGGGCACCACCTCCGCCCCGGAGCAGCGGATCTCGTCGGCCTCCGTGTCGAGCACCCGGACCGTCAGCCCGGCGCCGACCAGGCGTTTGATGACGAGGCGTGCGGTGTCGACGGCGGCCTCCCGCCCCGTGTGCACGGTGACCAGCACGGTACGGTTCATCGCGGCCCTTCCTCGACGGCGCGCTCGATCGCGGCCTCCAGGTCCTCCACCGGAGGCTCGCCCTCCCCCTTGCCCATCCAGAGGAGGTACTCCACGTTGCCGGAGGGGCCCGGCAACGGACTGGCCGTCACCCCGCGTACCGACAGGCCGAGCTCCAGCGCGCGGCCCGCCACGTCGCGCACGGCGCGCGCCCGCAGCTCCGGGTCGCGCACCACGCCGCCCGCCCCGACGAGCTCCTTGCCCACCTCGAACTGCGGCTTGACCAGCATCACCAGGTCGGCCGCCGGGGCGGCCACGTCCGCCAGCGCCGGGAGCACCAGCCGCAGCGAGATGAACGACAGGTCGCCCACCACCAGCGTCGGCGGCTCGCCGACCATGTCAGGCGTGAGGTCGCGCACGTTGACGCGCTCCATCACCGTGACCCGCTCGTCGGTGCGCAGCGACCAGGCGAGCTGGCCGTAGCCGACGTCGACGGCGAGCACGCGCGCGGCGCCGTGGCGCAGCAGCACGTCGGTGAAGCCGCCGGTGGACGCGCCGGCGTCGAGGCAGCGCCGCCCCTCGACGGTCAGGGCGCCGAACGCCTTCAGCGCGCCGAGCAGCTTGTGCGCGCCGCGCGAGACGTAGTCGGGCCCGTCGGCCGACTCGGCGACGACGATCGGCGAGGCGGTGTCGACCTGCGTGGCCGGCTTGCCCGCCCGCTGCCCGGAGACCGTGACGCGGCCCGCCTCGATGAGCTGGACGGCCTGCTCCCGCGACCTGGCCAGGCCGCGGCGCACCATCTCGCTGTCCAGGCGTATCCTGCGGCTCACTGGTCGTCCACGGCCGCGAGCGTGGCCTCCAGCCCGGCGAACGCCTCGTCGAACACCGCCACGTGCTCGCTCACCGGCAGGCCGGCCAGGCGGCCGAGCCCCGTGACGACCGCGTCGACCCGTTCGTCTCCGGTCTCCTCCGGCAGCGCACTCATGACACGAAGGTAACGCCTCTCGCGAGCGCGCAGGCACCTTGGCGGGTGTGTCACACGTTGACGGGGCATACGCCACCCCAGCGATGTGGAACGCTACGTCGGTGAAGGTCAGGCGTCCGTAAAGATGAGCGAAAGGGTGGACACCATGGCAAGCGTCGAGGAGTGCCGGGCGGCACTGGCCAAGCTCGTCGCGCAGTTCGACGAGATCGACGCGGAGGACCGCGCGCGGCACGTGGTGGAACGCACGGTGAGCTGCCGCGTCTCCGATCTCGGTCTGATGTTCTACGGCCGTCTGCACCACGACGGGCTCGACCCCTTCGCGGAGGAGCCGCCGGCGGACGGCAGACCGGCGGACGTGCGGCTGACGATCGGCAGCGACGACCTGGTGGCGCTGGTGGACGGGGAGCTGGACATGGCGCGGGCGCTGCTGGGCGGGCGGGTGAAGGTCGACGCCAGCTTCGGCGACCTGCTGCGCCTGCGCCGCCTGCTCTGACTCCTGCCGCTTCCTGAGCGGCTTCACGAGGTCTCAGCCCACGCGGTCCAGCGCCTGCTTGACCGCGTCCTCCTCGGCACGTCCCTCTCCCACGGCCGCCCAGACGGCGTCGCAGGCGGCCCGCAGGCCGTCGATCCGGCTGCCGTCGCCCTCCAGCCACAGCGCGCCGTCCTCCCAGCGGGCCCGCCAGCCTCCGCAGGCGCCCTCCCGGACCTCCGGATACGGCTGCGACAGCGCGCCCAGCCCCTCGGCGACGTACGTCGGCCGGTGCGCCGGTCCGGCCGTGAGCAGGTCCAGCGGGGTCGCCACGCCGGTCAGCACGAGCAGGCTGTCCACCCCGGCGTTGGTGGCGCCCTCGATGTCGGTGTCGAGCCGGTCGCCCACGACCAGGGGCCGCCGGGCCCCGGTGCGGATCATCGACTCGCGGTGCAGCGGCGGGTCCGGCTTGCCCGCGTACACGGGCTCCACTCCGGTGGCGGCGGCGATCACCCGCACCATCGCCCCGTTGCCGGGCAACTCCCCCCGGCCGGTCGGCATGGTGCTGTCGCCGTTGGAGGCCACGAACAGCGCGCCATGCCGCACGGCCAGCGCCCCCTCGGACAGCAGCCCGTACGACAGGCCGGGCGCGATGCCCTGCACCACCGCGACGGGCGCGTCCATCGCGGTGGTCACCGGCCTGAGCCCCCGGTCCCGTACGGCCAGCCGAAGCCCGGAACCGCCGACGACCAGCACGTTCGAGCCCGCCGGCACCCGCTCGGAGACCAGCCGGGCGGCGGCCTGCGCCGAGGTCACCACGTCGCCGGCGACGGCGGACACGCCCAGCTCGCGCAGGTGCGCGGCGATGGCGGCGGGGGTGCGGGAGGCGTTGTTGGTCACGTACGCCAGCCGCACGCCCAGTCCCCGCGCCTCCTCCAGCGCCTCGGGGGCGCCGGGGACGGCGTGGCTGCCCAGGTAGACCACACCGTCGAGGTCGAGCAGCAGGGTGTCGTAACCGTCGATCAGCACGGGTCGCCTTTCGCTTCTCTGGTCCTTGATCCGCTCCCCGCCACGGTCCGGGGCCGCGACGGAAAGTGCGCCACGTGACGCTCTGCTTCAGAGGCGGGCGCGTCGCCTCGGGTCATGTGCCGATCCCGTCACGACGCGACGTGTACGCGGCACGCCACGAACCGCACGGCCCTTTCCGTGGTCCCATGCGCTCGACACACATCGAGGCACGTGCCATCGCCTCGCCACATCGGACACACCTCGCCACGTCCGGCCCGCCCCACCTCGCCACGTCCGGCCGGGCGCCACCTCACACTGCGGCACCACCACGGAGACTCTAACGCCGCCCGTCCGCACGCTTCTGGCCACCCACCCGGTCCGGAGAGCTTGCCCGGGCCGCCTGTCACATCTCCCGCCGTGCGCGCAACGTCGCCCGCACGCTCTTCAACGCCGACACATAGTGCCGCTCGTCAGGACGCATCGCCACCGCGATGGCCAGCGGCTCCTGAGCGCCCTCCACGTCCCCGGTGCGCCACAGCGACAATCCGAGACCGAAATGGGCGTAATCCTCAGCCGGGTTGGCGTCAACGATCTGCCGGAAGCTCTCCGCCGCCTCCGCGTACTGCCGCGAATTGAACTGCGCCCGCGCCAGTGCCTCCAGAATGCTGCGCGAATCGGGCTCGGCGAGCGCCGCCCGCTCCAGCAGCGCGGCCGCAGCGGCCGGACTACCCTCCTTGAGAAGCTTCACCCCACGCTGGTACCAGTCGTAAACGTCACCTTCGGGGGTGCCGGGGGAATCATCGTGGACGTTTCTACCTTGGACCATGCGTGAGGCCTCCTTCATCGGCAGACGACGGCTCCGCTCGGCTCGCCACGGAGTCGGGCGCGACGGGGTGCTGGGGCGGCTTCTGGAAGATTCGGACCTTTAAGGGAGCATGCCCGATATGGGGAGTCCTGAACTGCCGGTGCCCGACGGCCTGGTGCTGCGCCCCTTCCGCGGTGTCCGTTTCGCCGTGGACGACCCCGCCAAGGTCACCTCCCCGCCCTATGACCTGATCGCGGACGACGACGTCCGGGCGTTGCTGGACTCCCATCCCAACAACGTGGTCCGCCTCATCCTTCCCCGCCCCACCACGCCGGCCGAGCCGACGAACGCCAGGCGGAACGCCGACGCCGTACCTGTGGCTGGCGGGGGCGGCCTGGGCAGCCCAGAGAGCACTGAAGTCGGGGCCCCCACCGACCTGAACGACGCCGGTGACGGCCAGCCCGCGACGGCGTCCGACATTGACGAGACCCGCTACGCGGAGGCCCGTGACACCCTGCGCGCGTGGCTGGAGGCGGGCATCCTCACGACGGACGCCCTCCCGGCCCTGTACGTGTACGAGCAGCGCGGCCCCGGGATCCTGCAGCGCGGCCTCATCGGCGACGTGGGCATCGCCGACCCGACACAGGGCATCATCCTCCCCCACGAGCACGTCTTCCCCGGCCCGGTGGCGGACCGGCTCGCGCTCATGAGCACCACCCAGGCCAACCTGGAGCCCATCTTCCTCTTGTACGACGGCGGCGACGGCCAGGCGACGCGGCTCGTGGACGAGGTGGCCACCACGCGAGAGCCCTTGGTCGCGGCCCACACCGAGGACGGCCTCACGCACCGCCTGTGGGCGATCACCGACGCGACCGAGATCGCCGCCGTCAACGCCGACCTCCGCCCCCGCCAAGCCCTCATCGCGGACGGCCACCACAGGTACGCCACGTACCGGGTCCTCCAGCGCCAGGAACACACGGCCCGCACCCAGACCCCGCCCGCCCACCCCGCCAACCTCACGGCAACCGACACCAGCGCCTCCCCCTTGAACGACGCGATCGCCTCCTCACTCCAGGCGGACACGACCTCCTCCGCCGACCAAGCCGATATGACATCCCCCCGGACCGACTCGACGTCCTCTCCCCGAACCGACACGACTACCTTCGGCCGAACCGACCCGGCTTCCTTCGGCCGAAGCGACACGACTTCCTTCAGCCGAACCGACCCGGCTTCCTTCGGCCGCGGAACCGGCACGAGCAGCGTGACCGCGGATGCCCCTCAGGCACGTGAGACGTCGACGGCCAGGCCGGAGTCGGGCCCATGGGACTTCGGCTTGGCGCTGCTGGTCGACGTCTCCGCCTATCCGCCCGACCTCAAGGCCATCCATCGAGTCATCCCTGCCCTGCCCCTCGCAGAGGCGGCGGCCAGGGCGAAGGGCGCATGGCGAGTCCACGACTACCCCAGCCTCACCGAAGGGCTGGCGGCACTCGACGCGACCTCGGGGCCGGCCTTTCTGCTCGCCGGCGAAGGGGGCACCCACCTGCTGACCGACCCCGACCCCATGCAACTGGCCCATGCCATGCCCGCCGATCGCTCGGACCGCTGGAACGCCCTGAACACCTCCATCCTCACGGAGTTCCTGATGCCCAAGGTCTGGGACATGCAGGACGACGAGCAGACCGTACGGATCGTCCACCACGACGCGCGCTCCGCGGCGGAGCAGGCCGCCCGCGCGGGAGGAACGGCGGTGATCCTCAAGCCACTCGCGGTCGCCGACGTCCTGGCGGTCGCCGCGGCCGGCGAACGTGTACCCCGCAAATCCACCTCCTTCGGCCCCAAGCCCCGAACCGGCCTGATCCTCCGCACCTTCGCCACCGACTGAGGCCAAGGACGTACGTGGCCCGCCCGCCTTCGCACCGGCCGGGATCTACAAAGGCCTGGTCCCGGCACCATCCTCACAGGAGTGAGGCCAACCCGGCGCTGGAGAGCGGCCGCACCTCCCGGACCCGGGTGCTGGACGTCATCCGCTTGAGCCCGAAGACGACGCCCATGCCCGCTGGCGGCCTGCCGCCGGTGCTTTTCAGCGGTGAGTTCGCGAAAGCACACCTCTGCCGGCGGATCTGCACGTGTCGATCATGGTTTGCAGGCGGCTTGGCGTAGAAGGAGCGCCTGGCGGGTCATGGTCCTCCGGCGTCGTGGTCTCCATGGGGCACGGCGTCACCGTCTCCACTGGACGTGGCGACGCTGTCTCCCCCGGACGTGGAAGTGTCGTCTCCTCCGGACGTGGAAGTGTCGGACGCGATGGGGGCGGTGCGTGCATGCGAGGCTTCGCCACCATGGGTGTTTCCGCGGATCCGCGCACAGCGCGGCCGGAAGTTTCGCCGACCCTAGGCGCTTCTCTTGCCCCAGGAGTTTCACCGGCCGGGGGTGGCCCTCCGGTCGGGGATGAGCTTACGGTCAGCGGAGGCCGTGCCACCGCTGGGTGCTGTGTGGCGGCGGGACGCCGTATGGCCACGGTTGATTTGGCCACGGTGCGACTCTCGCTGGGCGAGGATCGCTCGCTGACCGCGGAAGGATCCGTGGCGACGGGCGGCTTTGCGACCAGGGTAGGCGAGGTGGCCGCCGCACGGTCTGGCGTTGCGGGGCTTCTTTCGGTGGTTCGGGGTCCTGCCGCGGGCCGGGGTGGCCCGGCGG
This sequence comes from Nonomuraea sp. NPDC050383, assembly GCF_044459125.1. Lineage (NCBI taxonomy): Bacteria > Bacillati > Actinomycetota > Actinomycetes > Streptosporangiales > Streptosporangiaceae > Nonomuraea > Nonomuraea sp. NPDC050383. The sequence goes on from NZ_JBITIP010000021.1 coordinate 127,600, forward strand.
CCGGGTCGTGCGCGGGTGCGACGGCCGTCGGCCTGGCGGAGTTGCTCGCGCTGGGCAGTGCGTTCGCGGTCGGTGGAGACGGTGGACGCGCGGGCGAGCCCATGCCTTGTGGGGCGTGCATGCCTTCTGCGGCGAGACTGTCATTGGACCCTGGGGCGCTGGCGGCCCTCGCCGGAGCGGTGACCGGGGCCGTGATCTGGTTTTTCAGCGCACCGGAACCGATTGCGGCGGGTGAAGGCACGGATGCGCGCGGTCGCCTGGACGGGCGGCGGCTCTCACCGTCCAGAGACAGATCCAGGACCGACGTGACCGGCTCCGCGGTGACCGACGCGGTGATGGCCGGCTCCGCGGCGAAGACCTCCACCTCGTAGCGCCAGATCTTGCCGGACGACGGACCGAAGATGCGGCAGCGGAACGCGCCCCGCACCTCCAGCGGATCGTCCGGTTTCAGCTCACGCACCACGGCTGCGGTCGCGGCGTCGAAGGTGACGCACGGGATGCTGTCCGTCATCACGCCCCCTTTCGGGTGCGGGCGGTCCCTGCGTACGGCCACGCGCCACCTGGTCAAGGTGTCACCACTAGGCAGCCTCTTGACCTCGGCTGCCGCGGACAGCCTCCCTACCAGCACGACCTCGTTGCGGTCCATTGCCGTCCTCCCATCCGATGCTCCGGTGGGGATCACTCTCTACGATGTGGGCAAGGCCGGAGCGGCTCGAACGTCGTTCTGGGGATAGCGGACCGCTGGCTCGGGAGCTCCTGTGGACAACATCACCGCCCTCGGCGGCGACGTCTATGAGATCGACACGAAAATGGCTGGATACTCGGGCATAACCGCCGGGTACCTGATCCTGTCTGACCGGCCCTGCCTGGTCGAGACCGGGACGTCGACTTCCGCACCGGTGGTGCGCGACGCCATGGCCTCGCTGGGAGTGGGTCCCGACGACCTGTCGACCGTGGTCGTCACCCACATCCATCTGGACCACGCCGGAGGGGTCGGCGACATCGCGAAGTTCTTCCCCTCCGCGCAGATCGTCGTACACGAGAAGGGTGCCCGGCATCTGGCCGACCCGTCACGGCTGATGGCCAGCGCCCGGATGGTCTGGGGCGACCAGCTCGACACACTGTTCGGCGAGCTCACACCGACCGAGGCCGAACGCATCGTCGCCCTCGGCGACACCGGCGCCATCGACCTCGGCAACGGACGCACGCTCAGCAGCCACTACTCGCCCGGCCACGCCAAGCACCACATCGGCCTCGTCGACTCGGGCACCGGCGACCTCTACGTCGGCGACGCGGCCGGCGTCTACCTCCCCGAGACCGGCGACCTGCGTCCCGCCACGCCGCCGCCGGACTTCGACCTGGACACGGCGCTCGACTCGATCGCCCTGTTCAGAGCGCTCGGCCCGCAACGGCTGCTGTTCAGCCATTACGGGCCGGTGGACGCTGTTCAGGAGACTCTCGAGCGTTCCGCGGAAGAACTGCGCGTCTGGGTGGATCTGACCCGCCAGGCCCACGCGGAAGGCATGGACCTCGACCACGCCGTCGCCATGGTGTGGGACCAGACCAAGGAGCGCTACGCGGCGGTGGACCTGGAGAACGAGGCGGCCGAGCAGTTGGAGCTGCTGAGCGGGGCGCCCTCCAACGTCGCGGGCATCCTCCACTGGCTCAACCGGGTCTCCCCGAGACAATCGCAGTCCTGAAACGCACGAACGGTACGGCCGGCACACCGTGGGGTGTGCCGGCCGTACCGTCTGCTTGTCCTCGCGGTACGTCTCACAGACCTTCAGTGAGCGATCACGACGGCGTCAGCTGTCGCGCTTGGGCCTGTCCTCGGATGGCTCGTCGGGCTGGTCCAGGATGTCGCCGAAGTTCGGCTCGATGAACGCCAAGTTGATGTCCGGGGCGGAGTCGGCCCCGGGCTTCGCCTTGGCCGACCGCTTCGAGCCGGCAGCCTCGCCGGGGTCCGACTTGACGTCCTCGGCGGCAGCCGGGCTGTCCCCTGCCTGCTGAACGTCCTCCGCTACCGGGTCGGCCGCCGGGCTGTCGCTCGGCTCGCCCGCCGTGGAGGCGGCGGTCCCGGTCTCGGGCTCGGTGACCGCAGCAGCGGAAGCGCCCTTGGCGGGAGCGTCCTTGGTGGGAGCGTCGTGTGTGGCATCGCCACCTGACACGTCCTCCTCGGCGCCCTCATCGTCGGCGACGTCGTGCTTGGACACGTCCTCGGCGGACACGTCCTGGGCATCGGCGGTCACCGCGGACTCGCTGGACGCCTGCTGCCCGACGGACCCACCGTCCTCGACACGAACATCTTCGCCGAGGTCGTCCCCGTCGGAGGCCTCCCCATCGGCGTCTTCCTCGTCGGAGCCCTCTTCATCGGAGTCTTCCTCGGAGTCTTCCTCGTCCGAGTCCTCCTCGCCGAGGTCGTTCTCAGCGTCCGCTTCCGAGTGCCCGGACTGGTCCGAGTGCTGAGGCTGCTCGGATTGCTCGGCGTCCTGAGAAGACGTGGCGCCGAAGGCGGCGTCATCGTCCAGGGGTACGTCGAGGTCGTCGTCGTCCTCGTAGTCCTCTTCGAGGTCGTCGATGACGGCACCGGTCAGCGTGGCGTAACGCTCGGCGGCGTCGGTCTCCCCTTCGCCGTCGAAGGCCATCGCCCTGGCGAACCAGTCGATCGCCGCGTCCTGGTGGCCGGCGTCGAGCAGCGCGTCGGCGTACGCGAACGCGAGCCGCGCCGACCACGGCTTCGGCTCCGGGTCGCGCAGCTCCGGCAGCCGCTGGAGCGTGATGACCGCGGCGTCGTTCTGACCGAGGTCACGGCGGGCGCCGGATTCGACCATGGCCAGCTCGATACGCTCGGGCCGGTCGAGGCGCTCGGCCTCCGGAGAGCGGACGAGGTCCAGGGCACGCTCGGGACGACCGAGACCACGCTCGCAGTCGGCCATCACCGGCAGGTACGCGTCGGACCCCGTCATCCTCCTGGCCGCGCGCAGGTCGCTCAGCGCCTCGGAGTAGTGCCCCGCGTGGTAAGCGACGATGCCCGCCGCCTCCCGGACGACGCCGATACGGGCAGCGAACCGGCGAGCCACCTTGGTGTGCTCGTGCGCCCGGTCGGGATCGTCCTCCTCCAAGGCCCGCTCGGCGGCGACGAGGTGCCGGCCCACGAGCTCGGCGAGGTCGCCTGGGAGGGAACGCAGCTCCTCGCGCACCTCCTTGTCGAGCTCCTCGGCGGTGATGTCAGGGGCGACCTCGGGGAGCCGCTCGCGCGGCGGAGCGTCGTCCCGGTCCGCCCTGCCGTACCTGGCGCGGGTGCCACTTGACTCGCGGTCGTCGCGGTCACGGGAGAAGGGACGCGAGCCACCGTCACGGGAGCCACCGTCGCGGTAGCCGCCTTCACGGCGCGGACCACGGTCGCCGTAGCCGCCCTCGCGGCGCGGGCCGCGATCGTCGCGGAAGCCACCCTCACGGCGGGGACCGCGGTCATCGCGGTCGCGGAACGGGGGACGACTGTCGCCCTGCCCACCCTCACGACGCGGACCCCGATCACCGAAACCGCCCTCACGGCGCGGACCACGGTCACCGTAGCCGCCCTCACGACGCGGACCGCGATCGTCACGGTCGCGGAACGGGGGACGACTGTCGCCCTGCCCACCCTCACGACGCGGACCCCGATCACCGAAACCGCCCTCACGACGGGGACCGCGGTCACCGTAGCCGCCCTCACGACGCGGGCCGCGGTCACCGTAGCCGCCCTCACGACGGGGACCCCGATCGTCACGGTCGCGGAACGGGGGGCGACTGTCGCCCTGCCCACCCTCACGACGCGGACCCCGATCGTCACGGTCGCGGAACGGGGGACGACCGTCGCCCTGCCCACCCTCACGACGCGGACCCCGATCACCGAAGCCACCCTCACGACGCGGACCCCGATCATCGCGGTCGCGGAACGGGCGACGCTCATCGTCACGACGCGGACCACGGTCACCGTAGCCCCCCTCGCGGCGCGGCCCACTGTCGCTGCGGAAACCACCCTCGCGGCGGGGACCCCGGTCGAAGCCACCTTCACGGCGGGGGCCGCGGTCGTCGCGGAAGCCACCCTCACGGCGCGGGCCGCGATCGTCGCTGCCGGAACGGTCGGGGCGGTCAGAACGGTCGGGGCGGTCGTCCCGGCCGCGGTATCCGGGCCGATCGCCGGAGCCGCGGTCCTGCGAGGAACGGCGGTCGTCGCCCTCGCGGCGCGGCCCCCGGTCGTCGCGGCCGCCGGAGCGCTGGTCAGAACGGAACGGGCGGTCGCCCCGCGACGCCCCCTGGTCACTGCCTCGGGAGCCGTACCCGCCGTCTCTGTTCCCGTACGTACGCCTCTCCCCGTGTTCGCCGCCCTCGCGCTGTCCGCCGTCGGGTCCGTTGTCTCTGTTCACTTCTGGTCCATTTCGTTGGCTCACTCAGCGGACCCGCATCGCATATGACGGCCGCCGTGGCTCGCCGCCGCCCGTCCTCGGGCCTTACGCGACGAAGGCCACCCGTGGGGGTGGCCCGCTCCTTCCAGACTAGCAAGCCTCCGAACGTCCACGTGACTCGCCGACGAGCCAATTCGGTCGCTCCCTTTGCCGTTTTCAGGAAGACTGCCAGCCATGTCTCTTCGCTTCCATGAGATCGCCGAGTCGCGTCACCGCATCCTTAATCCCCTCAGCCACGACAAGCTCAATCTGCTCGGCGAGATATGCCACATACGGCCCGGCGCCCGGCAACTGGATCTCGCCTGCGGGAAGGGCGAGATGCTCAGCCGCTGGGCGTCCCGCTACGGGTTGCAGGGCGTGGGGGTGGATCTCAGCTCGACGTTCCTGGACGCGGCCAAGAAGCGCGCCACGGACCTCGGGGTCTCCGACCAGGTGAGCTTCGTCGAAGCCGACGCGCGGACGTACGAGACGGAGGCGGACTCGTACGACATCGTGTCCTGCATCGGCGCGACGTGGATAGGCGGCGGGCTGACGGGAACCTTGGACCTGATGCGGCGGCCGCTCCGCCGGGACGGGATCGCGCTGGTCGGCGAGTGCTTCTGGCAGTCTCCGCCGCCCGCAGAGGTGTACGAGACCATGGAGATCCCCGAAGGGACGTTCACCTCGCTGGCCGGTACGGCGGAACAACTGGAGAGCGCCGGCTTCGAGCTGGTGGAGATGGTGCTGGCCGACCCGGACAGCTGGGATCGGTACGTGGCGAGCCAGTGGTGGACGCTGAGCGACTGGCTACGCGCCAACTCCGACGACTCCGACGCGCCGGCGATCCGCGACTTCCTGGACAAGTCTCGCCGTGCGCACCTGCAGTACGGCCGGCAGTACCTGGGCTGGGGTGTGTTCGTGGCACGACAGTGATGTCCGGTGTGTTCCGGTGACTCTGCGCGCCAGGAGCATGTCTGCGTCGTGGTCCGACCGGGGCCCGTGTGTCTGCCGGTGTACGTCCGGCCGGCCCATCGGGCCCGATGGTTGCCCGGCGTGGACGCCTCCGGGCATGCGAAAGGGGCCCACACAGGCCCGGCACGAATGCCAGACCCGCATGGACCCCCATCAAAAGATTGTCCGGCGGTGACCTACTCTCCCA